>JBNKQR010000008.1:0-71172 GCA_050295975.1 Thiohalomonadaceae bacterium
TCTCATAGGCAGGGATGCGCGCTTTACCATAGGCGGGATGGGGCTGCCTTGTGTAAGGCAGCTCAAATACCCTATCAAGCTCTTTTGTGGACAGCGGAATCGGCGGTGGATTGATCCAGACCTCACGGTTACCGTGGGCCTGCACCAAAGGCCTGGCGTTACCCGGATTGGTCTGCATGTGAAACACCCGCGAGGCGTGGGCGTAGAGCACCGGATCATCTTTCACCTGCTCATAGGAGGGCAGACGCACCACCACCCGGTCCCGTTGTTCTTGTGCAACCTCGCGCAGGGTATGTGGTGTGGCCTCCTCCTCCAGATGGGTCGAATCGAGCTCAACCCAATCAGTCGGCGTTTGCTTGAGCATGAAGGCCGCACCGCGTAGATGACGCATCTCCTGCATCGTTTTGCCTGCGGCCAGTCCGTGAGTCAGTTCGATGATGGCTCGCTCAGCATTACCGTAGAGCAGGATGTCGGCCTTGGCATCGACCAGTGCAGAACGGCGCACCTTATCCGACCAGTAGTCGTAATGGGCCATGCGACGCAGGCTCGCCTCGATACCTCCTAGCACCACGGTGGCATCTTTATAGGCCTCACGGCAGCGCTGTGAATAGACCACTACCGAGCGATCGGGGCGGTGCCCACCCTCACCATTAGGAGAATAGGCATCATCGGAACGTATCTTGCGATCCGCGGTGTAGCGGTTGACCATGGAGTCCATGTTGCCCGCTGTGACTCCGAAGAACAGGTTGGGCTTGCCCAGACGGCGGAACTCCTCTGCTGAGGTCCAGTCAGGCTGGGCGATGATGCCGACACGAAACCCCTGCGCCTCCAGTACCCGACCAATCACTGCCATACCAAAGCTGGGGTGATCTACGTAAGCATCACCGGTCACCAGGATCACATCGCAGGAGTCCCAGCCCAAAGCATCCATCTCCTCCCGCGTCATCGGCAATACCGGCGCAGGCAGGAACCTTTTCGCCCAGTACTGGCGATAGCTGAATATGTCGGTATGCGACGGGCCTGTTTTGTGGTTCTGGCTTGGCAACGGGGTTCCTTTTAATGGAGGTTTTACTATCCGAGGTAAAATGGCGTATATTTCAGTTAATTGGGCATTATACTTGAAGTTAATAGCAAGGAGCCGGACAAATGCGTTTGATTTCCGCCACATCCCTGGTACTGATCGCCGGTTTGGGCCTCACACTTCCCGTTTCGGCGGAAGAGCTGCAGATGGCCCCTGAGAGCGCATTGCCGCAGCAGAACGCCATCTCCCTGGAGATGCCAATCAAGGGAATGAGCAAAGAGGCGGTACGACTTCAGTACGGCGAGCCTAACCAGACCACACCAGCCGTCGGAGACCCACCCATTTCGCGCTGGATCTACGGACGCTACACCGTCTACTTCGAAGGCGACTACGTTATTCACAGCGTAATCAACGAAACCCGCCATTTCAGCCAATAGGCTGGCGCGCAGCAGCGCGTCTGCTCCACCAGCCACGAGAACACCACCTTGACCACGAACTTCCCCCTCAGTGAGGTCGTTGCCCGCCTTGAAGCGGGATTACCACCCTCTCCTGAGGCCGGATTTCTTGGTGCGGACCTTGACCCCGCCGACTCCTCGCTGGTCCTGCTTCCGGTTCCCTGGGAAGCCACCACCTCCTATGGTGGCGGCACCAGTGCTGCGCCGGCAGCCATCATCCAGGCCAGCCATCAACTCGATCTGGAAGACAGCTTTGTTGACCGCCCCTATCGCGCCGGTATCGCCTGCCTGCCCACAGACACACGAATCACAGCACTCAATGAAAGTGCCCGGAGCGATGCACTAGAGGTGATCGCCGCGCTAGAGCAGGGCAAAACCGAGAATGCCGCACTTCAGCGGGTCAACGCCGCCAGCAGCGAGGTTGATACCATTGTCTACCAAAGTGCCCGGGAGCAGCTGGATGAGGGGCGCCTCGTAGGCCTGATCGGTGGCGACCACTCCTCACCACTGGGACTGATCCGTGCCCTGGCCGACACCAGTGAACCTTTCGCCATCCTCCACTTTGACGCCCACCATGACCTGCGCCACGCTTACGAGGGATTCACCGGTTCTCACGCCTCCATCTTCCACAACGTCATGGAGACAGTGCCTGGGGTCAGCAAGTTGGTACAGGTAGCCATACGCGACTACAGCCGTGCGGAGAAAGAGTACGCCAAAGAGCTGGGGGAACGCTGTCACGTATTTTATGCTGCCGAGCTGTTCCGTATGCAGGCCGAAGGCAAGCCTTTCCACATGGTAAGTGAAGCGATCCTCGAACAGCTGCCGCAACGGGTCTATATCTCCTTTGACATCGATGCCCTCGACCCGCCCTATTGCCCTTCTACAGGCACACCAGTGCCCGGCGGCCTGAGCTTTGCCGAGGCCAGCTATATTCTTGATCAACTCAGTGCATCCGGGCGTACTATCGTCGGTTTCGATATATGCGAAGTGACTCCCAGCACTGACGGCAACGAGTGGGATGCTAACGTTGGTGCCCGCCTACTATATAAATTGTGCGGCACGTTGCTGCACAGCCACAAACTTTGCTAGGAAGCCGCAGATGATCGTTATCCTCAATTCCGATAGTCCCAAAGGCTCCGATGCCTACAGTCAGACCATGGAATACCTCGCCAACCTCCCCGGCGTTAGTGTGCGGGTTCATGAGGAGCGAGGTAGCCTGCAAACTCTCACCGAACTCTATCTGGTCGGCGACACCGCCACCCTTAGTGAAAAGGATATCGCAGCGCTACCAGGGGTTGAGCGTGTGGTACGGGTCTCCCGTGAGTACCGGATTCTCGGCCGTCACAAGAACGATCACCGTGCCACCGGTTTTGAATACAACGGCGTACACTTCGGTCAGGACAACCTCAACCTCTTCGCTGGACTCTGCGCGGTCAACACCCCGGAAGACGTTGAAACGATGATGAAGGTGCTACAGGAGAACGGGCAGGTCTGTACCCGCATGGGAGCCTACAAACCACGCACCAATCCTTACGCCTTCCAGGGCCACGGCAAGGCATGTCTGCCCTACGTTTTCGAACTGGCGGGGAAATATGGCATTAAGGTAATCGCCATGGAGGTGACCCATGAGAGTCACGTGGCAGAGATCAATGAGGCACTGCATCAGACCGGCAACCCCACCGGCATCATGCTACAGATCGGTACCCGCAACACCCAGAATTTTGAGCTACTCAAGGCGGTAGGCCGTCAGCGGGAGTTCCCGGTGCTGCTCAAGCGAGGTTTCGGCATCACCCTGGAAGAGTCGCTCAACGCTGCGGAGTATCTGGCCAGTGAAGGCAACAGCCGGGTGATCTTCGGCCTTCGCGGAATGAAGACCAACATGGGCGACCCGCACCGCAACTTCGTCGACTTCGCCCATGTGCCTGTGGTCAAACGTATGACCCGTATGCCGGTCTGTATCGACCCTTCGCACTCGGTCGGTACCCGTGACAGCGCCCCCGATGGCCTACTGGATGTGATGCATGTTACCGCCCAGGGCGTGATTGCTGGTGCCAACATGATCCTGGTCGACTTCCACCCCCATCCCCCACGTGCACTGGTCGATGGGCCACAGGCACTACAACTTCACGAGCTGCCCTGGTTTATCGAGGATGTCCGTATCGCCCGTGAAGCCTACGAAAAGCGTTGTGCCCTGGCCGCCAACACCCTGATCCCTCTGCCAGCATGACAGTCAAACATGTCAAGGGGTCTGCCATAGTCTGCCATATGACATGACATCTGGCATCAAAGCCCCACAATAAATGGTTAATTACTCGCATAAAGCCCATTTATATTTTTTTTACAACGATGGCATGTAAGTTGCTGTGACGACTGGAACCGTAACACTTGCCACCTCACAAAAAACTGGCATTATCCAGGTAAGAGTGTAACGGATACTACCCAGCGACCACCCGGCACAGACCGGGAAGAAATGGAGGAACCATGAAGTACCGCAATATCCCCTTCCTTTTTACCCTTATTATCGGCGTTTTTCTGCTTAACGGCTGTGCCAGTACTGGTACCACCCCGAAGGCTGAAACCACTGCGACCGCTGAAGTCCCGGCCCCTGCTGCGGCTCCTGCTGCTGAAAAGAAACCAACCACCAAGAAAAAAGGTACCGCTGGCGAAGCAGAGCCTGAATGTGACTAATGTTATTTACAAAACACCCCAGAGAAGAAAGTTAAAACAAGGTTATACGCTCGAATAAAAAAGCACACATACCAAACCAAAGGAGAAACAGTAATGAAAATAACAAATGTCATTACGTCTACAGCATTGATGGCGGTGTTATCGCTCTCCACCTCCGCTGTACTGGCTGAAAATGTTGAGGTAAAGATTACCCCGGAAATGGCCAAGGCTGAGGTGATGCATAACGGAAAAAAAGTCTCCATCATGCGTAATCAGGATCAGAAAAATACTGTCAACCCCGCCTTCGCCAAAACCTCACGCAAATGCCCCCCCTTCTGTATTAAACCCATTTCTCTTGGTCACGGTGTAGAGACTATCGGTGAACTCGAAGTTATCGACTACGCAAAGAAACTAAGCAAAGGTGATAAGTCGGTCATCCTGGTTGATAACCGTACCCCTGACTGGGTTGAGCGCGGCACTATCCCCGGCGCAGTCAATATCCCCTACACCAAAATGAGCCGTGCCAAGGGCGCCGATGACATCACCATCGCTGAAACCCTGGAAAAACTGGGCGCCAAAGAGACTTCAAAGGGTTGGGACTTTAGCAAGGCCAAAACCGCTGTCTTCTTCTGCAACGGAATGTGGTGTGGTCAGTCACCTGCTGGTATCGCAGGTCTGCTCAAGGAAGGCTTTCCAGGCGAGAAAATCAAATGGTATCGCGGTGGCATGCAGAGCTGGGAAGTTCTCGGACTGACCACTGTTAAGTAACCACTTTTTACACAAGGATACGAATAATGATGCACAAAAAACTTACCCACATTATTGGCGCGCTGCTGAGCGCCGCCGCTATGTCTACCCTCCCCGGCCAGGCTTCAGCCGAAGAACTGGCGGTGAAGATCACCCCTGAGAAGGCCACAGCCACAGTTATGCACAAGGGCAAAATGATGACCCTGATGCGTAACCAGGATCAAAAGCACGAAATCAACCCTGCGTTCCAAATCACCTCGCGTAAGTGCCCTCCCTTCTGCATCAAGCCGATTAAGCTACATAAAGATGTTGAGACCGTTGCTGAACTTGAAATCATCGATGCGCTGGAGAAAATGGCCAAGGGCAACAAAAACATCCTGGTTGTCGATAACCGTACCCCGGACTGGCATAAGCGCGGCACCATTCCTGGCGCAATCAATATTCCCTTCACCAAAATCAACCGTAGCAAAGGCGCAGATGACCTTTCCATCGCAGAATCCCTTGAAACCTTTGGCGCTAAAGAGACCGCCAAAGGCTGGGATTTCAGCAAGGTTAAGACCATCTATCTGTTCTGTAACGGCATGTGGTGTGGTCAGTCTCCACTTGGTATTGCTGGCCTGATTGGTGAGGGCTTCCCTGCCAAAAAGATCAAGTGGTACCGTGGCGGCATGCAGGATTGGGAAGTACTGGGACTGACTACCGTCAAGCCCTGATTCACCCATCTGTATAGCAAAAACAGCGGCCTCTTCATGAGGCCGTTTTTTTATTGTCGCATTAGTAATTCTGATAAACATCCTGGTGGCATGAAGCCCTTAATTTTGACGTAACTTTACTGTGTAAAGATGTGAATACAGCACCAGTATCGTCTTCGACAAACTGGCATCATCTTGTTAACTTAAGTACTTAGAAATACACAGCAATAGCTGGAAATATGGAGGTAGCATGAAGTTTCCCATCCCGCAGCTCGCCTTATTGACCCTGATCTCCGGGGCCTCCCTGCTTGGCGGCTGTAGCTTTCTCGCACCCGAAGCAGATCATAAAGCCCCTAAAAAGACTCCCCCTCCGAAGGAGGAGAAGGTTGCGGTGAAGATCACACCGGAGATGGCACAAGCTATCGTCAAACATGATGGACAAAAGATTATTATCCAGCGTAATCAGGACGAAGAGAATCGGGTCAACGAAGATTACGCCAAAACCTCCCGGATCTGCCCACCTTTCTGCATCAAACCCGCCAGCCTGGGCCATGGGGTAGAAACGGTCGGCGAGCTTGAGGTCATCGACTATGCGGTTAAGCAGAGCAAAGGAGACCAATCGATTGTTCTGGTAGACGCACGTAGCCCTGAGTGGTTAAAGCAGGGCACCATTCCAGGTTCAATTAACATTCCCTATAGCCGGTTGAACCGTAGCAAAGGTGCTGTCAACAAAGTCATTGTTAAGTCGATGAAGCTATTAGGAGTAAAGAAATCTGGCAAGGGCTGGAACTTCAAGAAGGCCAAGACCGTGGTACTTTTCTCAAATGGTATGTGGAGCGACCAATCAGCCTCCGCGGTTAAAGGGCTGCTTAAAGAGGGCTATCCGGCAAAGAAGATAAAGTGGTATCGCGGCGGAATGCAGAGCTGGGAGATCCTGGGTCTGACAATAGTGAAGCCAAAACCAAAGAATGAGGAATTATGAACAAAAAAAGCGGCCAATGGCCGCTTTTTACATCTCTCATGACTAACTCTCATGCACGATCTCTGAGGCGCTGTACATAGCGATAAAGGGTACGTTCACTGACCCCTAAACGTTGTGCCGCTTTTGCCCGATGGCCGTTTGATTGCTCTAGTGCCTGCATCACCGCCTCCTGCGTCAGTCGTCCGTGGCGACGCTGTAACAGGTTGCTGCCCTGAGCGGATAATCCTGTCCCGTTACTGAATGCGTCACCACCACCGTCCCAAATAATGTGCTCAGGTCGAAGCATCTCTTCCCCATAGGCGAGGATTGCCGCACGTTCCATGATGTTGCGCAGTTCGCGTACATTTCCCGGGTAATGATAGGTCAACAGCGTCTCAATCACTTCAGGCGAGATGGGCACATAGCGGTCACCCTCCTCAATTTTATTGAGAAAATGTTCAGCCAGTGAGGGAATATCGTCCGGGCGATCACGCAGTGGTGGAATGTTTACTGGAAAGGCAGAGAGACGATAGTAGAGATCACGACGGAATTCGCCACTCTCCGACATCTCCTTGAGATCCTTATTGGTCGCCGCCAGTACCCGCACATTCACCTGAATGTACTCCGTACCGCCAAGTCGGCGGAAGGTACCGGTCTCAAGAACACGTAGCAATTTGGTCTGTAGTGACAGGGGCAGTTCGCCAATTTCATCGATAAACAGGGTGCCGCCATCGGCCACCTCAAATAGTCCTTTCTTGCGGTTATTGGCCCCGGTAAAGGCGCCCTTTTCATGACCGAACAGTTCACTCTCAATCAGGTTCTCACCCAACGTGGCACAATCGACAATCACAAATGGCATGCTTGAACGGTTGGAGTACTGGTGCAGGTACTGCGCCACACACTCCTTACCAACGCCGCTCTCTCCCTGTAACAACACACTGGTGGTTGTGGGAGCGACACGCTGCAACAGACTGGTCAGACGTACCATGGGACGAGAACGTCCGACAAGAATGGGATCGTCGCTGGGTTTGAAAATAGGGTAGATATACTCACCCACATAGATCACCTTGCCGGTGTGATCGAACAGGGGGTTTGAGTGGAGCTGCACATGCTCTTCGCCGCCCTGACTATCATAGTGAACGTGCATCACCTGAGTGGCCTGTCCGGTCTCGAATACCGTCTCCAGAGGGCAGTGCTCGCCATGCTGACTGCAGGGGGCGTCTGAATGATGTGAGACCTCATAGCAGAAGCGTCCTACCACATTGTCGGCACGAGAGTGGCCATAGTGCTCCAGGTAGTTACGGTTGGCCGCGATGATTTTGTAGTCGCGGTCGATTACCACAAAGGGATCGGGAAAGATGTCGATAATCTGCTCACAGGACGGTTTGGTCCCACTAAACTGTTCTGCCATGGTGGTGCCTCTACGATCTGCCGTGTTTTGTATTTTTTTGAGAACGAAGTCAGTCGTGCTGACATGTCGAGACCTGACAATATGTCATGACGTCATGCCATGTCAAAACATTTGGCATACCAGTCGGGAAGTGGCAGACGAAAAAAAACCGGCGGGCCCAGAGGACCCGCCGGTCTTTTTAAACGGCTTACTTGAGCTTCAAAATACCCAGTGCCTTAAGGATGTACTTCTCGAAGATAGGCTCGTTGGAACCCTTCTTCATCTTGCTTATGAAATACTTCTCGAAGGCCACCTTGGCCATGTGTACCCATTTGCCCTTCTTCATCCAGGAGACGTTGCGCGGCGGGATCTGCGGCATGGCCACGAAGGCTGCACCGGTGTCACCCATGTCTGCCAGGCAGATGGCGTTCCAGGTCGCTTTCTGGTCAGCTGGCTTGCCGTCAATATCGTTGGCAATGTTGTGGGCTGTGGCCAGAACCATGGACTCGATCATGTAACCGGTCTTCGGTGTGCCGGTCGGAACCGGGGTAGCCTCTACCGGCGGAATAGCGATACCAACACCGATGCCGTAGATGTTGTTCCACTTCGGGTTCTGCTGGAAGTCGTTAACCTTAACGAAACCACGTGGGTTAACCAGATCGTCGCCCACGGCGTTGACCGCGTCGACACCCTTGAAGGCCGGCAGCATCATGGAATATTTGAAGTCCAGCTCGTGAGACTTGTGCACCTCACCCTTGTCGTCCAGCTCTTCGACGTGCATCTTGCCCGGCTCAACCTTGGTCACACGAGCATTGGTGATCCACTTGATGTGACGGTCACGCATCTCGGATTCCAGCATACCCTTGGAGTCACCCACGCCACCCAGACCAAGGTGACCGATGTAAGGCTCGGAGGTAACGAAGGTCATCGGTACCTTGTCGCGCATTTTACGCTTACGCAGGTCGGTATCCATGATGAAGGCGAATTCATAAGCTGGACCGAAGCAGGAGGCCATTTGCACGGCACCAACAACGATGTGGCCAGGGTTCTCAACGAATGCCTGCCACTTCTCATAGGCCTCTTCGGCGTGGTCAGTGGTGCAGACGGATACGGTGTTACCGGTTATCGGACCCATGCCCTCAACTTCTTCGAAGGCCAGTTTCGGGCCAGTTGCCAGTACCAGGTAGTCGTACTTGATGGCGCTGCCATCGGCAACCACAACGGTGTTCTCGTCAGGTTTGATTTCGGTGGCGGCCTTAGCGATAAAGTTGATGCCCTTGCGCTTCAGGTACGGCTCCAGCGGGAAAGAGATGTCCTTACGGGTACGCCAGCCCACCGCTACCCAGGGGTTGGAGGGGACGAAGGAGAAGTTTTCCTTGTCGCTAATGACGGTGATTTCGTGCTCCTTGCCAAGAACTTCGCGAATATCGTACGCGGCTGGCAGGCCACCTGTGCTGGCCCCGATAATGACGACATGTGCCATATGTGATGACTCCTTAAATGTTTGCGTTCATTGATTCAGCCTTCGGCTGGCCTGTGTAATGCAATTTCCTTGCCATACAAATCTCCCCCCTGAATGAGCACACGACGCATCCGAGTTTCAGCTCACACGGTGTTCTACAGTGAGGATGTTGGCGCACAAAGGGCGCCTCAAAATTGCGTCTGACGGTGAATGGGTAAATCTGCCATCTTCTGACAGTGGTCTGTCATTGATTGTCTTAGTCACAGTCAGACGCCTACAATACGCCGCTTTCACGTTTGAGCAAAGAGTAATTCGGCAAAGCCATGGCGCAGACCCAATCCCCGCTGCATCCGCAGCCGCACAACAAGCCCGGTGATAAACAGCACTGGGGTAAACTCTACGGCAGTGCCTTCGGTCTGGTGATCAGTGAGGCTGCACGCAGTGCGCCGGGTATCGTCGTCGCCATCACCCCTGATACCGCCACGGCCACTCGCCTCGAGTACGAACTACGGTTCTACAACAGCGGCGCGGATGCCCTGCCCCTCCTCGGCTTTCCCGACTGGGAAACCCTCCCCTACGACACCTTCTCACCGCACCAGGACATCATCTCTGAACGCCTCGCCACCCTGCATCGGCTACCGCAACTGGAGCGCGGCGTCCTGATCCTGCCGGTCGCCACCCTGATGCAGCGCATCTCACCGCGCGGCTATATCGACGCCCACAGCCTGGCACTCGATAGTGGTGACAAACTGCAACTGGAGACGATGCGTCGCCGTCTGGAGAGCTCTGGCTACCGCTGCGTCTCCCAGGTGATGGAGCATGGTGAGTTCGCCGTGCGCGGTAGTCTGCTCGACCTCTTCCCCATGGGAAGCCGCCACCCCTTCCGGATAGAGTTGTTCGATGACGAGGTGGAGAGCATCCGCACCTTTGACCCGGAGAGCCAGCGTTCCGAAGAGAAGGTCGATCAGATCCGCCTGCTCCCGGCACGTGAATTCCCGCTGGATGAAGATGGGATCCGCCGATTCCGTGAGGCCTACCGTAGTCGCTTCGAAGGTGACCCACAGAAAAGCGTCATCTACCGCGACGTCAGTAACGGCCTGGCACCACCGGGAATCGAATACTACCTGCCACTCTTCTTTGAACAGAGCGCCACCCTGTTCGACTACCTGCCTGAGAACGCCCAGTTGTTCACCCTTGAAGGGGTGGACGAGGGTGCGGAGCGCTTTCGCGATGAGTGTCAGGAGCGCTTTCAGGTCGCCCAGTACCATATTGAGCATCCACCACTCCCTCCGACAGAGCTGTTTCTGGACATCCCCACCCTATTCAGCGGCCTGAAGGGTTTCCCGCGCACCGCGTTACAGCACTTTGAGTTACACGATGGCGATCACGGCAATAACTTCGCCACGGAAAAGCCACCACAACTCACTCTCGATCCCCGGTCAGACGAGCCCAGCGCCCGTCTGCGAAGCTTCGCCGCGGAATTCGAGGGTCGTATCCTGTTTGCTGCCGAATCGCCTGGGCGGCGTGAAAATCTGCTGCAGCTGCTGCGTGGCTGTGGCCTCCAGCCCGAGGCGGTAGAGAGCTGGCGTGAATTCATTGATGGCACTGCCCATCACGGCATCGTCGTTGCCCCACTGGAGCTAGGCCTGTTACTTCGAGACCCTGGCATCGCGGTCATTGCCGAGACCCAGCTCTACGGCGAGCAGGTGATGCAGCGTCGCCGCCGCAAGGGTCGCAAGGGCGATCCGGATGCGGTGGTACGCAATCTGGTGGAGCTGCAACCCGGAGCTGCGGTGGTGCATGAGGAGCACGGCGTTGGTCGCTACCTGGGACTGCAGAAGCTCACCGTCGGCGGTTTTGAGGCGGAGTTCCTGACCCTGGAGTACGCTGGCAACGACAAGCTCTACGTGCCGGTTGCCTCACTACATCTGATCAGCCGCTACAGTGGCGGCGGAGAACAGATCCCACTGCACAAACTGGGCAGTGGCCAGTGGGAGAAGGCGCGGCGTAAAGCGAGTGAGAAGATCCGCGACGTGGCCGCCGAACTGCTGGAGATCTACGCCAAACGCGAGGCCCGCAGCGGCCATCGCTACCCCATCGACGAAATCCAGTACGGCGCCTTCGCCGCTGCCTTCCCCTTTGAGGAGACACCAGACCAGCAGGACGCCATTGATGCGGTACTGGCGGATATGCGCTCGGAACAGCCGATGGACCGCCTAATCTGCGGCGACGTCGGCTTCGGCAAGACCGAGGTGGCACTGCGTGCCGCCTTTATCGCGGTGATGGCCGGCCGTCAGGTGGCGGTACTGGTGCCCACCACCCTGCTCGCCGAACAGCACGCCCAGAACTTCCGTGACCGCTTTGCCGACTGGCCGGTACGCATCGAGTCCCTCTCCCGCTTCCGCTCCGGCAAGGAGCAGGACGCGGTACTTAAAGGGCTGGAGGATGGCGCGGTAGATATCGTTATCGGTACCCACAAACTGCTACAGAGCAGTATTAAGTACAAAGAGCTGGGGATGGTGATCATCGACGAGGAGCACCGCTTTGGCGTGCGGCAAAAGGAGCAGTTCAAGGCACTGCGTGCCGAGGTCGACGTACTCACCCTCACTGCCACCCCCATCCCACGTACTCTCAATATGGCCATGGGCGGCCTGCGTGAGCTATCCATCATCGCCTCGGCCCCGGCACGGCGTCTGGCGATCAAAACCTTCGTGCATGAATGGAACCCTGAGCTGATCAAGGAGGCGTGCCTGCGGGAGATCCGCCGCGGCGGTCAGGTCTACTTCCTCCATAACGAGGTGGAGAGTATCGAGCGCATCGCCTCGGAGCTGGAAGCACTGCTGCCAGAGGCGACTCTGCGGGTGGCTCACGGTCAGATGCGAGAACGGGATCTGGAACGGGTAATGACCGACTTCTATCACCAGCGATTCAACGTTCTGGTCTGCACCACCATCATCGAAACCGGCATCGACGTCCCCAGCGCCAACACCATCATTATGAACCGGGCCGACCGGCTCGGTTTGGCCCAGCTGTATCAACTGCGTGGTCGGGTCGGACGCTCTCACCACCGCGCTTACGCCTATCTGATGATCCCATCCAAGCGCAGCATGACCAAAGACGCGGTGAAACGGCTAGAGGCGATCGAATCCATTGAGGAGCTGGGCACCGGCTTCACCCTGGCCAGCCACGACCTGGAGATCCGCGGCGCCGGAGAGCTGCTGGGCGAGGAACAGAGCGGCCAGATCCACGAAATCGGCTTTAGTCTCTACAACGAGCTACTGGAGCGTGCGGTCAAATCCCTACGAGATGGTCACGAGCCTGAACTGGAGAAACCCCTGTTACACGGCACAGAGGTTGATCTGGGTATTCCCGCCCTGTTGCCGGATGACTACCTGCCGGACGTCCATAGTCGTCTGCAGATCTACAAACGCATCGCCAATGCTGCCAGCGTTGACGAGCTGGATGAACTGCAGGTGGAGATGATCGATCGCTTCGGCCTGTTACCTGAGGCGGCAAAGAATCTCTTCACCCTCACCGCCCTTAAACTGCGCGCAACACCTTTAGGTATTGTCAAAATTGAACTGGGAGAAAAAGGTGGTCGCATCACCTTCACTGCAGAACCGAATATCGATCCAATGCAGTTAATCAAGCTGCTTCAGACCCGCCCACAGGAATTTCGTCTCGATGGACAGGAGCGGCTTAAAGTCATCAAAGCGATGCCCGACCTGGAGAGCCAGGTCGCATTACTGGAGCAGCTTTTTAAGCACCTCACGACTAAAAACCACTAAACGATCACAATTTTGCACTTTGTGGTACGCATATTGCCTTCTTTTCGCCTAATAATAGGAAATACCTATAAGAAAACAGGAAGAATCACGCTGGCGTTATGGTTCTGCTGACAGGCTTGTCAGAGATGGTCCAGCCGGTGTCATGAGGAGGAGTCTCGTAGATGAAAAGAACCAACCGATCTTCTGGTTGTTGGTTGCTAGCGACTGTCATCGTCATCAGTGGCACGATGTCACTCGATGCACAGGCAGCGGATAGCTACCTGCAAGCCCTGAAAGTTGAAGCCGATAAAGTTGATCCAGAAGGCGGCAAGGACAGCAAAAGCAGCGAGCCCGCCTATCCTGCCAAAGGCCTCCCTCCACAAACCGTCAATCCTGCCGAAACCATAAAGTCCGGACTGAAGAAGGAAGGTTTCGAGCAACAGCTGCAGGATAACTATTACGGCAGCTATCTCTTCTACTCCACCCTGTCTAAGAATCAGCGAACAAAGGTGTATGAGGAGTATATGCAGAAAAACGATATAAAAAGTATTCGCCAGTCGATTATGGCGAAATTAAAACGATAAATAGGAAATATGACCACAGCAAAGGTAATGCTCATGAAATCCCCCCAATATCTCATCATCACACTCTGCAGCTTATTGTTCCTTGCCGGGACTGCACAGGCTGAAGAGGTGGAAGTCAAACTCACTCCAAAGCTCGATAGCATCACAGTCAATCACCAGGGCAAGCCTGTAAAGATCATCCGCAACCAGAATCAGAGCAACGTCGTGGATCTGAGCTGGGCAAGAACCTCACGCAAATGTCCTCCCTTCTGCCCACAACCGATCCATGTCGCACCAGATGTCACCACTGTCGGTGAGGTTGAGGTTTTTGATTTCATGCAGAATAAGGTCAATAAAGGCACCGGATTAATCATCGATGCGCGAGTGGCGGAGTGGCATCAAAAGGGGACCATCCCGAGCTCCGTTAACATCCCCTTCACCGAGTTCGAAATGAAACCCAGTGATCCGAAACTTGCACCGTTAATGAAGAAAATCAAAGCCAAACGCCGAGATGCCGTAGGCTTCTTAGGTCATGCCTGGGATAGCGCGGAAAAAGCCATGGGTGTCGATATTCAGCGCACAGGCTTTTGGGACTTCAGTGAATCACCTGACCTGCTCTTCTGGTGTAACGGCCCCTGGTGCGGCCAGTCACCTCACGCTATTCACGGATTACTGGAGCTAGGCTTCCCGCCGGAGAAGGTCTTCTACTACCGTGGCGGTATGCAGATGTGGGAGATACTGGGGCTACCAGTTATCGTTCCAACAGAGGAAGGGCAATAACAGACTCACGATAAACCCGAACATGCGGCGACTCATGTCGCCGCAGACTTTTTAGGCGTAGTGCTTGCGGTTGTGACGTCCGCCCGGGCTCTTCTTCTGCGTCACCACCCCCCTGATCGCCTCAGGCCCATCTAACTGCTCACTGACATAGTTCGGGTTGAGCGGCATCAGATAGTAACGGTCATTACTCACCTTGAGCTGGCGGAAGGTGTACTCCTCATTGTGCCAGGCGATCACATAGGAACCATCGTGATAGGAAGCACCCGGCTCTATCACAATCACATCGCCGTCGTTGAATTCAGGTGCCATGCTGTCACCCAGCACCATCAGTGCAAAGGGCTCCTTCTCTTCACAGCCAGCCGCTAGTGAATCGGCCAGTTCATCGCCCTGCTTCAGTTGTTCGATAGGAATATGGGTTTCCACGTTCAACATCCTTCTCAAATCCGGTAAAGATAGCCATAGCATACCAGATGCCCGTGCCCGGTTTTGAGCGACGGCGATAAAGCGGCTAAACTGCACAGCTTCCGGATGCGGCCAAAAACCATATAGCAAGAAGGTTTATTTTGCCATGAAACACTTTACTGATCTGATCGCCGAAGCCCTGCCCGACATCGAAGAGCTTTTCCCCTGGGATCTGGAGGAAAAGCTGGGTCAGGAAAACAAACCTTTCCTCCTCGATATTCGTGAACCCTACGAATTCGATGCCCTGCATATAGAAGGCTCAATCAACGTCCCCCGTGGCATTCTCGAATCCGCCTGCGACTGGGATTACGAAGAGACCGTACCGGAACTGGCCGCCGGGAGGAATCGCGAGATAATCGTTATCTGTCGCTCAGGCAATCGCAGCGTGCTGGCCGCCCATACCATGCAACGGATGGGCTTTAAAAACGTCGCCTCACTTAAAACTGGGATTCGTGGCTGGAATGACTTTGAACAGCCGCTGCTGAATGCGGCCGGGGAACCGGTGGATATCGATGATGCGGATGTGGTCTTGGCGAGTCGGGTAAAACCAGAACAGCAGAGGCCAGTGGCGTAGGTTTATCGTCATTCCGGTCTAGGCTGGAATAAAAAAGGGAGCTACCGCTCCCCTTTCTCTATCATTAATTCCGATCGATACCAGTTCAGTTTGTCATGCAACTTCACTACGTTGCCAACGATGATCAATGTTGGCGGCTTGATCTCTTCACTGGAAATTAACTCTGGCATGGTGCCAAGTGTTCCGGTGAAAACACGTTGCCGTGGTGTGGTCGCCTGCTGCACTAAAGCGATGGGTAGTTCAGCAGGCATGCCATGCTCGATCAATTTTTCGCAGATGATCGGTAGCCCTTTTAATCCCATATAAAAGACGACTGTCTGGTTTGGCTGAGCCAGTCCCTGCCAGTTGAGATTCATACTGCCGTCTTTCAGGTGGCCGGTAACAAAGACCACCGCCTGCGAATAGTCACGATGAGTCAGTGGGATACCGGCGTAGGCAGAGGTACCGAGTGCCGCGGTGATACCGGGCACGACCTGGAAGTTAACCCCATTGGCGGTCAGTGTATCGATCTCTTCACCACCGCGACCGAAGACGAAGGGGTCCCCCCCTTTGAGTCGGCAAACGCGCTTTCCTTCTTTGGCCAGATCTACCAGCATCTGGTTGATCTGATCCTGAGGAACCGAGTGATTATCGCGCTCCTTACCCACGTAGATGCGCTGTGCATCACGGCGGCTCAGTTCCAGCACCTCTTTGGAGATCAAACGGTCGTAGACGATCACATCGGCCTGTTGCATCAGACGCAGGGCGCGGAAGGTCAACAGATCCGGATCTCCCGGGCCACCGCCGATAAGATAGACCTCACCAGTCTCTTCAGTCATGCCCTTCTCTACCGACTGATTCAGTTCCTTTTCAGCCTCATCATCTTTGCCTGCAAAGACCAGTTCAGCCACACGTCCCTGCAACACCCCCTCCCAAAATATACGGCGGGCGTTGACATTAGTGAAACGCGCTTTGACCTTGTCGCGAAAGCCATCGACCATCGATGCCAGGCGTCCATAGGCCGAAGGAATGGTGGATTCGAGTTGCGCGCGCAGCAGGCGCGCCAATACCGGGGAAGCTCCACCAGTGGAGACGGCGATCTGTACAGGGCTGCGGTCGATAATCGACGGCAGAATAAAGCTGCACAGGTCAGGATTGTCGACCACATTGACCGGGAGTTGGCGGGCTTTGGCCAGTTCGGATACCGTGCGATTAACCACTTCATCGTCAGTGGCGGCAATGACCAGGGCCACTTCATCCAGATCGGCCTCACAGAACTCACCCGGTTTGTATTGCAGTTTGCCCCCATCGGCCAGGGCCTTCAGGTCATCGGTGAGTGCAGGACTGACCATGGTGATCGTGGCTCCGGCCTGCAGCAGAAGCGAGGCCTTACGCTCAGCCACTTCACCACCACCCACAACCAGGCAGCGTTGACCGCGCACATTCATGAATATCGGTAAAAATTCCATCGGTCCTGTCTATTTCCCGTTGGCGAAAGGCCGCATAGTTTACCCCTTCCTGTCAGATTTGGCACCTAGACTTCTTTATTGATGCACATCACTTTTCAGATGTTACCCTGCACAATCCCAGAATATTTGTAATAGAATATGCACATCCTCCAGACAGGAAAAACATACTAGATTTTGGTGCGAGTCACTCTTATGCCAAACCCATTGGGTGCGGAACAGTAAGAAATGTAGGATCAGAACTATAAAGGACCCCAATGAAAATGCGAAGTAAAGCCCTGGCCGCCATCAGTCTATTGCTTGGCGCGATTTTCACTCTCCCCCTGCAAGCTGAAGATGAGTTCCCCCTTCGAGCCCTGTACCCCAAAGTTGCCCCCATTGAACTAGAAGCCCTGTACATGAAGCAGGACAAGGTTGTGATCTTTGATGTGCGGAGCAGCTATGAATTTGAGACGCTTCACATCAAGGGAGCCCAACATCTGGCGCTGAATGATCACGAGTTTGTCGCCAAACTCAAGTCGTTGCGGAATGATGATAAGAGGCCCTTTGTCTTTTACTGCAACGGTCATACCTGCAAGAAATCGTACAAAGCTGCATCAAAGGCAATGAAAGGTGGGATAGATAATACCTACACATTCGATGCTGGCATCTTCTCCTGGACCAAGGCCCATCCCGATCAAGCGGTGTTGTTGGGCAAAAGCCCTGTCGACCCAAATGCACTGATCAGTAAGAAAAAGCTTGAGGCACATATGCTTAAGCCAGAAGAGTTCGGTATTCGTGTCGGCAACGACACTATCGTTCTCGACATTCGGGACGTGGGCCAGACCAGCACCATCAACCTCTTTCCCATGCATCAGCACTCAGTGCCGCTGGATAACAAAAAGCTTGAGACATACGTCAAGCAGGCGCGTGCTACTGGAAAGACCTTGATGATCTACGACGCGGTAGGCAAACAGGTGCGCTGGCTACAATACTATCTGGAATCCGCACGGGTCCCGAAATATTACTTCATGAAAGGTGGCGCCCAGGCGTTTCTCGATTATTAAACTGCCGATACACCACATAAAAAAGCGGGGTTATACCCCGCTTTTTTTGCACTGTCTTTGGCGGGCTCAACCAGTAGGTTCAAGAACCTTCATCCCGGCCATGTAGGGTTGCAATACATCTGGAATGCCCACCGTTCCGTCCGCCTGCTGATAGTTCTCAAGAATCGCCACCAGGGTACGACCCACAGCCAGACCGGAGCCGTTAACGGTGTGTACCAGATCCGGCTTTTTGGTTTCCGGATTACGCCAGCGCGCCTGCATCCGACGAGCCTGAAAATCGCGAAAACTGGAACAGGAGGAGATCTCCCGGTATTTACCCTGCCCCGGCAGCCATACCTCCAGGTCGTAGGTCTTACAGGAGGAGAAACCGATGTCACCGGTGCAGAGGTTCATCACCCGGTAAGGCAGGCCCAACATCTGTAACACCTTCTCAGCGTGGCCAGTCAGTTCTTCCAATGCTTCGAATGATTTTTCTGGATGGACGATCTGCACCAGTTCCACCTTCTCGAACTGGTGCTGGCGGATCATGCCGCGGGTATCCTTACCGTAGGAACCGGCTTCGCTGCGGAAACAGGGAGTATGGGCGGCAAAACGCAGCGGTAGCCTCTCTGCCTCGATGATCTCGTCTCGCACCATGTTGGTTACCGGAACCTCTGCGGTTGGGATCAGGTAGTAGCCGTGCTCACCACCAAGGGCAAACAGGTCTTCCTCGAATTTCGGCAACTGGCCGGTGCCTCGCAGGGAGTCGGCGTTCACCATATAGGGGACATAGGTTTCACGATAGCCGTGCTCACTGGTGTGCAGGTCGAGCATGAACTGAATCAGGGCGCGGTGCAGACGCGCCATCGTTCCTGTCATTACAGCAAAACGGGAACCGGTCAGTTTTGCCGCAGTGTCGAAATCGAGTCCGCCGAGACGTTGCCCAACATCGACGTGATCCTGGGGTTCGAAATCGAACTTACGTGGTTCGCCCCAGCGACGTACTTCCTCGTTATCGTCCTCATCCTTGCCCTCTGGGACGCTGTCGTCAGGGATATTAGGCACTCCCATGAGTATCGCATTCAGCTCATCCTGCAGTGCTGCCAGACGGGTCTCTGCCGCTTTCAGTCGGTCACCCATATCCGCCACCGCATCCAGTAGAGGCTGGATATCTTCACCACTGGCCTTGGCCTTGCCGATAGCCTTGGAGCGCTGGTTGCGCTCGTTTTGCAGCTCCTGGGTCTGGATCTGCAGGGTTTTACGCTCAGTTTCCAGCGCACTGATGGCCGCAGTATCGAGTTTGAAGCCACGGCGAGCCAGTTGCTGTGCGGTCGCTTCAAGGTCGCTACGGAACAAGCGGGGATCTAACATGGGTCTCTCTGCCTTGCCTTATCGTTGTGTTATTCGTTGATCCGGGCATTCCAGCTAAGGATATGTCCCGGTTTGATGATGTTGCTAAGGTGTTCGATGATCTCGGCAGCCTTATCTGGCGCATCGAAAAACTCGACGACCAATGGCAGGTCCAGGGAGAGGTCCAGTAAACGGCTGGTGTGCAGCTTTCCCGAATCGCCAAAGCCGGCAATGGCGCGGAATACACTTACACCACGAACATGCTCCCACTCTTGTAGCCGCTTTAGCAGGGTCTCCAGTTGAGACTGGCCCTCACTGATATAGATACGTACTACTGTCACTTCATTCGCCATTTTACTGCCTCCCGATGACCAGACCGACCCAGGCGCTTAACAGGCACAACACCACACTGAGCACTGTGTTGCTGAATGCCTTCAGCAGTTCACCATCTTCAAGCAGGTTCAGGGTTTCGATGGAAAAAGTGGAAAATGTGGTAAATGCTCCAAGCAGGCCAATCATGATCAGTGCGCGCCACTCCGGACCACTAACCATACGCTCCACCAGCAGGGCAAAACAGAGTCCCATTACCAGTGAACCGAAGACATTCACCACCAGCGTACCGTAGGGGAAATCACGCCCCAACATGGTATAGACCCAGCCGGAGACCAGGAAACGCAACACCGCACCGGCGCCACCACCTGCGGCGATGAGGAGAATCTGGTTCATGGGAGTTCTCTAGAATGTGGCATCATAGGCGCGCATTCTACCGAACTGCAGCGCTGCTGACATCATGTGGGCTACGAATTTGCCAGCTTTTTACCCCTCTCAGCCAACATAACCTGCGTAAGTTCCTCTTCCGGTAACGGTCGGCTGAAATAGAAACCCTGGTATTGTTCACAACCCATATCCCTGAGCGCATCAAGCTGCGCCTCGGTCTCCACCCCTTCAGCGATAACATCCAGTCCCAGATGATCGGTCATGCTGATGATGGTATCGACAATCGCCATACTGCCGTCCTCATCAGGGATATGTGATACGAATGATTGATCGATTTTGAGCCGATCCAGTGGCAGTTTTCGCAGATAGGCAAGGGAAGAATAGCCCGTACCAAAATCATCAAGAGAGAAGCGGACACCCTCCCCTTTCAATTCGCGCATTTTGTCTGCCACGCCATCGCTATCTTCCAGCAGAATATTCTCCGTCAACTCCAACTCAAGTCGTGCTGCCTCAATGCCGCTCTGCTGGATGATGTCACGCACCTGAGTCACAAAATCAGCATGGCGAAACTGATACGGGCTCACGTTAATCGCAAGAGCAGGTATGTAATCGGGCGCCAGTGGAGCCGCATGGCGGCGCAGCATCTCACACCCTGCCTTTAATACCCACTCTCCCATGGGAATAATTAAGCCAGTCTCTTCTGCAAGGGTGATAAAACTGTTCGGTGAGATCAAACCCTGTGTTGGATGCTGCCAGCGCAATAGCGCTTCTGCGCCTATAATATGCCCTTCGTTATTAAATTGCGGTTGGTAGTGAATGATGAATTCATTTCTGTTGATGGCACGTCGCAGATCGTCCTGCATCGCCAAACGTGTCTCAGCGATCACCTGCATACTTGGCAGGAAGAATTGGGTCCCATTTCGGCCGGTCTCCTTGGCGCGGTACATCGCAGTATCCGCCTGCATCATGATCGAGTCTGCGTGTTCACTATTGAAGGGGAACATGGCAATGCCAATGCTGCAGGTCACCTGCAGACGATGCCCGCCAAGGTTGAGCGGTAATGAGAGCCGTCGATGGATCTTATCGGCGATGGTGCGAATGATATTGACTGCCTTATCAGTATCCATCGGCAGACCGGCAAGCAGTACCACGAACTCGTCCCCACCCATTCGGGCTGCGGTATCTTCATGACGAATCGTTCCGAGCAAACGCACCGCCATCTCCCTGAGCAGGATATCGCCGCTGCTATGGCCCAGGGTATCGTTGATTATCTTGAACTGATCCAGATCGAGAAACAGCAGGGCTCCCATCTGTTTATGCCGTTTGGTCTGCACCACCGCCTGCTCCAGTCGGTCCTGTAAAAGCACTCGATTAGGCAATCCGGTCAGGCTATCGTAGAACGCTTGCCGCTCCAGCTGTGCCTCTACCTGCTTACGAGCAGAGATATCACTGAAGGTCACCACTGCACCTGACACGACGCCATTATGTAGAACGGGTGTACCACGGTACTCCACGGGGAAAGAAGTACCGTCCTTGCGCCACAGCACTTCATTGGTCACATGACACGGTTTTCCATCTTGTACTGTCTTCTCCAGAGGGCACTCCTCTTTCGGATAGTGTTTCCCGTCTGGATGACAGTGATGGATGGTGTTATGCATTGACTTGCCGATCAGCTCCTCAAGCTCATATCCCAGCATGTGTGCGGCAGCTGGATTGACAAAGGTCGTTATGCCGTCTTCATCAGTACCAAATATCCCTTCGGAAACCGATTCCAGTAACAGACTATTTTGTGCGGTGCTTTCCTGGATGTAGGTCATTGCCTGTTCCAGTTCCAAACTTTTACTCAGAGCAAGCAGAATATTGCTATAGGCTCGTGCAGCACTGATATTCACCAGCAGGGTAAAAAGCATCGCCAGTGGGGCAATTAGGCTAGCGGAATCACCACCTTCCCAGAGTAGTCGCAGGGTAATCGGTGTCAGGATCAGCATCAGAAAGATGTGAATGGCGAAGGGATAGGACGCAAGGGTAGTAATCGAACCGGCGGAGATAGCCGCAAGAATAAACAACAGGGTCATTTGGTGCAGTAGATCTGTCGCAGGAAACAGCAACAGGCCAGCACAACCCCACACCACTCCGGAGAGATAGACGCCAATGAGATTGTACTGCAACCATCGATTGTCTCGTGAGGTGTCCTGTTCACTTCGCCGTGCAAAGGATTGATGCCAGTACCAACGTAACAACAGCAGCAACAGTACTGAGATCAACCATGCTGCGACATTCTCAGGTGGCACCGCAGAAAACTGAACCATGGCCAGTGCAATGGCATGAATAAGGATCGTTACGAGGGTAACCGGCAGGGCCCGGTAGAGGATGTTGATCTGTTCTCGGCGAAGTCGTTGTGGATCGACCTCGGCCAGTCTCTTCCCTATTGGCGGTTCAATGAACACGTGCAACTCCCTTTACAAACCATCTGCCTGAACCTGGCAATGGCTAACCCTGTTCAGCTTCAATTATGCTTTTTTGTCGTTCTTTCGATCCAGTGATTTCAGATGTTCCAGCTTTTCCGCGATCTTCTGTTCCAGTCCCCGTGGCACTGGGCGATAGTATTCACGTTGCCCTAACTCTTCCGGTAAATAATCCTCACCGGCAGCATAGCCCTCTGGCTCATCGTGGGCGTAACGATATTCGTGACCATAACCAAGCTCTTTCATAAGCTTGGTCGGTGCGTTCCGCAGATGCAAGGGAACCTCAAGTGAACCATGCTCCCTGGCGTCGACCATTGCCGCTTTATGCGCCATATAGACCGCGTTACTCTTAGCTGCGCAGGAGAGATAGAGGATCGCTTGAGCGATAGCCAGTTCACCTTCTGGTGAACCGAGTCGTTCCTGTACATCCCAGGCATTAAGCGCCAACTGCAGCGCGCGCGGGTCAGCATTACCGATATCCTCCGACGCCATCCGCACTACCCGGCGAGCGACATAGAGGGGATCAACACCGCCATCGATCATCCGCGCATACCAGTACAGACTGGCATCAGGATCAGAACCGCGCACCGATTTGTGCAGCGCGGAAATCTGGTCGTAAAACGCCTCCCCGCCCTTGTCGAAGCGGCGCA
This sequence comes from Thiohalomonadaceae bacterium, assembly GCA_050295975.1. Taxonomy (GTDB): domain Bacteria; phylum Pseudomonadota; class Gammaproteobacteria; order Thiohalomonadales; family Thiohalomonadaceae; genus JAPHTQ01. Next base: position 23,194 of record JBNKQR010000008.1, read on the forward strand.
CGCCACCCGCCAGTACCTCGTTCAGAATTTCCTCAGCGACTACCTCTGTGCCGTCGACCTTCTCCGCCAGGTCAGCAGCGATCTCCAGCAGATTGAGACCACGGCGCGCATCACCATCGGCAGCCATAGCGATACGCCGGCGCAACGGTTCCGCCAATCCGATCTTGCGCTCGCCAAGACCGCGCTCTTTATCATCGAGAGCGCGCAAAAGAATAGTGTCTATCTCATCCGCATCAAGGCTCTTCAACACATAGACACGAGCGCGAGAAAGCAGCGCATTGTTCAGTTCAAAAGAGGGATTCTCGGTGGTTGCACCGATAAAGGTGAAAGTACCGTCTTCGATGTGCGGCAGAAAGGCGTCCTGCTGGCTCTTGTTGAAGCGGTGAACCTCGTCGACAAAGAGCACCGTGCCACGCCCCATTACCCGTGCCTGGTGTGCCTGCTCCACTGCCGCACGGATCTCCTTCACCCCGGAGAGTACGGCTGAGAGGGTAAGAAATTGCGCCTCGGCAAAGCCAGAGATCATGCGCGCCAGGGTAGTTTTACCGGTCCCCGGTGGTCCCCAGAGGATCATGGAGTGCAGGTGACCGCTGTCGATGGCCTGACGCAGCGGCTTCCCCTCTCCGAGCAGATGTTGCTGACCGAAAAACTCTTCGGGGCTGCGCGGACGCATTCGATCTGCCAGGGGTCGCAGCGCCTCGCCGCGTGACTGCTCCTCAGCGGAAAAGAGATCGGTCACGGATTACTACCAACCTCGCCGATCACATCGACACCCGGCGGTGGGGTGAAGTGAAACTGCTTGTCTTCGATTTTCGGGTTGCGTACTACTTTTTCCAGATAGAGTCGGGTGGTCTGACCAAAACCGTCGACCATCTCCATCGCGCGCAGCACATCTCCATCCAGGGCAAGGCGCAGGTAGTCAAAGTTGCTGTCTGCGGCCTTCGGCTTGAGCAGCAACCACTGGAAGCCCTCGTGTTTCCCCTCTTCTTCGATGGTGAAGTTATCCTTCAGTGGCGCAGTACTGCTGAGCAGCATCGCCGGGGTACTTCCCAGGGTCTCGTCCTGGGGCTTAACTGTGACCTGCTCCAGATCGCGGTCATAGAGCCAGATACGTTTACCGTCGGCGACATAGAGTTGCTCATAAGGGTTTTTATAATGCAGACGGAAACGCCCCGGACGTGAAAGCCAGAGGTTGCCTCGGGTCTCCTCCTTGCTCTCACCACGGGCATTGGCCACAATTTGCACGAACTCGGCCTGCATGGTGTTGAGGCCGGAGAGGAAACGATCCAGCCGCGCCTGGCCTTCGCCCGCCTGAGCGGTGGCAGCAAACATGAGCGGCAGAAGCATACGAACAACTATTTTGAGCATCTATATCAGCCCTTGGGTGGTGGAGGTGCCAACACCTCACGTGAACCATTCGGTTGAAGCGGAGTGACCACACCCGCCTCTTCCATCATTTCGACCATGCGCGCGGCACGGTTGTAGCCGATCTTCAGCCGTCGCTGGATACCAGAGACCGAGGCGCGGCGGGTTTCGGTAACGATCTTCACCGCCTCGTCGTAGAGTGCGTCGGTCTCTTCACCGCCGCTGCCACCCCCGGTGTCACCAGGGTAAAGCGGGCCACTGCTCTCTTCGATACCATTGACGATCTCATCCAGATAGTTGGGTTCGCCGCGTTTTTTCAGTGCATCGACCACTTTGTGTACCTCATGGTCGGCCACAAAGGCACCGTGTACCCGCACTGGAACACCATGCCCAGGCGGCAGATAGAGCATATCGCCGTGACCGAGCAGTGCCTCTGCCCCCATCTGGTCAAGAATGGTACGCGAGTCGATGCGCGAAGAGACCTGGAAGGCGATGCGGGTGGGGATGTTGGCCTTTATCAGGCCGGTCAGTACATCCACCGAGGGTCGCTGGGTTGCGAGGATCAGGTGAATACCGGCAGCCCGTGCCTTCTGTGCCAGACGAGCGATCAACTCCTCCACCTTCTTACCTACGACCATCATCATGTCGGCCAGTTCGTCGACCACCACCACGATGTAGGGCAACGGCTCCAACACGGGTCGTTGCAGTTCTAGCTCAGGCTCGTCCGGTACCAGTGGCTGCCACAGGGGATCGTAGATCGGCTCACCGGCCTCGATCGCCTCTTTGATCTTTTTGTTGTAACCGCCGATGTTGCGTACCCCCATGGCGGCCATCAGACGATAGCGTCGGTCCATCTCCACCACACACCATCGCAGGGCGTTGGCCGCGTCTTTCATATCGGTGACCACCGGTGCTAGCAGGTGCGGGATCCCCTCATAGATAGAGAGCTCCAGCATCTTCGGATCGACCATAATAAAGCGGACTTCGTCGGGGCGGGCGTTGTAGAGGATGCTGAGGATCATCGCATTGACCGCCACCGACTTACCGGAACCGGTAGTACCGGCTACCAGCAGGTGAGGCATCTTGGCCAGATCAGCGACCGTTGGCGCACCGCCGATATCCTTGCCCAGGGCCAGGGTCAGCGGCGACTTGGCGGCTTCAAACTCGTGGGAGCGGATGGTCTCAGAGAAGTGGACGATCTCGCGGTTCTCATTGGGGATCTCCAGGCCGATGGTGGTCTTACCTGGAATCACTTCAACCACTCGCACACTGGTGGTGGAGAGGGAGCGGGCCAGATCCTTGGAGAGATTGGCGATCTGGCTCACCTTGACCCCGGCAGCCGGTTGCAGCTCAAAGCGGGTGATCACCGGCCCGGGATGGACCGCCTCCACCACCACTTCGATACCGAAGTCCTGCAGCTTCATCTCCACCAGTCGAGACATCGCCTCCAACGCCTCGGTGGAGACAGTGCTTTTGCTCTCACCAGGCTGGTCCAGCAGTGAGAGCGATGGCAGGCTGCCGCCCTCCTCCTCGTCCGGATCGAACAGTGGTACCTGCTTCTCTTTCTGTTCGCGCACCGTGGGGATTTTGGGTGTCTTGATCACCGGCTCAATCCGCGGCGGGGTCCGCTTGCCGACCTTCTTCACCTCATCGAGGAAGTTCTTCTCCCGATCCATCTTTGCTTTATGTGCCGCAATCCGATCGAGCAGATGCAACCACTGGCCGTAAAACCAGTCGGTCAGGCCCAGGGTACGGGCACCCACCTTATCCATCAGCCCAAACCAGGAGAGGCCGGTAAAGAGAGTCACCCCGGTAAGGAACATGGCCAGCAGGAACAGGGTGGCACCGAGCTGACTGAAGGCACGCACCAGACCACTGGCCACCACATCACCGAGTACGCCACCGGTACTCTGAGGCAACACCATCGCGGTACGGAAATGGAGATAGGCCAGGGCCGAACCGGTGGCCATAGTAAGAACAAAGCCTGCGCCGCGCAGGGCGATGCTAACCCAGTAGTGGCCGCCATCATCCTTACGCTGCTCCCGGTAGAGCATTGCCGCCCACTGGGCCACCAGGAAGGGCAGGACATAGGCCATCAGGCCAAACAGGTAGAGGAAGATATCGGCAAACCAGGCCCCGGCACGCCCCCCCATATTGTGTATCCCACCACGGGCACCGCTGTGAGACCAACCCGGATCGGTAGCACTGAAAGTGAGTAGAGAGATAAGTAGATAGAGAGCCAGGGTACCAACCAGAATCAAAGCCCCCTCGCGCAACCCGCGATGCAGATGTGGAGCAATGGCGATACGTTCCCGTTCTCCTTTCTTTTGTGATGCCTGGGCCAAAGTTAATCCTTTAGTTTAATAAGACTACTTAACATACTGTTAGTATACATATTTACCAACATCTACACAGCCTCTTTCAGAGCTGAATAGACCACCTCACCACCTCTAACGTTGATCCCCGCAGCCAGGGCAGTATCACTCTCCCAGCCCCCTGCAGCCAGCCGGATGGCATAGGGAATCAGTGCCGCCGAGAGTGACTGGGAAGCGGTGCGTGGTACCGCTCCCGGCATATTGGTCACTCCGAAATGAACTACACCTTCCTGAACGAAGGTTGGTTCCGCATAGCTGGTCGGACGGGTGGTCTCAATGCAGCCGCCCTGATCCACGGAGATGTCGATAATGACACTCCCCTTACGCATCTGCTTCACCTGCTCGGCAGTGACCAGATGTGGCGCTTTCGCTCCCGGGATCAAGACCGCGCCAATCAGCAGGTCCGCCTCCTTCACCGCCCTATCAATCTCGTGTGCATAGGGGTGAAGCCCCGTCACATTGGCCCCCAGGGCGCGCATCGCCGCAAGTTTGTCACGGCTGTGATCAAATACCGTGACCTCTGCCCCAATCGCAGCGGCCAGTACAGCGGCATTACCACCGGCTACCCCTGCACCGAGAATCACCACACGCCCTCGTTCTGCCGCTGGTACGCCGCCCAATAGTACGCCACGCCCTCCCATCGGCTGGTGCAGCAGATGGGTGCCTACCTGTACCGCCACCCTGCCAGCAATATCGGACATCGGCGCCAGCAACGGCAGGCCACGACCATCGCTGACTGTCTCGAAGGCAACGCCGGTCAGGCCAATATCCAGCAGGCCGCGCATCAGCTCAGGCTCGGCGGCCAGATGGAGATAGCAGAACAGCAGATGGTCACGTCGTAGCAGGGGGAGTTCAGTGGGTTGTGGCTCTTTGACCTTGATGATCATCTCTGCCTCCCCATATACGGCAGAGGCATCAGCCACAATGGTGGCACCGGCCTGACGGAAATCGTCGTCGCTATAGCCGCTGAGATTACCGGCCCCCTGCTCTATCAGCAGCTGATGGCCATGTTTGACCAGCTCAGCCACTGCGGCGGGAATCAGACCGACGCGTCCCTCAAGGGTCTTTATTTCGCGAGGGATACCGATACGCATTGTTGCCTCCTTTACCCGGGAATCCGCATTTCGTAAGATGCCTGCACTCAATGAAACAGCATAACCATTACAACATCCTGCGGACCAACGCAGTCTATCATACGGAGTTTACTCAATGAGCGAAGCCAGGCACTGCCGCCTTTTGATCCTCGGTTCCGGTCCTGCCGGTTACACCGCCGCCGTCTACGCCGCCCGCGCCAACCTCAATCCGGTGATCATCACCGGTATGCAGCAGGGCGGCCAGCTCACCACCACCACCGAGGTGGACAACTGGCCCGGTGGCGCCGAAGGGCTGACCGGCCCGGCACTGATGCAGCAGATGCTGGAACACGCAGAGCGCTTTAACACCGAGGTGATCTTCGATCAGATCGAAAAGACCGACCTCTCCAAACGCCCTTTTACCCTCACGGGTGACTCACAGACCTATACCTGTGACGCACTGATCATCGCTACCGGTGCCTCCGCCATGTACCTTGGCCTCGATTCCGAGGAAAAGTTCAAAGGGCGTGGCGTCTCCGGCTGTGCCACCTGTGATGGCTTCTTCTATCGTGGACAAAAAATCGGTGTGGTCGGTGGCGGTAATAGCGCCGTAGAAGAGGCACTCTACCTCTCCAACATCGCCTCCGAGGTGACCCTGATTCACCGCCGCGACACCTTCCGCTCCGAGAAGATCCTCATCGACCAACTGATGGAGAAAGTCGAAAACGGTAACATCAAGCTGGAGACCTTCCAGGAGATCGACGAGGTGCTGGGTGATGACAGTGGTGTTACCGGTGTGCGCCTGAAAAACAGTCAGGATGGTTCGACCAAAGAGATCGAACTGACCGGTCTCTTTATCGCCATCGGCCACAAACCCAATACCGGTATTTTCGAGGGCCAGCTGGAACTGGACCACGGCTACATCGTTACCCGCAAGGGTCGCGAAGGCAACGCCACAGCCACCTCAGTGGAGGGCGTGTTCGCTGCTGGTGATGTGGCTGACCCGATCTACAAACAGGCCATCACCTCCGCCTCCAGCGGCTGCATGGCGGCACTGGATGTAGAGCGTTACCTGGATAACCAGGAGAAGTGATCCCGAATGTAGAGCCACACCTGCCACGCTCTGGGCGGCAGGCACTGTTCCATCAGTGGGGCAAGGATTTTCAGCTCTGGCTCTACATCGCCGTTTCACTACAGCTTTTCCGACTGCTGCTTATCGCGGTCTACCAGGAACAGATCGGCGCCCGTGCGGGCGCCGTTTCGATCCTGCAGGTGATCACCACCGGTCTGCGCTACGACATCTCCACTGCCGGGGCCTGGGTGGCACCAGTATTTCTTCTTGGTCTCTGCGTTATCTGGTTTCCGCTAACCAGCTACACCAATGCCCTGCGACACTTCGCCGCAGTGCTCTTCGCGGTATTCAGTATTCTGGTTTTCGGCGCTGACCTGATCTTCTTCGGTACCTACGGCGACCAGTTCAATCAGATGATCTTCGGCATCGTCCACGACGACACCGTGGCGATCCTGATCACCATCTGGAAGGAGTACCATCCACTACTCTTCCTCACCGTCGCCCTGCCGTTGATTGTCGGCAATGTCTGGCTGGTACGACGTTGGCTCAGCTATACCCCTTCATGGCTTCAAGGTCTTGGGCTCAATCCGCGTCCGCTACTGAACAGCTTTGCACTGGGCTTGATGCTGTTCCTGCTCATGACCGCCCTGGTTCGCGGCGGCACCTTGTGGGGCGAACCGATCCGTCTTAAACACGCCTTCGTGGTTAACGATCTGTTTCTCAATCGCTCGGTCATCAATCCCTTCACCGCTCTGCGCACCACCATTGAGACCAAACTGAAGCTGGAAAAGGGTGTCGCCCTGAAACAGCTTTGGCCGAGTGGTGATATCAACGATGCGTTACGCTACGAGCTCTCCCGACGCGAGATAGCCGCTGCAAACAGTAACAACCTGGATCAACTGCTGGAGAAGCGTGCCGCGGGAGATCGCGGAACAAAACCCAAACATATCTTCCTGTTGCTGATGGAGAGCCATAGCGGATGGACAGTGATGCCCCTCTATCGCTTTGCCGGACTCTCACCGGAGTTCTCTTCACTGGCCGATGAGGGGATCTACTTCCCCAACTTTCTTCCTGCCGGTAGCGGCACCGTTGGCTCGATGAATACCCTGATAACCGGCCTGCCCGATGCGGGCCTTAACATCAATTACGAGCCGACTGCCACCAGCGCTTACCCCTCTGCGCTGGCCGCCAACATGAAACGGCTCGGCTACACCACGCGCTTCTTCTATGGCGGCTTCCTCAGCTGGCAACGGCTCGACAGCTTTGCTCTCAATCAGGGCTTTGACGAGGTTTATGGCGGCGGCGACATGAGTGCAGGCGTGAATACCAATGAGTGGGGCGTCGATGACCGTTACCTGTTTGACTTTGTTCTGCGCACAACAGAAGCGGATAAACCGAGCTTTAACTTTATTCTCAGCACCTCAAATCATCCGCCCTACGATCTCGATCTGGAGGCGCTCGGTTATCACCTGAATGCGGAACTACCAGCACCGCTGAAGGCGACCAAGGAAGATACGGTCAAGGTACTGGGGCATCTCTGGTATGCGGATCAACAGGCAGGACGTTTCGTACGAACGGCAGAACAACAATTGCCAGACTCCCTCTTTGCCATCACCGGTGACCACACTGCACGGCTGCAGGTGAAGTTCCCCGGAGACAGTGTGGCGGAGCAGAAAGCGGTGCCATTCATTCTCTACGGGCCGAAGGTATTGCCAGAGTCAGGGGTGATAAAACAGACCGCTGGCGCTCACATGGACATCCCTGCCACCCTGATCGAACTGGCCTCGAATATAGGCTTTCGCTACACCGCCTACGGCCAAAACCTGCTAACCAAAACCTCACCCAGTGTTGGCTATGGCTGGCAGTTCCTCATCGGTGAGAACTTCATCATTAATGAAGCCGATGAGTACAAGGTCTATGCCCTGGCGGGTGAACAGCCCCCGGCACAACGGCCTGAGATGGGAGACGAACTTGCCCGCTTCAATGCCCTCAAGGCTCTGAGCTGGTATCGGGTTAAAAAGGGCGCGACACTTCCCCACTAGCAGGTAGAATTCACTCCGCACCTGCCCCATATCGATCTCTGGTAACGAAGCGGGATCCCTATGCAGGTCAAACTCATCCACCGTCTTGACGATAGCCCACCACAGCACTGGAATGCGTTGGAGGGCGGGATCGACAACCCCTTCCTACGGCATGAATTCCTCGCTGGACTGGAACGCTTTGGCTGCGTAGGTGACCACTGGGGCTGGTTGCCACACCATCTAGTCGTCTACCAGGATGAGCGTCTGATCGGCGCAGTCCCCATGTATCTCAAGTACAACTCCTATGGCGAACTGGTGTTCGACTGGAACTGGGCTGACGCCTATCGCCGCGCCGGTCTCGACTACTATCCCAAACTGGTAGTAGCAGTGCCCTACTCCCCGGTCACAGGACCGCGTCTTCTTATTGCCGCCGATGTGGAGCCACAATTAGTTGTCGACGCGCTTATCCAACAGGCCATCGAGCTGGCCAAACGACTAGATGTCTCCAGCCTGCACTGGCTCTTTCCCAATCAGCGCGACATTCAGCAATTGCAGTCACACGGACTTCTGCAACGTAGTGACGTGCAGTTTCACTGGCACAATCAGGGGTACCAGCACTTTGATGACTTTCTCGCCACCTTTAACGCGGAGAAGCGCAAGAAGCTGAAACGGGAGCGACGCCGGGTGCAGGAACAGGCGGTCGAGATCGAAATCCTCCACGGCCACCAGACAACGGTGGAACATTGGCAGACCTTTCATCGTTTCTACTGTAATACCTTTGATCGGCGTGGTGGACACCCAACACTGAGCGAAGCGTTCTTTCGTCATCTTAGTGAAAGCATGCCTGATAGTGTGGTGCTGATGTTGGCAAAACAGGCGGGACGGTATGTCGCCGGGGCCCTGTCTCTGCGCTCCAGCGACACACTCTACGGTCGCCACTGGGGATGTGAAGAGAGGTTCCACAGCCTGCACTTCGAGCTCTGTTATTATCAGGGCATCGACTACTGCATCGAACATGGCTTGAAACATTTCGAGCCGGGGGCCCAGGGCGAACACAAGGTGGCGCGTGGCTTTGAGCCGACCACCACCTGGTCGGCACACTGGATTGCCAACCCGGGCTTTGCCCAGGCCATTGGCGACTATCTGGCACGGGAGCGACCGGCAATGGAAGAGTACCGACAGGAACTGAACGATCACCTGCCCTTCAAGAAGGGAGAGTAAGCCAAATGAAACAACCGGAAGGCCCATTCTGGCTTGAGCCCGACAGCGATCCGGCCCGTTTCCCGGACCCATTCTACGCCCTGAGTGAACCGAATGGCCTCCTCGCAGTTGGTGGCGATCTATCAATCGTACGCCTGCTCAACGCCTACCGTCAGGGGATTTTCCCCTGGTACAGCGATGGCCAGCCAATCCTCTGGTGGAGCCCTGATCCGCGCACGGTGCTCTTCCCTGAGAAGCTGAAAATCTCCCGTAGTCTGCGCAAGAAACTGCGCCAGCAACGCTTCCGCATCACTCTCGACTGCGATTTTGCTGGTGTCATCGATGCCTGTAGCGAGCCGCGAGACGAGCAGGGAGGCACCTGGATCACCGAGGAGATGAAACAGGCTTACATCCGCCTGCACGAAATCGGCTTTGCCCATTCGGTAGAGTGCTGGGAAGAGGATAAACTGGTTGGTGGTCTGTATGGATTGAGTATGGGCAAGGCTTTCTTTGGCGAATCGATGTTCACTCGCCGCAGCGATGCCTCCAAAATCGCCTTTGCCCATCTGGTAGCACAACTGAATCTGTGGAACTTCCGCCTCATCGACTGTCAGGTTGAGAGTGAACACCTGACCAGTCTCGGCTCAGAGCCGATCCCGCGCGAGCAGTTCCTCGACCTGCTCGACGAGTCGTGTGAACCCATCGATGCCCACCAGGACAAATGGTGGCTCGATCCAGAAATCGGCGGGCAGTGGTAATGAGCAATCCCCGCGACTTTATTCCACCGGAGCTATTTTTCTACGCCTCAGCTCCCCATCCATGCAGTTACCTGGATGAACAGGCGGTGACCCTGTTTGCCGATCCCAATGCAGAGATGAGCAAGTCAATCTATAGCGCACTCTCCGATCTCGGTTTCCGTCGTAGCGGCGAGTTTGTCTATTCCCCACGTTGTCCTGCCTGTAATGCCTGCCTGCCGGTACGCATCCCGGTGAAGGCGTTCAAGCCAGATCGCAGTCAGCGGCGCAACTGGAAACAGAACAGTGACCTGACGGTCACTCTCCACCCTGCTGAATTTAATGAGCAGCACTTTGATCTCTATCGACGTTATATGGATGAGCGCCACCCTGACGGCAGCATGGCAAAACCCGATCAGGATCAGTACGTACGCTTCTTTGTCAGTCGCTGGGCCGATACCCGGTTTGTCGAGTTTGCCGAAAATGGTCGCCCCGTGGCGATCAGTGTCATGGATGTACTGGAGCAGGGACTTTCAGCGGTTTATACCTTCTTCGACCCGCAAGCATATAAACGCGGTCTTGGTGTCTATGCTGTGCTCTGGCTGATCGAAGAGGCAAAACGGCGTCATCTGCCCTACCTCTACCTGGGTTATCTCATCCACGAGAGCCCAAAAATGAACTACAAAACCCGATATCGACCGCTGGAATTCTTCCATGACGGTCTTTGGCAGCCGCTACCCCTCTCCTGAACCGTTCCTGTGTCGCAGAATAAACGTGAGAAAAATCACGTATTTGCCCTAAAACACCATTGAAGTCGACATAACCGTCACCAAATTGTCATATATGAGCGATACTTTGAGCAGGGAGTTTTCCCTGGGCCAGAGAGGAACGTGACCATGTTGAGTTTCGTTTACCGGTTGGTTCGTAGCTTTGAGCAGGAACACGGCGTACACCCTAACCTGCTCTATCTCAGCAGTGTGCATATGCAGTCCCTGCGTGAGCAGTTGGATGCCTGTGATCAGATGGACGACATCGTTAATCTGCTCGGTATGGAGATTATTATTACCGACGAGACAATGCATCCTCACGTAGCATGGACATCACCACAATGGCGGCGCAAGGCAGTTTGAAGCTGTAGGTACGCCCCGACCTGTTCCAATTTATCCGACACCCGTCGGAGAAGCGTAATTTCCACTTTGAAAAATGATAGAAAATCAGGCAATATGCGTTGCGGATTTGGCATGGGTTGCGGTTTCCCCGCAACAAAAAAGAGAGCGTAAACACTGCATGGCGAAAGAAGAAGGCATTGAGATGGAAGGGACGGTCGTTGAGACCCTTCCCAACACAACATTCCGGGTAGAACTGGAAAATGGTCACGTGGTGACTGCACATATCTCCGGCAAGATGCGTAAACACTACATCCGCATCCTCACTGGCGACAAAGTCACTGTACAGCTGACCCCGTATGACCTGACCAAAGGTCGTATCACCTTCCGCGCTCGCTGAGACGCGCAGAACACAAACAAAAACGCCCGGCACTGCCGGGCGTTTTTGTTTATAGCGTTTATTATCTCAGTGAACCACGGTTTCCTTACGCCCTTCAAATTCAAACTCCAGTTTGCCGTCACGTACAGTGATACGAACATGACCACCACCTTCGAGCACACCAAAGAGTAACTCTTCGGCAAGCGGCTTCTTGATCTTCTCCTTAATCACCCTGGCCATGGGTCGTGCACCCATGCTTGGTTCGAAGCCGTGCTCGGCTAGCCAGGCACGTGCCTCTGCATCGACCTCGATGCTGACGCCCTTCTCTTCCAGTTGGGTCTCCAATTCCATAATGAACTTGTCGACCACGCTGGCGATGGTGGAAGGATCCAGCGACTTGAACTGGATGACCGCATCAAGTCGGTTACGGAACTCCGGCGTGAAGTGGCGGTTGATCACCTCGATCCCATCACTACTGTTGTCCTGCTCGGTGAAACCGATAGAGCGACGTGCTAGTTGATCGGCACCCAGGTTGGTGGTCATCACCAGGATCACATTGCGGAAATCCGCCTTGCGACCATTGTTGTCGGTAAGAGTGCCATGATCCATCACCTGCAACAGCAGATTGAAGACTTCCGGGTGTGCCTTTTCGATCTCATCCAGCAGCAGTACCGCATGGGGATTCTTAGTAACGGCTTCGGTAAGTAGACCACCCTGATCGAAACCGACATAACCGGGAGGCGCACCGATGAGGCGTGATACGGTATGTCTTTCCATATACTCGGACATATCGAATCGGATCAGCTCAATTCCCATGGTGCGTGCAAGTTGGCGAGTCACTTCGGTCTTACCGACACCCGTGGGACCGGCAAAGAGGAACGAGCCGATGGGCTTCTGCTCCTGACCAAGACCAGAGCGTGACATCTTGATTGCAGTAGCAAGCACATCAATAGCATCGTCCTGACCGTAGATCATCAGTTTCAGATCCCGCTCCAGATGACGCAGGTTCTCTTTGTCGGAGGTGGAGACACTCTTGGCAGGAATACGGGCTATCTTTGCCACAACATCTTCAATCTCGCGCACACCGATAGTCTTCTTCCGCTTGGAGGCAGGCTGCATACGCTGGCGTGCACCGGCCTCATCGATCACGTCGATGGCTTTGTCAGGCATGTGACGATCATTGATATAGCGCTCGGCCAGCTCAGCCGCCTCACGTAGTGCCGGCTTGGTGAACTTGACCGAGTGGTGCTCTTCAAAGCGACTCTTCAGCCCCTCGAGGATCTGAATGGTCTCCTCGACGCTGGGCTCCGGTACATCGATCTTCTGGAAGCGCCGCGCCAGAGCATGATCCTTCTCAAAGATGCCACGGTATTCGGTATAGGTGGTGGAGCCGATACACTTCAGATCACCCGAGGCGAGTACCGGCTTAACCAGATTGGAGGCATCCATGGCACCGCCAGAGGCAGCACCGGCACCGATGATGGTATGAATCTCGTCGATAAAGAGGATCGCCCCCTCCTCCCGCTTGAGCTGGGAGAGTACCGCCTTAAAGCGCTTTTCAAAGTCGCCGCGATACTTGGTACCGGCCAGCAGGGAGCCGAGGTCGAGGGAGTAGATGGTGCTACCGTCCAGAATCTCCGGCACTTCACCATCCACAATACGCTTGGCAAGCCCCTCGGCCAGAGCGGTCTTGCCCACCCCGGCCTCGCCGACAAATAACGGGTTGTTTTTGCGCCGACGACAGAGGACCTGAATGGTTCGTTCGATTTCGTCCTTACGACCGATAAGCGGGTCGATCTTTCCCTTGCGTGCCATGTCGTTGAGATTAACCGCGTAGGATTCGAGCGGACTTGCCTGCTCGGCCGCAGGCTCACTGGCACTCAGTGATGCCTCCTCATCCTCGTTCTCGCCGTCGTTGAACTTGGAAATACCGTGGGAGATGTAGTTCACCACATCAAGGCGGGTCACGTTCTGTTTGTTGAGGAAATAGAGCGCCTGGGACTCCTTCTCATTGAAGATTGCCACCAGCACATTGGCGCCGGTCGCTTCGCCCTTCTCGGAGGACTGGACCTGAAACACGGCACGTTGGATCACCCGCTGAAAACCTAGGGTCGGCTGAGTCTCGATCTCGGAATCCTCCGGCAGGCGTGGAATATTGCTCTCGATGAATTCGGTCAGATCGCCACGCAGTGCCTCGATGTCGGCACCACAGGCCCTGAGGATAGGGCTGGCAGAGGGGTTATCGAGCAGAGCGAGCAACAGGTGCTCAACCGTCATGAATTCATGCCAGTGATCACGCGCCTGTTTGAAGGCCTGATTCAGCGTGTATTCCAGTTCTTTACTCAGCATTGGGTAACCTCACTTCTGTTACTCTGCTTCCATGGTGCATAGCAGCGGGTGCTGGTTGTGGCGCGCATACTCATTTACCTGAGTGACCTTGGTCTCTGCCACGTCACGGGTAAACAGACCACAAACCCCCTTACCTTCTGTGTGTACAGCCAGCATCACCTGCGTTGCCCGGTGGCGCGGCATACCAAAATAGCTCTCCAGCACATGTACCACGAACTCCATTGGCGTGAAATCGTCGTTCAGTAAGAGAACCTTATACATTCTGGGTCGCGCCAGCTCAGGCTCACTCTCCTGCACCAGCAGTTCGTGGTCGCCCTCATGCTCAGGCCGGTCGCTATCCTTCTTGCCCATGTTTCGTATCAAGCTACCCTTCAACTCAGTCACCGCCCGTACTCTCCATTAGTATTGGCGTTTAAGGCCATTTCCAATCCCAATCTCTGACAATATTACTCTGATTCCCATCAATTTCACTCTTTGTAATTCTACTTCCCGCCCCCATCTTCAGGATGCGGCAGTGTTCACCATATACGAAATCAACCGATTCGGGGTCTGCAGACTATGGCTAGCGGCGTGGTCAAATGGTTTAACAACGACAAGGGCTACGGCTTTGTGCTGATGGATGATGAAGCGCAGAGCGAAGTCTTTGTCCACCACAGTGCCATCGACATGCAGGGCTTCAAGACCCTGCGACACGGTCAGGCTGTCGAATTCTCCCTCTACTACGGCCCCAAGGGACTGACCGCCTCCTACCTGCGCCTGCTCAACGACAAAGACGATGTAGGACTATCTGTACACCCCACGCCACACTAGGCCGGTGATGTTCACATCTTTTCAATCATCGCTTCGCCAAAGGCGGAACAACCCAGCTCGGTAGCGTTATCCATCAGGCGGGCGAAATCGTAGGTCACGGTCCCGGCGGTGATCGCCCCTTCCATTCCCTTGATGATCAGATCCGCCGCCTCGTGCCAACCCAGATGGCGCAGCATCATCTCTGCTGAAAGAATCAGTGAACCAGGATTGACCTTGTCCTGCCCGGCATATTTGGGGGCGGTGCCGTGGGTCGCTTCAAACATCGCCACCGAGTCGGAGAGATTGGCACCCGGAGCAATGCCGATACCGCCGACCTGTGCTGCCAGGGCATCGGAAATGTAGTCGCCGTTGAGGTTAAGGGTAGCGATCACGCTGTACTCCTCAGGGCGCAGCAATATCTGCTGCAGGAAGGCATCAGCGATGACATCTTTAACCACAATATCCTTACCATTGTGCGGGTTTTTTAGTGTCATCCACGGCCCGCCATCCAGCGGTTTGGCACCAAACTCTTCGGCGGCCAGGGCGTAGCCCCATTCCTTGAAGGCCCCCTCGGTGAATTTCATGATGTTGCCCTTGTGCACCAGGGTCAGTGAGTCACGATCATTATCAATGGCATACTGGATCGCCTTGCGCACCAGACGCTGAGTGCCCTCCCTGGAGACAGGCTTGATACCGATGCCGGAGCTCTCGGGAAAACGGATCTTGGTGACCCCCATCTCCTGCTGCAGGAAGGTGATCAGCTTCTGCGCCTCGGCGCTCTCAGCCGACCACTCGATACCGGCGTAGATATCCTCTGAGTTCTCACGGAAGATCACCATATCGGTCTTCTCAGGCGCCTTCACAGGGCTGGGTACACCGCTGAAATAACGTACCGGACGCAGACACACGTAGAGGTCCAGCTGTTGGCGCAGGGCGACGTTGAGGGAGCGGATACCTCCTCCCACCGGGGTGGTAAGCGGCCCTTTGATGGAGACGACATACTCTTTTACTGCCTCCATGGTCTCCTGTGGCAGCCAGGTGTTCTCACCGTAGACCGTGTTAGCCTTCTCACCGGCGAAGATCTCCATCCAGGCGATGGCACGATCGCCACCATAGGCCTTCTCTACCGCCGCATCGACCACACGTTTCATTACCGGGGTGATATCGGCACCGATACCATCTCCCTCAATAAAGGGGATAATCGGCTGCGAGGGAACGTTTAGAGAGAAATCGCCGTTTACGGTGATCTTCTCGCCACTGGTGGGGATGACAATCTTTTCATAGCTCATGAGGGGATCCAGTCATGCATTGCGGTTATTAAAGCAAAGCGAAATAATGATGGGCCTGAGCGCAACATTCAATAGCCAATTACTGATGTCACGTATTCTCTTACTGAACAAACCCTATGATGTGCTCTGTCAGTTCACCGACAACGACGGCCGTGAGACCCTGACCAGATACGTCACTGAGAAGGACTTCTATCCGGCAGGCCGGCTCGACCGCGATAGTGAGGGGCTAGTACTCCTGACCGATGATGGCGCACTGCAACACTGCGTAGCCCACCCACAGAACAAAATGGAAAAAACCTACTGGGTCCAGGTTGAAGGGAGCATCGACGAAAACGCCCTCTCCGCCCTGCGTCGCGGGGTAACACTAAAGGATGGACTCACTCGACCAGCCAAAGCGTCGCTGCTCAATGAGCCGGATATCTGGCCGCGCACGCCACCAATCCGCTATCGCGCAGCCATTCCCACCAGCTGGCTCAGCCTGACCATCAGTGAGGGGCGCAACCGTCAGGTACGGCGCATGACCGCGGCGGTTGGTTTCCCTACCCTGCGTTTGATACGCTGGGCCGTTGGTGAATGGACTCTGGACAACCTGCAACCGAGCCAGTGGCGTGAAGTTGCTGAGAATGACGTCGAAATATTCCGTAATGAATGCGCCAAACTGAAACAGCGCACTCCACAACGCCGAACCAACGACCGAAGAAAACGATGACAGATATCTGGACACCCCACCTTACCGTCGCCGCCGTTATTGAAGAAGAGGGAAAATTTCTCCTGGTTGAGGAGCGCTCTGAAGGCAAGATTGTCCTCAATCAGCCCGCTGGCCATGTGGAAGAGGAAGAGACCATTATCCAAGCGGTGATCCGCGAAACGCTCGAGGAGAGTGGTCGCCGGTTCCAGCCTGAGGCGATCAGTGGTATCTATCGCTGGCGTAGTCCTGACAACGGCGTTACCTATCTGCGCCTCACCTTTTGCGGCGCCCATGGCGAACGTGACCGTGACTTGGCACTGGATACCGATATAATCACCACTCACTGGCTCAGCCTCGATGAACTCCATCAACGTAGCGCGCAACTGCGCAGTCCATTAGTGATGCGCTGCTTCGATGACTATCTGGCCGGACAACGCTACCCACTGGAACTGGTCGAAGAGATCCGTTGAATACATCCACTACCATGAACACCAATCCACATCAGGTGATTGTCGGACTCTCCGGTGGTGTTGACTCGTCTGTCGCAGCGATACTGCTACAACAGCAGGGTTATCAGGTGGAAGGGTTGTTTATGAAGAACTGGGAAGAGGACGACACCCAGGAGTATTGCAGCGCGGAAGTGGACCTGGCCGATGCCAGGAGTGTCAGCGAGTCGTTGAGCATAACCCTACATGCGATCAATTTTTCTGCAGAATACTGGGATGAGGTCTTCAGTCACTTCCTTACAGAATACGAAGCGGGCCGCACCCCAAACCCCGACATCCTCTGCAACCGCGAAATCAAGTTCAAGGCATTCCTCGATCACGCCATTCACCGAGGCGCCGATTTCATTGCCACTGGCCACTATGCCCGCAGCAGAAAAGTCGATGGTCAGTATCAACTCTTAAAGGGGCTGGATAACGGCAAGGATCAAAGTTACTTCCTCTATACCCTGGGACAGCACCAACTGGCCCGGGCACTCTTTCCCGTTGGGGAACTGCAGAAGAGTGAAGTACGCAAGATAGCCGAAGAACACCATCTGGTTACCCACGACAAAAAAGATAGCACCGGGATCTGCTTCATTGGTGAGCGCAATTTTCGCGAATTTCTCAGTCGTTATCTTCAAGCAAAGCCCGGTGAAATTCAGACACCAGAAGGTGTTGTGATCGGCCAGCATAATGGTTTGATGTACTACACCCTGGGGCAACGTCAAGGACTGGGCATCGGGGGTGTTGCTGGTCGCAATGATGACCCATGGTATGTAGCCGATAAGGATATGGAGCGTAATGTACTGATCGCAGTACAGGGTCATGACCATCCCCTTCTCTACTCCAGCAGCCTCACTGCAGGCCAACTAAGCTGGGTGGATGGTATTGGCCCTGAAGCCCCCTTTCGTTGTCATGCAAAAACTCGCTATCGCCAACCGGATCAGGCCTGTACCATCACACACCTTGATAATGAAGGTTGCGAGGTAGTCTTTGATGAGCCACAACTGGCCGTCACCCCCGGACAATCGGTAGTATTTTATGCTGGAGAGATCTGCCTTGGTGGTGGCGTCATCGAATCCAAAACTTGAAACTCTCGCTACAGGATATATCGCAAGTTCATGAAGAACATTAATGACAGAACCCTCGCCCTGGCTGGCGTTTTCCAGTCTGCGTGGTTAGTTGATCAAGTGGCACGAACAGGCAAGGTACCGCAGCCAGAATATGAGACGATCATCGGCTCACTATTTGAATTTTCACCAGTCAATACGGAAGCTGTATTCGGTTCACACTATGAGATCCGTCGCGGTCTACAAACCCTGGCCGAACAACTCGAATCCCGTGAAGAGACACGTAATCTCTACATTATGCGCTACGCCATCGGCCTGCTGATCCTCGAGCGTAAACTGGCTGCACAACCGGCAATGCTGCAAAAGATCGGCAACGATCTGGAAAGTGCCGGTCACCAGATTCGTCACTTTGGCCTGACCCATGAAAATGTCATCGCCCGCCTGGCTGATATCTATTCACACACCATCAGCACCCTCACTCCACGTATTATGGTCAGTGGTGAGAATAGCTATCTTCAGGTACAGGACAATGCCAACAAGGTGAGGGGGCTACTACTGGCAGGGATCCGCGCCGCTGTATTATGGCGACAGTGCGGGGGCAATCGCTGGCAACTGTTCTTCCAACGCAAGAAATACCTGCAACAGGCAAAAAAACTTCTGGCATAAAAAAAGGCCGCCAAATGGGCAGCCTTTTTATTCACCATGAAGTGGATCAACTTACTTTATCTTTAATCAATATGTTGGATTTGTTCTTTTCCAGCAATGCCGGACCAACACCTTTCACCTTGAGCAGATCGTTGATCGATTTAAAGGGGCCATGTTCCTTTCGATACTGCACAATGGCCTCCGCCTTCTTTGCACCAACCCCTTTCAACTCTTTTGCCAATGCATTGGCATCAGCAGTATTGATATTGACGCTCCATGCCAAGGATGAGAAGAGAAAGAAAAACAGCAGACTAATCGCTCTAACAACATTCATCATTGATACGTCCTCCATTACACGTATTACGGATTTAAAGCCCGCTCAGTAAACGTGATGAGGAAATATTCCGCAAGACTCCTGCTGTAGGAGAATTCGGTATCTGTTGTCAGAGATCATCAATGGTTGTTGCCAGATAATTCCGCTTCGATCTTACCAAGAGCCTCCAAAGGATCAGTTGCCCCGGTGATCGGACGGCCGATCACCAGATAATCCGAGCCGAGACAAATAGCATCTGCAGGCGTTGTTATACGAGTCTGATCCCCCTTCTCTGACCATGCGGGTCGAATGCCCGGCGTAACCAGCTTAAACTCAGCAGGTAGAGACCCACGCAGCATTTCAACCTCTTTTGGCGAACAGACTACACCATCGAGTCCCGCATCATTAGCTAAAGTAGCGAGTCGCTGCACGTTGTCTGCCGGTGTACCAGCAAGGCCGATCTGTGCAATATCCTCCTGCCCCATACTGGTAAGAATGGTGACACCAATCAGCAGCGGGCGTGAAGAACTCTTCTCCACCGCTTCACGTGCCGCCTCCATCATCCGCTTACCCCCAAGGGTGTGTACATTAATCATCCATACACCGAGATCGGCTGCTGAATGACAGGCACCTGCAACGGTATTGGGGATATCATGGAATTTAAGATCGAGAAATATCTCGTAACCCAGTGCCGCGATCTTCTCCACCAGTTGTGGCCCACTACGGGTGAACATCTCCTTACCGATCTTCAAACGGCAACGCGCCGGATCGAGACGCTGCACCAACTCCAGCGCCTGTTTCTCTTCAGGAAAATCGAGGGCTACGATGACGGGGGATGTTACTGATTTATTCATTACTCAATCACTCTTATCAAATTCATATACAGATTATTTAAAATTAGCGAGCAAAGGCGAGACACGGCAAAAATGGGCGAGAAAGCGGAGTTTACACAGAGTAAATGAGCATTTTGAGCCCATTTTTAACACCGTATCGCCGAAGCGCAGCAATTTCAAAAACTATTCACCTTCGATGCCGTGGATAGGCTTGATTGTGCCCCACTGTTTACAACTCGGACACTGCCACTGCAAGGTGCGAGTAGTATAGCCACAGTGACTACACTGATAGACCGGCTTACCTTCCAGCAGCATGTGAATCACTTCTCTTAATGCTGCAAGTTCAACACCACAGGCCGTTGATTCTTCTGTGCTTCGCAGTTCAAGCAGGTAGTCCAGCGCCCTCAATGATGGGCGTTTACGTAATGACTCGTGCAGCATGGTAATCGCCTGATGGGTCATACCGTGATCACTTAGCTGCTTTGAAAGGGCAAGTAACAGACTTATGCCCTGATCTTTACTACTCAGGAAACGCAGATACTGTAAATACTCATCCTGTTGACCAATCTGCTCGTAACACTGACGCAGAGGTTTGACCACTAGCGGTAGATATTCCGGGTCCTGGGTCTCCACCCGCTTATAGGCGCGTATTGCCTGTTTGGGTTGTTGCTGGCGTTGCGCAAGCTCTGCCTCAATCAAACTTGCACGAACACAGTTACGATCCTCAGAGAAGGCACGGGATAGCATCTTTTCTGTTTTGCCTAATTCACCCGATTTAAAATCCAGTTCTGCCAACTCACAGTAGTACTGGGCGATTACCGGTGAATAGGTTTTATCCCTTTTTCCGTTCAGCTGCCGTGCGACGTCGATGGCCTTTTCCCACTCTTTCTCCTGCTGGTATATATCGAGTAGTTGAAGACGGCTGGGAGCAGAATAGTGAAAGTCATCGGTCAGTTCATGGAACAGACTCTCGGCACGGTCCAGTAATCCTGCTCGCATATAGTCCAGGCCCAGTTCATAGAGCGCCTTTTTGCGCTGCTCACGGGAGAGCATGGGGCGTGCCATGAGATTTTGATGAATACGGATGGCCCGATCCGCTTCCCCACGCCGCAGGAATAGGCTAGCCAGAGCAAACTGGATCTCCACCGTTTCACTGTCAGCCTCAGACATTCGGATAAACACTTCGAGTGCCTGATCCGGCTGTTCATCAAGCAGGTAATTTAGACCTTTAAAGAAATCACTGGAAAGCGGCGGGCAACCGGCACTCTCTTTCCTGCTACGCGCACCACGCCGGCCTATCCACCAACCGGATAGTGCCGCGACAGGCAACAGAAGAAAGAGCAGCTCAATACCCATCTCAGTATTGACCTTTGATCGGGATCTCGCGCAGGTTTTTCACTTCTTGCTCGCTCAGCGCCAGACGCTTACGAATACGAGAGGTTTCTCGCTTTGCGCGCAGGGCAAGTTGGAGTGAAATGGTTAACCCGAGCAACACACCAAACGCCAGTGCGGCATAGAGTAGGAGTGCGAGGGAGACATTGAGTTGTGAGAAGTAGACGTCAAAAGGGACGTCACCCGCATTAAGTCGGGCAAACAGCACGCCGATGAGGGCGAGCAGGAGAAGAACGATATAGATGAGAACACGCTTCATAGCGCCACTCTAGTCGATTCACGGGTGATTGTGAACTCACACAAAGCGGCCACGTGTGGGAAATGTTGAACTATATTTGCTGCGGCAATGAACGTATTTCTAGCCAAACAGGGATTAGGCAGTCTCCTGCCGAATGACGTTACCCTGTACCAGCCCATCGTTGACCCGCTCGCGTAACTCTTTACCGGGTTTGAAATGGGGAACGTACTTGGAACCCAGCGATACCGCTTCACCAGTCTTGGGATTGCGTCCCATGCGTGGTGGACGATAATGCAGGGAGAAGCTGCCAAAACCACGGATTTCAATCCGCTCACCATTGGCCAGCGAGTGAGCCATAGTCTCAAGTACGGTTTTCACCGCCAGCTCGACATCTTTATAGGCCAGTTGCGACTGTTTCCGTGAGAGTATTTCAATAAGCTCTGATTTCGTCATAGCGCTTCCCGTAGCAGACATGGAAAAGGGCCTGCCAAAATGGCAGGCCCATAACACCGCTTAATCGTCCTGATTTTCCATCTGTTCCTTCAGCAGGTCACCCAGAGTTGGGTTAACTGGTGCGGAGCGTTTGTAGTCCTGAACCGCCTCGTGCTCTTCATCATTGTCTTTTGCCTTGATGGAGAGGTTGATAGTGCGGTTTTTGCGATCTACACCGATGAATTTTGCTTCGATCTCCTCGCCTTCCTTGATCAGGGTGCGTGCATCTTCCACCCGGTCACGAGAAAGTTCGGAGGCGCGCAGATAACCTTCTACGCTGTCGGCCAGATCAATCACTGCGCCCTTGGCATCAACTTCACGAATGGTGCCACGGACGATGCTTCCTTTCTGATTGGCAGCAACAAAGTTGGAGAAGGGATCCTGCTCCATCTGTTTGATGCCAAGAGAGATACGCTCGCGCTCAGGATCGATAGCCAGAATAACCGCTTCAACTTCATCACCTTTCTTGAAGTCGTGAACCGCCTCTTCGCCACCTTCCTGCCAGGAGATATCTGACATGTGTACCAGACCGTCGATGCCGCCATCCAGACCAATGAAGATACCGAAATCGGTGATCGACTTGATGGTGCCAGAGACTTTATCGCCCTTGTTGTGGCCGGTAGCAAACTCTTCCCAGGGATTCGGCACGCACTGTTTCATACCCAGGGAGATGCGGCGACGCTCGGCGTCGATGTCCAGCACCATAACCTCGGTTTCATCACCCAGCTGTACCACCTTGGAAGGATGAATGTTCTTGTTGGTCCAATCCATTTCTGAAACGTGAACCAGACCTTCAACACCCTCTTCGATCTCAACAAAGCAGCCGTAGTCAGTAAGGTTGGTAACCTTACCGAACATGCGGGTGCCTTCCGGATAACGACGTGTGATATCTTCCCACGGATCCTCACCCATCTGCTTGAGGCCGAGAGAAACACGATTGCGCTCACGGTCGAACTTGAGCACCTTAACTTCAATCTCTTCACCGACATTAACGATTTCGCTTGGATGCTTAACGCGCTTCCAGGCCATATCGGTAATGTGCAGCAGACCATCGATGCCACCCAGGTCGACGAACGCACCGTAGTCGGTGAGGTTCTTGACGATACCCTTTACTACCTGACCGTCTTCCAGATTGGCCAGCAGCGCATCACGCTCTTCACTGCTTTCGGTTTCAACTACTGCGCGGCGGGAAACAACAACGTTGTTACGTTTGCGATCGAGCTTGATAACCTTAAATTCGAGATCCTTACCTTCCAGGTACGAGGTGTCGCGCACTGGGCGTACATCCACCAGAGAACCGGGCAAGAAGGCACGGATATCCTGCATTTCGACGGTGAAACCACCTTTAACCTTGTCGATAATTCGACCGGTAACGGTTTCATCTGCATCATGAGCCTTCTCAAGACGAATCCACGATTCGGCACGCTTGGCCTTTTCGCGAGAAAGTCGAGTGGCACCAAAGCCGTCTTCCACTGCTTCAAGGGCGACATCGACCTGATCGCCAACAGCGACCTCGAGTTCACCACTTTCGTTGCGGAATTGTTCTACCGGGATCATGCCCTCAGATTTGAGGCCGGCATTGACGACGACTACATCTGAACCTACTGAGACAACGGTACCGGTCACAATGGATCCGGGACGCATTTGAGTATCTACAAGGCTCTGTTCAAAAAGTTCTGCAAAGCTTTCGCTCATCGCTTGGTAACCTGAAATGAAAAGCCGCGCTGCCAAAAAAACTGTAACCAGCAAGGCGGGTTGTTGGTTTATGTATGTGTACGAGCCATGCTCGTACCCCGTTTAACGGTGGAATTCACTACACTGCGAATAGACCTTGCTGAACACCTCTTCGATGCTCATGTGGGACGTATCAATGGTAATGGCATCCTCCGCCGCCCTGAGCGGAGAGACGGTTCGAGAGCGATCCCGATGGTCACGCTGCTCTATCTCCTCGATCAGACTGCGCAGACTAGCACCGAACCCCTTTTGTTTCAACTGCTTATAACGTCTTTCCGCACGAACTTCGGCAGAAGCATCGAGAAAGAATTTATGCGCTGCGGCGGGAAAGACGGTGGTACCCATGTCACGACCATCGGCCACCAGACCAGGTGCTACAGCAAAGTCACGCTGGCGCTGCAGCAGCGCCTCACGTAGCCGTGGCAGGGCGGCGACTTGAGAGGCATTTTCACCGGCCTGCTCGCTGCGAATATCGTTACTAACATCCTGTTTTTCCAGAAGTATCTTCATCTCCCCACCCTCTGCGGCGAGGAATTCCACATCAAGTGCCCGCCCCAGTTTGGCTACAGCCGCCTCGTCATCCAGGGCAATACCGTGACGCAAAGCCGCCAGAGCGGTCAGGCGATAGAGTGCCCCGCTGTCGAGGAGATGCCAGCCCAGTTTTTGGGCCAAAAGCTGACTAATGGTGCCCTTGCCGACGCCACTGGGGCCATCAATGGTGATCACAGGAGCTGAGTTATCGCTCATTCCGCTTCGGCCTCACTGATCTTGAGCCCGGCGAACTCGGACATGGCGACAAAACCGGGGAAGGAGGTATTCACGTTGGCACAGTCATCGATGGTAATCGGGCCAGTCGCACGTAGTGCTGCCATGGCGAAGGACATGGCGATGCGGTGATCACCGTGACTGTTCACTCGACCGCCACCAATGCTCCCACCCTGAATCACGATACCGTCTGGAGTGGCCTGGGCATCGACACCGAGAGCAATGAGACCATCGGCCATCACCTGAATGCGGTCCGACTCTTTGACCCGCAACTCCTCGGCACCGGTCAACACGGTTTCGCCCTCGGCGCAGGCCGCGGCGACAAACAGTGCAGGGAATTCATCGATGGCCAGCGGTACCTGATCCTCAGGGATACGGATACCTTTCAATTTACTTGAGCGGATACGGATATCGGCCACCGGCTCACCACCGACCAGATGCTCATTTTCCACCGTCAGATCCGCCCCCATCAGGCGCAGGATATTGATCACGCCGATTCGGGTCGGATTGATTCCCACGTGCTGCAGGGTGACATCGGAACCTTCAGCAATCGCTGCACCGACCATAAAGAAGGTGGCAGAGGAGATATCGGCGGGTACGTCGATGTTGGTTGCGGTCAACTTACCACCCGGTTCGACACAAGCGGTGGCACCCACCACCTTCACCGGATAGCCAAAGCCTTGCAGCATCCGCTCGGTGTGATCCCGGGTCGGTGCCGGTTCGGTCACACAGGTGGGTGAATCGGCATAGAGTCCGGCCAGTAACAGAGATGACTTCACCTGGGCCGAGGCCATCGGCATTTTGTAATCGATACCGTGCAGCGGCTGTCCGCCACGAACCTTGAGCGGCGGTGTTCCCGCTTCGGTGGTCTCCAGTTTCGCTCCCATCAACGCCAGCGGATCAGTGACCCGTTTCATCGGCCGCTTGGAGAGGGATTCGTCGCCATGCATCTCCACATCGAAGGCCTGTCCCGCCATCAAACCGGAGAGCAGACGCATAGAGGTACCGGAGTTACCCAGGTCAAGCGGCTTTGCCGGGGCCTTCAGGCCATGCAGTCCGACACCTTGAATCACCACCTTGCCCATCACCGGACCTTCGATCTGCACCCCCATATCGCGGAAGGCCTGCAGGGTAGCGAGGCTGTCTTCCCCTTCGAGAAAACCGCTGACTTCAGTTACGCCCTCTGCGAGGGAGCCGAGCATGATGGAACGGTGGGAGATCGATTTGTCGCCGGGCACACGCAGCACGCCGTTAAGACTGCCGCCGGGTTGCACGGTATAGATAAGATTTTTGTTCATGGATGGATTAACAGTTCTTTTCGCAGTAGTCGTCACGCGCAGACTTGGCGCGCTCGAAGGTATCCAGTAGTGCCTTGCCATCACCCTCTTCAATGGCGCGAGCCAGGATCTGCAGGTCAGCATTGAAGCGATTTAACATCTTCAACAGGGCATCACGGTTATTAAGACAGATGTCATGCCACATCTGCGGATTGCTGGAAGCAATACGGGTAAAGTCACGGAAACCACCGGCTGCATAGCGGAAGATATCGTCGTGATCCTCCAGTCGCGCCAGGGTATCGACCAGAGTAAAGGCCAGCATGTGTGGTAGATGGCTGGTACCAGCCAGCACTTCATCGTGATGGGCAACACTCATCTCGGTCACTTCAGCGCCAGCCTGTTGCCACATTTCACGTACCGCTTTCACCGCATCCGGATCACTGTCGTCATCCGGCGTCAGGATCACTCGACGCTGCTGAAACAACTCAGCCAGTGATGCCTCTACCCCGCTCTGCTCGGTCCCGGCAATGGGATGTCCGGGAATAAAGCGCGGTGGCACAAGACCGAACACCTTGCGTGCTGCCTCGATCACCGAACCCTTGGTACTACCCACATCAGTGACGATGGCCTGTGCACCAATGTGCGGTTTCAGTGCGGAGAGGATGCTCTCCATCGCACCCACTGGCACGCCGATGACAATCATGTCGGCATCTTTCACTGCTGCGGCGAGATCGGTTTCAGCCCGATCAATTACGCCTAAGCTCTTAGCCTTTTCCAACTGCTCCGCGTTGCGTCCCCAACCAACGATCTCAGTGCAGGCGTTGGCCGCTTTCAGGGCTCGCGCTAGCGAACCGCCAATCAGGCCAACACCAATCACACTGAGACGTTTTATCGCCATCTTTAAAGATCGCGACCGATGGCCTGGGCGACAGCACGAAGTTGCGGCATCAGTGCCTTCAACTCTGCAGCATCAAGGGCCTGGTCTGCGTCACACCACGCTTCACAGGGAGTCGGGTGCATCTCTACCAACAGCGCATCAGCACCGGCTGCAATCGCAGCCAATGAAAGTGCGCTAACCAGTGAGGCCTTACCACCCGCGTGACTCGGATCGACGATCACCGGCAGATGAGTCTCTTTCTTCAATACCGGAATTGCAGTCACGTCGAGCATGTTGCGGTACATGGTCTCGAAGCTGCGTACGCCGCGCTCACAGAAAATGATGTTGTGGTTGCCGCCTGCCGCAATGTACTCCGCCGACATCAACCACTCTTTGATTGTTGCGGACATGCCACGCTTGAGGATAACCGGCTTATGGATGCGACCAACCTCTTTCAATAGATCGAAGTTCTGCATGTTACGGGTACCGATCTGAATGACATCCACATCATGTTCCATGAAGTCATCGATCGAGCGCACATCCATCAGTTCGGTAACGATGGGAAGTTTGTGTCGTTTGGCCGCCTTCTGGAAAATCTCCAGTCCTTCGACCCCCTTGCCCTGGAATGCGTAGGGTGAGGTGCGCGGCTTAAAGGCACCACCACGCATCATGCGACAGCCTGCAGCGGCGACACCATCGGCAGCGGCATCCATCTGATCCTGGGTCTCTACCGAACAGGGACCAGCGATCACCTGGATTTGATTACCACCGATTTTGATCCCGTTACCACAGTCGATAACCGTGTCTTCCTGATGATAGGAACGGGCGACGATCTTATAGGGCTTCATCACGCGGATGACTTTTTCCACGTTAGGCAGGGCTTGTAACAGCTCCTTGTCGGCCTTGGTCTCGTCGCCGATGGCACCAATCACAGTGCGCTCGATGCCGCGCGAGACATTACTATCGAGACCGAAATCTTTCAGCTTGTTGACCACCATTTCGATCTGTTCGTTGGTGGTGCCGCTGTTCATGATGATAATCATCGCTTAACTCTCTTACCTCTATTGGCGGTCACTGCAGGAGCGACCTGTTCAGGACATCAATCCGCCAGCACCTTTTTCAGGGCACCGAGGAAACGTTCGTTTTCATCAGCCGTTCCCACCGTAACCCTCAGGTGATTGGGCATTCCATAGTTGGCAACCGGGCGAACAATCACCCCTTCATGCAGCAACTTCTCATACATTGGTGCACCGGGGCGGCGTAAATCCACACTAATAAAATTTCCTACCGAGGGGATGTACTCCAGCCCCATGGCATCAAAACCGGCGGTCAAGTGTTTCAGTCCGGTGGCATTCATTTCCACTGAGCGAGTCAGGTGTTCTGCATCGTCCAGTGCTGCGGCAGCCGCTGCTAGTGCCACACTATTAACGTTAAACGGTGGCCGTACCCGGTTCATCAAATCCGCCACCTGCGGATGAGAGACCGCATAGCCTACCCGTAAACCGGCCAAACCGTAAGACTTGGAGAAGGTTCGCGCCACCATCAGATTGGGATAACGCGTGTTCCAGCTGCTGCAATCGGGATAGTCCGCCGCACCGGTGGCCGGTTCGATGGCATAGTCGAAGTAGGCCTCATCCACCACCACCAGCACCCGCTCCGGTACCTCACGGATAAACGCTTCCAGTTCAGCCGCACCCAGCCAGGTCCCGGTAGGGTTATTGGGATTGGCAATGAAGATTACTTTGGTGCGTTCGCTGATCAGACCACGCATCGCCTCCAGATCGTGGCCCCAGTTCTTCGCCGGAGCGACGACGCCGGTACCACCCACCGCCTGGGTAAGGAGTGGATAGAGGGCGAAAGAGTGCTCGGAAAAAAGCACCTCATCGCCGGGAGCGACGAAGACCCGTATCGCAAACTCAAGTACATCACTGGATCCATTCCCGAGGGTAATCTGCTCGAGCGCCACAGTGTGTTTGGCCGCCAGCTTCTGTTTCAATTCGAAGCCGTTACCATCCGGATAGAGCCAGACATCCTCCAGCTCACCCCGCATCGCCGCCAATGCCTTCGGCGATGGACCGAGGGGGTTTTCGTTGGAGGCGAGCTTGATGATGTTGCTAATACCTAACTCGCGCTCAAGCTCTTCAATCGGCTTTCCCGGTTGATAGGGATGCAGACCGAGCACGCCGGGATTGGCGAAACGGGAAAAATCGCTCATTTTTACAGCACTGCGACGGGGAAGGAACCGAGCACCTTGAACAGGGCCGCTTCGCTTGCCAGGTCTGCCAGGGCAGCAGCCACTCGCGGTTCGGCACTATGGCCGAATATTTCAACGAAGAAGACATAATCCCAGGTTCCCTGACGCGATGGACGCGATTCGATGCGGGTCATGGAGATGCCGTTACGTGCCAGAGGCTCCAGTAACTGGAATAGTGCGCCGGGTTTATTGCGGGTGGAGAACAGGAGTGCGGTCTTGTCATCCCCACTCGGCGGCACGCCCTCGCGTCCCAGGATCAGGAAACGGGTGGTGTTATTTGGTTCGTCTTCGATGTTCTCTGCCAACATCGGCAACTCAAAGCGTTCCGCAGCTGCACGGCCAGCTATCGCCGCCACCCCTTTTTCCTGAGTGGCCAGACGTGCCGCCTCAGCATTACTGCTGACAGCAATGCGCTCTACCATCGGAAGATTGGCATCAAGCCATTCACGACACTGCGCCAGTGACTGGGCATGGGAGTAGACCGTTTTTACCGACGCAAGATCGGTTTCTCTGCTCAACAGGTGATCGTGAATACGCAGCTCCACCTCGCCGGCGATAAGTAGCGGTGTCTTGAGCAACAGATCGAGGGTGTAGTTCACCGCGCCTTCGGTAGAATTCTCCACCGGCACCACCGCATAGTCGGCACTGCCCGCCTCCACTTCACGGAATACCTCATCTATCGCCGACAGTGGTGAACCAACCATAGAGTGGCCGAAGTGTTTAAGCGCTGCCTCATGGGTGAAGGTTCCTTCCGGGCCGAGGAATGCAACAGTAGTTGGACGCTCCAGCGCCAGACAGGCGGACATCACTTCACGAAACAGACGTGCCATCTCTTCCGCAGACAGCGGACCCTGGTTGCGCTCACGCACCTGCCGTAAAACTTGCGCCTCACGTTCAGGGCGATAGAAGATCGCCTCTTCACCGGCAGCAAGTTTTACCTGCGCCACTTCCTGAGCCAGCGCGGCACGCTCATTGATCAGCTGCTGTAGCTGTTCATCGAGCTGGTCGATGCGCTTACGAATGGATGCCAGTTGCTTTTCGTTGCTCATGGGTTTTTATCGTCTATTGACCAATCGCTCGAACCGCCAGCACACCTTCAATGGCGGAGATTTCGTCGATGCTGGATTGAGGTACAGCCTTATCAACATCGACAAGGGTATACGCCAGATCGCCACGTGACTTGTTCAGCATATCAATAATATTTAAGTCGGCTTTGGCCAGGCTAGAGGATATCTGCCCCAGCATATTCGGAACATTGGAATTAACCACCGACAGTCTGAATGCACCCTCAGTACACGGCATTACCACCTCAGGGAAATTTACCGAGTTAATCACGTTACCGTTTTCCAGATAGTCCTTCACCTGCTCCGATACCATAAGCGCACAGTTTTCTTCCGCCTCGCGGGTAGAAGCACCAAGATGCGGCAGAGTGATTACACGCGGATGCTTCTTCAGCAGGTTGGAAGGAAAGTCGCAAACGTAAGCATAGGCCTTACCACTGTCCAGTGCCTTAACCATTGCCTCGTCATCAACGATACCGCCCCGGGCAAAGTTAAGTACCACCACATTGTCCTTCATGGTCTTCAGACGGTCTTCGTTGATCAGGTTGCGGGTTGCATCGACCAGCGGGACATGGAAGGTAATAAAATCAGATTTGCTCAACAGCTCATCGACACTCGTCGCCTGCTGCACAGATGAGTCCAGTTGCCAGGCACCACGCACGGTAATGTTGGGATCGAAACCGATCACCTTCATACCGAGTGCGACTGCCGCATTAGCGATACGCACGCCAATAGCACCAAGACCGACCACACCAAGGGTACGACCGGGCAGTTCGAAACCACCGTAGTTCTTTTTACCCGCTTCGGTCTGTTTATTGATCTCTTCGTCTGTACCTTCCAGGTTGCGGGCAAAATCCCACGCCTGGGCAATATTTCGACAGGCCATCAGCATCCCGGCGATCACCAACTCCTTGACCGCGTTAGAGTTGGCACCAGGTGCATTGAATACCACCACACCCTTCTCGCTCATCTTGTCGACCGGGATATTGTTCACACCAGCACCGGCACGACCGACCGCTTTAAGCGTTTCTGGAATTTCCATATCGTGCATTTTGAAAGAGCGCAGCAGGATCCCGTCTGGGTGCTGGAACTCTGAAGCCACTTCATACTTATCGCGTGGTAGACGATCCAGTCCTACCGGCGAAATATTGTTAAGCGTAAGAATTTTGTACATCCTAAATCCCCTTTCAGTTCACCACGAAAAACACGAAGGTCACAAAGATGTATCGACAAATACAGGTCGTGCTCTTCGTGTAATTCGTGGTTAATGTCTTTCTTCTTATCCGTTGCGCTTCTCGAAGTCAGCCATAAAGGCAACCAGTGCATCGACACCCTCTTCCGGCATCGCGTTGTAAATAGATGCGCGCATGCCACCCACAGAGCGGTGGCCTTTCAGGGTGACCAGATTGGCTGCCTTGGCTTCACTAAGGAAGGTGGCATCGAGATCAGCATTGGCCAGGGTGAAGGGTACGTTCATGACTGAGCGACACTCGGTTGCCACAGGATTGGCATAGAAATCAGAGCCATCGATGGCCGCATAGAGTTTTGCCGCCTTGCGCTGGTTGATCTCAGCCATTTTATCCAGACCACCGATGTCGTTCTTCAACCACTCAAAGACCAGTCCTGCCAGATACCAGGCATAGGTAGCTGGGGTGTTGTACATAGAGTCGGCTTTGGCATGGGTTTCGTAGTTAAACATGGTTGGAGTACCGGCAACCACTTCACCGATCAGATCTTCACGCACGATCACCACAGTCAGACCGGCCGGACCGATATTCTTCTGCGCACCGGCATAGATCACACCGTATTTGGAAACATCCATCGGACCACTTAGAATCAGCGATGACATATCGGCTACCAGTGGAATGTCGCCCGTTTCTGGCAGATACGGAAATGCCACACCTTCAATAGTTTCGTTGGGGGTGTAGTGCACGTAGGCCGCATCGGCAGAGAGATTCAAGTCTCCCTGTTGCGGTGCGAAGGTGAACTTGCCGCTCTCAGCAGAGGCATCGAAAGCAACGTTAACGTCACCGTAGCGTTTCGCTTCGGCGATCGCTTTTTTACTCCAGGAACCGGTGTTGATGTAATCCGCCTTGCTCTTACCGCGCAGCAGGTTCATCGGCACCATAGCAAACTGGCTGGATGCACCGCCCTGCAGGAACAGTACCTTGTAGTTGGAAGGAATCTTCATCACCTCGCGCAGATCGGCCTCGGCCTTCTCCGCAATAGACATATACTCCTTACCGCGATGGCTCATCTCCATCACCGACATACCGCTGCCGTTCCAGTCGAGCATCTCCTGCTGAGCACGCTCGATAACGCTCTGGGGAATCATCGCCGGACCGGCGCTGAAGTTGAATACACGTGCCATCGAATTACCTCTGTCTGTTTCCTGTAATAAAACTACAAAAGCGTGAGCCGGTTATTCGTTTTCATCACCAGCATCTTCTTCGCCTTCAACCTCTTCCCCCTCGTCGGATTCGGCGATCCGTTCCATACCGATTAATTTTTCCTCGTTGGTCAAATTAATCAGTCGTACACCCTGGGTGTTACGACCCATAGTGGAGACCTCAGCGACACGGGTACGTACCAGTGTGCCGCCGTTGGTAATCAACATAATCTCATCTTCGTCGGAGACCAGTACCGCACCAACAACCGCACCATTACGCTCGCTAGACTGGATGGCGATGACGCCCTGTCCACCACGACCATAGACCGGATAGTCGTCGATCGGGGTGCGTTTGCCGTAACCGTTTTCAGTGGCGGTCAATACACAACCTTCATCGGCCAGAATCATGGCGATCACTGATTGGTCTTCACCAAGGCGGATACCACGAACACCACGAGAGACACGCCCCATGGAACGAACGTCACTTTCCTTGAAGCGGATAACCTTGCCGGCACTGGAGAAGAGCATGACATCTCGTTGGCCGTCGGTAACTCCAACGCCAACCAGTTGATCGCCTTCGACCAGTTCCAGGGCGATGATGCCACTGGCGCGTGGACGAGAGAAATCGACCAGCGGAGTCTTTTTCACCGTACCGTTAGCGGTCGCCATGAATACAAATTTATCCTGTTCATATTCACGTACCGGCAGAATCGCGTTGATCCGTTCGCCCTCTTCCAGCGGCAACAGATTAACGATCGGCTTACCACGCGAAGCGCGACCCGCCTGCGGCAACTCATAAACCTTGAGCCAGTAGATCCGACCACGACTGGAGAAGCAGAGGATGGTGTCGTGGGTGCTGGCGACAAACATCTTGTCGACGAAATCTTCGTCTTTGGTGGCGGTGGCAGACTTACCACGTCCACCACGCTTCTGTGCACGATAATCAGAGAGCGGCTGGGCCTTGGCGTAACCCTCATGGGAGAGAGTTACCACCACATCCTCTTCATTGATCAGATCTTCCAGGGTGAGATCGAGGCGAGTCGTTACGATCTCGGTACGACGCTCGTCGCCATACTGCTCACGGATCGCTTCGAGTTCCTCGCGGATCACACTCATCAATCTT
This sequence comes from Thiohalomonadaceae bacterium, assembly GCA_050295975.1. GTDB lineage: Bacteria > Pseudomonadota > Gammaproteobacteria > Thiohalomonadales > Thiohalomonadaceae > JAPHTQ01. Next base: position 56,582 of record JBNKQR010000008.1, read on the forward strand.
TCGTGACTACCGAGAATGTCCAACAGGTCGGCAATAACATCGAGCAGCTCACGATACTCATTGATGATCTTGTCCTGCTCCAGACCAGTAAGGCGGTGTAGTCGCAGTTCGAGGATCGCCTGGGCCTGGGCCTCAGAGAGATGATACTCACCATTTACCAGGCCAAACTCTTTAGCCAGACCATCGGGACGTGATGCCTCGGCACCGGCACGGGCCAGCATCTCACTCACCACACCGGCTTCCCAACCGCGGGCCAGCAGGCCTGCTTTGGCTTCGGCAGGTGATGGGGCAGCCTTGATCAGGGCGATGATTGGATCGATGTTGGCCAGTGCTACCGCCAGACCTTCCAGCACATGGGCACGTTCACGCGCCTTGCGCAGTTCGAAAATAGTACGGCGGGTCACCACCTCACGACGGTGGCGGATGAACGCCTCCAGCATCTGCTTAAGATTGAGCAGCTTTGGCTGGCCATCCAGCAGCGCGACCATGTTGATACCGAAGACGCTCTGCATCTGGGTCTGCTTGTAGAGATTGTTCAGCATAACCTCAGGCACTTCACCGCGCTTCAGTTCAATTACCAGACGCATACCATCCTTGTCGGATTCATCGCGCAGACCGTCCTGGGAGATCCCTTCGATCTTCTTCTCTTTCACCAGCTCGGCGATCTTTTCGATCAGGCGTGCCTTGTTGACCTGATACGGGAGTTCGGTAACAACGATACGCTGGCGACCGGAGTCCATCTCCTCAATCTCGGAGCGAGCACGCACATAGATACGACCGCGACCGGTGTGATACGCCTCGTGGATACCTGCGGCACCATTGATGATACCAGCGGTGGGAAAATCGGGGCCGGGAATGTGCTGCATCAAACCAGCAATATCGAGCTCGGGATTTTCGATCAACGCCAGACAGGCGTTGGTCACTTCGGTCAGGTTGTGTGGCGGGATGTTGGTCGCCATACCGACCGCGATACCGGCGGAGCCGTTGATCAGCAGGTTGGGCAGACGTGCCGGCAGAACCTCCGGCTCACTCTCGGATTCGTCGTAGTTGGGAACGAAGTCGACAGTCTCTTTATCGATGTCGGCCAACAGTTCAGAGGCGATCTTCGCCATCCGCACTTCGGTGTATCGCATCGCCGCAGCGGAGTCACCGTCGATGGAACCGAAGTTACCCTGGCCATCGACCAGCATGTAGCGCAGGGAGAAGGGCTGGGCCATACGTACGATGGTGTCGTAGACCGCGGAGTCGCCGTGGGGGTGGTATTTACCGATAACGTCACCGACCACACGGGCCGATTTCTTGTAGGGCTTGTTCCAGTCGTTGCCCAGTTCGCGCATGGCGAAGAGCACGCGGCGGTGAACCGGCTTAAGGCCGTCCCGCACATCCGGGAGGGCCCGGCCGACGATTACACTCATGGCGTAATCGAGATAGGACTGCTTCATCTCCTCCTCAATGTTGATTGGGAGGACTTCTTTGGCAAAATCGGTCATCAGATGGCGTTATCCTTTAGCTTGCAAGCCCATACGTTCCATTTGACGGAAAGGCGAAAAACAGCGCCCAGTGTAACACACCACCTAACCCCGCCGCATCAGACAAAACGCGCTGAGAAGCCCTCAGCGGACGTCTGACAGGATTTCGCACTATTCCACTACGGTTATTTCGCCATCATTTCTGCCATTTTCTGCCGGGTAGGATTGAGCACTACCCCCTTCTCGGTAACGATTGCATCCACCAGTTCCGCCGGGGTGACATCGAAGGCGGGATTCCACGCCTCTGCCCCCTCAGCGGCCACCCGCTTGCCCCCCAGAGAGAGCACCTCGTCGGGGCCGCGCTGTTCTATAGGAATAAGGTCACCACTCTCTAGTGACATATCCACAGTGGAAGTGGGTGCCACCACCATCACTTTGACCCCGTGGTACTTCGCTGCCACCGCCGCATGGTAGGTGCCGATCTTATTCGCCACGTCACCGTTGGCAGCAATGCGGTCGGAACCGACGATGAGCCAGCTCACCTTACCTCTCTTCATCAGTGCTGCCCCGGCACCGTCGGCAAGCAGGGTGACAGGGATATTGTCCTTCACACATTCCCAGGCAGTGAGCCGCGCACCCTGTAACCAGGGGCGGGTCTCATCGGCAAAGACGTGGGAAATGCGTTTTTGCGCGTAGGCGGCACGGATAACACCGAGTGCGGTACCGAAGCCGCCGGTCGCCAGCGAGCCAGTATTACAATGCGTCAACACCGCACTGCCCTTCTCTTCAATCAGGGCCGCGCCCATTTCACCCATGTGGCGGTTGGCGGCGATATCCTCATCGTGGATCGCCTTCGCCTCGGTCAGCATGGCTGCCACCAGGTCTCCCTCCTGATCGTGCAGACGCTGTAGAGCTAGCTGCATCCGTTCCAGTGCCCAGAACAGATTGACCGCGGTGGGACGTGCCGCCGCCAGATAATCAAAATCCGCCTGCAGTCGCTGCTCGATCCCGTCGTGCCCAATGGCCAACTGGTTGCGCAGCGCCAGTACAACACCGTAGGCCGCGGTAACACCAATCGCTGGTGCGCCACGCACCACCATGTCACGGATCGCATCAGCCACGGCACGTGGCTCGTCATACTCCAGCCATATCTCCTGCTGCGGCAGCAGACGCTGATCCAACAGTTTCAGTTTGTCGTTGTCCCAACGAACCGCGCGAATCGTATCGAATAATTGTGACATCTGGCGAAAACCATCCTGCATCTAAATGAAGGGGCGCAGTCTAGCGCAAACCGTTCTGCCCCTCTACCAGACCTTTAGTCATAAAACTTTCACCCAGCAGTAACACTAGCGCCACAGCGTTGTAACAAATCACTGCGAGACTGGCCCCGCTTTTTGGATATCCATGTAAACCTTTTTAGGAGTGAACAGATGCAACACAAAAAAGCCCTGATTGCTGCAGCAGTCGCCGCCGCTCTCACCGTTTCCGCAAATGCTTCTGCTGAAGCCACCGTGTACGGCAAGATCCACACCTCCGTCGCTTCCGTATCTCAGGATGTAGGCGGGACCAAGAACAGCGCTACCCAGATCAGGAGCAACGCCTCTCGCCTCGGCTTCAAAGCCAGCACAGATGTCGGTGGTGGCCTGACCTTCGTCGGTCAACTGGAGATGGAAATCGACTACGCCGGTGACACCACAAAATCCAGCGCCGACCTGCTCAAGTCACGCAACACCTTCGTTGGTGTTAAAGGTGGTTTCGGTACCGTACTGGTCGGTGTACATGACACCCCGCACAAGATGTCTACCGCCAGACTCGACCCGTTCGCTGATAGCTATGCTGACTACAACAACATCATCAAGACTGACCATCGTCTGGGTAACGTTATTGCCTACGTCAATCAGTTCGATAAAGTTGGCGTGGCTGCCGCCTACTATGCCGGTGATGACTCTGTAACCGGTGAGAACAAAGGCGCGGCCAACAGCATCATGGTGAACTTCGATCAGAAGCCGCTTTACCTTGCCGCCGCAGTTGAGAGCTATGCTGCTGATGATGCTGCTGCCCTCGACGAACAGAAGACCGCGACTAAACTTGGTGCTGGCTACACCTTTGGACCGGCCACTGTTGCCCTGGTTACCGAGACTTCTACCTTTGAAACCTCTAAAGACCGCACCGAGACCTACGTTAGCCTGAAGTACAAAACCGGTGGTTCAGCCACCATCAAAGCTGCCTATGGCATGGTTGATGACGGTGTTTCCGGCAACAACGATCCGGTAATGACCGCTGTCGGCGTTGACTTCAAGATGGACAAAAAGGCCAGCATCTATGCGCTCTATGCCAACGGCACCGACGGTGGCCTGGCCAACAAGGGCAAGCTGAATGGTGACGCTTCTGCTCTGGCTGTAGGTCTGGTCTACAAGTTCTAACTCCCTCTCGTTAGAACCCTTTCTGGCAGGGATGCCATTACATTATGTGAACACCACCTCCTAGTGGCTAACTTTACAAAGGTGCATGAAGCGCCTTTTTTCGTTTGCACATGCTTGTGGTCTATAGAGGGTTTAATTACTCTTGGGCGCATGAAAAACATCGACACGCTTATTCATGCCCGCTGGATCGTTCCAGTCGAACCCGCCGGAGTTGTGCTGGAAAATCATTCCATCGCCATTAAGGATGGCCACATCGTTGAACTTCTACCCAGCGATAAGGCACGCGAGAGCTACAGTGCTGAGGTCGAGTTCGAGCAGAACGAACATATATTGATCCCGGGTTTGATCAACGCCCACACCCATGCGGCAATGAGCCTGATGCGTGGATTGGCCGACGACCTGCCACTAATGACCTGGCTGCAGGAACATATCTGGCCCGCCGAGGCGAAGTGGGTTAACCCGGAGTTCGTGCGTGATGGTACCCGTCTGGCAATGGCAGAGATGCTGCGTGGTGGTACCACCTGTTTTAATGATATGTACTTCTTCCCCGATGAGGCAGCACGGGTGACGGAGCAGACTGGAATGCGTGCGGTCATCGGCCTCATCGTGATCGATTTCCCCACCGCCTGGGCGCAAAACGCCGATGAGTACATTCATAAGGGTTTCCAGTTACACGATCAGATCAAACACTCACCGCTGGTCACCACCGCTTTCGCCCCCCACGCCCCCTACACCGTCTCCGACGAGCCGCTGCAGAAGGTGTTGATGTACGCGGAGGAGTTGCAGATCCCGATCCACATGCACGTACACGAAACGGCTCACGAAGTTGGCGAAAGCGAACAACAGCTGGGCAAACGCCCGCTGGCTCGACTGGCCGAATTGGGTTTGGTCGGGCCGCAGTTGGCGGCGGTACACATGACCCAATTGAGCGATGACGAGATCGCCGCCCACGCCGCAGCCAACGCCCATGTGGTGCACTGTCCTGAATCGAACCTGAAACTGGCCAGCGGCTTCTGCCCGGTGCAGAAACTACTCGACGCCGGGGTCAACGTCGCCCTCGGCACCGATGGTGCCGCCAGCAACAACGACCTCGATATGTTCTCAGAGATGCGCACCGCCGCCCTACTGGCCAAAGGCGTCGCCGGTGATGCCAGCGCCCTGCCGGCAGAGAAGGCGCTGGAGATGGCAACGATTAATGGTGCCCGCGCCCTGGGACTTGAGTCGGTCTGTGGCTCGCTGGTCGCTGGCAAGGCGGCCGACATCGTTGCGGTGAAGATGGATGATCTGGAGACCCAACCGCTGTACCATGCGGTCTCCCAACTGGTCTACGCCACCGGCCGCGACAAGGTGAGCGATGTCTGGGTGGCCGGACGCCACCTGCTCAAGGAGCGCCGCCTCACCACGCTGGACGAGGGTGAAATCCTCGCCGCCGCCAAACGCTGGCAGACCAAATTGATCGAACAATCGTGACAGGTACCCCAATGAGCGCAGCCAAGAAACCGCACAACGTCGACCACGCCGAAGTGGGCAAATTCGAGGAGCTCGCCTCCCGCTGGTGGGACCCACACAGCGAATTCAAACCCCTGCACGAAATCAATCCGCTTCGTCTCAACTACATCGACCAGCGCGCCTGCCTCAACGGCAAGAAGGTACTGGACGTTGGTTGTGGCGGCGGCATCCTCGCCGAGAGTATGGCCCTGCGCGGTGCCACGGTGATGGGTATCGACATGGGCGAGGCGCCGCTACAGGTCGCAAACCTGCACAAACTGGAGTCGGGCGTGGAGGTTGAGTATCGCCGTATCACCGCCGAGGAGCTGGCCGAGGAGATGCCCGGCAGCTTCGACGTGGTGACCTGTATGGAGATGCTGGAGCATGTGCCCGATCCCGGTTCGGTGATCGCCGCCTGTGCCCGTCTGGTCAAACCCGGCGGTGAGCTCTTCTTCTCCACCATCAACCGCAATCCCAAGTCCTACCTCTTCGCCATCGTCGGTGCCGAGTACGTGTTGCGCATGCTGCCACGCGGCACCCACGACTTCGCCAAGTTCATCCGCCCTTCTGAACTGGAGGCGTGGACCCGCGCTGCTGAGCTGGAACTTAAGGAGCTAACCGGGATGAGCTACAACCCCTTCAGCAAGCAGTACAGCCTGGGTGACGATCTCGACGTCAATTACATGGCGTGGTGCAAGGGCGCGTGAGTTCGATAAAGACCGTCCTGTTTGATCTGGACGGCACCCTGGCCGACACCGCTCCCGACCTCGCCTTCGCCCTCAACAGCGTGTTGCAGGAACAGGGTCGTGAGCCGATGGCCTATGAAGATATCCGCCCGGTGGTCTCTCACGGCGGTATCGCCCTGGTCAAACACGGCTTCGCCATCGACGAGACCCACCCCGACTTTCCTGCCCTGCGCCAGCGCCTGCTCGATATCTACCGCGCCAACATCGCCCGAGAGACCAATCTCTTTACCGGCATGACCAAACTGCTTGAACAGATCGAGCAGCGCGGTCTCAACTGGGGGGTAGTCACCAATAAACCGGGCTGGCTCACCGAGCCACTACTGGATGCCCTGGGAATAAGTTCCCGTGCAGCAACCATCGTCAGCGGTGACACCCTGCCCGAGCGCAAACCCCATCCGGCACCGATGCTACTGGCCTGCCAGCAGGCGGGCAGCGAGGCCGAGCAATGTCTCTATGTGGGCGACGCTGAGCGCGACATTGAGGCGGGCCGTAACGCAGGGATGCGCACGCTGGTCGCGCGATTTGGTTATATCGGCAGCAGCGACGACCCCACAAGCTGGCAGGCCGATGGCATGGTCGACAGCGCTTTGGAGATACTCGACTGGCTGGAGCGGTGGTAAGCTCCGGGTAATCATGGAAACGCAACAGCTCATAGAACTCCTGCCCTATCTCCTTGGCGGCCTGCTGCTTGTAGCGCTGGCGGTGCTGCTCACCTGGCTACCCCAACATAAAAAGACCCAGGCTCTGCGCGAAGAGAACATCCGCCTGCAATCGGAACTGGAGGCAGAACGGCGCAGCGCTACGGAGAAGCAACTCGCCTTTAACGAAGCGCGCAAACAGCTCGGCGATAGCTTCAACACCCTCGCCGCTGAGGCACTCAAACATAACAGCGGTGAGTTCCTGCGCCTGGCTCAGGAGAACTTCAAGCAACTCCACCTCAAGTCGCAACACGATCTCGAACAGAAAGAGAAGGCGGTAGAAAACCTGGTCAAACCGATCCGCGAGACCCTGGAGAAGACCGAGCGTCAGATCCGCGAAATGGAGAAGGAGCGGCAGCAGAGCTACGGCTCGCTGAGTAAGCACCTAGAGTCGATGAGCGAGGCACAACGTCTGCTGCAGACCGAGACCCGCAATCTGGTACAGGCGCTACGCCGTCCTGAGGTGCGCGGCCAGTGGGGTGAGATGACCCTTAAGCGTCTGGCCGAACTGGCGGGAATGGTGGAGCACTGCGACTTCTTTGAGCAGGAGCAGGTACGTGGTACCGATGGTCAGGCACTCCGTCCCGATATGATTGTGCGCATGCCCGACCAGCGTGAGATTGTGGTCGACGCGAAGACCCCGCTGGATGCCTACCTCAGTGCAATGGAAGCGAGCAACGATGAAGAGCGCCAGACCGCCCTCGCCCGTCATGCACGCAAGGTACGCGACCGGGTGCGCGAACTGGCAGCAAAGAGTTATTGGCAACAGTTTAAAAACGCCCCCGATTTTGTGGTGCTGTTTATCCCCGGAGATCAATTCCTGAGCGCCGCACTGGATATCGATCACAAGTTGCTGGAAGACGCCATGGCCGAGAAGGTGATCCTCGCCACCCCGACCAGTTTCATCGCCCTGCTACGTGCGGTCGCCTACGGCTGGCGGCAACAGGCACTGGCGGAAAATGCAGAGAAGATTCGGGAAGTGGGTGAAGAGTTGTATGGCCGTCTCGGCACCTTTGCCGAACATTTGACCCGTCTGGGTAAAAGTCTCGACAGCAGCGTCGGCCACTTCAACAGCGCGGTGGGTTCATTCGATTCACGTATCCTGCCTGGCGCACGCAAATTTACCGAGATGGGGATTCATAGCAAGAAGGAACTGGAAGAGGCGCAACCGATCGAAAAATCGGTGCGCGCCATCCAGTCAGGTAGTGATGAGGAAACAACGAAGGATTAGAAGTGTGTTTCAAAATTAGGATTCGCGCCCGGAGACAAGGTGCCCCGCAGGTAATGCCCTTGGGTGCGCAAAGCCTGCGAGGAGCAGAGTTTACCGGTAGTAAATGAGCACCGCAGCAGGCTTTGTAACACAGGCTCAGGGGGCGAAGACCATTTTGAGGCCGCTTCTACTTCTTCGTGTCGTCCAGAGCTTTCTTAGCCGCGCCCTTGGCCTCATCCAATAGATCCTTAGCTGCACCGGTAGCACGATCACGGATATCTTGTTCTGCAAAGGGATTACTGAATAACGGTTTATTCTTGGCAATGTTGATACCCATCCACATGCCGACAACTATAAGAAGAGTAATCAGAAAGATCGTTTTTTTCATGGCAATAGGTCCGTTAATTCAACGTGATAAAGTTGAACAAAACTAGCATACATCCAGCTACGCCGTATACCCCTGAACAGGCCTATGCCTGGTGCCGTAATATGGCGCAAAGCCATTACGAAAACTTTCCGGTCGCCTCGCGGTTACTGCCAAGTGACATGCGTGATGGGGTAGCGGCAATCTACGCCTTCGCCCGCCGTGCTGACGACATCGCCGACGAAGGGGATAACGACCAACCAACACGCCTGGCACAACTCGACGACTACGCCGCACAATTAGATAGGCTGCCTGATGCCGATGACCCCGTATTCACCGCACTCGCAGATCTCATCCCGCACGATAAACTGCCCAAACAACTGTTTCACGACCTACTCTCCGCCTTTCGTCAGGATGTCACCACCACCCGCTACGAGAACATTTCCGCAGTACTCGACTACTGCCGCCGCTCGGCAAATCCTGTTGGAAGACTCATGCTCTATCTCAACGGCAGCGCCACCGATGAGAATTTGAGACTGTCGGATCTCATATGCAGCGCGCTACAACTGATTAACTTCATGCAGGATCTGGAACAGGACTATCGGGAAAACAACCGTATCTATCTACCACAGGACGAGATGGTTCATTTCGGTGTTAGCGAAGAAGATATTGCAACGCAACGTAATACTGAGTCAGTAGTCGCTCTGGTTGATTTTCAGCTTGAGAGAATAAAGTCGATGATGCTCGAAGGCGCTGAACTCGGCAGCTATTTACATGGACGCTTCGGCCTGGAGATTCGAATAATTATTGAGGCGGGATTAACAGTGACAGACAAACTCGCCATACATGGCGGAGACGTCTTCACTCGTCCCCGCCTTGGCAAAATAGACTATCTGAAAATTCTCTGGTTTGCGTTACTTAAACACCGATAATCGTTGTTACCCACATGGCGGCAATACACGCCGCTTACGTAGATAATTAATTAACTGATCAACACTCTCATCGATATCCTGGGTATCGGTATCGACCACTACCTCAGGCTCTTCAGGCTCCTCGTAGGGTGAAGAGATACCGGTAAACTCTTTGATCTCTCCAGCACGGGCTTTTTTATACAACCCTTTCACATCACGTGCCTCACAGGTCTCAAGGGAGCATTTGCAGTAGATTTCAACGAAATCAGCATCGCCAACCAGCTGCCGTACCTGACGACGATCGTTGCGAAGAGGAGAAATAAACGCGGTAAGGGAGATGACTCCCGCATCAAGAAAGAGCTTTACTACCTCACCGACTCGGCGGATGTTTTCAGTGCGATCCGCAATGGAAAAACCGAGATCACCACACAGGCCGTGACGCACATTATCCCCATCCAAAACCGAGGTACTAGCGCCCATCATGTGCAGACGCTCTTCAAGCGCGTGGGCCACTGTGGATTTACCCGCACCAGATAACCCGGTAAACCACAACACAACAGCACGGTGACCGTGCAGGGTTTCGCGTCGTTCGCGGGTAACAGTGGCATGGTGCCATACCACGTCGCTACTTTTCATTTTTGTCATTGACGTGTTCTCTCCACTCTCAAAAATACAAACAGACCAGCACAGTATGGTACCTTAGTGCCTGATAAATAACAGTAACCAGCGGATACCATGAGCCCTGACGACTATTGCCAGGACAAAGCCCGGAGTAGCGGCTCCAGCTTTTACTACAGTTTTCTCTTCCTGCCGCAGCAACAGCGCCGTGCGATAACTGCGCTGTATGCCTTCTGCCGTGAAGTGGACGATATAGTAGATGAGTGCCGTGAACCGCAGATTGCACGCACCAAACTTGACTGGTGGCGCAGCGAAATTGCGCGTCTTTTCCATGACACACCGCAACATCCGGTCACTCGTGCGCTTAAACCGTTACTGCAACAGTTTAACCTGGCCGAAGAGTACTTCATCGAGATCATCGACGGCATGCAGATGGATCTTGAGCAGACCTCCTATGCAGACTTCTCCCAGCTCTCCCTCTACTGCTACCGGGTCGCCTCGGTGGTGGGGCTTCTGGCGGCAGAGATATTCGGTTATCAGGATAGACTGACCCAGAAATATGCCCTCGACCTCGGACTCGCCTTTCAACTCACCAACATCCTGCGTGATGTCCATGAAGACGCCCAACGAGGCCGCTTCTATATCCCTAACGACGAAATGGTCCAATTTGGTGTCACTCGCGATGATTTTATTGAAGGTAAAATGCACGACGGCATGCGACAACTGCTGACGATGCAGGCTGAACGGGCAGAAAGCTACTACGAGCGTGCCTTTGCCCGCCTACCGGAAGCTGATCGCTATGCCCAGCGCAGTGGCGTGATCATGTCTGCGATCTACCACCGGCTGCTTCAGCGCATCATTAAACTGGACTACCCGGTGCTGCAACAGCGGGTCAAGCTCTCATCATGGCATAAGCTGTGGCTGGCCTGGCGCTGCTATCGCACAGAAAAGAAGCGGGCACGCCTCTTCCAACGTAAGCAGGCCTCTACCAGTAGCGCCTCATGAATGAGCAAAAACCGGTAGTCATCGTCGGCGGCGGGTGGGCTGGCATGGCCGCTGCACTGGAACTCTCACAACAGCATATCCCCGTAACCCTGTTCGAGTCGGCACCGAACTTCGGTGGTCGTGCCCGTACCGTGCAGATCGACGGAAACAACTTCGACAACGGCCAGCATCTGCTGATTGGTGCCTACCACGAAACCCTGCGTCTGCTAACACTTATGGGCGTCACTGAAGAGAGTGTTCTTACACGTCTACCGCTACGACTGGAAATCCAGAACCAGCTTCGTCTAAAGGGAGCCTCTCTCCCGGCACCACTACATCTTTTGTGGGGACTCCTCACAGCGAATGGTATATCCATTCTGGATCGTTATAGGGCCATCCGTATGAGCCTGTTACTGGCCCTGCGCGGCTATCGCCTGGCAGACGATGTTAGTCTTGCTGAACTACTCAACCAACAACACCAATCTCCCTGGCTTGTGCAAAACCTGTGGGAGCCGCTCTCTCTCGCCACTCTGAATACACCCTCACACAAGGCATCAGCCCAGCTCTTTCTGCGTGTACTACGCGACAGCTTCAGCCAGCGTCGCAACGATTCAGACCTGCTGCTTTCAAAGGTACCGCTTGGCGAACTCCTGTGTGAAAACGTTGCTCGTTTTCTACAATCCACAGGTGATAATCATCTCCATCAGAGTGAAAAGGTAAGTGGGCTTGGTGTCACCGCCGGAAAAATCAGCGGTGTTGTTGTTAACGATGAAACCCTTCCCTGCACTGAGGTGGTTCTCGCCACATCACCTACCGCCGCCGCACGGCTGTTACAGCCCATCGCACAGACCCATGCAGTGAGTGAACAGATAGCAGTCTTTCACTATCAACCCATCACCACCGTTTACCTGTACTATCCTGACCGCACCCTCCCGTTCCCGATGCTCGGCTTGACCGGCACTCTGAGCCAATGGCTATTTGATCGCGCCCACTGCGGCCAGTCCGGCTGGTTTGCCGTTGTGATCAGTGCCGAGGGGAAGCACGATGAGTGGGACAAGAAGCAGATCGCCACTCAGGTGCAGCAGGAGTTGGCGCAGCAACTCCCTGACTGGCCACAGCAGGCCGAGTATTGGCATGTTATTCGTGAAAAACGCGCTACCTTTGAATGCAGTGTGGGTATTGAGGCACAACGTCCCGGCAACACAACACCACTGGAAGGCCTGTGGCTGGCAGGTGACTACACCAATACCGGCTACCCGGCAACGCTCGAAGGAGCAGTACGCAGTGGGGTACAATGTGCGCGCCGAATCATTGCGCGGCGGCAACAGACCGACTGAAATTGAGAGAGAACGGAATGTCCGAATCAAAGAAAGAGTACCAGGCACGCCCCGACCTGCTGAAAGATCGCATCATCCTTGTTACGGGTGCCGGTGACGGCATTGGCGCCGCTGCAGCCAAGACCTGCGCGGCCCATGGCGCCACCGTGATCCTGCTAGGCCGCACCACACGCAAACTGGAAAAGGTCTACGACGAGATCGAGGCCGCCGGAGATCCCACCCCCGCCATCTACCCGATGAATCTGGAGGGTGCCTCCCCCAAGGATTATATGGACATGGCGGAGACCATCGAAAACGAATTCGGTCGTCTTGATGGCCTACTGCATAACGCCTCCCTGCTCGGCACCCTCACCCCGCTCAGCCAGTACAATTTGGAACAGTGGGGCAAAGTGATGCAGGTGAATCTCAACGCCCCCTACCTGATGACCGTCGCCTGTATGGAACTGCTGAAAAAATCGGACGACGCTTCGGTACTCATCACCAGTTCCAGCGTCGGGCGCAAGGGCCGCGCCTACTGGGGCGCCTACGGCATCTCCAAGGCCGCCATCGAAAACATGATGCAGATCTGGGCCGACGAACTGGAGAACAATACCCACATCCGGGTTAACAGCATCAACCCCGGCGCCACCCGCACCGCCATGCGCGCCAAGGCCTATCCCGGTGAAGACCCATCCGTTAACCCCTACCCTTCAGAGATCATGAATGCCTATCTCTACCTACTCGGCCCGGACAGTAAAGGTGTGACAGGGCAGCAGTTCGACGCGCAATAATTTCTGACACCTGGCGGCAAACCCTTGCCGCCACGGCCTGTTTAAGTCGCCAAATTCTTGACAACAACTTGTCACATACGTCAATAACAGACGTTATCTCATTGATATAGTTAAAGTTAACAGTGATGGCACAGTTTTAGCATTGCCTTGGGCAGGACAAACCCGAGGGACAGTCATGGTTACACAAGCGAATACCATAGTCGGCATCAAAAGCCTCAAGGGCAACAGTGCCAGTAGTGGAACGATTCATAGCCTCGCGAGGATTGAATCCCCACCCGATACTCTACCGGTCACCACGGCATTGCAGACCACACTTAATCTGCAGGAGATGCTGGCCCTGTTCCGCAAGGAATTAGGGGAACATGTCCATTTCGACGGGTTGAGCTATCGAATGAACACCCTTGGTGTATTAGTGCAACACGGCAGCACGGGACGCCATCGCGCCAGCTACGGCCTGACCCTGCATGGCGAGGAACTGGGTGAAATCAGCCTGAGCGGCAATAGACGCTTTTCAGAACAGGACCTGGCATTAACTGAATATCTGTTGTGCGCCCTGCTCTATCCACTGCGCAACGCGCTGCGTTACCACGCAGCGGTGGAAAATGCCTACGTCGATCCACTTACCGGCATCCATAACCGGGCTGCACTGGAAGAAGCGCTACCGCGTGAAATCGAACTGGCACGACGCCACGGGCTGTCACTCACCATGGCTCTGGTCGATCTGGATCATTTCAAAAACATCAACGATCAACACGGTCATGCCATCGGCGATTGCGCCCTGCGCCATGCAGCATCACAGGCGAGCAGTGTACTGCGCGCCTCTGATCGTATCTTTCGCTACGGTGGCGAAGAGTTCGTTATTTTTCTAAATGCCGCAGATACCGAAGGGGCCATGTACGCCTGTGAACGCATTCGCGCTGCCATTAGCGATGAACCCTTCCTTTGCGATGGCAACACGCTCAGCGTCAGCGCCAGCATCGGTTTTGCTCGCATGACCATGGACGACACACGGCATACTCTGTTCGATAAAACTGACAAGGCACTTTATCGCGCGAAAAAGAAGGGACGTAATCGCGTCGTTGCCTGGCGTGACTAAGAGAAAAAAACAAAATGAAGTAATCAAAGCTGGGCAATCGCGCCCAGCTTGCAATAGATTGAGATTCTCAGAACAGATTCATAATGTACAACTCAGAATCACTCTCAGTATTCTGCCTTATCGTCCAGCGACTGCCATAAACTGAATACCTCTAATGCTTCATCGCGTAGCGCCTGTTGCATCGGCATTTGTCGTTCTTTCTTATCCTGGATGCATTCTTCTCGGACCAGCACATCATCAAAACCAATTTTCGCAGCGTCCGACGCATCGGCAGCATAAACCACTTTATCCAGATGTGCCCAATAACAGGCCGCCATGCACATGGGGCATGGTTCGCAGTTCACGTAAAGTGTGCATCCTTCAAGGGAAAATGTTGCGAGATGTTGACAGGCATCGCGGATCGCCTGTACTTCGGCGTGGGCCGTGGGGTCGTTATCCAGGGTAACTCGATTGTGGCCACGACCTACGATCTCGCCA
>JBNKQR010000009.1:0-68281 GCA_050295975.1 Thiohalomonadaceae bacterium
TATCTGGAGATGTTTGGCTTCAGCAGCATGGACGATGTGGAGGGAATGCCCATCCTCAACATGGTAAAAAAGGAAGAACACACTCGGTTCAAGAAATTCCTCCGTGATTTCGATAGTGTAAAAGCAGACAGTGACACGATTGATGTAGATGGATTACGCCCCGATGGCAGCAGCTTCAACATCACGATGGAATTTGCACTAGCCAGTTATGATAGCGAACCCTGTACCCAGATCATCATCCGTAAACAGGTCAATAACGAAGAGCTGGAGCAAAAGCTCAATGACATGAGCAAGCTGGATTTGGTTACAGGTGCCTACAACCGAGTCTATTTTTTCGATACTTTCAACGCGGTGCTTGGAAAACCTGGTCAGGAAGGGATGGTGTTCTATCTCAGACCGGATAATTTCAAGAAACTGCGCGAAGATGTTGGTATCGACCACAGTGACCAATTACTTGCAGAACTGGTACAGGTTGTTAATCAAAATCTCAACCGAAAGAACGACATCATGGCCCGTTTTGAAGGTGAGTTTTTCCTTCTCTTGCTTCCGGGTCATAGCCAGGATCACGCAGAGAAATTCGCCGCCACCCTGTGTAAAGCCGTGTCAGGCCATCTGTTTAGCGTAAATGGCAAATCGGTATCACTCACCTGCAGCATCGGCATCTACCAGTATGACGAATCAACCAGGCACGCCCAGGACGTTCTGAATCGAGCTGAGAAAGGGCTGCAACAAAGCGAGGAGCTGGGCGGCAACCAGTACACCTACTACATTCCAGGTGATGATGAACTGGCAGAACAGGAACGCACTGCGCTTCTAAGCAAGCAGATCAAGCATGCGTTGAAGAACAATCTGCTGCATTTAATGTTCCAACCAATCGTCAGCCTGAAAGACGACGAGAATAAAAATTACGAAGTCCTGCTACGCATGCATGACGAAAAGAAAAATACTTTTCCTCCTATGAGTTTCCTGCCTGCTGCGGACCGTGCAGGTCTGATGACAGCCATTGACAGATGGGTAATTGCCCACTCCATTAAAGTCATTTCAGAACAGCGTCACGAAGGAAACCCGATACGACTGTTTGTCAAACTATCTGCTTCGTCTCTCAAGGACAATAAGTTCCTAGCCTGGCTACAGGACATCCTAAAGGCCGCTCATGCCGAGCCAGACACACTGGTTCTTGAGATCTTCGAAGATGTGGTTAGCAGCAATGCAAATTCCTACAAAATCCTGGCCCAAGGACTGAAAACCCTTCATGTGAAACTGGCTATCGACCATTTTGGTATCGCAGAAAACTCCGTGGCGCTAGCGAAACAGCTGAATGCTGACTACCTCAAGCTTGATTCATCTATCATCGGCGCACTAAGTAGCAGCAGCGATGCGCAAAACACCGTTCACGCAATATCTGCTGCACTGGAAAACAAACCGACCAAACTCATCGCAAACGCAGTGGAGGATCCTCATACCCTAGCGACGATCTATTCCACTGGTGTCGACTATATCCAGGGTTTCTTCCTGCAAGAACCCGCCGCTTCTCTGGATTATGATTTCAGTTCAATGGGCTGATAACTGCCGTCAACCAACATCAAGGCAGCGTTAATAGCTGGTCAGTCCATCTTGCTCTCCAAGCCCAGCGCTCAGGAAACTGAAACTCAGTACCAGCAAAAGGGCGAAGTTCGTTACAAGAAATAAACAAAACCCTTTCCTGTCGTTTTCGTCTACCAATATAGATGCTAAGAAGCTAGGATGGAATTTGACTGCCACATAGACGGGACTCCTGATGACAGGCCAAGAAAATGCGCTCAATAAAGCATTTGTAATTCAATAAGTTAGAGGGATATACTGATCTACCGGTTGCGGGGGGAAAGAACATAGGATCCAGCGTAGATAATTCCACTGAGTTAATGCGGTCTTAAGCCTTGTCCAACCGTCATCATGGTATTATCAACGGTAGGTATATAACCGCCGGAGAGAATTGGAAAATTGGGATGAGCTTGCGACACTCTGTGAATGTGATAAGCGAACGCTATCAGCCCCAGCTTGAAGCTGCGGGTCGCAATCTTCGTTCATCCCTAGCCCAGGCACAGGCCGACGCCCAACCCGCCTTCTATACCATCGGTCAGTTATTACGCACCCGCAGATTACCCGACCGCGTGCCCATTGCCCTCAAACTTGCTTTTGCCTTCGCCTTCCTAATCGCCAGTGGCATGATTGTACTGGGTGTACTTGTGGGGACCAATCAGACCAGTCTGCTGGAAAAACAGATGAATCTGCATGGGGCCACCCAGGTACAACAGCTATCTGAGAGCGCAAAAGAGCCCCTGCTCGCTAACGATAACCTGAATCTTGAATTGATCACCCATAACCTCACCCTGAGTGAGGGTGTAATGGGAGCAGCTGTCTACAGCGAAGAGATGAAACTCGCAGCACGTGAAGGTGCTGTACCTGCATTATCTCAGGATACAACCGAAGTCAGCACCATCAGTGAAAATATCTCTGTTTACCGTTGGGAGATGAACAGTAACGGCACCGCTCAATCGCTGATTTCCTACTTGTCACCAATCAACTTTCGGGACATCACCGTTGGATACACCCTGATCACCTTCGACTACTCTCTCCTGAGTTACGCAAAGTACGAAACCATTGCGACAGTAGTCAGTACCGTGTTCCTGATGTTGCTGCTAACCACCGCAGTCTCCTATTACTTGGGCCAGCGCTTCACCCGCCCGATTAACAAACTGGTCGATGTTTGCGAAGCCTATTCCAATGGGCAGTATGAATATCGTGTCCACGAAAATCGCAACGACGAGATAGGTGTACTGATGGAATCCCTGAACGGGATGGGTGAAAGCCTGTTACGCAAGGAACAGGTGGAGCAGGTATTCTCTCGCTATGTTTCTCCGCAGGTGGCGCGCCGCGCTATTGAGGATATTGAGCACACGGACCACCTCGAACTCGGAGGTCGACATGTGACTGCTAGCGTACTATTCGCCGACATTGTCGGCTTTACCAGTATCTCAGAAACCATGTCCCCGCAGGAGATAAGCACCCTGCTTAACCTCTACTTCAGCAACATCGCCCGTGCTGTCCACTTCTGCCATGGTCACATCGACAAATACATGGGCGACTGCGCCATGATCGTATTTGGTGTGCCGGAAGAACATGAAGAGCATGCCTTTTACTCCCTCTCCTGTGCTTGGATGATTCTTGAACTGGTGCGGCAGATGAACCAACTGCGTAGCGCGCGCGGCCTGACCACGGTAGAATTCCGTATCGGTGTCAACAGCGGTAGTATGCTCGCTGGCAACATGGGGTCCGCAGAAAGGATGGAGTACACCGTAGTCGGTGATGCGGTCAATCTGGCTTCACGTCTGTCTCATGCAGGTGTTCCGGGTCAGGTTATCGTCACAGGCGAGATGCTGGACCAAGCTGAACTGGTTGGTCGTATCGTTACTACACACCGCGGCAAAATAAAGTTACGCGGCAAAAAGGAGCAGATTTCCATTTTCCACATTCGCGATATCCACGATCCATTCCGAGCCCATATGCTGGAAGAAGTCCGCACTATTGTTCAAAGCAGCAATCTGGAGGTGGCATGAGTCAGTCACGTCTGCTTTGGCTGCTTCTGCCGCTTCTATTTCAAACAGGCTGCACCGTCTTTACCAGCTATGAACAGGGCGAAACCCAGATAAATCAGTGGATTAAGAATCAACAATACGGTAACGCACTGAAGTCTCTTGGAAGCATCGACCCCACCGATCCTGATTACTCTGTTGCTGCAAAGAAGCGCAAAGAGGTTGAGGCCCTTGCTGCCAGTTACGAACACAGCGTGCGGCAAAAGAACGAGCGCCTGCTCAAATCAGGCAAGTGGGCGGCCGCGTTGGACAGTTATGATGACGCCCTTGATCGACTCCCTGATAGTGCGGTACTTAAGGATGGTCTAGCCCAACTGCATCAGGAACAGATGCGCGAATTGGAACGTCTGGAGCTAAAACGACTCTTCGGCTACGGCGCATGGCTCAAGGAAGTCTTACCCATATTCGACGATTTGGTACGCGTCGATCCGCGTAGTAGCGAAGCAAAGGCAAGGCAGCAGCGGATGCGCTCTGAAGCGGATTCGTTGGCAGACGAACTGACACAATACGGTAATAGGTCACTGGCTAACAATCGACTGGAAATTGCTGAAAAACTCTTACGACTGGCCGCGGATCTAAGCGATACTCCAACGATTAAAGAAAGCCTGAAGAATCTGAAACAACAGAAAATCGAGAACAAGCAACATCAGATAGCACTTAACCTCAAGCGCAAGCGAATTACCGATAGCTTACAAAAGCAGTTTAATGATAGCTTCAGCACCAAGAATTTCTCGCTTGCGCGTGAACAGTTAAGTGCTCTCAATGATGCAGGATTAAGTTCATCTGAATACAGGACACTACAGAAGAAACTTCAGAAGGCAACAGATCAAGAAGTCACGCGACTGATGCGTGGGGGGGTCAACGCCTACAGTCGCGGCCAGTTCGAACAGGCAGTAAAAAACTGGCAGCAGGTGCTGGTATTGCAACCGAACAACAAACAGGCCAAAGAGAGTCTACAAAGGGCAGAAAAGGTTCTTGAGCGTCTGAAAGAGCTGCGCATCAAACAGACCGCTGAGTAACTCTCATCCCAACTGAAATTGAAAAGCCGCCTTTTTGGGCGGCTTCTCCATTCTCGGGCCTGGCCCTCTCCTACTCTTCAATACCTACCGCATCGACCTTCTGGAAACCTCGCGGCAATTTATTACCGCGGCGGCCACGTTCACCAAGATAGTGCTCCAGATCAACGCCCTTAAGCGTGATATGACGCTTGCCCGCGTAGACCACCAGGCCACGACCACCACTTAACACCGCAGTACCCACCACATACTCTTCCCGGGTTGATGCCTTGGCCGACGGAATACCGATGATCTTGTTGCCCTTGCCCCGAGGCATTTGTGGCAGCTCCCTGATGGGGAAGACTAGCAAGCGCCCCTCATTGGTCACCGCCGCAACCAGGTCGGTATCGTAGTCAATGACGCGTTGCGGTGTGCTCACCCTGGCGCCACTCGGGAGTTTTAGGACTGCCTTGCCCGCCTTGTTACGTCCCTGCAGGTCTTCCAGCTTGGCCACGAAACCATAACCCGCATCGCTGGCAAGCAGATAGGTATCCTGGTCACCGCCCATCATCACCGCCTCAAAGGTGGCGCCCGCGATGGGGTTTACCCGACCGGTCAGGGGTTCGCCCTGACCTCGTGCCGATGGCAAGGTGTGTGCGGGAACGGAATAGCTGCGTCCAGTTGAATCGAGGAAGGTGGCCAACTGATTGCTCTTACCACTGGCGCTATCCTTATAGCCATCGCCAGACTTGTAGCTGAGGCCACTGGCATCTACATCGTGACCCTTGGCGGCCCGTATCCACCCTTTCTCTGACAGAACCACAGTAACCGGCTCTGCGGCTATCAGCGCTGTCTCGTCCATCGCCTGAGCTGCTTCACGTTCTACCAGCGGAGAGCGACGCTCATCGCCATACTCTTCAGCATCGGCAATCAATTCATTCTTCACCAACGTCTTGAGGCGGCGGTCAGAACCGAGGATTTTCTCAAGCTCCGCTTTCTCTGTCGCCAGCTCGTCCTGTTCACCGCGGATCTTCATCTCCTCCAGCCGGGCCAGTTGGCGCAGGCGGGTGTCGAGAATGAAATCGGCCTGGGTCTCGCTCAGTTTGAAGCGCTTCATTAACTTCTTTTTCGGCTCATCCTCGGTGCGGATGATCTGGATCACTTCGTCGAGATTGAGGAACGCGATAAGCAAGCCATCAAGCAGGTGTAGTCGTTTGTCGACCTTCTCCAGGCGATGCTCCAGACGACGACGTACCGTTAGCTGACGGAACTTGAGCCACTCCTGCAGCATCTGCTTCAGATTCTTTACCTGGGGCCGACCGTCGAGGCCGATGACGTTCATATTGACCCGGTAGCTCTTCTCCAGATCGGTGGTTGCGAACAGATGGGCCATCAACTGCTCCAGGTCGATACGATTGGAGCGCGGTACGATCACCAGGCGGGTCGGGTTTTCGTGGTCCGATTCATCGCGCAGGTCTTCAACCATCGGCAGCTTCTTCGCCTGCATCTGCGCGGCGATCTGCTCCAGCATCTTGGCGCCAGAGACCTGATGCGGCAGTGAGGTGATGACGATGTCGCCATCCTCCCTCTCCCAGCGCGCACGCATACGTACGCTTCCATTGCCACTCTGGTACATCTTCAGCAGGTCACTGCGTGGGGTGATGATCTCAGCATCGGTTGGGTAGTCCGGCCCCTGTACATGCTCACACAGCTCTTCAAGAGTGGTTTTAGGCGCATCCAGCAGGCGTACACAGGCGCTAGCCACCTCACGCAGGTTATGCGGCGGGATATCGGTCGCCATGCCCACGGCGATGCCCGTAGTGCCGTTAAGTAATACATTGGGAACGCGTGAAGGCAGCACCTTCGGCTCGTCCAGGGTGCCATCGAAATTGGGTGACCAGTCGACCGTCCCCATCCCCACTTCAGAGAGCAGCAGCTCAGAGAAGCGGGCCAGGCGCGCCTCGGTATATCGCATCGCGGCGAACGACTTGGGATCGTCGGGGGCACCCCAGTTCCCCTGCCCATCCACCAGCGGATAACGGTAGGAGAAGGGTTGTGCCATCAACACCATCGCCTCGTAACAGGCGGAATCGCCGTGTGGATGGTATTTACCCAGCACATCACCGACGGTACGTGCCGACTTCTTATACTTCGACTCAGCCTTCAGGCCCAGCTCCGACATGGCGTAGATAATGCGCCGCTGCACCGGCTTGAGACCGTCGCCGATGTTGGGCAGGGCACGGTCCATAATCACGTACATCGAGTAGTCGAGATAGGCCTTTTCGGTAAAGTCCCGTAGCGGCTGCTGCTCGACGCCGTCGTAACTGATTTCGGTTGTATCGCTCATCTTTGCTATCCGTTGTAATTAGTTGCTGCGCGGGGGATGAGGTTACACCTCAGCCATATCGCCTTTTTTCTCCAGCCACACACGCCGTTCAGCAGCACGCTTCTTGGCCAGTAACATATCCATGATCTTGTTGGTGTCATCGCCCGCTTCGATGGTCAACTGCACCAGACGGCGGGTGTCGGGGGCCAGGGTGGTCTCACGCAACTGCTTCGGGTTCATTTCACCGAGGCCCTTGAATCGGGTTACCGATACCTTGCCGCGTTTCTTCTCCGCGGCGATGCGATCCAGCACCCCCTTACGTTCCGCCTCATCAAGGGCATAGAAGGTCTCCTGACCGATGTCGATACGGAACAGCGGTGGCATCGCCATGTAGATGTGGCCGGCCTGTACCAGTGGCCGGAAGTGACGCACGAACAGGGCGCAGAGGAGCGTGGCAATATGCAGCCCGTCAGAGTCCGCATCAGCGAGGATGCAGATCTTGCCGTAACGCAGCCCCTCCAGCTTGTCGGAGCCGGGGTCGACACCGATGGCGATGGCGATATCGTGCACCTCCTGGGAGGCCAGTACCTGATTCGGATCCACCTCCCAGGTGTTCAGGATCTTGCCGCGCAACGGCATGATCGCCTGGAAGCCTTTATCCCGCGCCTGCTTGGCGGAGCCGCCCGCAGAGTCACCCTCCACCAGGAAGAGCTCGGTGCGAGCCAGATCGGTACCGGAGCAGTCGGCCAGCTTGCCTGGCAGTGCCGGGCCCTGGGTGATCTTCTTGCGCGCCACTTTCTTGCCTGCGCGCAGACGGTTCTGGGCGCTTGAGATAGCCAGTTCGGCTAACTGCTCACCCAGGTCGTGATGCTGATTGAGCCAGAGAGAGAAGGCGTCCTTGACCACACCGGAGACAAAGGCGGCACACTCGCGAGATGAGAGGCGCTCCTTGGTCTGACCGGAGAATTGAGGGTCCTCCAGCTTAACCGACAGGATATAGCTGACCTTGTCCCACACATCCTCGGGGGCCAGTTTGACCCCGCGCGGCAGCAGGTTTCGAAATTCGCAAAACTCGCGTATTGCCTCGGTCAGGCCGGTACGCAGACCGTTGACGTGGGTACCGCCCTGAGCGGTCGGCACCAGGTTTACGTAGCTCTCGGTGACCGCCTCGCCCCCCTCCGGTAGCCAGGCCAGGGCCCAGTCCACCGCCTCGGTGGTTCCCGCCATGCTGCCGAGGAACGGCTCTTCGGGCAGAGTCATAGCTTGCTGTAACTCATCGATCAGGTAATCACGCAGCCCGTCTTCGTAGTACCACTCCTCTTTTTCACCGCTGGCCTCATCGGTGAAACGGATGCGCAGCCCGGGGCATAGCACCGCCTTGGCGCGCAGCACATGGCGCAGGCGCGGCACGGAGAACTTGGCAGAATCAAAATACTTGGCGTCGGGCCAGAAATGTAGGGTAGTGCCGGTGTTGCGCTTACCGACAGTACCGATCTCCTTCAGCTTGGAGGACTTTTCGCCGCCCTTGAAGGCGATGGCGTACTCTTTGCCATCACGGCGGATCTTCACCTCCAGCTTCTTCGACAGGGCATTAACCACCGAGACCCCGACCCCGTGCAGACCACCGGAGAACTGATAGTTCTTGTTGGAGAACTTACCGCCCGCGTGGAGCTTGGTGAGGATCACCTCGACCCCGGGGATCTTCTCCCGTGGGTGGATGTCCACCGGCATGCCGCGGCCGTCGTCGGTGACCGACAGTGACTGATCCTTGAACAGGGTCACCTCAATGGTACCGGCGTGACCGGCGATCGCCTCGTCCACCGAGTTATCGATCACCTCCTGGGCGAGGTGGTTGGGCCGTTCGGTCTGGGTGTACATGCCGGGGCGCTTGCGCACCGGTTCTAGCCCGGAAAGGACTTCTATCGACTCTGCTGTGTATTCGTTGGCCATTGCGCTCTGGATTCTTGGTATGGAACAAACCGCGCCATCATAGCGCAAAATTCCCCACCGATGACAAACTGGCGGGGAGAGTGTGACCGGATTCAATCACCGGCTCTAATATGAAAACAGGCGAACGACTTTTGCCGTTCGCCTGTTGTTGTATCGCGTGCAGAAGGGTTAATCCAGCTTCACACCCAGGCGCCGTGCCACCTCTTCGTAGGCCTCCACCACACCACCCAGGCCCTGGCGGAAGCGGTCCTTATCCAGCTTCTCTCGGGTCTCCTTGTCCCACAGGCGGCAGCCGTCTGGGGAGAATTCGTCGCCCAGCACCACCTCACCGTGGAAACGGCCAAACTCCAGCTTGTAGTCGACCAGCAGCATACCGCCATCGAGGAACAGCTTTTTCAGTACCTCGTTGACCTTGAAGGTGAGACTCTTCATCTGTTCGATCTCATCTTCCGTCGCCCAGCCGAAGGTGCGAATGTGGTAATCGTTGATCATCGGGTCGTGCAGCGCATCATTTTTGAGGAAGAACTCGAAGGTGGGCGGGTTGAGGTCCATGCCATCCTCAACACCGAGACGACGTACGATGGAACCAGCAGCGATATTACGCACCACACACTCTACCGGCATCATGTCCAGATTTTTCACCAGCGCCTCTTCATCGGAGAGCAGCTTGATGAAGTGGGTTTTGACCCCGGCCTCCTCCAGCTTCTGCATGATGAAGGCGTTGAACTTGTTGTTCACCATCCCCTTGCGTTCAAGCTGCTCTACCTTCTCGCCATCAAAGGCAGAGGTGTCGTTGCGAAAGTGCAGGATCAGCTGCTCTGCGTCCTCAGTGGTGTAGACCGATTTCGCCTTGCCCGCATACAGTTCAGCCTTCTTTTCCATCGTCGTTCCTCAATCTTGCCAGGTCGTGATAATTAATTGATTTCGCGCCAGGAGAGGCCGTTCTCCTGATCGGCCATTGCAATCCAGTCGGTTTCGCAACCCAATGCATCACTCAGCGCTGCAGCGGCCAGTTCCGGTGCATTATTGGTCTCGCTCAGGTGCGCCGCAACCAGATGTTTTAGCGCTGAGGTATCCAGCTGTTGCAGGATCGCTGCCGCCTGTTCATTACTCAGGTGGCCCAGGGCACTAGCAACCCGCTGCTGCAGGTAGAGCGGATAGGGTCCGTTGCGCAGCATCTCCGGGTCATGATTACACTCCAGAATCAGTGCGTCACAGCCACTCAGTTGCTTCAGAATATGCGGTGTGGCGAGACCGGTATCGGTCAGTATCCCCAAGCGACTGGCACCGTTACTGAAGACAAACTGGCATGGTTCACGCGCATCATGCGGCACAGGAAACGGCTGAACCAAAAGCTCGCCGATGCTAAACCCCGCATGACAGTTCAGCAGATGCCGCTCCGGCAACTCTCCAAGCCGTTTCTCCGCAGCTCGCGCTGTACCGGTGGTCAACCAGATCGGCAACTTATATTTTCGTGCCAGTGCCCCGGCTCCGCCGAGGTGATCATTGTGCTCGTGAGTCAGCACGATGGCACTAAGGGAAGTTCCCTCCACGCCTAGTCGTGCCATGCGTCGCTCCAGTTCACGCACGGAGAAACCACAATCTACCAGCACCCGGGTCCTCCCCTGTTCAATCAGGGTAGCGTTACCCTTGCTACCACTGCCAAACAGGGCAAAACGCATCGTTATTGGAGTGACTCCTGCAGACGCTTCAGAAGCACCACAGCCAGCTTCTCATCAACCGGCTTGCCTTGCTCATCCAGCAGGCGAACGGTAGTGCTCTTGTCGCCGGAAATTTTAAGCTGCCACTGCTTACCGGTGGATTTCTCCTTGCCGCTAAACATGCTGCTAAACCAGTTTTTATCCTTTGCTGCCTGAAGTGACTCGACACGGGAGATGAAATAGAGACCCTTGCTGCGATTACGATCCTCTACCACCAGACCGATGCGATCCAGCGCCAACCCTACCAGGCGCCAGGAACGGCTGAAGTTCTCTTTCAATACTAGATGATCGCCCTTGAGCTGTGTCTTCGAATCAGTCTGCTTTGGCTGGGCCTGCAACACCGCCTTGGCAACGTCCATATCTCCACCAAGGAATAGTACCAGTCGGTTCAGGATCTCGTTCTCCAGCTCTGGATCAGAGGGACGCCACTTCCATTCGGTCTGAGCAAACCCGTCCGTCTCACCGACCACTGTCTCTTTCATACCGTAGTGGGTAAGAAACAGCTCGGTGCGATTCTTGCCGGTCGGTTCAACACGCATACGGTATTTGTCGCGGGTATCTGCAGCGTAGGCATTTTTGAATACCTTCTTTATCGCATCAGCGATGAAACCGCCCGGAGCATCGGCGCGGTTCTCCCCCCACTCGGTCTCCATAATGCCAAGCTTCGGCTCATCTTCGACCAGTTGCAGGCCGATGGTGGGCCAGAATTTGCGCAGTTGTGGCCAGAGTTTAGCGGTACTGGCATCGATCACCAGCCAACGGGTACTACCATCACGCGCTATGCGAATGCCTTTACCGCGTAACAGCTTGCGCCCTTCAATGCTCGCAACACTGTTTACCACAGGGATGTTCTCGGTACCGGTATCCATTGGTGTACTCAGGTCCGGCGGCACTTCCAGAGGTGGCAGGGTTTTGGCGCCTTCATAATCGATGCGGCCATTACTGGCGCCACCGCTACAGGCTAACAGGGCAAAGCAGGCTACTGCCAACAGGGGCAAACGGTAGTAATCAACAGTCAATCTATTTTCCTCTTACAGCACACCTGCGGCCTTGAGGGCCTGGCGTACAGTATCGTGGTATTTCTCAGAAAGTGGGGTCAACGGCAGGCGTATACCTGACGGAATCAACCCCATCTCGTACATGGCCCATTTGACCGGGATCGGGTTGGCCTCGACAAACAGGTTTTTATGTACCGGCATCAAACGTTCGTTTATCTCACCAGCATGGGTAAAGTCTCCGCTCAGGGCAGCAGCACACATATCGTGCATAGCGCGAGGTGCTACGTTGGCGGTCACGGAGATTCCGCCTTTACCGCCAAGTCGTATCAGGTCAAGGGTAGTGGCGTCGTCACCGCTGAAGACATCGATTTTGTCAGCACAGCGCTCAATCAGTTCCTTGCCGCGCACCATGTCACCGGTAGCATCTTTAATACCGACAATGTTTGAAATCGATGCCAGACGCTCCACCGTCTCATTCAGCATGTCGCAGGCAGTGCGCCCCGGTACGTTATACAGGATCTGCGGGACAGGTACTGCCTCGGCAACCGTCTTGAAGTGCTGGTAGAGCCCCTCCTGAGTCGGCTTATTGTAGTAGGGGGTCACTAGCAGACAAGCGTCGGCCCCCGCCTGCATTGCACAACGTGTCAGGTCGATGGCCTCGCGGGTAGAGTTGGCACCGGTACCGGCAATGATTGGCAGACGCCCCTTACTCAGCTCCACCGCACGACGGAGCAGCTCACAATGCTCTTTGTGATCCAGGGTTGCCGACTCGCCAGTGGTCCCGACCACGACCAGAGCGTCGGTGCCGCTCTCCACATGGAACTCCACCAGTTGGGCAAAGCTCTGCTCATCGATGGCACCATCGTCCCGCATGGGGGTAACCAGAGCCACCATACTGCCGTGAAACATACACCACTCCAGAAAGGGGAAAATCAATCGTGCATGGTACTTGGGCGCCCACTTTCTGACAAGAGAACGGCGACAAATCAAAAGCAGCAACCCCCAGTGTGGCTGGATGCAGCGGCGAGAAATGGTGATAGACTAGAATTCCCTGACGGCCACAGTGCCAAAGAAAGAAGCTTTGCCGGAGAACCCGTAAATAATGAATTCCACCACCAGGCAGTATTTGGTCATTTCCGCCCTGGGCGAAGACAGACCGGGCATCGTCAAGAACATCACCCGCCCGATTACCGAAGCCGGGGCCAACATCCTCGACAGCCGCATGACCATCCTCGGTGGTGAGTTCGCCATTCTGATGATGATAGAGGGGAGCTGGGATACCCTGGCAAAACTGGAGAACCTTCTCCCCTCACTGCAAAAGAAACTGGATCTTACAATCCTTAGCAAGCGCACCAGTGACCAGCGCCAGGACCCAAGCTCCCTGCCCTACTCCGCAAATATTGTTTCACTGGACCATCCGGGGATCGTCACTCACCTTGCGGAATTCTTCTCTAACCGCAATATCAACATTCAGGACCTCTATACCGACAGCTACAACGCGCCCCACACCGGTACACCGATGTTTACCGCCACCCTGACGGTGAATATCCCCGGCAATATATCTATCGCGGCGCTGCGTGAAGAGTTCCTCGATTTTTGTGATAGTCTCAATCTTGATGGCATCCTTGAACCGAGTAAGAGCTAGCTGGTCAGAACGGGAAACAGCACATATGGAGAATCACAGGCGATGAGCGACCTCAGTATTGGCAGCAAGGTACCCGACTTTACCCTCCCGGCCACTGGCGATCAGGAGATTCGCCTGAAAAAGCTCAAGGGTAAAAACGTCGTGCTCTATTTCTATCCCAAGGACAGCACTCCGGGCTGCACCACCGAAGGCCATGAATTTAGTGAGCTGCATGCCGAGTTCGATAAACTTGGCACAGAGGTGTTCGGTGTCTCCCGCGATAGCATCAAATCCCACGAAAATTTCAAGGCTAAACAGGACTTCCCGTTCGAGCTTCTCTCCGATCAGGATGAGACCTTATGTCAGATGTTCAATGTGATTCGTGAGAAGAATATGTACGGTAAGAAGGTGATGGGCATCGAGCGCAGTACCTTCCTTATTGACGCTAAGGGCGTGCTCCGCCAGGAGTGGCGCAAGGTCAAGGCTGCAGGCCATGCCGCTGAAGTACTGGAAGCGCTCAAGGCACTGTAATCGACCACTCTGGCGCAAAATAAATTAATCGGCTACTGTCCAGATAGAAGAGCACAGTGCCATACGAACTACCTCAACCGAAAAGTAAAACATGACCGACAAGCGGCTTTTTGTTCTCGACACCAACGTGCTGATGCACGATCCGACGGCCTTCTTCCGTTTCCAGGAACACGATATCTATCTACCGATGGTAGTGCTAGAAGAGCTGGACAATAACAAGAAGGGGCATTCCGAAGTCGCGCGTAATGCCCGACAGGCGAGCCGCTTTATGGATGAGCTGATGCTCGACATCAGCACCGAAAGCATCGCAGAAGGTATTCCGCTTTCTACCGGTGGTTTCGCAAACGGGCACAAGACCTCCAGCGGCAAACTTTTTTTCCAGACTGAGATCATGGAAGCCAAGCTGCCCTCCTCACTACCCGGCAGCAAGTCGGACAACACCATTCTCGGCACCGCCCTGGCTCTGCAACACCAGCAACCTAAGCGTAGCGTCACTCTGGTGTCAAAAGACACCAACATGCGCATTAAGGCGTCGATCCTCGGTATCCATTCAGAGGACTATCGTAATGACCAGGTGCTGGAAGACGTTGAACTGCTTTACCGCGGCACCACTGAGTTGTCTGACGATTTCTGGGAACAACACAGTAAGGAGATGCACTCCTGGCAGGAAGAGGGGCGCACCTTCTACCGACTCAGCGGACCGGATGTGAATGACTGGTATCCCAACCAGTTCATCCACCAACCTGAGGAAGAAGGTTTTCACGCCATCGTACGTAAGGTAGTCGATGGTGATGCCATCATCGAAACCGTGCGCGACTACGCCAACCCAAATCACAACGTATGGGGCATCAACGCCCGCAACCGTGAGCAGAACTTCGCGCTAAACCTGCTGATGGATCCTGAGATCGACTTTGTCACACTGGTGGGCCAGGCAGGCACTGGCAAAACCTTGCTGACTCTCGCTGCTGGCCTGGCCCAGGTACTGGATGACAAGCGTTACGCCGAGATCATAATGACCCGGGTAACCGTATCGGTCGGCGAAGATATCGGCTTCCTCCCTGGTACCGAGGAAGAAAAAATGACCCCATGGATGGGCGCACTAATGGACAACCTGGAAGTGCTCACCCAATCGGAACATAACAGCGACTGGGAACGTGCTGCTACCCAGGATCTGCTAAACAAGCGGATCAAAATCCGCTCGCTCAACTTCATGCGTGGTCGTACGTTCCTCAACAAATACCTGATTATCGATGAGGCACAAAACCTGACCTCCAAACAGATGAAGACCCTGATCACCCGCGCAGGCCCCGGTACCAAGGTGATCTGTCTGGGTAATATTGCGCAGATCGATACCCCTTACCTAACCGAGACCAACTCGGGGCTGACCTACGTGGTCGATCGCTTCAAGGAGTGGGAACACAGTGGACATGCCACCCTGATGCGTGGTGAACGTTCACGCCTGGCCGACTACGCAGCTGAACAGCTCTAGCATCTCTGTGCTGAATCTTTGGTATGAATCGGGACAAGCGCAGTGAAATCTTTCGTCGGCTGCGGGCAGAAAACCCGCAGCCGACAACAGAGCTCAACTACAGTACCCCTTTCGAATTGTTGATTGCGGTGATCCTCTCTGCCCAGGCTACCGATAAAGGCGTCAACAAGGCTACCGCTAAACTCTTCCCCGTAGCCAATACTCCTGAAGCAATTCTTGCCCTGGGTGAAGACCGCCTCAAAGACTACGTCAAAACTATCGGTCTGTTTAACAGTAAGGCTGCTAACATAGTCAAAACCTGCAAGTTACTGCTCGAGCAACATGGCAGTGAAGTCCCCGAGGATCGCGAAGCGCTGGAGGCACTTCCCGGCGTTGGTCGCAAAACCGCCAATGTGGTCCTCAATACCGCCTTTGGTCATCCAACCATGGCAGTCGACACCCATATCTTTCGTGTCTCCAATCGCACCGGTATCGCACCAGGAAAGAATGTTCTCGAAGTGGAGAAAAAACTACTTAAATTCGTACCACAGGAGTTTATCCACAACGCACATCACTGGTTGATTCTGCATGGCCGCTACATCTGCGTGGCACGCAAACCCAAGTGCAGCGCCTGCGTTATCGAAGACCTGTGCGAATATAAACAGAAGGTTTACGAATAGTTATGTTCTTCAGTAACAATCGTGATGAGTTGCGTCGTTTCTATATGGATAGCTGGCGCAAATTTCAAAACAGGGAACCGTTACAACCACTGGAAGCAATGGTTGCAGAGGTCATTGCCCAGCATCCGGAATATCACACAATGCTGGAGAAAGGTGAAGATTCACTGGACCGTGATTTCCTTCCGGAAGAGGGACAAAGTAATCCCTTCCTGCATATGGGGATGCATCTGGCGATCCGTGAACAGCTCAGCACTGGAAGGCCTCATGGAATAACAGAAGTCCACAGCAAGCTTCTCCAGAGTATCAGTGACCCTCATGATGTCGAACACCGGATGCTGGAGTGTCTGGGTGAGGCGATGTGGCAGGCACAACGCTCAGGTACCCCACCTGATGAATTACGCTATCTCGAGTGTCTGAAAAAAATTAGTTAACAGGAATGCATTGTGGAACAACATAAACTGGTTCTGCCGGAACACCTCAACCACTACGGCTACCTATTTGGTGGCGACATGCTCAAATGGGTCGACGAGTATTCATGGATCGCTGCCACCCTGGACTATCCAGGCTGCAAGTTCGTCACTATTGGCATGGACGAAGTCGCCTTCCGCAAACCGGTGAATAAAGGGGCTCTGCTACGCTTCAATATCATTAAGGAAAAACAGGGTACCAGCTCGGTGGTGTACGCAGTGGAAGTGTTTGCAGATAGTCTGGAGAGTGGCAAGGAGGAACAGGTCTTCTCTACTCGTGTCACCTTCGTCTGCCTGGACGACGAGGGAAAGAAAAGAGCGCTATAGACGATCTAAGAATTAGACCTTCTTCCCAATCAGTTCGATAGGATAGCCATCCGGGTCTTCGACAAAAGCTATAATGGTCGTCCCGGCGTTCATTGGTCCCGCATCACGGAGTATCTTGCCACCCCGCTCACGAATCTTAGTTGTGGCCAAATAGACATCATCTACTTCCAGAGCAATGTGTCCGTAGCCATTACCCATCTCGTAACTCTCTACGCCCCAGTTATAGGTCAATTCAATAACCGCTTCATCACTCTCTTCTCCGTAACCTAGAAATGCCAAGGAGAATTCACCTTGTGGATAGTCGCTCTTGCGCAACAAACGCATGCCAAGGACATGGGTATAAAAGTCGATGGAGCGCTGTAGATCACCAACACGTAACATGGTGTGCAATATTCGCATTGTCGTACCTCGTATTTAATCGATAAATCAGCCAGGAAGACAATTGGCTTGAGTGCCGTTACCCAATTTATCGACTACATGAGTTAACGGTTCAGGCATGGCGATGCCAAATCCCTGGACAAAGTCGACACCCATCGTCCTGAGTTCCGCAATAATGGCTTCGTTCTCAACAAATTCAGCAATGGTCTTCAGGCCCATAACATGCCCAATCTGGTTAATCGACTCAACCATAGCATGGTCCAGATTATCTATCGCCATACCCTTGACGAAGCTACCATCAATCTTGATGTAGTCTACCTGCAAACCTTTTAAATAACCGAACGAACTCAAGCCACTACCAAAATCATCCAGCGAGAAGAAACAACCGTGCTTTTTCAGTGTATCGATAAACTTTCGTGCTCTACTTAAATGGGTGATAGCCGCAGTCTCAGTGATTTCGAAGCAGATGAAGCTGGCATCAATTCCTGTTACTGCTAACTGTTCAAGGACGAAATCAAGAAAATGTTCATCCGTCAACGATTGGCCGGAGAGATTAATGGTACAGCGGAATGGTGGATGAGAGTTATCGCCCTGAGCAAGTCGCATAGAATCAAACGTACGTCTTACTACCCAACGGTCGATGGTGGGCATTAGATTGTAGCGTTCGGCAGCGGGAATGAACGCCATCGGATAGACAAGCTCTCCCCTCTCATCATGTAACCGCAGTAGTACCTCTCCTCTTGGTATAAGCTCGGCTCCTTTCTCAATCAGTGGCAAAATAGGTTGAAAGTAGAGGGCAAACTGTTCTTCTTCAAAAGCATCGGAGATACGATGTATCCACTCCATCTCGCGGTGATGACGTGCAACTGCTTTATCTTGATCATCTGCCACATGCACCCGGTTTCGACCTGCCTCCTTAGCCACATAGCAGGCAGCGTCTGCCAGACTTAATACGTCAATCAATGAACCCGAGCCAGCTGTAATTGGTACTACACCGATACTAACCCCAATTTCAAAACAGCGATCCTTCCAGGCAAAACGGAAATCTCGAACATGCTGTCGCAACATGTCTGCGATCTCTCTGGCCTTATGCAATGGGCAATCCATCAGCAATAAACCAAATTCGTCTCCGCCAAGACGAGCAAGGATATCGTGCTCACGAACAGATTCACTAAGTAGATGAGATAGCTGTCGCAGCAACTCGTCGCCGGCACGATGACCACTGGTGTCGTTCACCACTTTAAACTGATCCAGATCCATGTAGCAGAGTACATGGTGAATATTCTCGTTACGAGATTTCAGGATCGCTACTTCAAGCTGATGCTCAAACTCTCTCCGATTAACCAGTCCGGTAAGCATGTCATGACTCGCCTGATAACTGAGCTGGCGTGCCATGGTCATTACTTCTGTAATGTCGTGCAGTACCAAAACAACACCGACTATTTCATCATGCCGTGAGCGCATCGGCGCCGCTGTAATATTAATGGCAAACTGGCTGCCATCATTGTGGGTAAGAATTCCGTCATCGGCGTGCACCATGGCACTATCACGATGCAGGATAAGTTCAACCAGATCGTGCAACTCTTCCCCTGTGCTCTCATTGAACAGTTTAAGCACACGCATATAGTGCGCCCCACTGACATCCTCCAGCTTGCAATCTAGCAGTCGTTCCGCTACCGGATTCAGATATTCAATATTGCCATTAACATCCGTAGTAACAACACCATCACCAATTGAGGCCAGTGTAACCAGTGCGCGCTGCGTTTCCTTTTCCAGTGCCTTTTCTGCCAGAATAAGTTGTGTTACATCACGGGTATTACCTTCGACACCTGCAATTTCACCATCATGGTCATAGTAGAAATGTGCGTTTGTGGAAACCCACACCATTGAACCATTTTTGGCGCGTAGGTTAATAATGTCATTACGTACCATACCGCCATTTTCTGTCATTCGCTCCAGTAAACGTTCACGCTTTTCTGGTTCTGCGTAATAGTGAGCCAGCTGCGTCCCAATCAATTCGTCTGGTGAATAGCCGACACACTGTTCAACGGCACCCGTGATAAAGATGATGACGCCACCGCGATCTGTGCGGTAAAAAATATCCTGCATATCATGCAGAATCCCACTCAGATCCTGTTCAGAGCGACGCAACTGATACTCCATCTCTTTCTGCTTTTCTAGCATGCGCCGGTATTCATTTGTCAGCACGCCTAATTCATCAGTTGAATTAGATACCAGTCGTTCTAAATCGAGGTGCTGAGGCTCAACATTTTGGTGTAAAAGACTCTCCAGTGGATTTAGTGCCTGCCCAAAACTACGCACAAATAGTAGACTACCGGCAATCGCAATCACTTCCAGCAGGAGCCAAACAATGAATGTCTCAAGACCGAAGTATCCGGTTCTTGCCCAGTAGTATTGAATCAATACAGTATCAATAAGCAGCGGCACCAATGAACCTATAAGAAACACCTTCATCTTGATCGTTATGTGCGCCTTACCAAGAAATTCACCGCGGAAGGTTTTGCCAAAAAGATCTACGATCAGGAAGAACAGCGGCAGGCCAACCAAAATGGTTACAATCAATGCCACCAGATGAATACGGAACCAGTCTATTGGCTGGGGTTGGTAACCATACATCTCGATTGCTTCCACCATCACGAGATTTGGTGCCAGTATGAGCGTCAGTGTAAGAAAGCCCCAGAAATGTAATGGGAAGGTTCTGGCTCGTTTCAGTGCCAGCTCTTTAGTGTATGGTTCTGGGGTATGCAGGAATTGCACTATGGGTTGGGCAAAACGATGAAAGTAGATACCAGCAAGGAAGAATGAACCGAACACCAGCTCGGCCATGGGCAGACTGAACATGATGCCGCGCACCTCCTCGAATGTAAAAATATCAACGAAGGCGATAAACAGCATGCCGACGCCTGGGGGGAAGACCCAGGCGAGCAGCACCAGCGTTAGAAATTGTGACAGGAATTTGTCAGCAGACATTCGACTACTTTCCATAGCGGCAGAAAGCCTCTCCCCCTGGTATCGGCACGCATGATCGCGTGCCGTGGCTACCTATTTTTTTCTTTTTGCCCCGATTCTCAGACGCAGCGCATTGAGGCGGATAAATCCTTCCGCATCTTTCTGGTTATAGGCACCTGCATCATCTTCAAAGGTGGCAATGGATTCATCAAACAGTGAATCTTTCTCTGATTTACGTCCGGCTAGAATCACGTTGCCTTTGTAGAGTTTGATCCGCACCGTACCATTAACGTGTTCCTGAGTCTTGTCGATGGCCGCCTGCAACATCTCCCGTTCCGGGCTCCACCAGTAACCGTTGTAGATCATCTCAGCGTAGCGCGGCATTAGCTCGTCTTTCAGGTGCGCGGCACCGCGATCCAGGGTCAACGACTCGATGGCACGGTGCGCCTTGAGCATCACAGTACCGGCCGGGGTCTCATAACAGCCACGGGATTTCATCCCTACGTAACGGTTCTCCACCAGGTCATCACGACCGACGCCGTTGGCACCCGCCACTTTGTTTAGATATTCCATCACTGTCGCCGGACTCATCGCCTTACCGTCGATAGCAACGATGTCACCCTTCTCAAAGGTCAGCTCCAGATAGGTAGGCTCATCCGGGGCCATCTCTGGTGAGACGGTCCAGCGCCACATATCCTCTTCTGGCTCGGCCCAGGGGTCCTCAAGGATGTCACCTTCATAGGAGATATGCAGCAGGTTGGCATCCATGGAATAGGGAGACTTTTTGCTCTGCTTGGCAAAGTCGATTTCAATACCATGCTCCTTGGCGTAGGCCATCAGCTTTTCGCGGGAGTTGAGGTCCCACTCACGCCACGGCGCAATCACCTTCACATCGGGCATTAGTGCATAGGCACCCAGCTCGAAGCGTACCTGGTCGTTACCCTTGCCGGTGGCCCCGTGGGAGATGGCATCAGCACCCGTCTCTTTGGCGATCTCGACCAGACGTTTGGCAATCAGCGGACGGGCGATGGAAGTACCGAGGCGGTACTCCCCCTCATAGAGGGCATTGGCACGCATCATCGGATAGACATAGTCGCGAGCAAACTCCTCACGCATATCGTCGATATAGATCTCCTTCACCCCTGCCGCCTTGGCCTTGGCCCGAGCCGGTTCCACCTCTTCACCCTGACCGATATCGGCAGTAAAGGTCACCACTTCGCAGTTATAGACATCCTGCAGCCACTTAAGAATGATGGAGGTATCCAGACCACCGGAATAGGCCAGAACCACTTTTTTGACGCCAGACATGAGAACTCCGCAAATATAGTCAGTACCATCCCGTCAGTTCGGGACAGGGAAAAACGAGAACAGAAGTATACCTGAGGCGGGGGCTTGCTGACTATTTTGACAGAGTCACATCAACAGAGCGATTGAGGGCACGACCCTGGGGGGTCTGATTACTGGCGAGAGGCTGTTTCTCCCCTTTGCTCGTAAGGGTAATTTTGCTCTTGGCGACACCCTTTTTCAGCAGATAATCACGCACCGCGTTAGTGCGTTTCTTCGACAGTGCCTTGTTGTAGCGGCGAAAACCGACATTATCGGTACGCCCCTCCAACAGAACTCTTTTCACCGTTGGATCCGACTTCACATACAGGGCAATCTCATCCAGACGTTTGAGTGCCGCGCTGTCCAGCTCACTACTATTGAAGTCAAAACTAAGCCGGCTACTACGTACATAGTCGAAACTGTAGACAAACTGCTTGTCGAGACACTCAAGAAATGTCTCCAGTGGGGGACGCAGGTTGACTGACGACAGCGCGACCTGAACATTGTCTCGGCCATCGGCCCAGTCCTGGTAAGAAAAAGTGGGAGACATACCCTGCTGCAGCTCCAGCAGCATCCGTCGCGCCATGATCTCGGAGTAGATGAACGGGGTACGTCCCTCGCTGTAGTTGACCTGCCCCAGGTCCCTTGACTCTACGCCGTGACGCCAGGCGGGTGCCGCCGAAACCACCCTGGCTACACCCTTATCGCGCGGGCGGTTCAATACCTGAATCTGCAAAGTGAGCTGGCCACCGGCCTGACGTACAAACTGCGCCTTGCCATAGCCGGGAATATTCTGGGAAAGAACGCAATTCAAACGAGAGGATTCGACCCTCCATACGGCCTGATGCTCATTGGCCCCATAGAAAATCTCCCCCGCCACCGATGAGGCGATGGGAAACAGCACTGCAAAAAATGTCAGCAAACGCATCAACGCCACACCCGCCCACGAGATCGATCCCATACCCTGTTAATCGGCAGATTGGACGGACACTTTAAAGAATTAGTAAAACCGACAAAAACAGATCGAACTACCACCTTGGTGGTAAGCGCAAATAGACATTACACATTGTTACCCCATAGGTGCCCAAACTCTGTTGTATGAAAGGCATCACACCATTGAATTCAGACGCTTACCGTCATAACATGCCCTCGACTTTAGCCGATGCGTCGGCACCTATTTCAACGGAAGCAATTCCAAGGATGATGGAAGCTTAGCGATATGCACGTATTAATTACCGGCGGTGCCGGGTTTATCGGGTCCCACACGGCAGGATGCCTACTACAACAGGGACACCGAGTAACCGTTTTGGACAATCTCTCCAGCGGTAAGCGCGACAACCTGCCTGATTCGCCCGATCTTCGACTGGTTGTTGGGGACATCAACGACCCCGTTGCGGTCACAGATGCGATGACGGGTTGTGACCGCGTTCTGCACCTGGCCGCCCAGGTCTCCGTCGCCGCTTCAGTGGAGGCACCCATCCCCTCCTGCCGTGACAACATCCTTGGCTTCGTCAATATCCTCGACCACGCCCGGCGTAATGGCATCACACGTATGGTCTATGCCTCCAGTGCCGCTGTCTACGGCCAACCGGCGGAACTGCCGCTCAACGAGGCCTCGGCCACCGCCCCAAGTTCCCCCTACGGTCTGGAGAAACTGGTCAATGACCAGTATGCCGCGCTGGCGACCGAACTCTACGGCATGCGTATGCTGGGGATGCGCTATTTCAACGTCTACGGTCCGAAACAGGACCCCTCTTCTCCCTACTCAGGGGTCATCAGCCTGTTCGTCGACCGTCTTCGTCGTGATGATAGCCTCAACGTCCATGGCGATGGGGGCCAGACACGTGACTTCGTCTTCGTTGGTGACGTTGCCAGGATCAATGCCGCTGCCCTGGGCGATGAAACAGAAGGTGTTATGAATGTTGGTACCGGCGACAGCTGTACCCTACTGGAATTGATTGAGGTACTGGCCTCCATTGCTGGGGTTGAACCGGTGATCAACCACGGTCCGGCCCGACAGGGGGATATCCGTCACTCTGCTACTTCGGTTGAGCGACTTCGCCAAACACTGGCAACCTTTCCATTTACCCCACTACGCCAAGGACTGGACGAACTCTGGAAGAAGGGCTGATGCGTCTTCCAACCTCGCTTTCCCTTTTGTTGCTGTTGGTAACAGCTCTGCCGCAACCAGTATTTGCGGAAGCGGCCGTTGCCTTCTTCTATGGTGAACATCCGCCCGTTACGGAACTACGTGCCTTTGATCGCGTCGTCGTCGAACCTCAGAATGTGGACGATCGCTTCATCGAGCAGATGGTCGGCACAGAAGTCTTCGCCTACGTCTCTCTGGGCGAAGTCGATGGTTCACGCCCCTATATGGATTCAATCCCCACAGCCTGGCGCATGGGCAGCAATTCTGCCTGGGGTAGTGTGGTTATCGATCAATCCCGTCCCGAATGGTCCAACTTTTTTGTCGAACAGGTGATCACTCCACTGTGGGAAAAAGGCTTTCGTGGTTTTTTTATCGACACTCTGGACAGTTACCTTCTCTACGCCGGCAACATCCGCAGGCGTGCAAGCCAGCAACAGGGATTAATTCGCACCATTCGTGCTATCAAACAGCGCTATCCGGAAGCAAAACTCTTTTTCAATCGTGGTTTCGAACTCCTGCCTGAAGTGCATGAACTGGTCGATGCGGTTGCGGCTGAATCACTGTTTAACAGTTGGAATGCCCTTGACGGGGAGTACGTCGATATAAAGGAACAGGACCGAGAATGGCTGCTGGCGAAGTTGCAGGAAGTCAGTGAGAGATACCAGTTACCTGTCACTGTCATCGATTATCTTCCAGCAGGAGAGCGGGAAAAAGCGCGCATCACTGCCGACAAGATAAAGGCATTAGGCTTTATCCCCTGGATCAGCAACAGCAACCTAGACATGCTTGGTGTTGGTGCAATTGAGGTCATGCCACGCAAGGTAATGATGCTATACAGCCTTGCCAATAGTGAAACTGAATTGATGGAGAAAGAAGACGTAGTAATGTTCGGTACAACACCGTTCAACCACCTCGGATATACGGCAGAATATCGGGACGCAAGAAAACCATTGCCGCAATTCCCCATGCGCGGACGTTATGCTGGCATTGTCGTCTGGTTACAGAACACATTGCGCGCCACATCCGCACAACGTCTGAGCAACTGGTTGCACCAGCGTATCGTTGAGGGGGTACCTGTACTGCTGCTCGGTGATATCAGTTTTCTAGATGAGGTGGCACTCTCCCGATTCGGTCTGAAACGTAGCGATCAAATATCTCCGCCTCGACATATAACCCTTACACAATCTATAAAGTCCGTTGGCTACGAAACCAGGCCAATGTTGGGACGTGGAAACTTCTACCCGCTTGAATTGAAGCAGGGTAAACCCTGGGCAATCATCGAAAATGAGAAAGGGCAACGTCAAGTCGCCGCAGCCATCACATCATGGGGCGGTTATGTACTTGATCCATTAGTAGTTACCACCCTGCCTGGTGGAAACGGTGATCGCTGGGTAACCGATCCGTTTGCACTCTATAGTGAA
Source organism: Thiohalomonadaceae bacterium (assembly GCA_050295975.1). Classification (GTDB taxonomy): domain Bacteria; phylum Pseudomonadota; class Gammaproteobacteria; order Thiohalomonadales; family Thiohalomonadaceae; genus JAPHTQ01. The sequence goes on from JBNKQR010000009.1 coordinate 24,964, forward strand.
GCACTACGACTACCGCAGATGCCAGTTCCTGACCTAACCACCGATTCTGGTCGGAGGATGGTGTTAGTGCATATGGATGGTGATGGCTTCGCCAGTCGTTCCGAATTCCCCGGCAACCCGTACGCGGCAAAAATGCTGCTGGACAAAATCCTCAATAAGTATCGCCTTCCAAGCTCAATTTCGATCATTGAGGGTGAAGTCGGAAGTCAGGGACTCTACCCTGAACTCACGGCAGAGCTTGAACCAATCGCCCGCAGTATCTTCGCCCTTCCTCATATAGAGATGGCTAGCCACAGCTTTTCTCACCCCTTTCATTGGGGGAAAGTTGTAGCAGACGGTAATGATGGCGATTACAACCTGTCTATTCCGGACTACAACTTCGATTTGAAGCGGGAAATCGATGGATCCATCAACTACATCGAATCGAGACTGGCGCCACCAGGGAAAACCGTTGCCATGTTTTTCTGGACCGGCAACTGCAATCCAACAAACGAGGCATTAGCACAGACTCATATGGCCGGTGTTGGTAACATCAACGGCGGCGACACTGTCATAACCCGTAGCCGCCCCACTCTGACGGCTGTTGCCCCAATTGGAATGCAGAAAGGACGTTACTTCCAGGTGTTCGCCCCCAATCAGAACGAAAACGTCTACACCAATAACTGGATGGGCCCCTTCTACGGCTATCGCCGAGTGATCGAAACCTTTGAAATGACCGACACTCCACGTCGTCTGAAACCGATTAACATTTACTACCACACCTATTCGACCAGTAAGCCCTCCTCCCTGGCAGCTCTGGACGAAGTCTACCGCTGGACCCTGAAACAGAATATCACTCCGGTATTTACCTCCACCTATGTACGTAAGGTGCAACAATTTGAGAATGTCGTGGTGGCACGAGATGGTGGTGGCTGGCGGATACGTGGATTGGATGCGATACATGAGTTACGTCTTCCTATCGCCGCAGGTGTACCGGATATGGAGCGGAGCAATGGCGTCGCCGGGTTTAATCAACATAACGATCAACGTTACATTCACACCGATAATAGTTCCGTGGAACTGTTCATCCGTTCCCAGAGCAAAATAATCCCCTACCTAATCTCCGCTAATGCTCCCCTGATAAATGCGACCCATGAGAAGGGCCAATTGCATCTAAGTTTTATGCCAGAGGTTGCACTAGAAGTTGATATAGCAAACGCCGGAAAGTGCCATCTTCTGCACAACGGTAAACGTATGGGAAAATCCAGCCGAAGCAACAACACGACCAAACTTAGCCTTAAAAAACATGTTACAGGACCGATCGAAGCGTATTGCGACAACTGATGGTCGCATAGCGCGACTCGTCATGGTCACCGACAGGGAACTGGCGGGGGCTGTAGTTGTATTGTTGATTCTACTGATGCTTGTTTTCCCCAATAAACAACTGTTCGAGGAACTACTCAACCAAACACCTAATGACGCTCTCTCCATCGCTTACCTGGAGAACCTGCTGCGCTCAGATAAAAACAATATGGACTGGCGCCTGCTACTTGCCGGTGCACAGGTCGAACATATTCCTTACAGTGAACTGGAACTACTACTTCACCCCATCTGGCAGCAAGGCAACGAAGCGCAGCGACAGCGAGCACAACAAATTCGTCTGCATAGCATTGGTATTGCCTACCAACAGGGTACTGTTCTCTTGCCAGAGACTGAGATAGACAAGTTACTGCAGCAGGCATTCTCTAAGAATAACAATATCTCCCAACTAATAAGTCTGGCGGAGAATGCCATCCTGTTCGGTCGCAATGAAATGGCACTCTCCATTTATACGCGCCTGATCCAGTTGTCACCCAAAAACAACCGTAAATATCTAATCTCGTTAGCTAAGCGTAGTCTTGGCCTGGGAAGATACAGACTCGCTGCAGACCTCTACTTTCTGGCGCGGAAACAGGCACCACTACCAGAGGCGCGCCGCTATTTCCATCAAGCTATCGGTGCATTGATGGCTGACAACCGCTACAACGAAGCGTTGCGAGATGCAGACCGATATCTGGGTGAGCTGAAACGTGACCCTGAGACCCTGCGCTTCCTCATTCGCACAGCTCGCGCAGCCAATTCTAACAAAACAGCCGCCCGCTACGCCCGTATGTTGCTGGACCTGGGGGCGACACGGTGAGAGTAGCGGTACTACTGTTTGGACTCAGTCTTCTCCCTGCAACACCTGTAATCGCACAGACACTGCAGGCCGATGACTTCCGCATCGCCTATGAAACCTTTCTTGCCAATGGCGATCTGGAAGAGGCCTATCGCATTGCTCACAAGATGAGCGAGAAGAGCCCGAAGGACCTTACGTGGCAACGCCGTCTTGCCCATGTGTGTGACTGGAGCAACCGCCCCGCCGAAGCATACAAGGCGTGGAAAATCCTTTTCCGCAGCAGTAAGAAGGATAAGGAAGTATTGCAGGCGATAAAACGTCTGGCGGATTACTTCAACGACGCGCCAATTCAGTTAGAACTCCTGCAGGCACAGATCGCGACTGGTAAAAAACCTACTCCAGCTGATGCGGACAGACTTGTCGCCATGTATGAGCGCGCCTATCGGGCCAACCAGGGTGCGCGTTACCTGGAACAGCTTTATCACCGTTACCGCTATCCCTATCTCGGAAAAAAAGCAGCCAATCTCTATGCGCGTAGTGGCCGAGATCAGCAGGCGCTACGTATGTATCGGCTCTTGAGTAAACAGTATCCGGCAGATCGTGAAAACATAATTGCTACTGCCCGGCTTGAGATCCGCTACAACCTGCAAACAGAAGCTCTGGAACGACTTAAGGCCTACCGCAAATATGCTGCTGAAGATGACTTTGTTTTCTGGCAATTGTTAGGTGATTCCGCCTGGTTGCTACAGGACACCAACACGACCAACGAAGCATACAGCCACCTTGTTTTATCATCCCAAGCTACTGAACAGGAGCGCCTGCGGGTATTCCAACTCCTGCTACAGGAGGATCAACAACGCGCTGCAGACATGGCAGTACATTTTTACCAGGCAAATGGCCCAGGCATCTGGATACAGCGTGCGTTAAGCGTGCATGTGGCACAGCGACAATGGCGTGCAGCAAGTCAGGTGCTTGGACTGATAAAAAGTTGGGATCAAAAACAGCTGCAGCAGAATCCCCGCTATCTGGTACTTCGCTCTCAAGTAGCCTCCCACTTCAACAAAACCGAGGCTGCAGCACAGGACATGCTACATGCTATCGCTCTGGATCCCGAAGACGATGAACTGATGATTAGTGCACTGTGGCTATTCAGTGATATCGGTAACCGATCAAAATTACAACATCTTGTTAACCAGCTGCCTCCTTCACCACCAGCTACCTATTGGCACGTTCTTGCGGTGAGCTATCAGGTGCTAGGCTCGCAGGAAAAAGCTCTCGAGTTCTACCGCCGTCTGTTAAAACGTGAACCAAAAAACCTCGCATTACAACTGGAATACGCCGACCTGCTGCAACGACGCGGCAACGCAGCCGCCACCGTCACCATCCGCAAGAACGTCTGGCACCATCTGCGAGATGGTCATAGTAATAATGAAGAGAGCCAGACACATCTGGCTCGCCTGTTACTTGCTGAACAACCGGGTGACCTTGCGGAAAAACGCGTTGCGCAAATGCTTCGTGATGATCCCGCTATGCCGAAGATTTCCATTCGCCTACGAGATGAACTGATCCTCTCATGGGCTATAGAAACCGGCTGGAAAGAGAGCGCCCGTAGCTGGGCAGCACAACGCTATACCCGTAGCGGCGAACCCTTGCCTAAATGGGCTGCACTTCATTTGGCGCTGGACGCCCGTGACCACAACGCGCTACAGACACTACTGGCAGAAGGGGGAGATAACCTTGCGGCAGGGAGCGCCTATGATGCTGCCATGCTACTGAACCGTTGGCCCCTGGCACGTAAGCTCGCCTTCGACGGACTAGAGCAAAGTCCCACCAGTAACGATCTGCATCAACGTTTAAGCACCGTAAACGAGCGGTATGGAGACCATCTAAAGGTAGGCTTCACAAATGCACACTACGATACCCTCGACAGCTCCGGTTATCGGCTCTCACTGGAGCAGGCGATTAGTGAGCCCTTACGACTCGGCATCAAATGGCAGGCCATGCAACAAACACTCACTAACCGCGACACCCTGCAAACGCTACCGAGTAACGACGACGCCCTCTCACTCTACGCGAGGTGGCTCACTGCCGAAACGGAGTGGCAACTGTCCATCATTGCCCGTGACGAGTTAACTCAATACACCGGCTCATCACTAAGCCTGACACAGCGGCTTGATCGTCGCCTACTGTGGACTGCCCAATTGGTATCCAGACAGCCGACCGATTATTCCCTACCAATGCAGGCTGCCGCCAATGCGGATCGTCTATCTCTTGGCCTGAATTACGTTCCAGAGCGCCACGCCAAACTCGGCATCAATGCCACAAAAGAACGTTATCACACCCAGTACGGCGCCTATCTTGGGTCCGGTTCTCGACTTTCCTGGGAAGCGGGATACTGGATACGGGAAAATTATCCAGACTGGAGTGTTCGTCTCTCCGGAGACCATTACCGCTTCAGTGCCGATGGAAAACCTGACGCAGAGAGTCTGTCGATACTCGATCCGGGCATCGTCGCCGCTACCCCAACAAGTAATTTAGTGGGGCTATTCGTTCCTGAGGATGACAATTACTATTCCCTGTGTAGCGGTGCCGGTAGCGCACAGCGTGATGGCCATTCGCGTGCCCTGCGTCCCTTTGCCGATCTCTGCGCCATACACAGCGAAAACTTTGGCGATGGCTACAGCCTGATCGCGGGTGTTGCCGGTTCAATCGATAACAGGGATCATCTCAGCCTGACACTGGAACAGAGCAACGCATCAATGCAGGCAGATAGCCGAAATACACAGATTTTCACCTTGAACTACAAACTCATTTTCTGATGAAAGAAGCAGGGAGTAATACAATGCACAAATTGTCTTCGCTACTTATACCGTTGCTAGCCTTGGTACTTAGCGCCTGTTCCAATATTGAGAGCAGCAGTAATAGCAAACCGCTGTCCGCCTCTGCCAGTTGGGCGTTACTACCGATGGTGAATAACACCGGCGAACCCCAGGCCGGCCTGCGCGCCGAAGCGATCACAGAGAGCCTGCTACGCATCCACGGCATTGCCTCGCTACAGCACTACCCGGCAGAGTTGAATAGCGATTCAGTATTCGAACCGGCACAGCGTAAAGGTACCGACGAGGCGATCACCTGGGCGCGCAAAAATCGTAGCCGTTACGCGGTAACGGGCACCGTAGATGAATGGCACTACAAGGTCGGCGTTGACGGCGACCCGGCGGTGGGCATGACGCTACAGGTACTGGATCTACAAAATGGTCAGGTCTTGTGGACCGCGGTGGGTGCCAAAACCGGTTGGGGACGTGAATCACTGGCTATTGTTGCTCAGGAACTGCTGCAGGATCTAATTGGTAGCATACCGCTTGGCACAACCGAGTAAACTGAGTCCATCTCATGCATCAAAACCGATATACATGGCTTCAAGGCATAACTGCTCGCTGGATTGAGCGGCTCCTCGCTTCCGAGCTGCGCACCCTGGGGCCATGGACTGAAAGCGCTGTCATCACTGCGATCGCCTGCGGTATTGCCTGGTGGGCCTCACCCGAGGATCCGTTACTCTTTAACAGTGACTTTCCCTGGCTGTTGCTTGCATCACTCCTTATCGCCCTGCGCTACGGTGTGATGCCCGGTATCTTCAGTATTCTTGGTTTAGTGATTGACTGGTCGATCTTTGCCGACCTGTCGCAAGAGACACAACATTTCCCCCGCACCTGGTTCGCCGGCAGTATGCTGCTAACCCTTATCTGTGGTGAATTTAATTCAATCTGGAATCTGCGTGCAGAACGTCGAGAAGAGGCCAACACCTACCTCAGTGAGCGACTCACCCGTCTCACTCGTCGCTATCTACTGCTGCGTCTCTCTCATGATCGTATCGAGCAGGAGCTACTGGTTAAACCGGGTTCACTACGCGATGCCATGCTCCAACTACGCAACAGCAAAGAGATGGGAGGGGCCGAAACATTCCTGCCCGGTGCCGAGGAGCTGTTGCAGTTAATGTCGCAGTATTGCCAGCTGGAGGCAGCAGCGATCTACCTACCACCCGATCTCATCGGTGAGGAGCCCGGAGAGATGCTGGCGCAAATTGGTCACCCACCTAACCTGCATGGCGATGATCCGATGCTGCTGGAAGTGATGGAGCAACACACCCTGACCCACGTAGTTGAACATCTGGAACGCAGCAATCACCTGGCAATCGCTCCCATTCTGACCGCCAGTGACAAATTGCTTGGCATACTGGTAATTAGCCACATGCCCTTTTTCGCCGTCAATCAGGAAAACATGCAGTTTATCGCCCTGCTACTCGGCTACTACGCCGACGTTATTTACGGCAATGAGAATGTACAGAAGCTGCAAAAGCTGCTACCCAATCTACCGCGCCAGTTTGTGGAAGAGGTGCTACGGGTACAACGTGTACATGAGCGTATCGGTGTCACCAGTCATGTGGTCTCATTCCGCCTCAAAGGTGATGAGGGCAAACAACTTGCCACAGAAATCGGCCGCATGCGCCGAGGTCTTGATGTGCTCTGTAACGTTGAGCGCGAGGATGAAATACTCATTGTCACTCTACTACCGCTCGCCACCACCGCCGCCAGCGAAGGTTATATCCTGCGCATTCAGAACTGGCTGCTGGAAAGACACGGTAAAGATTTCGCCCAACTTGGTATTGATATTTTTGACATTGACCTGGCGCGCAATGATGCAATCGCGCAGCTCACCAATATCGTTAAGGATGACACCACAGCATGAGCTGGTTGTATGAATTCTTCCTGCTGATAAAAACAAGCAACAGTAATGGACTGTTGTTGCTGTTGTTGCTGGGAAACACCCTCTTTTCCGCATTGATTGCTCGTTCCGCATTGAATAACCTGCCCTACAAAGAACCACAACAGCAGCGTCTTCTGTGGTTACTGTTAACCTGCGTAGGTGCCTGTATACCCATTCTCGGCGTACTGGCCGTGGCAAGTGGAATGATGGCTGGAATGCGCTGGAAAGGCGGCGCACGTCTCGCTACCTATAACTATCTTGGTGCACCACGTTTTGATCCAGAGGGCGGCAAAGACGGTAGCCACTTCGACCGCGGTGGCCTGCGTTCACGTCTGGTACAAGCGGCTATCCCTACTGAAACGCGCCTGCAATCGATCTCCGCACTACAACACCTGCCCACGGTCGCCACCAGTTCAGTACTACGTACCCTGCTCGACGATCCGGTGGAGGACATCCGTCTGGTTGCCTTCGGCATGCTCGATAAGGAAGAGAAGCAGATCACCGGACGGATTCATAAATTGTTGAACCGACCACCACAGGAAAATGACACGCCACGTGAGCACTTCCTCTACAACAAACAGCTAGCCGAACTGTACTGGGAGCTGGCCTACTCCGGGATTGTCCAGGGCGACCTGCGCAACTACACCCTGAACAATGCACTGGAACATGCCGAAACAGCACAGTCTCAACACGAGGCTGATCCGGGACTCCTGTTCCTGACTGCTCGCATCCTCGATGCACTGGGCCGTTTTAATGAAGCGATACACCACATGCATCGTGCTATGACGCTAGGCCTGCCAAAGCATCGTGCCCTGCCCTACCTGGCTGAGATGGCCTTTGAACGCGGCGACTACCGTACCGCGCGGGAACTCCTTGACGAAATCGGGAGTGCACCGGTCACCCCACGTTTGCGTCCAGTGGTCGATTTCTGGACTGGAGCACCGGCCAAATAATGAAATCTCATGACGAACAAACAGTCACCGAGGAGGCACCGGTCGCTGACGTCACCTTCCTCCTCGAAGGCACCTTCCCCTATGTTTCTGGCGGTGTCTCAAGTTGGGTCAACGAGATCATTCGTGGTTTTCCCGATCTAACATTTGCCGGTGTCTTCATTGGCAGTCGCCGCGAGGACTACGGCGAGATGAAGTATGAATTGCCGGACAATCTTATCTCGTTAGAAACCCACTACCTGTTCGATGAGCAAGATGCTCCGGAGGTTAAAGCGGTACACGCTGATCCGGCGCTGATGCAGGACGTACGTGCCATGCACGATCGTTTTCGCAGTGGTGCCGACAATCCTGAAGAGTGGTTGGCTCAGGTGGCGCAGGAGTGTCGTCCCGACGGCACCCTTGACCGCAATATATTCCTGCACAGTCGTGGCGCCTGGGACTACATCACTGAGATGTTCCGCGCTCACTGTAACGACCCCTCCTTCACCGACTATTTCTGGACCGTGCGGATCATCCACGCACCGATCTGGAAGCTGGTGAACATCGCCATGAACTGTCCGCAGAGTCGCGTCTACCATGCGGTCTCCACCGGCTATGCCGGTTTCCTCGGCGCGCTGTTAAAACTGATCCATGGTCACCCGCTACTGCTTTCAGAACACGGCATCTACACCAAGGAGCGGCGCATCGATCTCTATCAGGCGCAGTGGATCAGCGACAACCGCGGTATCTTCGAGCGTGAGGTCGGTGAGGTGAGCCACTTTCGTCGCATGTGGATCCGCTTCTTCGAGGCGCTCGGTCGCGTCACCTATAGCATGTCCGATGACATCGTGGCGCTGTATGAAGCCAACCGTTTGCGTCAGATCAACGATGGCGCCCAGGAAGAGCGTACCTGTAACATCCCCAACGGTATCGACGTACAGAAGTTCGCCGCTTTGCGGCCGTTGCGTCCGGAAACCCCACCACCGATCTTCTGTCTCATCGGCCGTGTCGTTCCGATCAAGGACATTAAAACCTTCATCCGTGCGGCACGGGTGGTGATCAGTCACCTACCGGAGGCAGAGGCGTGGATCGCCGGACCAGAAGCCGAGGATCCAGACTACGCAGAAGAGTGTCACCATCTGGTCAACAGTCTTGGCCTCCAGGACAAAGTGCGCTTCCTCGGTTTCCAGAAACTGACCGAACTGATGCCAAAGATCAGCATCGTGGTGCTCAGCTCGATCAGTGAAGCGCTGCCGCTGGTAATGCTTGAGGGCTATGCAGCCGGAGTACCAGCAGTGACCACCGATGTGGGCTCCTGCAAACAGCTGGTCTATGGACTCGACGATGAAGACAAGGCACTCGGCGCCTCTGGTGAGGTGGTTGGTATCGCCGATCCCCAGGCACTGGCCGATGCGGTGAAACGCCTGCTCACCGATCACGACGCCTGGCACAGCGCCAGCAAGGCGGCCATCACCCGCGTCGAACGCTATTACACCCAGGAGTTGATGTACGACCGGTATCGCTCCCTCTACAACAAGTTACTGTCATGGCCGGAATCGGATTCGAACTAAGAAAACTGCTGCGCCGTAACAGCTTTGCAGGACTCCTGCAGGCCTATACCTACGCGGGTATTATCAGTGCAGGGCCATGGATACTCTCCATTATCGGCATCCTGCTGATCGGTATTCTTAGCCTCGGCAGCAATACCCATTCACATGACGTGATGCAGTTCCAGGTGACGGTCACGTACATCATGGCCTCGTCACTAATCCTCACTGGTCTGGTACAGCTTGGTTTCACTCGCTTCATTGCCGACCGCCTGTTTGAGAAGAAAAGCGACTGGGTGTTGCCCAACTTTAACGGCCTGTTACTGGTCGTGGTCTGTGTTAGTGGTCTGCTCGGTCTGCTAGCGACGCTGCTTCTCTTCCCACAGCAGTCGGTGCTGTTCCGACTGTTGCTGCTCGCCGCTTTCGTCATCCTTTGCGCCACCTGGATCGCTGCGGTATTCCTCTCCGGGATGAAAAAGTACAAAGAGATCGTGATTCTCTTTCTGTTGGGCTACACAGTAGTCGTCGGCGCTGCGCTGCTATTTCGTCCGTATGGACTGGAAGGTCTGATGGCCGGCTTCGTCCTCGGCCACCTGCTTCTCTTTAGCGGCATGATCGAGCAGGTCTATCGTGAATTCAGCTCCAAGCGCGGTGTAAGTTTTGAACTGTTCCGACCCCATGCCATGTATCAATCACTGCTGTTCACCGGCCTCTTTTATAACGCTGCGATCTGGGCCGATAAGGTGATCTTCTGGTTTACCCCGGAGACCAGTCAGGCGGTGATCGGGCCGCTACGTGCCTCGGTAATCTACGACCTGCCGATCTTCCTCGCTTATCTCTCGATCATTCCCGGCATGGCAGTGTTCCTGGTTCGCATCGAAACCGACTTCGTCGAGTACTACGACAAGTTCTACAACTGTGTGCGCGAAGGTGCCCCGCTCTCCACCATCGAACACACCCGCAACAAGCTGGTTTTCTCTGCCCGTCAGGGCCTGCTTGATATCACCAAGGTGCAGAGCATTACCGTTGCGATCATCATCGCTGTCGGAGAACAACTGTTGCAATGGCTCGGCATCTCACAACTCTATCTGCCGTTGCTCTATATCGACGTCATCGCTACCGGCATGCAGGTAGTACTACTCGGCATCCTCAATATTCTCTTCTACCTCGACAAGCGGCGTATCGTATTGATACTCACTGGTCTGTTCCTCTTCAGCAACATCCTCTTCAGTTGGGCCAGCATCCAGCTCGGTGCCTCCTTCTTCGGCTACGGCTTCGCCCTCAGCCTGCTGCTCACCGTTATCGTCGGACTGTGGTGGCTCAACCGCCGCTTCGATAGTCTCGAATACGAAACCTTCATGTTGCAGTGATTGCCATTTGGCAAAGTTACGGAGTAAAGAAGCACTTTGAGGCGCTTTCCAACGCCGCAATCGCGGCTTGAGTGGATTTTTAGAGGTGCCGTAAAAAACCCGCCGGAAGGCGGGTTTTTACTGGACGCAATCAGGCAATTAGCCTTTGGTCGAGCAGACCAGCTCTTCCATGATCTTGCCGCTTTCGACTTCGTCGATGATCTTCTGGTACTCAGGACTGATAGGGCAGCCACAGGAGTGCTCCTTGGTAGCGTGCAGGCGGGCCTGCTCCATGTGCCAGTGAGCGACTTTCAGGTGCTGATCAACGTTCATTTAATTCTCCAAAACAGTTTGTATCGATGGGGTATTAAGCCGGTAAATATACTGGATGGTGGGAGGAAAAACAATCCCGAGTGAAACGCTTGGGAAATAAGCGCCCCTCACATTCGATATGCACAAAAAAAACCCGCTATCCCGGCGAATGCCGAAATAGCGGGTGGTACTTCCCCCGTCTTTCTTATCTTGCTACTTATATGGTTGGCTGGAACTCCGACGGTTCTTGCTTCGCCATATGCTCGTAGGTCTGCCAACGCAGGTCCAGTGACTCCTGCGCCAGTTTCATCAAGCGCTTCGCCTCTTCCGGATTGTTCTTCTGCAACACCTTGTAGCGCTGCTCGTTGTAGGCGAACTCTTCCAGTTTGATGGTCGGTGTCGTGGAGTCGAGGATGAAGGGTCGACGTCCTGCTTTACGCAGTTCCGGGTTGTAGCGAATCAGCGGCCAGTAGCCAGACTCCACAGCCTTCTGCTGCTGCGACAAGCTCTGGCGCATGTCGATGCCGTGCGCGATACAGGGACTGTAGGCGAGGATAATCGACGGACCCGGATAGGCCTCCGCTTCACGCATCGCCTGCAGGGTCTGCTGTGGGTTGGCACCCATCGCTACCCGTGCAACATAAACATTACCGTAGGAGATCGCCTGCAACGCCAGATCCTTCTTCGTCACTGCCTTACCTGCAGCAGCGAACTTGGCAGTCGCGGCGATCGGGGTCGACTTGGAGGCCTGACCACCAGTGTTGGAGTAGACCTCAGTATCGAGTACCAGCACGTTGATGTTACGGCCTGAAGCGAGTGCGTGGTCGAGACCGGATGAGCCGATGTCGTAGGCCCAGCCATCACCGCCCACCAGCCACACCGAACGGCGCACCAGATGATCGGCCATGCTGTAGAGGGTACGGGCACGCGGATCGTCGATCTCTTTTAACTTCTCCTTCAGCTCATGTACCCGGTCGCGTTGACGACGCATCTGGTTGCCGATGTCCTGGGTTGTATCCAGCAGCGCATCGACGAACTCCTGCTCAAAGTGTTCGCTCATCTGCGCCAGCAGATGCTTCGCCATTGCGGTCTGCTGGTCTGCCGAAACACGCATCCCCAGACCGAACTCGGCGTTGTCCTCAAACAGGGAGTTGGACCAGGCCGGACCACGCCCCTCTTTGTTCACTGACCACGGTGTCGCCGGAAGGTTACCACCGTAGATGGAGGAACAACCCGTCGCGTTAGCCACTAGCAGACGCGGACCAAACAGCTGGGTCAGCAGTCGTACATAGGGGGTTTCGCCACAGCCAGCACAGGCACCGGAGAATTCGAACAACGGTTCCAGGAATTGCGCACCGCGCACCGAGGCGAAGTTAACGGTGGAACGACGGTTGACCGGAATGGTTTCGAAGAAGTCGATGTTCTCCTTGCCACTCTCCAGCAACGGCGCCTTGGCGGTCATGTTGATCGCCTTGCGTGATTTGTCGTTAAGATCAAACGCCGGGCAGGCCTCAACACAGAGCCCACAACCGGTGCAGTCCTCCACATAGATCTGCAGGGTGTAACGAGTCTCTGGGAAACCGCGAGCGGTAACCACCGACGACTCGAAGTTGGCCGGGGCATTCTCCAGAATCTTTTCGTTATAGAAGCGCGCACGAATAACGCTGTGTGGACAGACAAAGGAACAGTTACCGCACTGGATGCAGGTATCCGGTTCCCATTTCGGAATGAAGTCGGCGATGTTGCGCTTCTCCCAGCGGGCTGTGCCGCTAGGATAGGTGCCATCCATCGGGATCATCGAGACCGGCAGGTCATCGCCACGACCGGCAAGCATCGGTGCGGTAACCTCCTGCACGAACTGCGGCGCCAGCGGAGAAACAACCGGCTTCATGGCCTGTTTTGAGCTGACCTTCTTCGGTACTTTTACCTGGTGCAGGTAGTCCAGTGAGGCATCGACCGCCTTAAAGTTGAGGTCAACGATCTCCTGGCCCTTACGCATGTAGGTCTTCTCGATCGCCGCCTTGATCTTGGCGATCGCCTCATCACGCGGCAATACACCGGAGAGGGCGAAGAAACAGGTCTGCATGATGGTGTTGATGCGACGTCCCATGCCTGCATTCCGCGCCACAGTGGTGGCATCGATGACGTAAAAATCGATCTGCTTGTCGATGATCTGCTTTTGCACCGGCTCCGGCAGTTCATCCCATACCTTGTCTGGACCAACCGGACTGTTGAGCAGGAACACCGATTTTGGCGCGGCGTTGTGCAGCATCTCTACCTGATCGATGAAGTTGGATTTATGGCAGGCGATAAAGTTGGCCGAGGTGATCAGATACGGCGCACGGATCGGATCGGGACCGAAGCGCAGGTGCGAGGTGGTTTGTGAACCCGCCTTCTTCGAGTCATAAACAAAATAACCCTGACAGTTAAGGTCGGTGCTTTCGCCGATGATCTTAATCGAGTTTTTGTTGGCTGAGACGGTACCGTCGGAACCGAGACCGTAGAACATGGCGCGGGTAACGTTGTCCGCTTCAATATCGAATGTCGGGTCGTAGTCGATGCTGGTCTGGGTGACATCATCGTTGATACCCACGGTGAAGTGGTTCTTCGCGGTACCGCTAGTGAGATTGTCCAGAACACCCTTGGCCATCGCCGGGGTGAACTCTTTGGAGGAGAGACCGTAGCGACCACCGATCACTTTCGGCATCGTCTTGAGCGTGCCACCACTTACAGCTTCAGAGAGCGCGGTAACCACGTCCTGATAGAGCGGTTCGCCCATGGCGCCCGGCTCTTTGGTGCGGTCCAGTACCGCAATGCGCTTAACGCTCTTCGGCAACGCGCCGATAAGATGTGACATGCTGAAGGGACGGAACAGACGCACAGTAATCACACCGTACTTGCCACCGTCAGCGTTGAGCTTTTTGATCGTCTCTTCCATGGTCTGGGTACCAGAACCCATCATCACCACAACGCTATCCGCTTTTGGATCACCGAAGTAGTCGAACAGGTGGTACTGACGACCGGTCAGTTTAGCCAGCTCGTCCATCGTCTCCTGCACGATGTCAGGCACTGCGGCGTAGTAAGGGTTGGCGCTCTCACGACCCTGGAAGTAAACATCAGGGTTTTGTGCTGTACCGCGAATGAACGGGTTGTCCGGATTCAATGCGCGGTTGCGGTGGGCGATGACCAATTCGTCATCGATCATGGCGCGGATCTGCTCGTCCGGGATCAGACTGATTTTGTTGATCTCATGGGAAGTACGGAAGCCGTCGAAGAAGTTAATGAACGGTACCCGTGCCTTCAATGTGGCTGCGTGGCAGATCAGCGCAGCGTCGTGCGCCTCCTGTACTGAATTGGATCCAAGCATGGCCCAGCCGGTCATGCGTGCTGCCATTACATCCTGGTGGTCACCGAAGATGGAGAGCGCCTGTGCAGCGATCGAACGTGCCGCCACATGGAACACCGCGGAGGTCAACTCACCGGCGATCTTGAACATGTTCGGCAGCATCAACAGCAGGCCCTGCGATGCGGTGTAGGTGGTGGTCAGGGCACCGGTTTGCAACGCACCGTGTGCAGTACCGGCGGCACCGCCTTCGCTCTGCATCTCGATAACCTGCGGTACTTCACCCCAGATATTTTTGATTCCCTGGGTGGCCCACAGGTCGGAGAGTTCCGACATGTCTGACGACGGGGTAATCGGATAGATCGAGCAGATATCACTAACCCGATAAGCGATGTGGGCGGTGGCGTGACCACCATCGACGGTAACCTGTTTAATCTTGTTCTCTTTCTTACTCATACTGTTCTTTCTCACTCCGCGGCTTTGGCGCTTTCGGGGACCATCTCAATGGCGTGGCAAGGGCACTGCTCCATGCAGGTGCCACAGCCGGTGCAAAGGCTGTAGTCGTAACGGTACTTGTTGCCGGGACCGAGTTTGATTATCGCGTCCTCCGGGCAGGAGCCGTAACAGCCGTCGCACTCGAAGCAGTTACCACAGGAGAGGCAGCGCTTCGCCTCATAAACCGCCTCTTTCTCACTAATCCCCTTGAGGATCTCTTCAAAACCGCCAAGACGCTGCGACAGCGGCAGATGCGGTTGCTCAACCTGGGGCGCTTCGGTGCGGTACCAGAGTTGCAGTTTTTCGTGGTTGATGATTTCGTGCTTGGGGCGGGGCATGTAGGTCTCACCACGCAGCCAGGCATCGATGTGACGCGCAGCCTTCTTGCCATGTCCGGTAGCGATAGTGACCGAACGCTTGGAGGGAACCATGTCACCGCCAGCGAAGATGCCGCCGTGGCCGGTCATCATATTGTCACCGACAACTACGGTACCGTCCGCCTTGAACTCAATGCCGGGTACGCGACCGAGGAAACCGGTATCGGTCTCCTGACCCACCGCCATAATCAGCGAGTCGGCCTCCAGCTTTTCAAATTTACCGGTGGGACGCGGCTTGCCGTCCTCGCCCATCTCCATGATCTCCACCTCGATGGTGGAACCGTCGACCTCTTTGATGGAGCGCAACCAGTTGATCTTGACCCCCTCTTCCACCGCTTCATCGGCCTCGAAGGCGTGCGCCGCCATGTTGTCACGGTCGCGGCGGTAGATGATCATCGCCTCGTCCACGCCCATACGTTTGGCCACACGGGCTGCATCCATGGCCGTGTTACCGCCACCGTAGATGGCGACGCGACGACCCAGCTGCAGCTTCTCACCGTTCTCCACACTCTTGAGGAAGCTGACCGCGTCCATCATCCCTTTGGCATCTCGTGCCGGGACATCAATTCTTTTCGAGAGGTGGGCACCGACCGCAACGAATACCGCATCGAAATTACCGGCGGTCTTCTCACCCAGCACATCGTCCACCCGATAATTGAGGTGGAACTTCACCCCCATCTCCTCGACCCGTTTGATTTCACGCTCCAGCTCGTCGCGAGGCATGCGGTAGGCAGGGATACCGAAATGGATCATGCCACCCGCCACTGGACCGGCCTCGAAGATCTCGACCGTATGACCCATGCGGGTCAGGTGATAGGCCGCTGAGAGACCGCTGGGGCCACCACCGACCACCATCACCCGCTTACCGCCGGGACGTGGCTTGTACTCAGGCTTCCAGCCCTTTTCCATCGCCATATCACCAAGGAAACGCTCCACCGCGTGAATACTCACCTCTTCATCGGTGTAGACCCGATTACAGGCGGTCTCACAGGGGTGATAACAGACCCGACCATGAATCGCCGGGAAGGGATTGTTCTCAATCAGAAGTTGCCAGGCGTCCTCGTACTTTCCTTCCTGCGCTAATGCCAACCATCCCTGGATATCTTCACCCGCCGGACAGGCGTTGTTGCACGGCGGCAGGAAGTCCATATAGACGGGCCTACGTGTGCGATGTGCCCCGGTGCCCTTGGCGAACTTATCCGGGGAGGCGGTCATATCCTTAGCATTCATAAGTTTTTCTCTCAAATTCAAAGATTTACTGAAATTATTTTTATGGAGATTCAAAATGTGGGGCATTGTACATGAAAAACAAGAAACCAATAGTATTTATTAAAATAAACAATACTTGGTTCTCAAAAGGGGACTTTTCCTCATTGTTGAAGCGCCTCTCTCTTGAGAATCGCTCGAGCCTGCCTTTTATTCGGCCATATGAACCATTCTTCCCCTTTCCCATGGCGCGAATGAAGAATATGAACAAAACTCTGAGACAAGCCCAGAAAGAGGACGCCCCATGAAGAAGAAGAACAATCTGGAATCGGCGGTATATGTGTCAGCGGTTGCCGTGGCGATTGGTGTATTTCTGCCCCTGACACGTTTACCCATTTATGGTGACGTCACCTATTACCGGATTGCTCATCTTGAGGCCCTGCTGGTTGTCCTGTTTGCTCTTGCCACCCCCGTCCTGCTCTATACGAAAAAGAACAAACTGCTGTGGCTGGCCCCGGCAGCGATCTGGCTAACGCTACTATTCCCAGCAATAAAGGGTTTGCTTAGCCCAAAAGGCAAAGGCGGAGTGTTCGGTCAACTGGGTGACAGTGCTTCCTCAGCGATGGGTGAGTTTGCCGCGGATATCTTTATGAATATCGCTGATTTCAGCTGGGGTGGTGTGATCTTTATCCTCGGCCTACTGGCATTAAGCGTAAGTTGCAGTCTTCGCTCAAGAATGCGTTGATTCAATCACTGGCTTCTACGTTTTTCGACAGGGGAGCAAACAATGAAAACCAACAAACTACTTCTAATTATTCTCGCCATCCTGCTCGCACCGATTGCGGTCTATCTCAAGAAAGGGGCAGGTAAAGACCTTATGATTAACATCATTCTCTGCCTTATCTTCTATATACCCGGTGTAATTCACGCCCTGTTCATCGTTATGTAGCCACTACTGAAATCAGGCGCTGAAATTGTGCAAACCATTTACTTGCTCAGGGTATCAATTTTGCGAGCTGCGTAGTCGAGAAACGATCTGTGAGTGGCGGAGCTGAGAAACGAACTGTTCCAGCCCCACAAAGAAATTATGGTATGCGATGTGGTACTGAGGTAACGGTTCTTTGTTAACCAACATTTCTGCCTGCACAAGTACACCTTTAGCGGTCTGTTCCAGGGAAAGATTCATCGCAAGTTGCTTACCATATTTTTCTACATAACGTACTGACTTAACTGTCCATTGCGTGGTATCCACACTCTCAATACGAAAACCAAACTCCTGCAAGGTTGCCAGCGCCGCCTGCATTGTAGTGTTTTTATCAAGCTCTTCGTATTCAACTCCTCGACCTTCCGCAGCATGTGCGTCGAAGTAACCGAGTGAGAAAATAACCAGAAATAGCAGAGACCTGAAGAGAAATTTCATAGTCCCTCCACCGGCAAGGCAACTGCACTGATTCTCAGTTTATCCTGTATCCGTTTAAAGAAATCCGCATAGACCTCATCACTAGCAACATGTTCTGTCTCAGTAATCCGATTGTTAGTGTTGTACATCGAACGTTGCACGGTCAGACGCACAATCTCATCCTTTCCTTCCTCTGGTAAAATCACAACATTTGCAGCGAAGATTTCGTGATCATCAATACCACTACCACCTCCACCGGGAAGATTCCCATGGGTCAAAACGGCTAACAAAAATACCGCCGTTATCTCAAGGACTTCACCAGCATCAAACGCATTGACTTGCTGTGTCGCCGATACAAAACCAAGGCCCGGCTCCTGCTGCACAATAGTGAAACCCATCTCAGTCAATGCCTCTGCAGCGGCTGTCGTAAGGGCGCTTCTGTTTGTTGTGGGGAATAGGCGTGACTGTATCGTGCGCAATGCTTCAAGGTCGTCAGGGGCGTTCAACTCCTCCTCAACTTTGAAACTACTACACGCACTCAACAGAATTATTAGAAACAGCGGTATGGTTCTCTTCAGCACGTTCGCCTCCTCTGCGGGTGCCTGAGTTCCAGCGTATTACATGACTGACGGGAAACGCCAGACTCAGGCGCTCTATTATGTCTCTGTCCGTCGAAAAAAGTTGATAGTCCGCGAAGAAACGAACCACAAAAGTAGAACGCGTAACTTAACAAAAGTTCAGCAAGTCAGTTTTCTAAACCAGAATGGTTTACTCAGATTTGGAAATGAAAAGTGGATTATTTCCTTTTCTTGCTGCGCCGCAAACGGGAGAGTAACCGTCGTGCCAGATCACCGAACAGTTCGGTCTGGGTCGGATGGGGATGAATTGCATGGGCGACCTGTTCCAGGGTCAGTTCCGCTTCGACCATCATTACTGCTTCGCCAATCAACGCATCGGTATGATCCGCCAGCAGGTGTACACCCAAGATGCGATGGCTCTCTTTATCGGCAACGATCTTGATCAGGCCGTGGGTCTCACCGCTGAGCATGGCGCGGGCATCCACACTCATCGGCACCTTCACCTCGGCGGCATCGATACCCTGCTCTTTCGCCTGTGCCAGGGAGAGACCTACGAAACCGGCTTCCGGACGAGTGAAGATCACGCCACAATCCTTCGCCTCGTTATAGGCCATCTCTTCACCGAGAATCGTTGCTGCGGCAACGCGTCCCTGCTGTGCCGCGGTATGTGCCAGCATCAAACCACCGATGACGTCACCGACAGCGAAGATGTGCGGCACCGAAGTGCGACAGTGTTGGTCGGCCTTGATCACGCCGTTCTCTTCGGCAACACCGGCCTTGTCCAGTTGCAGGCCTGCCAATACAGGACGTTTGCCCGTGGCCATCAACACATAATCGCATTCGAACTGCTCTTCACCATCGCCAACCGAGTATGTGAGAAGTATCGAGCCTGGTGTGCCCTCAATCGACTGGATTGAGGCGCTGGTGCTGATGGTAAGACGCGGGTCATTTTCCAACACGGCGGTGAGTTGTTTGGCGATCTCAGACTCCACCTCGGCGAGTATGCGTTGCTGTGCCTCCAGCAGCAGGACTTCCGTTCCGAAGTCCTGGAAGATCTGCGCCATCTCCATACCAATGGCACCGCCGCCGATAATACCGAGGCGCTTGGGTTGCTCTTTCAATCCCCAGATGGTGTCGGAGGTGAGTACACCCCCACTATCCAAGCCTTCACGGGCGCCAGGGATCCCCGGCACAAAGGGCGGTGCACCGGTGGCGATGACTGCACAGCCGAAACTGATCGTCTCACCACCACTACCGTCGCCTTTTTCTCCGCGCTGATGTGGGTTGTCGCTGTTGCCGGAGGTATCGACAACAACCTGATGCTCGCCTGCAAAGCTGGCAAAACCGTGAATGACCTTAATCTTCACGCCCCTGTCGGCCTTGAATGCCATCTCACCGCGCTGCTCCAGCACATTGCGGCGATGCGCCTCCAGTTTGTTCCAGTCGAGGGCTGGTGTGCCACTGCTAACACCCAACAATTCATCCCCGGCACGATCACGTATACGATCCGCCGCGCCACGCCACGCTTTGGAGGGGATACAACCGCGCCACAGACATTCGCCGCCAGGTAACGGGGCATCGTTGATCATTGCCACACTCAGGCCGTGACCGGACAGGTCGCGGGCACAATCTTCACCACCGGGTCCGCCGCCAATAACGACAACATCGTAGTCCCACTCACCCGCGGGGATCCCGGTAACACTGGAGGCACTAATTTCTGACATGCTAAATTTTCCTGGCTGGCAACATCTGGGGCATTTTGGGCCATGCGGGAGGGTTTGCAAAGCGTGAAGCCTCGCAGATTGTACTCACTTGGCACTACGAGTAATATCCACTTTATTTGTATGTATTTATGGAATGTAACTTGCCTACCCCTCAGGAAGCAGAGAGCATCGTTCAGACTTGGCTGACAGAGCTGAGCAGGACGGCAGCAGAACATGACCTCCCGGCACATATGCGGTTAGTGTCACGCCAGGTAAAGGTCGTCGGTATTCCCAATGCGGGAAGTATTGATTACGACGGCTGGAAGCTACGTCGATTCAACGAATTCAACGGCAAATTGTTGCTGAATCTCGGCTATCAACTACGCGCGGTCATAAACACCAAAGAGGATCAGATCATCTTCAGCGTGCAAGAGACGATGAAAGCCAGCAACGGCAAGTCGGTTGTTGCCAACAAGGATGTGGTTCTATTCAAGGAGGAGGATGGGAACTGGCGGGTTCGCTATGAGCGCTACGAGCAGATCATTCCGTCGCACTAACCACGGCTGACGGCTGTTTTCCAGGCCGTGGCCAGGCGCTAAGAATAGCACTGAAGAGGGTCGCCAGCGGAATGGCGAAGAAGACACCCCAGAAACCCCACAGGCCACCAAACACCAGAATCGCCACAATGATCGCCACCGGGTGGAGATTGACCACTTCTGAGAAGAGCAATGGCACCAGCACATTGCCGTCCAGCGCCTGAACGATGCCGTAGGCGACCAGCAACCAGGCGAAGTCGGCACCCCAGCCCCACTGAAAGTACGCGACCACCGCCACTGGTACGGTAACCGCCGCTGCGCCGATATAGGGTACTACCACTGACAATCCCACTAGCACCGCCAGCAGGATCGAGTACTTCAGATCAAAAAAGAAGAAGACCACAAAGGTCGCCACACCAACGATCAGGATCTCCCAGAACTTGCCGCGCACATAGTTACCCAACTGCTGATCCACCTCACGCCACACCTGAGAAACCAGCTGGTGCTCGTTGGGCAGAAAAGAGGTCAACCAGCCGGTGAGACGTACCTTATCCTTGAGAAAGAAGAAGACCAGTAGCGGCACCAGGATCAGATAGACCAGCAGGGTGATCACACCGGGAATAGAGGAGAGCGAAAAGGACAACAGGCGATGCCCCTGCTGGGTCACCTCTCGAGAGAGCAGGTCAAACAGCTCCATCACCTGCGCCTCGGAGATAAAGGAGTAGCTCTCCGGCAGGCGCATCAGTGCCGCCTGCCCCTTGTGAATATAGTTAGGCAGTTCTCGGGCAAACTCTGCCGCCTGGCCCCACAGCAATGGCACCACAGCGAAAAGCAGGAACAGCAGGAAGGCGATAAAGATGAGGTAGACCAGCAGGAACACATGCTTGCGCTGCCAGTCGCGTCGCTCCAGAGCACCAACCAGCCCCTCAAGCAGGTAGGCGATGACGATACTGGCAAGCACCGGTGCCAGCATCTTGCCGATGCTCAGCACGATACCGAAGCCGAGCAGCATCAGCACCGCCAGCAGTACCGCCTGCGGGTCGGAGAAGTAGCGTTGGAACCACTGCTTGATGATCTCCATTATCGTGCGTTTACCTGCTCCAGAAACTTGTCGAAATCACGCTGGAAGATCTCTTCCAGTTCGTCGATCACCTCCACCGCTGGCCTTCCCTGCATCAGGTGCTGCGCCATCAGGGCACTGGCCTCATTTAGCATCTTGGAGTGATCCAGCATGTGGTAAGTTTCGCGCAGACGTTTCAATGCCGCCACCACACTCTCATCGGCGGGGCGAGGAATAGGCTTTAGTTCGAGAGACTCCGGTTCGACAGGTTCACTGCGTGAGGCGAGAAACTCGGCAAAATCGAGCAGGGTTTTGCGCTCCGCTTCAGGAAGCTCGGCGTAGATCTGCGCCAGACGTTTTTCAGGCTTGCTCTTGCTCTCTGGGATCAACATGGAGGGTTAGGCCGGGTGCTCCTGGCAATACTGACGGGCAAAATCGAGCAGCTTCTCCATCGCCCGCAAGCGGAACTTCTGCTTCTGGTGAACGAAGGAGAAGGGTCGCTCCAGCGGCACCTCAAGGTTGACCGCGACCAGGGTACCCAGCTTCAGCTCCTTGTCGATGGTGGCACGGGAGAGGATCGAGATCCCCATGCCTGCCTCAACGGCGCCTTTTACTGCCTCTGGGCTGCCCAGCTCCATCACGATATCCAGATCCTGCGGATTGCCGCCTGCCTCGGTCACCGCCTCCAGCATCACCTCGCGGGTGCCGGAGCCCTCCTCACGACAGATATAGGGATGGCGGGTCAGTTCCAGGATGGGTACCGCTTTCATCTTTGCCAGCTCATGGCCCGGCGGCACAATTAGCACCATCTGATCCATGCGACAGTTCTCCACCACCAGATTCTTGTTACCCACCGGGGCCTCAACCACACCCAGATCGATGACGTTGTTCTCTACCATGGAGACGATGCCATCGGTATTAGCCACCTGCAGACGGATGGAGACCTCGGGATATTTTGCCTTGAAGTCACCGAGCAGGGCCGGAAGCATGTACTCGGCGATGGTGGTACTCGCCCCCAGCAGCAGCACACCGCTGACCTCGCCGGTCAGGTCGCGTACCGCGTTTTCCATTTCTGAGTAGAGGGAGAAGATGCGGTCGGCGTACTCGTAAACCCGTTGCCCAGCATCGGTCAGGCTAATGCGATTGTGGGTCCGGTCGAATAGCCGGGTATTGAAATACTCTTCAAGCTGACGCACCTGAAATGTTACCGCAGGCTGCGTCATGTGCAGTGACTCCGCTGCCTTGGTGAAACTGAGCAACCGTGCCACGGTGTGGAACACCTGCAGTCTCCGATCCGCCATATTCGCCTCCAACCCTGAGTGTTCAACAATTTTTATGGGGGACAAGCATACTTTATATCGACAAGCGGGGACAACGGTTGCGGTGGCTGAATCAATGTAATCTGTGAGGTGGTTCTTTCTCTGCCTGCTCATGCAGGGTGTATTCGCCCATATCGAGCTGGGAGGCCACGACCCATTGCCCCAGCAAAGCGATTTGGCCGAAACGGCGCTGCTCCCCATCGCCGCTGAATTCAAAGCTATAGCGGCGTAACATACCGACACGCCCATTCGCCCCGCGCTGGGGTTTCATCCCTTGCATGGCTACGGTTTCGTCGAGTAACTGCTGACCATTGCTCTCGCAGAGGCGCCGCGCCGCCCTGACCGCCGCCTCTTTCGCCACCGTACCGCTATACCAACCCCAGGCGATCATGCCCAGAGCCAAGAGAATCCACTCCACCTGCTACTCCCGCTCTGATTCCGCCATCACTCGTCCAGCGCGATGGGGGTGACTCGTACCACTTCTTCGATGGAGGTGACTCCGTCCGCCACCTTCTGCAGACCGGAGAGGCGCAGGGCCTTCATCCCCTCTTTAAGCGCCTGCTTTCGCAGTTCGTGCATATTGGCACCACGGGTGACCATACCCTGCAGGGTGGGCGAATAGGGCATCATTTCGTAGATACCGGTGCGCCCTTTGTAACCGGTATGACGGCACTCGGTACAACCGACCGCCTGGTATATCTTTTTGGGTTTCTCTGATTTGAAAGGCTGGATCAGCTGCTTCCACTCCTCGTCCGAGAAATCAACTTCCGCCTTACAGTGAGGGCAGAGCTTGCGTACCAGACGCTGCGCCACCACCGCCAGCAGTACCGAGTTGATCATGTAGGGCTTTATGCCGATGTCCATCAGGCGAGTTACCGCCGAGGGGGCATCATTGGTATGCAGTGAGGAGAAGACCAGATGGCCGGTGAGTGCCGCCTGTACGGCCATCTCCGCAGTCTCCGCATCGCGGATCTCACCCACCATGATGATGTCCGGGTCCTGGCGCAGCAGGGTGCGAATACCAGAGGCAAAGTCGACGCCGATAGCATGGTGTACCTGCATCTGGTTCAGCCCCGGGTCAACCATCTCGATCGGGTCCTCCACGGTACAGACATTCACCTCAGGCTTGGCCAGCATCTTCAGAGTTGAGTAGAGGGTGGTGGTTTTACCCGAACCGGTTGGTCCGGTGAGCAGGATGATGCCGTTCGGGTTGCGTACCAGTTCGCTCCACAGCGCTTCATCCGCATGGGAGAAGCCCATCTCGGCAAAGCCCTTGACCAGCACATCCGGGTCAAAGATACGCATCACCAGCTTTTCGCCGAAGGCGGTGGGCATGGTAGATAGACGCAGCTCCAGCTCTGTCCCATCCGGGGTACGGGTCTTCATCCGGCCATCCTGGGGACGGCGCTTCTCCGCCACATCCATTCGCGCCAGGATCTTGATCCGGCTGGAGACCGCGGCCATCACCGCGGGGGGCAGTTCGTAGACCTGATGCATCACACCGTCGATACGAAAACGCATAATGCCGTTGTCACGGCGCGGCTCCAGGTGGATGTCACTGGCACGCTGGTCAAAGGCGTACTGCAGCAGCCAGTCAACAATAGAAACCACGTGGTGGTCGTTGGCGTCCAGCTTGCCGCTCTTGCCCAGCTCCATGAGCTGTTCCAGATTCTGAATACCGCCACCGCTTCGCCCGTCCTTCTCATCCCGGGCGGCGAATACCGATTTGGAGATGCTGAAAAACTCCAGGGTGAAGCGCTCGATATCATCCGGTATCGCCAGGACGCGCTTAAACTTTTTGTGTAGCAGGCGATCCAGCTCCTCTTCCCACTCGCTCTGTAGCGGCTGGCAGGTGGCGATAGTCACCACGTCGCCGATCACCTCCAGCGGCAGGATAGAGAAGTGCTGAGCGTAAGCCATCGACATGAGCGGAGTGACCTGACTGACATTGACCTGGAGTGGGTTAATGGTCACCACCTCAAGTCCCAACCGGTCACCCAGCCAGCGGGTCAGGCCCTCCTGGGTCAGATCCTTACCGCTGGTTTTGGAGGCGTCGCGGTAGAACTCTTCAATCACCTTGAAGGGGTGGCGTTTGCTCAGGGCGAACTTTTGCAGACTAGCCAGTTGCTCTGCATCATCGGCGGATATCCGCGCATCCTCAATCAGCCAGTCGAGCACCTCCTGCAACTGAAGTTCGTGCCCCACGGCTCCCTTTTTCGCCTGATCTGTCTTTGCCATACCTTCCGGTCCACTGACAACCAATGATGCACCCATGGTAAACCATCTGAAGCATCAAACAATGTGCTTTGGTGCAAAACCGGGCTACGCTGTCTTCACCGAGGCCCTGTGGCATAATGCGGCATCACCTACCAGTCGAGCCAATAGCGTGGACAAAATCACCCTCACCCGACCCGATGACTGGCATCTGCACCTGCGCGATGGCGACGCGATGCAGGCCGTTGTTGCACACAGCGCAGAACGTTTCGGCCGCGCCATCGTCATGCCCAACCTGCGACCGCCGGTAACCACCACGGAACAGGCGCTGGCCTACCGCGAACGTATCCTTGCGGCACTGCCCTCCGGCAGCCCTTTCCAGCCACTGATGACCCTCTATCTCACCGACAACACACCGCCGGATGAGATTGCTCGCGCCAAAGAGAGCGGCGCGATACAGGCAGTGAAGCTCTACCCCGCCGGCGCCACCACCAACTCCGACTCAGGGCTCACCGATATCCACAAGGCAGAGGCGACCCTGCGCGCCATGGCCGAGTGTGGTATGCCGCTGCTGGTGCATGGGGAAGTGACCGATAACGCAGTTGATATCTTCGACCGCGAACGGGTCTTCCTCGAAACGGTACTGGCGCCGCTGCTGGAACGCATCCCGGATCTGAAACTCATCGCAGAACATATCACCACCGCAGAGATGGCCCGTTTTGTTCTCGGCGCAGGCGACAAGGTTGCCGCCACCATCACCCCGCAACATCTGCTACTCAATCGCAACGCCCTGCTCGCCGGTGGCATCCGCCCACACAACTACTGCCTGCCAGTACTGAAACGCGAATCACACCGCGAAGTGCTGATGGAGATGGCGATCTCTGGCAATCCCAAATTCTTCCTCGGCACCGACAGTGCACCCCACGCCAAACACGCCAAGGAGACCGCCTGCGGCTGCGCCGGGATCTACTCCGCCCACGCCGCCATCGAACTCTACGCCGAAGCCTTCGACCAGGCTGGTGCGCTGGACAAACTGGAAGGCTTCGCCAGTTTCTATGGTGCTGACTTCTATGGATTACCACGCAACGCCGACACCATCACCTTGAAACGTGAGGAGTGGTTGGTACCAGAGAGTTATGAGTTTGGTGGAGAGAAATTGGTGCCGATGAGGGCGGGGGAGAAGGTTGGGTGGAAATTAGTATCGCTTCGCGATAATTAATTTGATTTAGGTTTGTGTCGCTTCGCGACAGATAAAGGCATTGAAAGCGGGTGGCTGACCCGCGGCAGGCCACTTTCTCTTGCGCGGCCAAGAGAAAGTAGCCAAAGAGAAGGCCGCCCGAAGACTTGCCGCTAACACGGTTCCCTGCGCTTCTCGTCATTTCAGGCCGTTCGCGCAACTCGCTCGGCAAGCCTCGCTCAAACATGCCCTCACTATTCCCTGAAATGACTGCGATGCTCGGCTGCGTCTACGGGACCCAAAACCGCTTCGTTCAGCAACCCAACAGGCTTTGATACTTGCCAATACCGAGTTACGGGAGTACAAAAAGAAAAACCGTGAGAAGGGAAGCCACCAAAATGCACCCCATCAAAACCACAAGGAAGCTGACATTTTCCTCCAACCCGTTACCAACGTGCTTCTCAAGGGCACGATCATATATTTCAACAGGTTACAATTATGATGGAATTTTATCCGTCAATATCGACGTATTACAACACATCAATTTTGATGTGGAATTGTAGTTATGTATAAAAGGGAAACAATGAACTACAAAATCATTCTGGCAATATCACTAGCCGTTCTATTTTCTGGTTGCGCAAGCACTGGCGTCATTCCAATGAGCCAAGACTCTTACTATATCGGCAAAAAAGACGGTTCACCTGGCATAGGTGTTTCTCTCAGCAATAAAGCTGAGGTTTATCAAGAGGCAAATGCCTTCTGTAGCAAAAAAGGCCTCGAAGTATTTGTATTACGTGAAACGGTTACGCCAGCGGCTCCGGGACGTTTAGGTTCTACCGAACTGCATTTTAAGTGTGTCGCTCCAGGCGGAACTGCACAACCGCTTGTAAAAGATCCAGACACAGTAATAAGAGTAAAGTAATACCAATTTTTGGTCTTTATATGTCGTCAATAAAAATACATAACAAACGCATTAATTCGTTCGCTTCGCGAACTGAGAATCATGGGTCAGAGAGCAATTATTTCTAATATTAGAGAATATTGCTCTCTGACCCTGTTTATTGAAAGGGTCCACGAAAAAGCGCGCAGCCCCTCACTTTTACGTGAAAGTCACGAGGTGAGGCTGTGACTCCGAATGAGATATGTGGCGATATAATATTCCTAGTTTCAAAGATTGGTGCAAAATCAGAGCCAGTGTTTTTGCCGTCTAGGCCTGAAGCTGGCGCACCGCTCAACGAGTGCTTTCCAATCGTAGACAAGAAGGTTGAGTCTGCCGGCGGGAAGAGAGTGCTTGGTTGGCAAATCTGGAAAACGCCACTACTGGTTGAGGCCGAGTTTCATGCGGTTTGGGAGTCTCCAGAAGGGGAGCTTATTGATATCACGCCAAAGTCTTTACCGCTTGCGAAAATATTGTTCTTGCCAGATGGGACTGCCGTGTATGAAGGAAAGCAGGTAAATAATATTAGAGTCAACACAACCGGAAACCAGTTAGTCGATGACTTTATAGCAGTCTGCAACGCTATATTCAGAATCGAAAACAAGGGTGATAGAGCTTTTCAGTACGAGTTGTCACTGTCAGGCGACGAAGCCAAAGCGTACCATATACTCACTAAGGCGAGGGAGCTGCTTGAGATCATGGCGCTTCAAGGTATGAATAGGAAAAGCCCATGCTTTTGTGGAAGCGGGAAGAAGCACAAGGCATGCCACGGAAAGCAAATAAATGAGCTCGCACAGAACTTTTAACAAGGCCAGGCACAGCGACGGCTTCTCAGTTGCGGCTTCTCCTCCACTAAAAAGTCGCGCGTGCTAGCAACGTTAGCCACTGCAGGAACAACTAGAGGAAGAAATGGAGACATCATATTTAATTCTTTATCCCCTGCAGTTCTTTTATGCGCTTGGCGCCACACTTTTCTTTCTCGTGATACCTACCAAGCTTTTTGTTCCAAAAAAGTGGTTGCCTGAAAAATCAATTATTCCTCTATGGCTTATTATTTCAGCAGTTATTGCCATATTCACTACGACAAATCCGCCAGAGAACACAGATCCCTACAATTGTCGGGAAACAAGATCGGGGTTGCGCTGTGAATAGCAGCAATCGGCTGACGAGGCAAATCAACTCGAAATAAGTGGGGTCAGAAGAAACTTTTCACCAATCCTCAGAATGTTTTTTACGAAAAGCATCCGCAATATTGAACGGAGCGGTTTTGGGTCCCGTAGACGCCGCCGAGCACTGGAGTCCGTTGGAGGATTAGCCCGTTAGGGGCGCGCCATGGACGGCGCGCGGTGGCAGTTGGGGCAGGAGCCCCGTCTGCCATCCCCCTTCAACGGACGAAGCGCATAGGGAACCGCGTTAGCGGCAAGTCTTCGGGCGGCCTTCTCTTTGGTTACTTTCTCTTGGCCGCGCAAGAGAAAGTGACCTGCTGCGGGTCAGCCACCCGCTTTCAAGATTCATTCATCGCGAAGCGATGCACCACTGGATTCCGGCGTACGCCGGAATGACATCCAATGATGGGCACACTCCGCTTTGCCCTTCCTACGGCTACTGAATCAAATCCGCCCCAATCCCCATCTTCTCCACCATCACATTCGCCATCGAAGCCCCAAGACGATCAGCAAACCGCTTAAACACATCCGGCTGCGGAGTGTAGTCAACAATGTCTTCCGCCTTGATCACTTCACGAGCTACGTAATCAACATCACCAATCTCATCGGCCAGACCAAGTTCAATACTTTTAATACCGCTCCAGAACATGCCGCTATAGAGTTGCGGGTCGTCAACAAGGCGCTCTCCTCTGCCCGCTTTAACTGCGGCAATGAATTCACGGTGAATGTCATCGAGTACGGTTTTAATGTGTTTCACGTCGCCCTTCTTCAGTGGCTGGAACGGGTCAAGCATGCCCTTGTGTTCACCGGCGGTGAGCAGGCGGCGTTCCACGCCGACCTTTTTCATTACATCGACAAAACCGAAGCCGTTCATTAGTACGCCGATGGAGCCGACGATACTGGATGGGTTGACGTAAATATTGTCGGCAGCCGAGGCGATGTAATAGGCGCCCGAGGCACCCATGTCGACAATCACCGCATGAACGGGAATGTCCGGGTGTTCTTGTTTCAAACGTACGATTTCACGGTAGACGTAGTCGGCCTGCACTGGGCTGCCGCCGGGGCTGTTGATCCGTAGCACCACACCCTTGGTGTGTTTGCTGGCGAAGGCGTTACGCAAACCTTCGATGATCACGTCCGCATTGGCGCGGGTGGCATCGGAGATCATGCCGTTTACCTCGACCATGGCGGTGTGGTCGCTGTAGCGTGTTGAGCCTTCATCGCTCTGTCCGCGCATGGCGATGAGTAAGACGATCAACACATAGGCGCTGATCAGCAGCTTGAAGAAGATACTCCAGCGGCGAGAGCGGCGCTGTTCTGTCAGTGCGGCGAAACTCAGGCGATTGAGCAGGTCGCGTTCCCAGTTTTCACTTCGGTTTGCCTGTTCGTTGTCGTTCATTGTGCTTCCTCTTTGCTCAGGCCTTGTTTGCCACGGTTTGATTGTCACCGAAGGCTTCCAGCCACTCCGTTAATTCAGTAATGGCGTCGATGCAGTGCAATGGCTGATGTTGTAGCAGCCGCTCCGCTTCGTGTACACCGTAACTTACCGCCAGTGCAGCAGTGTGGGCATTGTTCGCCATCTGCATGTCATATTCGGTATCGCCGATCATGAGTGTCGCCTGCGGCTCTACACCCAACTCATCCATCACCTGCTCCAGCATCAACGGATGCGGTTTGGAGAAGGTTTCATCGGCACAACGGGTAGCGTGAAACAGTCGCCCCAGTCCGGTCTCATCCAGCACCTTATCCAGCCCTACCCGGCCCTTACCGGTGGCTACCGCCAGCAGGTAGCCGGCGTCTGCCAGGGCTTGCAGGGTCTCCTCCGCACCAGCGAATAGCTCTGAACGAGTCGGATCGGCGGTGAGGAAATGGTAGCGATAGCGATCAATCATCGCCGTGGCAAAGGCCAGATCGGTGCCGGGATAGAGATGTTTGATCGCCTCGGTCAGCCCCAGGCCGATGATATTGCGAATACTGGCATCATCTCGAGGCGCCAGCGACAGGTCTGTGATGGCGGCACGCATACAGGCGACAATACGCGCCTCGGAGTCCATCAGGGTGCCGTCCCAGTCGAAGACCAGCAGTTCAAAACCTTTGCTCATTTTACCTCTTCCAGTCTGTTCAGTAGTTGTTGCAACTCATCGTTCAGCGGCGCTTCCACATGAATGGTGGTGCTCTCTGGCAGGGTGAAGCGTAGCTCTGCGGCGTGCAGGAACAGCCGTTGCAGTCCCCGCTCAGACATCTGCCGGTTGAAGGCGGCATCGCCATACTTCTCATCCCCGGCGATGGGGTGACCGCTGTGCTGGGCATGAACCCGAACCTGATGGGTACGACCGGTGATCAGTTTGACCCGCATCAGGCTGCAATCACTGTAGATGGTGACCGGGGTGAAGATACTCAACGACGGCTTGCCATCCTCCTCTACGGTGACAAGTCGCTCACCCGATTTGAGGGTATTCTTGCGCAGCGGCACATCAATACCTCGCTTGCCGCCCTTCCAGCGCCCCATGACCAGCGCCAGGTAGTACTTATCCAGCCCCTTTTCGCCCCGCAGTAGCTCCTGAAATGCGCGCAGGGTGCTGCGCTTCTTGGCGATCACCATGCAACCGCTGGTCTCCCGGTCGAGACGGTGGGCCAGCTCCAGAAAGGGTGCATCCGGGCGAATGGCCCGCAGCGCCTCAATCACCCCAAAACTGACCCCGCTACCGCCGTGGACCGCCATACCGGAGGGCTTGTTGAGGATGAGGAGCCCTTTATCCTCATAGATGACGGCCTCCTCCAGCAGCTTCTGCACCCGGCTGCCGGGGGTCACCGGTGGCGCCTTTTCACTCATGCGAATCGGTGGGATTCGCACTATATCGCCATTCTTAAGACGGTAGTCGGGCTTAATCCGCCCCTTGTTCACACGGACCTCTCCCTTGCGCAGGATGCGGTAGATACGGCTTTTGGGGACACCTTTAAGGGTTTTGAGCAGGAAGTTGTCTATACGCTGGCCACTGCTGTCGTCGCCGACGGTGACCTCCTGGACTGCTAATGTGGGGGTTTGATTCATCGGCGCATGATACAAGCCCGTCGATTGCTACGCCATCCTGATAAGAAAATGCGCCAAGTCCTTGGAATACTTTAAGTTCGGGATAGACTTGTTCTGAGCTTCCCTGATATAGTTCACTGGCTTCAAGAAAGGTCCCGGGACTTTGCGCCCCCCAAATGGCGGCGCCTTCCGGACAAAAAATGAGCACTTAGTTTTATGCATCTGCCGATGGTCGGCAGCTGTTTAATTTTTAACCGCCACACCGGTAACAAGGCCGGGTTGGCCCGAACATAGCGCTCCCGCATCCGTTAGACGGATTGCAGGACCAGCATAAACAGAGTGAGACGCCGCTGCCCGATTGCCATTGTCTTCGGCAGCGCTGCTCGATGCCCCGCATGACGGTGGCCACTCTGGCGATCCCGCACCCTGACAAGGGAATGTGGTCGAGCGCCTGTGAGATAACAACATGAAGAGAATGCTGTTTAATGCAACACAGCCAGAAGAGCTGCGTGTTGCACTGGTTGATGGTCAACGTCTGTATGACCTGGACATCGAAAGCTCCGCCCGGAAGCAGAAGAAATCCAACATCTATAAAGGCCGTATCACCCGCGTCGAGCCCAGCCTCGAAGCGGCCTTCGTCGACTACGGCGCAGAACGTCACGGCTTCCTCCCACTAAAAGAGATCTCCCGTAGCTACTTCGACCCTTCGGTCGAGCTCTCTGGTCGCGTCAACATCCAGCAGGTCCTGCGCGAAGGCCAGGAAGTGGTGGTACAGGTGGATAAGGAAGAGCGTGGTAACAAAGGCGCTGCCCTCACCACCTTTATTAGCCTTGCCGGTCGCTATCTGGTATTGATGCCGAACAATCCGCGTGCCGGTGGTGTCTCCCGTCGTATCGAAGGCGATGACCGCAGCGAAATCCGCGACGCCATGAGCCAGCTTGAGATTCCGCGGGACATGGGCGTCATCGTCCGTACCGCCGGTGTCGGCAAGAGCGCCGAAGAGTTGCAGTGGGACCTCGATTATCTGGTGCAGGTCTGGACCGCGATTGAAGGCGCCGCCGCCGAACGTAAGGCGCCCTTCCTGATCTATCAGGAGAGCAGCGTGGTGATCCGCGCCATCCGCGATTATCTGCGCTCCGATATCAACGAAATCCTCATTGACGACGCCGAGGTCTTCAACCAGGCACGTGAGTTCATGGGCAAGGTAATGCCGCAAAACCTGAACAAGCTGAAGCTGTATCAGGATCGCGTACCACTATTTACCCGCTACCAGATTGAGTCACAGATCGAATCCGCCTTTCAGCGTGAAGTCAGCCTCCCCTCTGGTGGTTCCGTGGTTATCGACCACACTGAGGCGCTGATCTCTATCGACATCAACTCCGCTCGTGCCACCAAGGGCGGCGACATTGAAGAGACAGCACTCAATACCAATCTGGAAGCCTCCGACGAGATCGCTCGCCAGTTACGTCTGCGTGACCTGGGTGGCCTGGTGGTTATCGACTACATCGACATGGGACCAGCTCGCAACCAGCGCGAAGTAGAAAACCGTCTTCGTGATGCGCTGAAGGTTGACCGCGCCCGCGTTCAGGTCGGCCGTATCTCTCGCTTCGGTCTGCTGGAGATGTCACGTCAGCGTCTGCGTCCATCACTAGGTGAATCGAGCCAGATCGTCTGCCCACGCTGTAACGGCCAGGGCACCATCCGTGGCATTGAATCCCTCGCCCTCTCCATTCTGCGCATCGTCGAAGAAGAGGCAATGAAGGAGAAGACCGCTCAGATCAAGGCACAGCTGCCCGTTGAAGTCGCCACCTTCCTGCTAAACGAGAAGCGTTCCGTCATCAACGAAATTGAAGAGCGACAGAAGGTCGACGTACTGCTGATCCCTAATCAGTATCTGCAGACCCCACACTATGAAGTGGCACGCATTCGCAGCGATGAAGTCGAGAGCGATGCGCCGCCAAGTTACGAACAGGCCACCCGCGCTGAAGAGGTCGCTGAGAGTGTAGCTGCCGAGATTGCCGACGTTAAAGTGGAAGAACCTGCAGTGAAAGCGGTTAGCCAGACCACTGCACCGCCGCCGACAGAACGCGCAGTTGCTGCGGTCAACAAACCAGGAATTTTTGTTCGTCTGTTCCGCGCACTGTTTGGCAGCGGTGAAGCCGAGACCAAGAAAAAGAAACCTGCGAAAAAATCCAGCAATAATCGCAATCGTCCACAGGGAAAACGTCCACAGGAGTCACGTGGTCGTGGTCGTGACGACTCGGGTCGTCGTCGCCAACGTGGCGAGCGTAGTAACAAACAGGAACAGCAAGATAAGCGCAAGGCCGCCCAGCAGGAACCACAGCAGAAACAAAACGAGAACCGTCAGGCTCCTGCCCCGTCTGCCAAAGAAGGTGAAGAGCGTCAGGATGGTGAGCGCAGCACCCGCCGTGGCAAGCGTGGTGGCCGTCGTCGTGGTG
This sequence comes from Thiohalomonadaceae bacterium, assembly GCA_050295975.1. GTDB lineage: Bacteria > Pseudomonadota > Gammaproteobacteria > Thiohalomonadales > Thiohalomonadaceae > JAPHTQ01. The sequence continues at coordinate 59,002 of JBNKQR010000009.1, forward strand.
GACGCCGCAACAACAGCGGTAGAGACCAGAATGAGACACAGCAGAACACCGAGACTGTAGCCAGCAACGAAGAGCCGCTGGTTATTGATGTTCCTGCTCCGGTAGAGAAACCCGCCCGTGATGATAACCGTAATCGTCGCCGTCCACGTCGTAGTGAAGATGTGGTTGAGAGTGCAGCACGTAGCGGCAATATGGTAAGCAAAACCGAGTCTGAACAACCTGCTGCCGATGCGAAGCCTGAAACGGTTGAGAGCCAACAGACCCCAATTGTGGAAGAGCAGCCAAAGCAAGTAGAAGCCAAACCTGAGTCGCCGAAGGCCGAAGCGAAGCCAGTTGTGACTGAAAACAAACCTGAACCAGTTGAAGCCAAACCAGCTACTCCCGTGGCCGAAACTAAGCCGGAGCCGATTGAAACCAAACCTGCTGCTCCTGTAGCAGAAGCTAAGCCGGAGCCGGTTGAAACCAAACCTGCCGCTCCCGTGGCCGAAGCTAAGCCGGAGCCGGTTGAAGCCAAACCTGTCGCACCAGTAGCTGAAGCCAAGCCGGAGCCGGTTGAAACTAAACCGGTCGCTCCTGTAGCCGAGTCCAAGCCGGAGCCGGTTGAAGCAAAACCTGTGGCCCCAGTGTTTGAGTCCAAACCAGAATCGGTAGAGAGCAAACCGACACAGTCCGAGTTCAAGCTACAACAGGTGGAAACCATTAAGCCAACTCCTGCGGCAGCAAACAAACCGGAGACGGATGAGCGCTGATTTTCTCAGCACTCGAATTAAAAAGGGGCGCCTAAAGCGCCCTTTTTTATCGTCTCTGAAGCGAGTTACAGCCTGTGCTTCCCACGAATATCTGCCAATAGCCCCAATGCTGCCGCCTCAACCAGTTCATAAACATACTCAAATCCGTCAGGGCCGCCATAATAGGGATCGGGAACCTCACGTTCGCGTCGTTGTGGTGCGTACTCCAGAAACAGGCGAACCTTGTGCTGATGCTCATCCGGGGCAATACCGGTCAGGTTGCTATAGTTGTCGTGATCCATCGCCAGGATATAGTCGTATTGTTCAAAATCATCGCGCGATACACGACGAGCGCGCTGACGACTGAGATCGACACCATGGCGCTGCGCTGTCTGCTGTGACCTGGGATCCGGCGGTTCACCCACATGGTAGGCATGGGTGCCCGCAGAATCGACGATAATCACATCGGTCAGACCTTCCTGCTCCACCAGATCCTCAAATAGCCCGTGAGCCAGCGGTGAACGGCAGATGTTGCCCATGCAGACCATTAGTACGTGTATTTTTTTCTGACTCATCGTTACCCTCGCGGCTTGATTAACTGGAAAAGGGCCGCATTGCAGTAGCATGATACCGATTCCACAGCACAGGTAAAATGTAGCCATGCCTCTGACTGATTTACATAAATCAACACTACGCCAACTCATAGGCTCTACGGTGAGCTATCGGGGAAAAAACTGTGTGGTAGTCGAGGTGCTCGAGGAGGATGCCACTCTGGTGCTGCAAGCCACTGGGCTACGCGATAGCTTACAGGCAGATCAGTATGGAGATGCAGGCCGACATGTGGCGGAGGTCTTTGTTCTACCCCTGCTAGAGCAGGATGGGAGTTTCCACTCGGAATTCTGCAAGCTGGGGCTGTCAGCCTGCTAGTAGTGCTTTCACCCGCTCCAGGTCTTCTGCAGTATCAACCCCCGGTCCAGGCAGCTCCACCGCTTCGGCCACCTGTATATGTCCACCGTGCCACAGCACCCGAAGCTGCTCCAGTGACTCCATCTGCTCCAGACCACATGGCGCCATCTCAACGTAGCGTTGCAGGAAGCCCGCGCGATAGGCGTAGATACCCAGATGACGGTAGTGCAGCGCCCGCTCCGGTAGCTCTTCGGTAGTCACCGAGAAGGCGTCGCGATCCCAGGGGATCACGGCACGGCTGAAATAGAGTGCTTTTCCCTGCCCGTCCATCACTACCTTCACCACATGGGGATCGAATAGTTCGGCAGCGGTGTGAATGCGTGTGCAGAGAGTTGCCATATCGGCACCGTGCTCCCCCTCCAGCAGTTGCGCCACCTGACTCAGTAACGCCGAGGGCATTAACGGCTCATCACCCTGCAGATTGACCACAATGGCGTCGTCATCCAGCCCCAGCTTTTGCGCTGCCTCAGCGAGTCGTTCGCTACCCGACTGATGGTGCTCACCTGTAAGACAGACCTTTCCACCGAATCCTTGTACCGCCTCAGCGATGCGTTGGTCGTCGGTAGCAACGGTTACTGTGGCTGCCCCACTCTCCTCTGCCCGTTCGCAGACATGCTGCAACATCGGTTTGCCACCGATATCGAGCAAAGGTTTACCCGGTAAACGGGTTGAGGCGTAACGCGCCGGGATGATGACGTGAAAGGACAAGCTCAGACCTCTTCTTCAGCACTTAGCTGACGTGCCTCATCCTCAAGCATGACCGGGATGTCGTCACGAATCGGATAAGCCAGACGGTCTGCCTTGCAGATTAGTTCCTGCTGCGCCTTGTTATAGATCAGCGGCGAATTGCACACTGGGCAGACAAGGATTTCTAACAACTTTTTATCCATGAATCTTCTCCAGGGAGGCGATAATCTTGGGGCCAAAGGCATCTGGCAGGGTCGCAGTAACCGGGACAAACCAGTGGTGGTCGCCGGTGAAGGGGCGGTATTTTACCGCGTCCTTCTCGGTCATCAGCACCTGGTTGGAACCGGCAAATTCGAGGTCGCCAGAACCGTAAGGATGATGGTCAGAAAAGGGGTGACAGATCGGTTCCAGACCGTTCTCCCGAAGAAAGTCGAAGAAGCGCGCTGGATTACCAATCCCGGCCACCGCATGGACCGGTAGGTCGGAGAATTGAGCCAGTTTACGGCGCGTGCCATCCAATAACGAAACCGCCTCATCGCCCTGCAGATTCATGGTCCACTCACCGCTGCGCGCCAGACCATTGCTGACGATAAAATCGACCTTCTTCAGTCTTCGTACTGATTCACGCAGTGGACCAGCGGGCAGACACAGTCCATTACCCAGACGACGTTTGCCATCAACCACCGCAATCTCGATATCTCGTGCCAAAGCGTAGTGCTGCAGACCATCATCGGAGATAACGACGTTCACATCGTTCTGCGCCAGCAGGCGACGCACCGCAGCGCTACGATCCGGTGCAACCACCATCGGACAGTTGGTACGTCCAGCCAACAATACCGCCTCATCACCCACCAGAGCCGGATCACTATCAGCGGTGACTTCCTGAGGCCATTGGCGTGAGCGTCCGCCGTAGCCGCGACTGACGATGCCAGGGCGCAGACCCTGTTCACGCAAATAGTTGCTCAGCCAGACCACCAGTGGGGTCTTACCACTGCCACCGACGGTGATGTTACCGACCACAATAATCGGTACCGGTGCACGGTAGGCGGCAAAGACCTCGATACGATAGAGCCAGCGACGTAGACCCGCTAGCAGTGCAAACAGTAATGATAGTGGCCAGAGCAACCAGAGCCAGGAGCTCTTCTGATACCAGTAGTAGTCGAGTCGTCTCATTGTGACAGGCCTAGCTCTTTTCCTGGAATTGCAAGTTGTAGAGGGCTGCATACTGTCCATTGTGTGCCAGCAATTCTGCGTGTTTGCCGCTTTCGATCACCCTGCCCTTCTCCATCACCACAATGCGATCCGCGCTTTCGATGGTGGAGAGACGATGAGCAATAACCAGGGTGGTACGATTTTGCATTACTTTTTCCAGCGCCGCCTGAATGTGACGCTCAGATGCGGTATCCAGTGCGGAGGTGGCCTCGTCGAGGATAAGGATCGGTGAATCCTTTAGCAGGGCACGAGCGATGGCCAAGCGTTGGCGCTGCCCCCCGGAGAGCAGCACGCCGTTCTCACCCACCATGGTATCGAGGCCCTCCGGCAATTCACGGATAAACTCCATCGCATGCGCAGCCTCTGCCGCCGCAATGATCGCATCGCGGCTTGAACCCTCCAGTCTGCCATAGGCGATGTTGTTGGCGATGGTGTCATTGAACAGGGTGATGTGTTGGCTCACCAGGGCGATCTGATCGCGCAGCTGACGTAGCGGCATCTCACGGATGTCACAACCATCGATAAGAATACGGCCCTCAGTCACATCATAGAAACGGGGCAACAGGCTGGCCATGGTAGTCTTGCCACTACCTGACCGACCGACCAGTGCCACACTCATACCTGCATCCATTTTCAGATCGAGATCATGCAGTACATAACTCTTCTCATCACCGTAGCGGAAATTAACCTTCTCAAAGGCCACTTCACCACGCACTCGCTCTACTTCTTTCTTACCTTCATCCTTCTCTCTGGGTGTATCGATGAGCTTAAAGATACTGTCTGCCGCGGCGATCCCCTTTTGCAGGTTTGCTGCAATTCCTGTCAACCGTTTCATCGGTGAATGCATCAACATCATTGCGCTAATGAAAGAGACAAAGGAGCCGGCAGTAAGACCACTCTCTTCCACCTGACGCAAGGCAAAGTAGATAACTGCTGCAGAAGCGAGGGCAGCAATAAATTCGACAACCGGAGTCGCAGCGGCATTGGCTCGTTCCAGTTTCATATTGAGCATGCGGTTATTTTCATTCGCCACTTCAAAACGGCTCAGCTCATACTCTTCACCACCAAAGGTCTTGACCACACGCTGCCCCTCAATCGCCTCTTCTGCGATCTGGGTTACCTCACCAACCGAGTTCTGAATACGAGTACTGTAACTGCGGAAGCGACGATTAACCTTATTGATAACCTGTGCAATGAATGGGGCACCCACCATCAGAACAAGCGCCAGATGCCAGTTGAGGTAGAACATCCAGACAATCAAGGAGAATACAGTCAGTGTGTCGCGGACCAGAATACTGATCGCATTGGTACTAGCACGTGCCACCTGCTCTACGTCGTAGACCAGTTTCGAGAGCAGCGTGCCAGAGGGCATCATGTCGAACCAGGATACCGGTAGATGAATAAGCTGAGCAAACATCTGCCCGCGAAGGACGTTGATCACCTTACGCGCAACCCAAGACATCCAGTAACGAGAGAGGAAGGTGGCAATTCCACGGAAAAGAAAGATACCCGCCAGAATTAGTGGAGCGAACTTGACCACATTGGGATCTTTTTCTACGAAACTACCGTCTATCAGTGGTTTGATGTAAGCGGCAAAGGCCACCTCACTAAGTGCCACGATCACCAGACTAAAAATGGAGATTATGAAGGCACGCCAATACGGAAAAACATAGCCCAGCAGGCGGCGATAGATCCGCGTGCCGTTAGATGTTGCTGGTTTCATCGCCTTCAATTACCGTCTTTGGGTTTGCTGGTGGCGAAGGTCATGTTGACGAAGCCGAGTTGACGTACTGCGTCCATCGCCGAGATCACCGCCTGGTGAGTGGACTTTCGGTCGGCACTGAGAATGATGCGCGGTTTCTTTTCATCACCAGCGGCCTCTTGCACAGCACGTTTGAGGGTGTCGATCTGGGTATTGATCACCTCTTTCTTGTTAACGAAGTAACGTCCCTTATCATCGATACTGATCTCGACCACCTTTTTATCGGTCTTGATCTGCGGACCGCTCGCCTCTGGTAATTCGATACTGATCTCGGTCTCACGCTCAAAGGTGGTGGAGACCATGAAGAAGATCAACAGCAGGAACACGACATCGATCAACGGCGTCAAATTGACATCCGGTTCCTCGCGGGGGCGGAACTGGAGCCGCATCAGGCAGCCTCCTCGCCGGATTCACGTTTGCCGTGGATCACCTCCACCAGTTTGAGTGCCTCCTCTTCCATCTTCAGTACCAGCATGTCGACCTTGCCACGGAAATAGCGGTAGAACATCAGGCTGGGGATGGCGACAGAGAGACCAGCAGCGGTGGTGATCAGCGCCTCGGAGATACCGCCAGCCAGAACGGTCGGATTACCGACGCCCATGGCGGTGATGGCGGTGAAGACCTTAATCATACCGATGACGGTACCGAGCAGGCCGAGTAAAGGGGTAATAGAGGCGATGGTACCGAGAGTGTTGAGAAAACGATCCAGCTCGACCACCACCTGGCGACCGGTATCTTCGATCGCCTCTTTCATCACCTCACGGTCGTGGTGCATATTAAGCAGACCGGCGGCGAGGATACGACCCAACGGCGAACTACCGCGCAGGGCCTTGAGACGCTCCCGGGTCAGTTCGTTTTTCTTATGTAACGTCCAGACATGGGCGACCAGATTGGCGGGGACGATTTTCTCCTGCTTCAGCGCCCAGAAGCGCTCGACGATGATGGCCACTGCCGCCACCGAAGAGAGGATAATCGGCACCATGAGCCAGCCGCCTGCAGTTACCATTTCAAACACGGATTTGCTTCCCCGAATTCTGTGAAAAATCAGCGGGTCAATTTAACAAAGTAATGGCACCGCGCCTAGGGGACGCCCTCACATATTTCCGTGCCAAAGCCGTTTATGGCGCCCTCGGTAACCCTCAAGCGAGGTAATGCCCTCGGGCGTCAGCTCGAATTGCACTGCCCCCTCTGCATCGGTTCGACGAGGGCTAACACTTCGCTCGTAGTAACGCGTCAGCACTTCAGCGTGCGGAAAGCCGTAGCGGTTGCGATAGCCCACCGGGAAAAGCACCCAGCGTGGAGCGACTGCATCGATGAAATCAGTACTTGAGGAGCTCTTGCTGCCGTGATGGGGCGCAACCAGTATGTCAGACCGCAGTACCTCGCCACTGGACAGTAACTCGCTCTCTCCGTCTCGCTCAATATCGGCAGCCAGTAACACGGCGTGTTGGCCGACGCTAACCCGCAGTACACAGGAGTGGTTATTCTCATCAGCCGTATCGATGGTTTCAGCCGGATGAAGAATACGAAACACCACCCCATCCCACTCCCAGCTCATACCCCGACGACAGGCCGAGGCATTTGGTAGCCTGGAGACCATCTCACCGTCGGCCAGAATCCCGCTCACCGGGATCTGATCAAGGACTGATGTGACACCACCAGCGTGATCACTGTTGCCATGGCTGATCATCAGGGTGTCGATATGGCCTACCCCGGACTGACGCAGAAACGGCACCACCACCGCGTCACCGGTATCAAAGCCAGATGGGAAAGCAGGACCGGTATCGAACAGCAGGGTGTGTCTGTGGGTCTGTACAACCGCAGCCAGCCCCTGGCCCACATCCAGCAGGGTCAGGCGAGCATTATCCGGCAGAGGCATATCAGGTGTGCGCAGCAGCAGGGGCAGAATGAGTAACACTCCCATGCCGCGCAATGGCCAACCCCGGGGTGCCAACAGCCATAGCAGACCCATTAACGCAACCAGCACCACCCAGCCAGAGGCTGCCAGAGGTAATACCGGAATAATCTCCCCCAACCACTGCAACAGCGGCCATAGCCATCCCATCAGGGTGGCGGCCAGACTGAGCAACATCCCACCCGCAGCTGGCCATAGCCCGAGCAGCACCACTCCGGTCAGAGTTAGCGGTACCACCAGCAGACTCACCCAGGGGACCGCCAGTAAATTGGCTAGTGGCGCACTGAGTGATCCCTGCTGAAAGAAGAGCAGCAGTAACGGCAACAGACCGAGGGCCACCAGCAGTTGCACCCGTCCCCAGCGCCACCAGAGGCTGGTCATCGATAACCTTCCGCCCATGCCGTAGAGAATCCAGGCGACCGCGGCGAAGGAGAGCCAGAAACCGGCGGAGAGGATCGATGCCGGGTCGAGTAGCAGCACCGCCCAGAGTGCCAGTAGCAGCACCCTCTCCCGCTCTATGGGGCGACGCCACCACACGGCCCCTAGCACAACGAGTAACATCAACAGCGCCCGCTGGGTGGGAATGGAGAAGCCCGCCAAGGCGGCGTAACCAAGTGCTGCCAACATGGCGACCAGTGCCGCTGCACGCGGCGCCGGGAGAGACTCACAACAGCGGGGGCAGAGGCGCCACAAGCGCAACATGAGTAGGTAGATCAGACCGGCCACCAGACCGACATGCAGACCAGAAATGGCGACCAGATGGTTGGTGCCACTGGCTAGCAGTACGTCCCACTGTTCGTCACTGATGGCTGATCGCTCACCAATAGCTAGTGCGGTGACAATACCGAGCATGGGGTGCTCACCCAGTTGCTCCCTGATATGGGCACGGATCGAATGGCGCAGGCGAAGCAGTTGATAGCCACTGGCAGCAGCAAGACGATGGTTATCATTGCCGTCCCGGACATAGCCGGTGGCGCGTATCCCCTGCTGAAACAGCCACTCCTCAAAATCGAAACCACCGGGGTTACGCATCGACCATGGCCGCTTGAGCTTTACTCTCAGTTGCCACTCCTCCCCCGGCAGCAACTCGGGCGCACGTTTACCATACCAGGCAAGGCGGAGATGTTGTGGTAGCACTACTGGGCTACCATTCACCTGTTGCACTGTATCCACCGCTACCACAAAACGCAGGATGCGCCCCTCACGTTGGGGCATAGAGGCGATGGTGCCGTTGATTTGCAATGGAACACCTTCCAGTTCCGGCATCAGAGAGGGATTGAGATGGAGCCAGGCTGTGAACGCTGCCCAGCAGAATCCAGCAGCAAAAAATAGCGGTAGTGACGCGAAATGGCGCAGCGATGGAGAAATAAGTAGCACAGTTCCCGGCAGCCAAAGCATCAACAGCAGTGGTAGCGCAGGCAGTTCGCTTAGCTGAAAAAGGCAACAAATGCCGGTAAGCCAGGCTGTCGTCCGTGAAAGCACAGGTTTTCCTTAGCGTTTTTTTGTGGATAATACGGGTCTTCCACACCCAGCGGTAACCCAAACCATGCCGAAAAAGCTTATCAAACGCTTCATGCCTAATCACGAAACGATTCGTGATCACAAGCATCTGCGCTTTTTCGGCACCCTGTTACACGACCCCAATCTGTTCCATCTCAACCGTCGCTCGGCTTCAGGCGCATTTGCCGTGGGGCTGTTCATGGCCTTCGTGCCCCTGCCGACACAGATGGTCCTGGCGGCCGCCGCGGCGATCCTGTTCCGCGTCAATCTGCCCATTTCGGTGGTACTGGTGTGGCTGACCAACCCGGTCACCATTCCGCCCATGTTCTACTTCGCCTATCTGGTCGGCACCTGGATCATGGGCGAGCCGGTACACATGGATCAGAATGCTTTCCAACTGTCCTATGAGTGGCTAAAAACGGAGCTGGCGGCGATCTGGCAGCCTTTCCTGCTGGGCTGCTTTGTCACCGGTTCGGTCAGCGCGTTGATTGGCTATTCGACGATTCGTGG
>JBNKQR010000010.1:0-67994 GCA_050295975.1 Thiohalomonadaceae bacterium
TCCAGATAATGGGCAACGGCAGTAATCAAATCCTTGGTCAGCCAACCACCATTTTGTTCTTGTGCAATGCGTAAGCCGGCCATTACCGCGGATTGTTTTTGCTCAGGTGGATACTTGGCGATCCAGCGATCAATATCGGCACGCGATTCGTCATTCAGCAAGGTAGTCATATCTTGCGACATCAGCGGTCAACCTCCCCGAATACAATGTCCTGGGTACCGATTACGGTAACTACGTCAGCCAGTAGGTGACCACGAACCATTTCGTCCAGCGCTGCCAGATGGGCAAAACCTGGCGCACGGATCTTCATGCGATACGGCTTATTAGCACCATCGGAAACAAAATAGATTCCAAACTCACCTTTGGGATGTTCCACCGCGGCATAGGCCTCGCCTTCTGGCACGCTAAAGCCCTCACTCACCAGTTTGAAGTGGTGAATTAGCGACTCCATGCCACTCTTCATTTCGTTGCGTGAGGGCGGTGTAATCTTATTATCCTGCGCCATTACCGGGCCGGGGTTTTTGCGCAGCCAATCAACACACTGTTTGATGATGCGATTCGACTGGCGGAACTCTTCGATACGCACCAGATAGCGGTCATAGCTATCGCCATTAACACCAACTGGAATATCGAAATCGAGCTTGTCATAGACTTCATAGGGCTGTTTTTTACGCAGGTCCCATTCAATTCCCGAGCCGCGCAGCATCGGACCAGTCAGTCCCATCTGCAGGGCACGCTCAGGTGACATAATTCCTACATCAACCAGACGCTGTTTCCAGATACGGTTATCGGTAAGCAGTGTTTCATACTCGTCGACATAGCCAGGGAAACGATTGGTAAAGTCTTCAATGAAATCGAGCAGTGAGCCACCACGATTATCATTCAGTGCCTGAATCTCATCAGCACTGTGCCACTTACTTTCGCCACGGAAGCGAGGCATTTTTTCAGGTAGGTCACGATAGACACCACCAGGACGGTAATAGGCCGCGTGCAGACGTGCACCGGAAACCGCCTCATAACAATCCATCAAATCTTCGCGCTCACGGAAGGCGTAGAGGAACATCGCCATAGCACCGACATCAAGAGCATGCGCACCGATCCATAACAGGTGGTTAAGGATGCGGGTAATCTCGTCAAACATGACACGGATGTACTGAGCACGCAGTGGCACTTCAACACCCAGCATCTTTTCTACCGAGAGCACATAGGCGTGCTCATTACACATCATCGACACGTAGTCGAGACGATCCATATAAGGTAGCGCCTGCAGATAGCTGCGTGTTTCGGCTAATTTTTCGGTGGCGCGGTGCAAGAGACCAATGTGTGGATCGGCGCGTTCAATCATCTCGCCGTCCATCTCCAGAACCAGACGCAGTACACCATGCGCTGCAGGGTGTTGCGGACCGAAGTTGAGGGTGAAATTACGAATCTCGGACACTTACTTGCCCCCTTCTGTCGGCTGTTCCTGATAACGATTGTCATCACGAATAACCCGCTGCATCAACATGCGTGGTTCAATGGAAACAGGCTGATAGATCACACGCCCCTGCTCCGGGTCGTAACGCATTTCCACATTGCCGCTGATAGGAAAATCCTTGCGGAAGGGATGACCGATAAAGCCATAGTCGGTAAGAATACGACGCAGGTCCGGGTGACCATCGAAGGCGATACCAAAGAGATCAAAGGCCTCGCGTTCAAACCAGTTTGCGCTGTTCCAGATATCATTAACCGAATCAATACGCGGCATATGATCATCAACAAAAGCACGTAGACGAATACGGTGATTATTTTTAATAGACAGCAGGTGGTAGACCACGGCAAAACGAGGACCGGTCCAGACACCTTCGCCATACGTCAGGTAATCGACACCACAAACGTCAATCAGCTGTTCAAAGTTGAATCCATCTTCATCACGCAACGCAGTACAGACCGAACGGATATGTTCGCATGGCAACTCAACAGTTAGTTCCCCGAGCTCGACATTGGTCGCGGAGATCTGCGAGTTAAAGCGTTGCTGAACGCGTGTAGCCAACTGCTGATAGTAATCAGACATATGTAATCATCAGTTCAATGGTTAACGGGCAATAGTGCTGGTACGGCGAATCTTCTTCTGCAATTGCAGAATGCCGTAAAGCAACGCCTCAGCTGTGGGGGGGCAACCCGGGACATAGACATCAACCGGCACAATGCGGTCACAGCCTCGGACTACCGAATAAGAGTAGTGATAATAGCCACCGCCGTTGGCGCATGATCCCATCGAGATCACCCAACGCGGCTCAGGCATCTGGTCGTAAACTTTACGCAGAGCTGGGGCCATTTTGTTGCACAGGGTACCGGCAACGATCATAACGTCTGACTGACGCGGACTCGGGCGGAAGATGATGCCGAATCGGTCGAGGTCATAACGCGACGCACCAGCATGCATCATTTCAACAGCGCAGCAGGCAAGACCAAAGGTCATCGGCCACATAGAACCAGTACGTGCCCAGTTCATCAAACTATCCATGCCGGTTGTGATAATGCCTTCTTCCAGGCGCCCTTCGATTATTCCCATTGCAGCGCCCCCTTCTTCCACTCATAGATAAAGCCAATCACCAGGATGCCAAGGAACAGCACCATGGCCAGAAAACCGAACATGCCAATCTCACGCAGGGCGACGGCCCAGGGGAAGAGAAATGCTATTTCGAGATCAAAGATAATGAAAAGAATGGCAACGAGATAAAAACGCACATCAAACTTCATGCGCGCATCCTCGAATGCTTCAAAACCACACTCGTATGCGGAGAGTTTTTCGCTATCGGGTTTACTGGGACCGAGAAGGAAGCCCAGGGTAATCATAATTCCGCCAAATGCGATCCCGATACCGATGAAGATCAAGACGGGCAAATAATTGTCTAGCATACGTACCCCAACCCCGTTCGTGTGCCACAGGTGTGAAATGTGACACCGACATATGTAGTTATTTTTGAAGCAACCGAGTTTAGGCGGTGAGCTGATCCAGTGTCAAGCCACGCCAAAACTAATATTGTTTATATTTCATAAAGTTATTCGTATGAGTTAAAAGCCGCTTTTTTCTTGGTGTTTAGCGGTCTTTCAAAACAGGGGCTAATCATACACAAATCAGCGATTTGCTCAACAATTATGGTGGATTTAATGTGCTGCGGGAGTAATTCACTAAAGGCTAATATTGTGGTTTTGCAATACTCTTTGTGAAATGGATTGGTTTAAAAAGATTGGTTGAGATTGCTTTCTAGCCGAGATGATTTCAACTTGACATTGCGTCAGAGAATTCACTTGTTTGGGCAGTAAGAATAATCCAGAACATTTTTCGCCCGCCTGGCGTTTAGTCGTTTTAAATATCAGTCTTTACGCGTGCTAGGTACTTCAGGGATGTACCGAGTCCACCGCACGGGGTACCCGTGCCGGTTCGCCAAAAAGAAAACCCGTACCTGAATCCAGATACGGGTTTCTTATTCAAGATGGTGCCGAAGGCCGGACTCGAACCGGCACGGGTTGCCCCACTACCCCCTCAAGATAGCGTGTCTACCAATTTCACCACTTCGGCCTGTTCGTTACTTGGGCTGAGGAATATCTCCAGCCGGAGTTTTGTTGCTCGAGCCACTCGGTGCTGATGGCAGATCTTCAGCAACCGGGGCCTTACCGTCATTTTTCTCCAGTACGGTCTCGGTGACACTCTTGCGCGAAACACCCTGATTGGTGAAGTACCCAAGGGTGAGACTGGTGAGGAAGAAGACCGTTGCCAGTATCGCTGTACTCCGAGTCAGGAATGACGCAGAGCCCTGACTGCCAAAGACGGTTGATGAGGCGCCGCTACCGAAGGCCGCGCCCATATCTGCACCTTTGCCCTGCTGCAGCAGAATGAGACCGATCAGCGTTACCGCTGCCAGTACATGAATGATCAGAATTACTGTTTCCATTTGTCTCTCTAAACCTGTTGTTAACCAGCGGCGCGACAGATGGTCAGAAAATCTTCCGCCTTCAGTGAGGCACCACCAATCAAACCACCATCAATATCTGTTTGCGCCAATAGTTCTGCGGCGTTAGCAGCGTTCATACTACCACCGTAAAGAATCTGTACCCTGGCAGCGACTGATTCATCTTTACCTGCAAGCAGCCCGCGGATAAAGGCATGAACCTCTTGTGCCTGTTCAGGACTGGCCGTTTTGCCGGTACCAATTGCCCAGACCGGTTCGTAAGCGATAACTCCATCAGCGAGTGCAGCAACCCCTTCCAGAGAGATCACAGCCTCAAGCTGGCGTGCGACCACATCATTGGTCACACCCTTTTCGCGCTCTTCCAGAGTCTCGCCGATGCAGAGGATCGGTTTGAGTCCGGCGGCGCGAGCCACACTGAATTTCTTTGCTACAACCGCATCGTCTTCACCATAAAGACTACGACGCTCTGAGTGTCCGACCAGCACGTATTTACAGCTGAAGTCGTTGACCATCGCAGCTGAGATTTCACCGGTGAAGGCGCCCTTCTCTTCGGTGCTCAGATTCTGTGCGCCCCAGGCGATGGGGGTACCGCTCAATTGCGCTTCCACTTCACCGAGATAGATAAACGGGGGACAAACTGCCACTTCGGCAGTTTCGACATCACCAATTCCCTGCTTAATACCGTTCAGCAATTCCTTGATGTCGGCCTTCGAACCGTTCATTTTCCAGTTTCCGGCAACGAGTTTCTGTCGCATCGTGCTTCCCCGATTGTCTTTATAGTCGCGTCAAATCAAGGCGCGAAGCTTACCGGGATGCGGCGAATAAATCAACGCGCAGAGTCACTTATAGTGGTATCAGGCGGTGGTCAGCAGACTCCGTACCGTATCCGCCAGATTGTTGGCAACGGCGCTCACCTGGGTCTCATCTTCCCCTTCCACCATCACCCGAATCAGCGGCTCGGTGCCAGAGGCGCGCAAGAGTACTCGGCCACGTTGACCCAACTCTGCCTCGGCCTCGGCTACAGCTTCCTGCACAGAGGGCAGGCCGAGCACATCGCGCTGCTCGGTAAGACGAACGTTGATCAGGATCTGTGGATACTTGCTCATACCCTTTTTGAGTTCATGCAGCCCTTTGCCCTGCTCCGCGATGGCGCGCAGCACCTGCAGGGCAGAGACAATGCCATCACCTGTGGTGGTCGCGTCGAGGCAGATTAGATGACCGGAGCCCTCCCCACCAAGAAACCACTGCTTATCAATGAGTTGCTCCATCACATAGCGGTCACCCACCTTGGCTCGGCAGAAGCCGATCCCGGCCTCCTGCAGTGCTCGTTCCATACCCAGATTGGTCATCAGGGTACCAACCACCCCCTCAAGCTTCTCCTGTTTGTGGCGAGCCGCAGCGATAACGAAGAGCAGTTCATCGCCGTCTACTAGTTCTCCATTCCGATCCACCATCAACACCCGATCGCCATCCCCGTCAAAGGCGATACCGAGATCCGCGCCCTGCTCCAGAACCACTGCCTGCAGACGCTGCGGATGGGTGGAGCCGCAATCGACGTTGATATTGAGGCCATCCGGCTGATCACCGAGGGAAATCACCTCAGCACCCAGCTCCATGAACACATTGGGGGCAACGTGATAGGTGGCGCCGTTGGCACAGTCCAGGACCAGCTTTAACCCCTTCAGATTAAGACGGTTTGGAAAGGTGCTCTTACAGAATTCAATATAGCGCCCGGCGGCATCAACAATACGGCGCGCCTTGCCCAGAGTGGCTGGTGGCGCCATCTCCATCGCCTTGTCCAGTTCCGCCTCAATGGCCAGCTCCACCTCATCAGGCAGCTTGGTACCATCGGCGGAGAAGAACTTGATCCCGTTATCCTCGAACGGATTGTGGGAGGCACTGATCACGATCCCGGCGGCAGCGTGCAGGGTGCGGGTCAGGTAGGCCACTGCAGGTGTGGGCATTGGTCCGAGTAACAGGATATCGACCCCGGCAGCGGAAAGGCCCGCTTCCAGTGCCGACTCAAACATGTATCCTGAGATACGGGTGTCCTTACCGATCACCACCTTGGCACCACCACCATTGGCCAGTACCCGTCCCGCGGCCCAACCCAGCTTGAGGATAAACTCGGGGGTGATAGGAAACTCCCCCACCTTGCCGCGAATGCCGTCGGTACCAAAATATTTACGTGCCACTCAATTCCCCTTCCAAAACTAATCGGCAGCCTTCACTGCCCAAGCAAGCTTAACCGCATCAGCGGTAGCCTTCACATCATGTGCACGGATCACCCGCGCCCCCTGCCAGACCGCCAGCGTAGCGGCAGCGATACTGCCAAATAGCCTCTCATCGACTGGCGCGTCGAGCACCATACCAATCATCGATTTGCGTGAGATACCCACCAGTAGCGGCAGTCCTTCTGTGTTCATCTCATTCAGATGACGTAATAGTGACAGGTTGTGTTCCAGGGTTTTACCAAAGCCGAAACCCGGATCAAGCAGTATACGACTGCGTGCAATCCCAGCCGCCTCACAACGGGCAACCTGCTCACCCAGGAACGCAGCCACCTCTGCCACCACATGATCATAGTGTGGCTCCGCCTGCATGGTACGCGGCTCCCCCTGCATGTGCATCAGGCAAACTGGCACCTGAAGTTCCGCAGCCGCCTCCACTGAGCCATCTCGACGCAGTGCGTAGACATCATTAATCATCCCTGCACCAGCGGCCACTGCAGCACGCATCACCTCGGGTTTGCTGCTGTCCACCGAGATAGGCACCGACAATTCCGGTGCGATGGCCTCGATCACCGGCACTACCCGGTTAATCTCGTCCTCAATCGAGACATCCTGCGCACCAGGTCTGGTCGATTCGCCACCGATGTCGATAATTGCTGCTCCCTCTTCCACCATACGCAGTGCCTGCTTAATGGCTTCATCCGGACGCACGAAACGGCCACCATCAGAAAAAGAATCGGGGGTCACATTGAGGATCCCCATAACACGGGGTTGGGATAGGTCCAGCGGTTTACCGGCGCAATCGAGAAGCATGGCGGGGATTATAAAGGTAACAGGTCGCAGGTGACAGGTGGCAGCTAATCCATTACACCTGTTACCTGTAACCTTTCACCTGCTACCTTAAAAAAACCCGCTTTCGCGGGCTTTTTTCTTTAATGCTGACCAGCAGGGTCACCCACCGCATCATCCGGCTTTTCCTTTCCGGCCTTACTCGCACTGCCCTTATCGGACGGTGGCGAGGTTGTATCGGTCCAGTCACGCGGCGGACGCGGCTCATTCCCGTGCATGATGTCGTCGATCTGATCCTTGTCGATGGTCTCGTATTTCATCAAAGCATCGGCCATCAGGTGCAGAATATCGGTCTTCTCCGTGAGGATAGTACGTGACCGCTCGTAGTTCCGATCGATGAAGGAGCGGATCTCCTCATCAATGATGTGCGCTGTTTCGTCGGAGACGTTCTTGTGCTGGGTTACTGAGCGGCCCAGGAACACCTCACCCTCTTCTTCGGTATAGGTTAGTGGTCCGAGTTTCTCGGAGAGTCCCCACTTGGTCACCATGTTCCGCGCCATTTCCGTAGCACGCTGGATATCGTTGGAGGCACCCGTGGTCACTTTTTCTGCACCGAAGATCAGCTCCTCAGCAATACGTCCACCGAACAGGCTAGATATCTGGCTCTCCAGGCGTTGCTTAGAGTAGCTGTAACGATCCTCTTCCGGTAGGAACATGGTCACACCCAGAGCGCGGCCGCGAGGAATGATTGTCACCTTGTGCACCGGATCGTGATCCGGCACGCTAAGACCGACGATGGCATGTCCGGCCTCATGGTAGGCGGTAAGCTTCTTCTCTTCCTCATTCATGACCATCGATTTGCGCTCAGCGCCCATCATGATCTTGTCCTTGGCCCGCTCGAAGTCCTGCATGGTCACCAGGGTGTTGTTGCCGCGAGCGGCAAACAAGGCTGCCTCATTGACCAGATTGGCCAGGTCGGCACCGGAAAAACCCGGGGTACCACGGGCGATAACCGATGGGTTAACGTCGTCAGCTGAAGGTACCTTGCGTGTATGTACCTTGAGGATCTGCTCACGACCACGCAGGTCAGGTAGCGGCACCACCACCTGGCGGTCGAAACGACCGGGACGTAGCAGGGCAGGGTCAAGAACGTCGGGACGGTTGGTGGCGGCGATGACAATGACACCTTCATTCCCTTCAAAACCATCCATCTCCACCAGCAACTGGTTGAGGGTCTGTTCGCGCTCGTCATGACCACCGCCAAGACCGGCACCACGATGGCGACCCACCGCGTCAATCTCGTCGATAAAGATGATGCATGGAGCCTGCTTCTTAGCCTGCTCGAACATATCTCGTACACGTGAGGCACCGACACCGACAAACATCTCAACAAAGTCGGAACCGGAGATGGTGAAAAACGGCACTTTGGCTTCACCGGCAATGGCCTTCGCCAGCAGGGTTTTACCTGTACCCGGAGGACCTACCATCAATACACCGCGGGGGATCTTGCCGCCCAGCTTGGTGAACTTGGAGGGGTCACGCAGAAACTCGACCAGTTCAGAGACATCCTCCTTGGCCTCTTCCACGCCGGCTACATCGGCGAAAGTGATCTTGACCTGATCCTCACCCAGCAGTCGGGCACGGCTCTTACCGAAAGACATGGCTCCACGGCCACCACCGCCACCCTGCATCTGTCGCATGAAGAAGATCCAGACACCGATCAGAAGCAGCATAGGGAACCAGGAGATGAAGATCTGCATCAGCATGCCTTCCTTCTCCGGTGGCTTAACTACGATCTCCACGTTATTGTTCAGCAGGTCCGCCATCAGACCGGGGTCATTGGGCGCATAGGTGGTGAAGTGGGTGTTGTCCTCGTTGGTACCGAGGATGGTCTGGCCCTCAATGAGGACGCTCTTCACCTTGCCCTGACGGACATCATTGATGAATGTGGAGTACCCGAGTGGTGCGGGTGCACTACGCTGGGGACCAAAATTGGTAAACACCGACATCAAAATGAAGGCGATCACCACCCACAGCAAAATATTCTTGGCGATATCGTTCAAGGTGTTTCCTCGACTCGTGTCATCATAAAGTTAGCACTCGGAACAGTTTCCGACGCAATTACTCTGTACGTTACTACACAATATAGTTCCGGGCCAGTAAGTAAACTTCCCGCGATCGGCCACGTGATGCGGCTGGTTTGCGGATAATCACCTTACCGAAGGCGGCTCGGCAATCCTTAATGAACGCCTCGGAACCCTCACCCTGGAAGAGCTTTACCAGCATATTTCCACCCGGCTTGAGCACTGTGCGGCACAGCTCCAGGGTTAGTTCGACCAGATAGATAGCCCGTGGCTGATCCACACTCTTCACACCACTCATGTTGGGGGCCATATCACTCATTACAAGATCAACCTGCTTACCATCCAGAGCGGCCAGCAGCTGTTGCAGTACCTCATCCTCACGGAAATCACCGTGCAACACCGTCACCTCGGGGATCGGGTCCATTTCCAGAATATCCAGTGCAACCACCAGCCCCTTTGAACCCACCCGATTGGCCGCGATCTGGGTCCAGCCACCCGGGGCGGCACCCAGGTCGACCACCGTCATACCTGGCTTGAGCAGCTTATCCTTGTCGTCGATCTCCAGTAGCTTGTAAGCGGCACGAGAACGATAACCCTCCTGCTGCGCACGCACTACGTACTGATCGTTGAAATGTTCTTTCAACCAGCCACTGCTGGTTTTGCTTCTAGCCATGAAAACCCCTAAAACATATATATCGCCAAGTACGGGAGTGAAGCGAAGACATATCGCTATTACTTTGCGTACCTTGCACTAGAACATCTTGCAGATTGTAGTTGCAAGAATATCGGCAGAAGGCTATGTTTGCCTCCCTTCTCTCCGACGGACCCAGTGCAATGGCCCTGACTCAAGCCCAAAAACGACATTTACGCGGATTGGCCCATAAACTCAAGCCAGTGGTGATGCTCGGCAATGCAGGGTTCAGCGAAGGCGTAGCCAATGAGCTGGAACTGACGTTGGAACACCATGAGTTGATCAAGGTGCGTGTCACTGCTGAAGACCGCGAGACCCGAGACGCCCTGATTAAAGAAATGTGTGCCACGGTAAATTGCGAACTGGTACAACGCATCGGTCACATCGCCGTGATCTATCGCAAAGCGAAGAAACCGACTATTCGCCTGTCCTGATATCCTTACGCTCCATTAGCAACAACAGCGCAAGACCACAGAGGCTATTGACCAGATAGAGGCTCGAGGCCACACCGTGCAACTTGCCGAAACGGGCCGCCTCTTCGCTCCCCTCCACCAGCCCGCCGATCTTCAGCTCAGCCATCATCGGCTGGATCCAGAACTCGCCAACAACAACGATCAACAGCATCACCGCCAGTAACCGCACCACCCAACTGGAGAGCGGCTTTACCGTGGTGAACAGGGATTTTGCCAACAGCAGACCGCCGCTGAACAGGCCGAGATAACTGAGGCTGGTGAACATCTTACCCGCCAACATCCCCGCCGTAATACGATCGTCGAGGCTGGCAAAGAGGATTGGCACGGCCAGGTAGCCAATGATCCAGAGTCCCCCCACCCATAGGGTGAGCAAAATTCGTTCGCCGTAATTTAACAACCGGGATTACTCAAATCTAACCGCGACGATTTCGTACTCTTTCTCTCCACCCGGCGCCTGGAATACCGCCACATCATCTACCTCTTTGCCGATCAGGGCACGGGCGATGGGTGAGGTCACAGAGATCTTGCCCTGTTTGATATCGGCCTCATCCTCACCGACGATCTGGTAGGTCACTTCTTTATCGGCCTCCAGGTCGAGCAGATCCACGGTGGCACTGAACAGCACCTTGTTACCGCTAAGCGTCTTGGGATCGATAATCTGAGCGTGGGAGATCTTGCCCTCGATCTCCTGGATACGTCCTTCGATAAAGCTCTGCTGCTCGCGAGCGGCGTGATACTCGGCATTCTCCTTGAGATCACCATGCTCACGCGCGTCGGCAATCGCCTGGATCACACGCGGACGTTGAACGGATTTAAGCTCAGTAAGCTCGGCGCGCAATTTCTCCGCGCCATAAACCGTCATCGGTGTCTTGCTGCTCATCGGTTCAACTCCTTGTGCAGGTCCTGCAGGCGGTTCACCTCTGTCAGACCACGCTTTTTCAACGCGCGTGTGGTGGCAGAGGCTCCGGCCAGTGTAGTGGTGTAGGTTACTTTATGTTGTAACGCCTCGCGCCGAATCAGGTAGGAATCGGCAATGGCCTGCTTGTCTTCAGTGGTGTTGATGATAAAACTGATCTCGTCGTTCTTAATCATATCAACGATATGCGGCCGCTCTTCAGTGACTTTATTCACCACTTCACACGCTACTCCCGCCTCTTGAATAACTTTGGCGGTACGGCGCGTGGCGACAACGCTGAAACCCAGCTCAACCAGATCACGAGCGATGGCAACCACACCCGGTTTCTCTCGGTCACGCACGCTGATGAAGGCACGGCCACCGCTCGGCATGGAAACACCGGCGCCAAGCTGAGCCTTATTGTAAGCCTCGCCGAAGGTACGACCGACACCCATTACCTCACCGGTAGACTTCATCTCAGGGCCGAGGATCGGGTCGACCCCGGGGAATTTAATGAAGGGGAATACTGCCTCCTTCACCGAGAAGTAATCGGGTACCACCTCTCCGCTAATCCCCTGCTGCTTCAGGGTCTGACCGACCATACAGCGTGCGGCGATCTTGGCCAGCGGCCTTGAGGTTGCCTTGGAGACGAAGGGTACGGTACGTGAGGCCCGCGGATTCACCTCCAGAACATAGACCTCATCACCCTTGATAGCGAACTGGGTATTCATCAGGCCAACCACGTTCAGCGCCCTGGCCATCGAGGCTATCTGTCCACGCAGTTCATCCTGCAGGGCGGCACTCAGGCTGTAGGGCGGCAGGGAGCAGGCAGAGTCACCGGAGTGAACCCCGGCCTGTTCGATATGCTCCATAATGCCGCCGATAACCACCTCTTCGCCGTCGCAGATGGCGTCCACGTCGATCTCAATGGCGTCATCAAGGAAGCGATCCAGCAGTACCGGCGATTCATTCGAGACCTTCACCGCATCACGCATATAGGTGCGCAGTTCCGCTTCGTTAAAGACGATCTCCATCGCCCGGCCACCCAACACATAGGAAGGACGGACCACCAGCGGATAACCGATCTCCTCAGCCAGCTTAACCGCCTGTTCCGGTTCACGAGCGGTACGGTTGGGCGGCTGACGCAGACCCAGTTTCTCGATCATCTGCTGGAAGCGCTCGCGGTCTTCCGCCAGATCGATGGAGTCCGGTGTGGTGCCGATGATCGGTGCCCCGGCAGCCTCCAGATCACGGGCCAGTTTCAGTGGGGTCTGGCCGCCGTACTGAACGATGACGCCCTTGGGTTTTTCCAGCTCGATGATCTCGAGCACATCTTCCAGAGTCAGCGGTTCGAAGTAGAGGCGATCCGAGGTGTCGTAATCGGTGGAGACAGTCTCCGGGTTACAGTTGACCATGATGGTTTCGTAACCATCGTCGCGCATTGCCAGTGCGGCGTGGACACAGCAGTAATCGAATTCGATCCCCTGACCGATACGGTTAGGACCGCCGCCGAGGACCATGATCTTGTCACGGTTGGTGGGTGCGGCCTCACACTCTTCCTCGTAGGTGGAGTACATGTAGGCAGTGGAAGTGGCAAACTCCGCGGCGCAGGTGTCGACGCGCTTATACACCGGGCGTACTCCGAGATCGTGGCGCAGCTTGCGCAACTCGCCCTCTTTCATCCCCAGCAGTTTTGCCAGACGACGGTCAGAGAAGCCCTTCCGCTTGAGGCGGAACATTGTGTTTTTATCTAAGCCACCAACACCCTGCTCACGCACCTGTGCTTCCAGTTTGATCAGCTCTTCGATCTGCACCAGGAACCAGCGGTCGATACGGGTCAGTTCGTGCACATCTTCTACACTGAAGCCGGCACGGAAGGCGTCACCAATATAAAAAACACGTTCAGCAGTGGGGCGGCGCAGGGCACGACGCAGGTTTTCTACCGCATCCTCGCCTTCCAGATCGAACATCTCATCGAAGCCGTCGACCCCGATCTCCATTCCGCGTAGCGCCTTTTGCAGCGACTCCTGCTGGCTGCGGCCAATAGCCATCACCTCGCCCACCGACTTCATCTGGGTGGTAAGGGTGTCCTCGGCCTTGGGGAATTTCTCGAAGGTAAAGCGCGGTATCTTGGTAACCACATAGTCGATACTCGGCTCGAAGGAGGCCGGAGTGGCGCCACCGGTGATCTCGTTCTGCAACTCGTCGAGGGTATAACCGACTGCCAGTTTGGCTGCCACCTTGGCGATGGGGAAACCGGTGGCCTTGGAGGCGAGCGCCGAGGAGCGGGATACCCGCGGATTCATCTCGATGATGGTCATGCGCCCATCAAGCGGGTTGATCGCAAACTGTACGTTGGAGCCACCGGTATCGACGCCGATCTCGCGCAGAACCGCCAACGAGGCGTCACGCATGATCTGATATTCCTTATCAGTCAGGGTCTGTGCCGGGGCAACGGTGATCGAGTCACCGGTGTGCACCCCCATCGGATCGAAGTTCTCGATGGAACAGATGATGATGCAGTTGTCCTTACGGTCGCGCACCACCTCCATCTCGTACTCTTTCCAGCCAAGGATCGACTCTTCGATCAGCAGTTCGTTGGTCGGCGAAAGGTCGAGGCCGCGCTCACAGATCTCGACGAACTCCTCCTTGTTATAGGCGATACCGCCACCGGAACCGCCCATGGTGAATGAGGGACGAATGATGGTCGGGAAACCCACCTGGGCCTGCACCTGCCACGCCTCTTCCATGGAGTGGGCCACCGCAGCGCGGGGCATCTCCAGGCCGATCTTCAACATCGCCTGGTGGAACTTGTCGCGGTCTTCGGCCTTATCGATGGCCTCACGGCTGGCGCCGATCATCTCTACGCCGAACTCTTCCAGCACCCCTTCACGGGCCAGGTCCAGGGCACAGTTAAGCGCGGTCTGGCCACCCATGGTGGGTAGTACCGCATCCGGGCGCTCCTTCTCGATTATCTTCGCTACGGTCTGCCAGGTGATCGGCTCGATGTAGGTGGCGTCGGCCATCTCCGGGTCGGTCATGATAGTGGCCGGGTTGGAGTTCACCAGAATGACCCGGTAGCCCTCCTCGCGCAGCGCCTTGCAGGCCTGGGCACCGGAATAGTCGAACTCACAGGCCTGGCCGATGACGATAGGACCGGCGCCGATGATGAGGATGCTCTGTATGTCTGTACGCTTTGGCATTGCTCTAAAAACTACTCCGAGGCTCTATTTCTTGCTGTCTTCGATCAGTTCGATGAAGTGGTCAAACAACGGGGCGACGTCGTGGGGGCCAGGGCTCGCTTCCGGGTGTCCCTGGAAACTGAAGGCCGGGCAATCGGTACGGTGAACCCCTTGCAACGAACCATCAAACAGCGAACGGTGGGTGGTGCGCAGGTTGGCGGGCAGGGTCTTCTCATCGACCGCGAAACCGTGGTTCTGCGAGGTGATCATCACCACGCGGCTGTCCACGTCCTGCACCGGGTGGTTGGCACCGTGGTGGCCGAACTTCATCTTCTCGGTCTTTGCGCCACTGGCGAGGCCAAGCAGTTGATGGCCGAGACAGATACCGAACATGGGAATGCCGCTTGCCGCCAGCTCCTGAATCGCTGTAATGGCGTAGTCGCAGGGTTCCGGGTCACCGGGACCGTTAGAAAGGAACACGCCATCAGGCTTGAGCTTCATGATCTCATCCGCCGGGGTCTGCGCCGGTACCACGGTGAGGCGGCAGCCGCGATCCACCAGCATCCGCAGGATGTTGCGTTTTACACCGAAGTCGAAGGCGACCACATGGTGTGGCAGCACCTCTTCAATATTGCCGTCCGGGTGGCCGGGAAGACCGCCCTCAAGGCTCCAGGTCCCCTGGACCCACTCATAGGGCTGGCCGGTGGTGACCTCCTTGGCCAGGTCCATCCCTTTGAGACCGGGGAAACCCTTTGCCGCCGCTACCGCCGCCTCGGCGTCGATATTTTCACCGGCGACGATGCAACCATTCTGAGCACCCTTCTCTCGCAAGATACGGGTCAGCTTGCGGGTGTCGATGTCGGCAATCCCCACCACCTTGTTCTGGCGCAGGTACTCGTCCAGCGCCATCTCGCAGCGCCAGCTACTGGCCAGCAGCGGCAGATCGCGGATCACAAGTCCGGCAGCGAAGACCGCGGAGGACTCTTCATCCTCGACGTTGGTGCCGGTATTGCCGATATGAGGATAGGTCAGGGTGACGATCTGTCGGGCATAGGACGGATCGGTAAGGATCTCCTGGTAACCGGTGATAGCTGTGTTGAACACCACTTCACCAACGGTCTGCCCTTCAATACCGATGGACTCACCCCAGAACAGGGTGCCATCTTCAAGGGCCAGCAGGGCCGGTTGCCGCAAGGTAACCTCCACGTGTCAGATGTGCAAAGCGGGAGGGGCCACAAGACCCATCCCGCTTCAGAAAGTTGATAAATAGGCGCGGATAAACGCCGGGGGAATCAGTCGCGCAATTGTAATAGATGGGCCGCGCCCCTGTCTACGAATAGCGCCAAAAGGGTGCAGAAGAGCTACCATTAGGTCGACGGAAAGACGGGAAACTGGATGCAACACACCTCACACATCGCCGATCTGGTCGGTGGCATTGTCGCCCTGCTGATAATTGCAGTGGCGACCCTGGCGCTATCAAAGAAATTGCGCCTGCCTTCTACGGTCATCCTTGTAATAATGGGAATCGCCCTCGCCCAGCTTACAGGCAGCGCAGGCTACAGCGTCCCGATACTGCAAGAGCTGAAAATCTCGCCTGATCTCATCCTCTACGTCTTCCTCCCGGCGCTGATCTTCGACTCGGCCCTGCACCTCAATCCCAGTTCCCTGCGCCACAACCTTGCTCCGATACTTGCACTGGCGGTGCCGGGCCTGTTGCTCTCCACCGGATTGATCGGCCTCATCGTCTGGGCCGCCACCCCCCTGCCCCTGAGCGGTGCATTGCTATTGGGAGCAATACTCAGTGCCACTGATCCGGTGGCGGTGGTCTCCCTGTTCCGGCAGCTAGGCGCTCCGGAGCGTCTCACAACACTGGTGGAGGGTGAAAGCCTGTTCAACGATGCTACTGCCATCGTATTGGCACGTATCCTCATCGGCGTGATCGCCGCGGGGACGCTATCGGGGGAAACTGTTGCTACGGGGATCATCGACTTCTTTATCCTCTTCTTCGGTGGCCTGCTGGTCGG
Organism: Thiohalomonadaceae bacterium; assembly: GCA_050295975.1. Lineage (GTDB taxonomy): Bacteria > Pseudomonadota > Gammaproteobacteria > Thiohalomonadales > Thiohalomonadaceae > JAPHTQ01. The sequence goes on from JBNKQR010000010.1 coordinate 16,326, forward strand.
TGCGGCACTGGGGTTTGTAGTCGCCTTTGTTATCGGTCTGGTGGAATCGGACCCGCTGATCGAGATCCCCCTCACCACTACCCTCGCCTACCTCTCCTTCCTGGTGGCAGAACGCCACTTTGAGGTCAGTGGGGTGATGGCCACGGTCGGTGCGGGGCTGGTAATCGGCGGCTGGGGTCGAATCAAGATATCTCCCTCTGTCCATCGATATCTGGAGAATTTCTGGGGCCAGATGGCGTTTGTTGCCAATGCCCTGATCTTCCTTATGCTGGGGCTGAGGGTGGAATCACAGATCCTGTGGAACTCACTCGACCAGCTTCCATGGGTGATCCTGGCGATGCTCGTTTCGAGGGCGGTCATTATCTACGGCATGACGCCCTGGGTTAGCCGGTTGCGTGGTGGCAAACCTTTGAAACTTGCCTACCAGACCGTGATGTTCTGGGGGGGGCTACGTGGTGCCATCGCCATAGCGCTCGTGTTAAGCCTGCCACAGTTACCCTATGCAGAAACCCTCGTGGCCCTGGTGATGGGCGCGGTGCTATTTTCCCTGTTAGTGCAAGGCCTGACGATTGAACCACTGGTCAAATGGCTGAGACTGGATCAACCGCACCTTATTGACCGCATCGTTAAACTGGAGCGGGATATGGAGACGGGCCGTCGCGCCTTTGAGCGTATTCAGACCATACGCAACAGCGGGCTCTTCTCATCTCAGATTGCCCATAACCTCTCTCAGCAGTGCAAGTTGAATATACAGTCCGCTAAACATGATATGCGTTCTCTACGCAAACAGGGGTTAAATGCATTGGAAGAGACCGCGCTGCTGTATCTAAGGGCGCTCTCGGAAGAGAAGGTGCTGTACCAAAAGCTCTACGCTGAGGGTCACCTGAGTGAAGGAGCACTACGTGAACTGGATCTGGTACTGACGCTGCAGATCGACGCCATCCGTTTTCACGGCAATATGGAGCATATCCACTCCCATCGTCTGCACCGGTTAGTGGAACAGAAAGCCTATCGACTGTTTGATCGATTCAAACCACTTTCGCCGCTGATTGAATATTTCCGCATGCAACGCCTAATTCGTAATTACGAAGAGATATGGGGACATCATCAGGGCAGCGCCCACGTTTTGCGCTACCTGAAAGAGATCGAACAACTGGAAGCGATCCCGGAACGGGTTATCCATCATGTTCGCGAACACTACCAACATTGGCACAACCTCTCGCGCAAACATCTGGATCAGGTCAGTGAGCAGTTCCCCGAGTTTGCCCGCTCGATGCAGGAGCGTCTCGGCAAACGCATCATACTCCTGACAGAAGAAGAGGCCCTTCGCGGAGATCAGGAGCGTGGCTTACTACCGCTAGGTCGCAGTGAGGCACTTCAACTCGATATAGAGCATCAACTCAATATGTTACGTGGTCAGACTGTTAAAAAACTCTCTATTGATGCAGAACAACTACTACATAGTGTCCCACTATTTCACAGCCTTGATAACGAGTCGATACGTCAGGCAGCAGGGATGTTATGTAAACACACTTTCGCTAGTGGCGAGGAGATCATTCGTCAGGGCGAAAAAGGCAACTCATTATTCCTCATCGCTCGCGGCGTAGTGCGTGTATTACATAGCGAAGCAGGGGAACACAGAAACATGGGGACACTAATGGCCGGAGACTTCTTCGGTGAAATGGCGCTGATGCAACATGAGTCTCGTAACGCAACCATTCTCACTGTTACACCTTGTCAACTCTATGAGCTTAAGCGGGATGACTTAGAAAAACTAATGCAGGAAAATGAGTGTTTGCGTGAAACGTTGGAGATGACTGACAAGAAGCGTCGAGAAGAGATGACCCCAAAACATCATCAAACTCATTAGAAAAATGAGAGAAGGCATTCAGTATTGGCTCGAAATTGTCACATGCACTGCGAGATGTGTAAATGCCAATCAGGTGTGCGTTTCGAACTAGGCAAACTTTGGAAATGAATATGTGATCAAATAAACGCCTCAATCATCAACTGCACACTGCGCCGTCCCTGCCATTCATTAATATCCAGCCGATAGGCGATGGTCACCTGCTGTAAGGTCTGTTGCAGTAATTCCTCATCCACATTAAAGGCGATGGCATCGACCATGCCATTACCATCGGCCCAGCGCAGTAGGAATTTCAAATGGCGTTCACCGACGACACGTTGTTCGATCACATCGAAGGTACCGTCAAACAGCGGCGCGGGAATCCCCTGTCCCCAGGGCAATAGGTTGCGTAGTTTTTCTACCAGTTCGATATCGACAGCAGCGGAAACCAGCTCACCGTCGCTTAGCAGCACACCATGAAGATCATCTTCTGTGAGATGACGGCGCACCTCTTCATCGAATGCCTGTTTGAAGGTTTCCAGATTCGCTTCTGGCAGGCTCAAGCCAGCAGCCATGGCATGGCCGCCAAAACGATCCAGTAGATCAGGATAGCGCGATGCCACCGCATCCAGAGCATCGCGAATGTGGACACCGGGAACCGAACGGGCAGAGCCCTTGACCATCCCCTCTCCCGCCGAAGTGAAGACAATTACCGGGCGATGCACCCGGTCCTTGATCCGTGAGGCGAGAATACCGACGACACCCTGATGCCACTCAGGGTTGAAGAGACATAACCCATACGGCAGCTCCGCCTCATCATCCAGTTGCAGCCGATGCAGTTCCGCCATCGCATCATCACGCATCTCATTCTCTATGCCGCGTCGCTCGTAGTTGAGTTGATCCAGCTGTTGCGCCAGCTCACGCGCCGCTGTCATGTCATCGGTCAACAGACATTCGATACCAACACTCATATCGTGCATCCGCCCGGCCGCATTGAGGCGCGGACCAATGGCAAAACCGAGATCAGAGGCCAGCATCCTTTGAGGAGCACGGTTCGCCACCTCACACAGAGCACGGATGCCTGGGCAGCTCTGTCCACTACGGATTCGCGCCAGCCCCTGCGCCACCAGAATTCGATTGTTGTGATCCAGCGGCACCACATCGGCCACCGTACCCAGCGCCACCAGATCGAGCAGCTGCGCCAGATTGGGCTGTGTCATTCCCTGCTTTTCAAACCAGCCGCTCTCCCGCAGATGCCCACGTAGTGCCATCATCAAATAGAAGATCACCCCTACCCCGGCCAAATTCTTGCTCTGGAACACATCACCGGGCTGATTGGGATTAACGATCGCCTCAGCGGCAGGCAGTTCGCTGGGTGGGAGATGGTGATCGGTAATGAGTACACGGATACCGTGGGCCTGCGCCGCCGCCACACCGCGCAGGCTGGCGATACCATTATCCACGGTAACAATGAGGTCCGGCTTGCGCTGCGCCGCCACCTCAACGATCTCCGGGGTCAGGCCATAGCCGTACTCGAAACGATTAGGCACAAGAAAGTCGACATCATCGGTGCCGAACATCCGCAGCGCCCGCATCGCCAGCGCGGTACTGGTTGCGCCGTCTGCATCGAAATCACCAATAATCAGGATGCGCCACTGCTTCTCCAGCGCCTCAGCCAGCAGGGCCACGGCCTGCTCGACACCCTTTAGAGCAGTAAAGGGTAGGAGTTGCCCCAGAGAATGCTCCAGCTCATCAGTTGAGGTAATACCACGGCTGGCAACGATTCTGGCCAACAGGGGATGGAGGCTGGGGAACTGCTCAGGTGGCAACTTTGGCGTATTGCGTCGGACGATTTGATGGGTGGATTGGAGAGGCATAATGGAAGGGATTATTTCACTATTACTGAGTTAAAGTCACGGTGAGTGAAGTCGACGAAAAAAAACGATGGCAATACAATTGAGCACGGATCACGAGCAATGACGGGAAGAAAAAAGTTTTTTCATCTTCCCCCAAATTGAGAGCAATTCTACTAAAGGCGCAAACCACTCTCGCTCTAGTTGCTCTATCCACTCCGGTGCAAACTCATCCCTGGAGTGCGTAAAAACAATCAACTGCGCTCCCTGTTCCGACTGGCGAATACATGGTTCAGGAATTTCTGGTACATCGTGTAAGGTGTTCCCATTCAGCAATGCCAACCCTTTCGCCATTGGCAGGTTAGTCCAAACGGATTTCCACGGTTTTTGTTCTGATGCTTCAGGTAACACACCCGCACCCCACAACCACACACCATTAACAACACTCTCTCCCCTCTCCTCACGCTCCTGATTAACCGGGCTGGCATGAAATAGCATCTGCATTTCATTCAGTACCCGGTGCCACTCTAAGGCATCAGGCCCTTGCGGGAGTTTGTCGTGGATCGGTTTGCCTTTTACTACATGCAGTGGCGTGGTGCGAATATTGGGTTGCTCAGGGATATGCAGATACCAACGTGTGGACGTGTGTTGCACAAACTCCCAGCCATCTTCCTTGTAGAGATTATTCAGTTCGGTGAGCAACTGCTGTGATTCACTCTCACTCAACGACGGCTCATCAATGGCATTCAGATAGACTCTGGACTGATCGGCGAACAGATGAACGGGGGCAGCACAGAGCCAGACACCTTCCGGCTTCTCTCCGGTTTGCGCATAACGACTGAGTGCGCCCACTGGCACATCACGCTCTGTTGATTGCGGTTGAGAAAAAAGATCCATCAGGGTGCGCTCATATCCGACATGCACATCGCTACGATAGTAGCCACGGGCCATCAGTTTTTTGAGTGCGGGCAGATTTGGTGCAGGATCAGGGAGATGATCGAGCAGGCCGGGAATAAGCAGAGTGATGGATTTGGCCATGGCTTGTTTGGATTATGGCCTACGCCGATATCGTGGTGAGGAGTGAGTTCGCCGCACCAGCGCTATGCCGGTGCGGCCAAACAATCACTTTGCCATGTTGTCGAGGATCGATTTCTTCACCGCATCCAGTGTGGCGTCGATGGTGAAGACTCCCTCGTCCTTACATTGAGCGATGGCGGTGTCTGGATCTTTCAAGCCGTTACCGGTAAGGGTGCAGACGATCTTGGAGCCTTCCGGGATCTTGCCGGACTTGATGTCACGCATGGCACCCGCCAGTGAGGTAGCGGAAGCCGGCTCGCAGAAGACGCCCTCTTTCTGTGCCAGCATTTTCTGTGCGGCGAGGATCTCTTCGTCGGTGCACTCGTCGAACCAGCCGCCGGAATCTTTTTGCACATTCCACGCCTTGTCCCAGGATTGCGGGTGACCAATGCGGATCGCGGTGGCGACGGTCTCTGGATTGTCGACCATAGCACCGCGCATGAACGGTGCGGCACCAGTGGCCTGATAACCGACCATTTTTGGAGCGCTGCTAACGATACCGCTATCACGATATTCGCTGTATCCCATCCAGTGGGCAGTGATATTACCCGCATTACCAACCGGGATGCAGTGGTAGTCCGGCGCTGCGCCCAGCTCTTCCACAATTTCAAAGGCGGCAGTCTTCTGCCCTTGCAGGCGGAAGGGGTTGATGGAGTTCACGATGGTCACCGGTGCATGTTCAGCGACTTGCTTCACCAGACTCATACCTTCGTCGAAGTTACCGCGAATTTGCAGGGTGGTGGCACCGTACATCATCGCCTGGGCCAGTTTACCCATGGCGATCTTGCCTTCTGGAATTAAGACATAAGCTTTAATTCCGGCACGTGAGGCATAGGCTGCTGCTGCTGCTGAGGTGTTGCCGGTAGAGGCGCAGATGATCGCTTTCGAGCCCTCTTCCACTGCCTTGGTTACTGCCATGGTCATACCACGGTCTTTAAATGAACCGGTGGGATTGAGGCCTTCGTATTTCACGTAGATATCCACTTCCTTGCCCAACATCTTTGGAATGTTGTGCAGGCGGATCAGCGGGGTGTTGCCCTCGCCGAGGGAGATGATACGGGTATCATCGTGCACCGGCAGGCGGTCACGGTAACGGTCAATCAATCCGGTGTAGCGGGTACGAAAAGGCATATCTCTTCCTCAATCAAATCAATTCAGTTGCTCGACGCGAATACGGGTCACGTCGCCAAAAATACTTTCCAGTTTTTCAAAGCGTGCCAGCGCCTGCAACATCTGCTTCTCCTTTACCACGCGGGTGAGGAAGATGATGTTGACCAGGGTTTCGCCCTCAGCCGGTTCACGCTGAATCAGCGCCTCGATGCTGATATCCAGTTCGGCGAAGATGGCGGTGAGTTCGGCCAGCACGCCGGGGCGATCCACCACCTGCATGCGAAGGTAGAAGGCGGTCTCCACCTCCTCCATCGGCAGTAGATGGAAATCTTCCAGTTTGTCCGGTTGGAAGGCCAGATGGGGCACGCGCGATTGCGGTTCGCAATCGAGTGAGCGAGCCACGTCGATCAAATCGGCCACTACTGCTGAAGCAGTTGGCTCAGCACCGGCACCGGCGCCGTAATAGAGGGTCGGCCCGACCGCATCGCCGTGGACCAGTACCGCGTTCATGACCCCATCGACGTTGGCAAGTAGACGACTCTTCGGTATCAGGGTGGGATGAACCCGCATTTCGATCCCCTGTACCGTACGGCGCGCGATACCCAGATGCTTGATGCTGTATCCCAGCTCATCGGCTACTGCCACATCATCGCGGGTAATACGTGAGATACCCTCGGTGTGAACGGCTTCAAAATTGAGCGGCATACCAAAGGCGATGGAACCGAGAATGGTCAGCTTGTGCGCCGCATCGATCCCTTCTACGTCAAAGGTTGGATCGGCTTCAGCGTAACCGAGACGTTGTGCTTCGGCCAATACATCACCGAAGTCACGAGCCTCGTCACGCATCGCGGTCAGAATAAAGTTTCCGGTACCGTTGATTATCCCCGCCAACCAGTCAATGCTGTTAGCCGAAAGACCCTCGCGGATCGACTTGATGATGGGGATACCACCGGCTACCGCCGCCTCAAAGGCGATCATCACGCTCTTCTCGTGGGCCGCGTCGAAAATCTCGTTGCCGTGTTTGGCAATCAGCGCCTTGTTGGCAGTGACCACGTGCTTACCGTTGTTGATTGCGCGCATCACCATTTCGTGGGCAAGGGTATCACCGCCGATCAATTCGACCACAACATCCACTTCCGGATTGTCGACAACTTCGACTGGATTGGTGGTTAACTGGATATCGCCCGTGTCGCAGATGCGTGGCTTGTCCAGGTCACGCGCTGAGGCGTGCACGATCTCAATAGCACGACCTGCACGACGAGCGATTTCGTCCGCGTTGCGTTGCAGTACGTTGACGGTACCGCCGCCGACGGTGCCCAGTCCCAGCAATCCAATTTTTACAGCGTTCATGACAACCCTTGTGTTTACGTGTTAGCGGCGCCTCAGGCGTGGCGCTTGCGATAGTGATCAAGAAAACGTTCGATACGACTGACCGCCTCGGTCAGGTCATCGCCGTTGGGCAAAAAGACCATGCGGAAGTGGTCCGGCTCTATCCAGTTGAACCCAGTGCCCTGTACCACCAGCACCTTTTCGTCCTTCAACAGATCCAGCACGAACTGTTGATCATTGGCGATAGGATACATCTTCGGGTCTAGCCGGGGGAACAGGTAGAGCGCCGCAGAGGGTTTTACACAGCTAACGCCGGGTAGAGAATTGATCATCTCCCAGGCGGTATCACGCTGGCGACGCAGACGTCCACCCTCCGCCACCAGTTCGTCGATGCTCTGGTAGCCGCCCAATGCGGTTTGAATAGCAAACTGTCCCGGCACGTTGGAGCAGAGGCGCATGGAGGAGAGGATATCCAACCCTTCTATATAGTCGCGGGCATGCTCCTGTTCACCGGAGACCACCATCCAACCTGCGCGATAACCGCAGGCACGGTAGTTCTTCGACAGGCCGTTAAAGGTCACACACAGCACATCTTCAGCCAGTGAGGCGATGGAAGTGTGACTGGCGCCGTCGTAGAGCATCTTGTCGTAGATCTCGTCGGCGTAAATAATCAGCTGATGCTGACGGGCGATCTCGACCAGCTCTTTGAGTAAATCATCGGGATAGAGCGCACCGGTCGGGTTGTTCGGATTGATAACCACGATGGCCCGGGTTTTATCGGTGATCTTGCCGCGGATATCGTCCAGATCCGGCAACCAGCCGCTGCCTTCATCGCAGATGTAGTGGCGCGGCTTGCCGCCACCGAGGCTGACAGCAGCGGTCCATAGCGGGTAATCGGGGGTCGGCACCAGTACTTCGTCACCGTTCTCCAGCAAACCGTGCATCGCCAGTACGATCAACTCTGATGCACCGTTGCCAATGTAGATATCGTCCATACCGACACCGGGAATCCCCTTGGACTGGGTGTAGTGCATGATCGCCTTGCGTGCAGCGAACAATCCCTTTGACTCTGAATAGCCAGAAGCTTGCGGCAGGTTATGGATCACGTCCTGCTGGATCTCTTCCGGAGTATCGAAACCAAACGGTGCCAGATTACCGATATTGAGTTTGATGATGCGATGCCCCTCCTCCTCCATCAGACGGGAGTGGGCCATCACTGGGCCACGGATGTCGTAGCAAACGTTGGCAAGCTTGGAGGATTTCTGTATCGGGCGCATAGGTTCGGTGTCGGGTGCAGGTTTGTTCAAAGTAGATTGTCCTTACGGAACATTTCACGAATCCCGCGAATCGCCTGACGAGTGCGGTGTTCGTTCTCAATTAAACTAAAGCGTACATGGTCATCACCGTACTCACCAAAGCCAACGCCGGGGGAGACCGCCACCTTGGCCTCATCCAGCAACTTCTTGGAGAACTCCAGTGAACCAAGGTGACGATACGCCTCTGGGATCGGTGCCCAGACAAACATGGTCGCCTTTGGGCGTTCCACTTTCCAACCCACTGAATCGAGTCCCTCACACAGCACGTCGCGGCGCGCTTGGTACATCTCGCGGATCTCGCGCACACAATCCTGGGATCCCTCCAGGGCGCTGATCGCAGCCACCTGGATCGGGGTGAACATGCCATAGTCGAGGTAGGATTTTATCTTCGCCAGGGCGCCAACCAACACCGGATTGCCTACCATAAAGCCGACCCGCCAGCCGGGCATGTTATAACTCTTCGACAGGGAGTAGAACTCTACCGCCACCTCTTTGGCCCCCTCTACCTGCATAATCGACGGTGCCTTGTAGCCGTCGAAGACGATCTCGGCATAGGCCAGATCGTGAATCACCCAAATCTCATGTTCACGGGCGATGGCTACCACCCGCTCGAAGAAGTCGAGCTCGACGCACTGGGCGGTGGGGTTGCCGGGGAAATTGAGCACCAGGAATTTCGGTTTCGGCCAGGAGTCGCGGATCGCCTTTTCCAGCTCGGCAAAGAAATCCCTGTCCGGAACCATCGGTACATGGCGGATATCGGCGCCGGAGATCACAAAACCGTAGGGGTGGATCGGATAGGCCGGATTGGGCACCAGTATGGCGTCGCCGGGGCCCGTGGTGGCCAGTGCCAGGTGCGCCAGTCCCTCTTTGGAGCCGATGGTGACGATCGCCTCTTTCTCAGGATCAATCTCAACGTCGTAGCTATCTTTGTACCAGTTGCAGATCGCTTTACGCAGACGGGGGATGCCCCGAGACATGGAATAGCGATGGGTGTCGTTGCGCTGGGCCGCTTCGACCAGCTTTTCGACGATGTGTGGTGGGGTCGGCTGATCCGGGTTGCCCATGCCGAAATCGATGATATCCTCACCACGCGCACGTGCCTTGGCCTTCAACTCATTGACGATGGCGAAGACATACGGCGGTAAACGCTTGATTCTCTGGAAATCTTCTATCAAGGTGACGGCATCCACAATCTACCCGCCAAAGCGGGAACAGGCACTCAATTCAGGGAAATGAAGGTTGCTAACATTACTGGCGCCTATTATACCTGTCAATCAACGAAACACCGATAAGCATTTAATTTATTACGGAAAATTGTATGCAAGTACGCAGAGAACAGAGTGAAGGTATCTATAGCATCCACGCTTACCGCGGCGATGAGGTGATCCTGAACTCCCCCAGGCCCGGTGAACAGCTCCTCTCCCTCCGCCACAGCTTCATTATCACACCGGCGCAGTTACAACAGGAGTGGGCGCCCGAGTCGCTGACGCAAACCCGTGGTACCGACCTGGCGGCCCTGGCAGAACTGGATATGGAGGTGTTGCTGCTGGGCACCGGCAAGAGCCTTCACTTCCCTGGCACAGAGCAATTGGCGGCACTGATCAGCCTGGGGATCGGCTATGAGGTGATGAACTCAGCGGCAGCCTGTCGTACATTCAATATTCTCGCTGCTGAAGGCCGTCGTGTAGCCGCTGCAATCATCATCGAAGAGTAAAAAAGCTTCCCCCAGAAACAAAAATGCCGCCTAACTGGCGGCATTTGTTTATACATTCAGGGCCATTCCTACAACGCATCTCCACTGTAACCCTGACTCTCCAGGATTTCGCGCAGACGACGTAGTGCCTCGATCTGGATCTGACGCACCCGTTCACGGGTCACACCAATCTCGGCTCCTACCTCCTCCAGTGTTGAAACGTCATAGCCGTGCAGCCCGAAACGGCGCTCCACTACTTCACGCTGCTTGTCGCTAAGTTTGCTCAACCAGAGGTCAATATTGCCGCGGATATCTTCATCCTGCAGCAGATCGGAAGGGTCCATGTTGTTTTCATCGGGAATCGCATCGAGCAATGACTTGTCAGCATCGCGCCCCATTGGCACATCTACTGAAGTAACGCGCTCGTTGAGGCCCATCATGCGTTTTACGTCCTCAATGGGCTTGTCGAGCATCTCGGCGATCTCTTCCGGGCTGGGCTCATGATCCAGATTCTGCGCCAGATGGCGGGCCGCACGCAGATAGACGTTGATCTCTTTCACCACATGGATCGGCAGACGGATGGTACGGGTCTGATTCATGATCGCCCGTTCTATGGTCTGGCGAATCCACCAGGTGGCATAGGTGGAGAAACGAAAACCGCGCTCTGGATCGAATTTTTCCACCGCACGGATCAGGCCGAGGTTTCCCTCTTCAATCAGATCCAGCAGCGCCAGTCCACGGTTAAGGTAGCGGCGGGCTATCTTGACCACCAGACGCAGGTTGCTTTCGATCATACGCTTGCGTCCGGCCTCTTCACCCCGCTGCGCCATGCGAGAGTAGAACACCTCCTCTTCAGCACTCAGCAACGGAGAGAAACCGATTTCACTCAAATAGAGGCGTGTGGCGTCCAGCTGCCCATCGGGAATCGCACCAGCCTTGAAGGTCACTTCGGCGTCAGCCTCATACAACTCTGGCTCTTCCTTGACCTCTTCCTCTTCTTCCTCATCACCCGAGTCGAGGAGATCTTTTTCCTCCTCATCAACTTGCTGCTTGTTATCTTCGGGTGCGTTTTCAATTGTCATAGATGCCTTCCTCAGGAACCTTTTCTTGGTAAATAACTTCGTGGGTCCACCGGTTTTCCATTCCGGCGAATCTCAAAATGAAGCATGACACCTTCTTTGCCGCTATCGCCCATTTCGGCGATAACTTCCCCCTGCTTCACTGTCTTGCCTTCTGAAACCAGCAACTTGCTATTGTGTCCGTAGGCGCTCAGATAGGCGTCGTTGTGTTTGATAATAATCAGCTTGCCGTAACCAATCAGTCCGCTACCACTATAGACCACAGCACCACCCGCTGCGGCCCGAATCTGCTGGCCGATGCGACCACCAATATCCAGACCTTTTTTTCCCTTGCTGGGAGAATAACCATTAAGCACTTTTCCGCTAGTCGGCCAGGCCCAGTGTACTGTACTGTCCTTGATTCGCTTGTAGGCATTTTCAGCCTTTTCCCGCAGCGTAGAAACAACCGTCGACGTTGATGGTCGAGACGCCACTGCGTTCCCTGCATTCCCGTTATCGGACGGTTGGGGATTAGCTTGAGATGTTTCACCATTCGCCGTGTTCACCGGCAAATTGCCAGGGACATCCTTCCCTGGGGGTATGAGGTAGATATGGTCACCAGGATGGATAATAAAGGGGGCTGGTATATTGTTCCACGCAGCTACTTCCTGGTGGTCATAGCCATAGCGCCAGGCAATGGAGTACAGGGTGTCGCCGGCGCTGACCCGGTAATCGATCATCTGGCCGCTTGCGTCCATGGGCTGTAACTCGCCGCAGGCGCTCAGCAAAACGCCACACAGCATTGCCACAGCACCGTTACGCCATAAATTAACCATGGCCACCACTATTGAGCACGAAATAGAGCACCACCAGCAAAATCACCAATGCCCAGCTGATGCGATCAATATATACACGCAGAGATTGCTCCATTTTCTCGCCTCCCCAACGCATTAATCCTGCAACCAGAAAGAAACGTCCACCACGACCAATGGCCGAGGCCAGCACAAAGGGGAAAAAGGCCATGCCGATCACCCCGGCACTGATGGTAAAGAGCTTGTAGGGGATTGGTGAGAAACCGGCAAGAAACACTGCCCAGAAACCCCAGGTAGAGAACCACTCGTTAACCTGTAGATAGGCATCCCAGTATCCCGCCTGGTGCAACCATGGTTCGACAAAATCGAAGGCAAAAACCCCAATCAGATAACCGAGCATTCCACCCAGCACCGATGCAGCGGTGGTGAGCAGGGCGAAGCGCCACGCCCGCTGTGGTTGTGACAAGGACATCGGCGCCAGCATCACATCGGGCGGAATAGGGAAAAAGGAGGACTCAGCGAAACTGAGCCCTGCCAGATACCAGGGGGCATGCGGATGACGCGACCAGCCAATTACCTTGTCATAAAGTTTGGAAAAGATACTCATCGACTCCCTTTACTGTCGGTCCCGCCCAACATCGGCACGAAGGTGACGAGGTCGAGCACCTGACGAGTGAACTCATTGCCCTGTCGGGTGATACGCAGCAACTCCTGTCCGCTGCCCGCACCGACCGGAATAATCAGCTGACCACCATCGGCCAGTTGCTGCAGTAACGCCTCCGGCACACTCTCTGGCGCGGCGGTAACCAGAATGGCATCAAAAGGGGCCTCCGTCTTCCACCCCTCGTAGCCATCACCATGGCGCATACGTGTCGGGGTATGGCGGATCTCACCCAGGACCCGTCGTGCCTTCTCATAGAGGGCGCGGATTCGTTCGATGCTGTAGACCTCCAATCCCAAACTGACCAGCACCGCAGTCTGGTAGCCACAACCGGTACCTACCTCTAGTACCTTATGTGCTCCATTTTCCAGTAAAGCCTCGGTCATCCGCGCCACCACATAGGGCTGGGAGATGGTCTGGCTATTACCGATGGGCAGAGCGGTGTCTTCATAGGCACGTGAGGCGAGTGCCTCATCTACAAACAGATGGCGCGGCACCAGCCGAATCGCCGCCAGCACACGGGAGTCATTGATCCCCTTCTCCGCCAGTCGCTGTACCAGTCGCTCGCGGGTCCGCTGGGAGGTCATGCCGATGCCCTGCATGCGCTGTGGTGTCATATCAGCCGATCCCCTCAAGCCAGGTAGCCATGTCATCAAGCAGATTGTGACGAGTGAGATCGACCTGCAGCGGAGTTATCGAGACGCGTTGCTGGCGAATGGCGTGGAAATCGGTACCGGGTCCGGCGTCCTGCTCCACCCCGGCGGGGCCGATCCAGTAGATGGGCCGGCCTCGCGGGTCGTTATCGCGAATCACCGCCTCGGCCTTGTGCCGATGTCCCAGGCGGGTCACTTCAAAACCCTGAAGCTGTTCCCACGGCAGGTCGGGGACATTGACGTTGAGAATGGTGTCCGCAGGTAACGGGTTCTCCTGCAGACGCTGCAACAGGCGAATCGCCACCCGGGCTGCGGTGTCGTAGTGGGTAAACGTATGGCCGGATGTGGCACAGAGGGAAACTGCCATCGCCGGCAGGCCGAGAAAACGGCCCTCCATCGCGGCTGCGACGGTACCGGAGTAGAGCACGTCGTCGCCAAGATTGGCCCCGGCGTTGATCCCGGAGACCACCATATCCGGCTCCTCCTCCAACATCCCGGTAATGGCAATATGCACACAATCTGTAGGGGTACCGTCGACCCGATAGACATGTTCGGCCACCGGCTGCACCCGCAGGGGATTATCGAGGGTCAGGGAGTTACTGGCACCACTACGATCACGCTCCGGCGCCACCACGGTGACCTCGGCAATTTCAGCCAGGTGCTCAGCCAGACAGTTAATTCCAGGGGCCAGGTAGCCGTCGTCGTTACTTATCAATATTTTCATTCAGTCAGGGCACCCGGCAGGAAGATCGATTTGCTCAATAAAGTTGCGTCCAACTATACCAGCGTCGGTCCCTCAGCATGAACCCTAAATGCGTATGTTAGACTCGAAAAAACAATCCGCACGGTGACGTAAGCCAGTGAGCAAGAAAGATAAAATCAGCCCTGACGACAAAAAACTGTTCCGCGAGGCGGTGGCCGACGCGGTACCGCTGACGCACGGACGTGTCACCCCACATCGCGATCCACCGCCTCCCCGCCCGCTTAAGCGGGAACAGGACGAGCAGCAGGTCCTCGATGATATGCTCAGCGGCGATATTGACCCGGCAGAACTGGAGACCGGCGAGGAGCTACTCTACAGCCGCCCCGGCCTACAACACAGCGTGCTGAAAAAACTACGCCGCGGTCAATACGCGGTGGAGGCGGAACTCGATTTGCACGGTCTGCGGGTCGACGAAGCGCGCCAAACACTCACTGCTTTTCTTCACCATGCTCTGGATAAGCATCTCAAAACAGTCCGCATCATTCACGGCAAGGGACACGGCTCACTACACAAACAGCCTGTCCTCAAGGGTAAGGTCAATCACTGGCTGCGTCAGCGAATCGAAGTACTCGCCTTCTGCTCTGCGAGGCCCGTAGACGGGGGAACCGGCGCGATCTATGTCCTGTTGCGCCGCGAAGCCAAACGCCGAACCTGAGAGCTGCATGCAATTCAAGTAGTTACATCACCTGCCGATAACTGGAATGGTGGCCATGTCGTGGCCATACTCTATTTCTAGTGGTCAGGCGGGTGGTTTCTTACGATGAACCGTTTTTTCTCCAGTATTCGCGGCAAGCTGATGCTGATCACAGGTGCCGGCACCCTCCTCCTGCTCGCCTCTGCGCTCTACGGTTTATGGGGAGCTGATCAGAATCAGCAGCAGTATCAGACGCTAATTGCCGATCAGATGACAACCGAGCGTGCCCTGCTCACCCTGCGCAGCGATTTCTCACGCCTGGTACTGAGCTGGAATAAAAGGCAGCTTAACTCGCAAACTGACACAACGCGTTACGACACCCTGAACAGCGCGGTACAACAACAGATAGCAACACTGCAACTGAAACATGGCGTTGATGAAACAGGAAAGGCTATCCGCCGTTTCGCGACCCTCCAGCAACAACTTCACATCGCCGCCAGTAAAACTGAGATATCTAACTCGAAACGCAATCAGATTGAGCGCGACATCATCGATCCTGCGTATGACCTGCTAGACAAAGCGACGGCGAAAGTATCTGCACAGGCCAAACTGGTGGGTGGGGATGTTGCGAACCATGCGCGCGACACCATCAAAACCGGACTTATTGCCATGGCACTGGCGGTGCTGTTTGCTTTTCTGCAGTTCAATTTCTCCCTGCAGAAATTCATTCTCAATCCTTCACGGGAACTCTCATACAAACTGAAACGCATGGCAGAGCACGACTTCAGTATGCCGATCACACGTCACTCAAATGACGAACTGGGTGATATTGCTGAAAGCGCAGGCACCATCCGCATTGCCATGCTGGAGATGGTTCAGGAACTCAACGAAGCAAGTACACAGCTGGATAATTCAGTTGGACAGTTAGCCGAGGTCATAAACATCACCCGCAGTGGCGTTGAACAGCAGCTACGACAAACCGAACAGGTGGCCACGGCCATTCACGAAATGACTTCGTCGATGCAGGAGGTTGCCGAGCGTGCAGGTATTGCCGCCGATTCTGCCACCAGCGCAGACAGTGCAGCACAGGATGGAAGACGAATCGTCACCAGCACTATTGATGATATTGAGTCACTGGCGCAGGAGATGCAGAGCGCGGCCGGCGCCATAAGTGGACTGGAGCATGAAAGCGAGAAGATCGGTGGTGTACTTGATGTAATCAAAGACATCTCAGAACAGACCAATCTGCTGGCGCTGAATGCGGCAATTGAAGCTGCTCGCGCAGGTGAACAGGGACGCGGATTTGCCGTAGTCGCCGATGAAGTCCGCGCCCTTGCAACCCGGACCCAGAAATCGACCGAAGAGATCGAAGAGATGATTGCCCGCCTGCAAGCTGGCGCCGCACAGGCAGTAGAGGTAATGAAGAAGAGTCGTCAGCACACCCAGTCGAGTACAGAACAGTCCGCCAGTGCCGGAACTTCACTGGAGAAGATCGCAGCAGCAGTAAGCAATATTACTCAGATGAATGCACAAATTGCCGAAGCCTCGGCGCAGCAGTTACATGTTGCCGAAGAGATCAACAGAAACATTATGAGTATTAGTGAGATCGCCGAGCACTCATCGGAGGGTGGTAAACGGATCCATGAAGCCAACACCAATCTGAACGGTATTTCTGAAAGACTGACAAACCTGGTGACGACCTTTAAAATCGACTAGTTGTTCTCACTTACCAGGACAAGTTCTCGTATCACACTGGTGGCATAGGCACCGGCAGGTAGCGCAAACTCAAGTTGCAACTGGTGTGGTTGAGTGAATTGCCACTGTAATCCTTTAACTGGCAAGCGCAACGAGCGACGCTCCTGTTCCAGCCCCGCTTTTTCTAGACCTTCACGCATCAGGGACTCTTCGGCCAGTACCGCACTCTCCAGTGCCAACACATCTGCCAGCACCGCAAGCTTACCTTGCCCCCATAAGGGCCCACCGGGATGAAGCTCACCCATTGCTACCTTGCGTTCGATCTCATTGCTGAGAAGCCGCACAGTAAAGGTGCTGGTAGTACCATTCATCAATAGCGACTCACCAGGCAGTGCACGATTCCAGTTTCCTGCCTCAACCCGTGCACTGAGCACCTGATTAAAAAGATAGGAGCGTGCAGCGGAGAGATAAAGCCCGCGTAGATGCAGGTCCCTTTCCTGAAACTCGTTGCGGAACAACGCCTCTACTTTTTTCAGATTGCCGCCATCTCGCCCGAAGCGCTGTGAACCGAAGTAATTGGGAACGCCACGTTCACGAATCTTTTCCAGGCGCTGCTCCAGCGCCTCACACTCTCCATCTAATTCTCGCAGGGTAAGACGAAAGCGATTTTCCAGCAGATTGCCGCGCTTCAGTTTACGATGATGCCGATCCACCTCAAGAATCGCAATCTCTTCCGAGGCCAAACTCTGCCAGTCGGGCTCACTCTTACCACTAAGATTAACGCTGAAATATTGAGTGGTGACTGCTCGGCGATCCTTGAGCCCCGCATAACCCACTTCGCCCAAGGGCACACCTGCCAGTTCGGCAAGTTGCCGCGCAAGCCATTCGGTATTGGTATTACGTTTACGGATTTGCAACAGGGCATGATTACCATCGCCGTCCGGATCGAAACCCAGCACTTCATCGACAACAAAATCTTCCGGGGTGGTACGAAGGTGTGCAGTGCAGGAAGGTTTGCCCAGGACATATGCCCATTGCGGCAGGGGATTGTTATTCGTCATTCACAAGCAACACTACTGCGTGGGCAGCAATCCCCTCTTCACGTCCTGTAAAACCCAGTTTTTCCGTGGTAGTCGCCTTGACGTTGACCTGACCAATCTCGGTCTGCAGATCCTGCGCCAGATTCTCACGCATGGTGTCCACATGGATATAAAGCTTCGGCGACTGGGCGATAATAGTCATATCCGCATTACCCAGGCGATAACCGTGTTGTTGAACTAGCTCCATCACACGGCGCAACAGGATACGGCTATCGATGCCACGAAACTCTTCGCTACTGTCGGGAAAGTGGCGACCAATATCACCGAGGGCAAGTGCTCCAAGTAACGCATCGCAGAGTGCATGGATCAGAACATCGCCGTCAGAGTGTGCGGCAAAGGTGTGGTGATGTGCAATATGCACACCACCGAGAACGATGTGATCTCCATCGCTAAAAGCATGTACGTCGTAACCGTGGCCGATCTTCATCTACTCCACTCCATAATTCGATGTTTCATGTTCACATCTGAGCTTCACGAACCCTCCCCAACCTTGACGATTTTAATTTCGCGCTGAGGGAATGGTATCTCTATCTCGTTCTCTTTCAATGCATCCCAAATCATCAGATAGAGATCGCCACCAACACGATGCTCACCATCATCGATCCCCTCCATCCAGAATTCAATCAGTATATCGACTCCTGAATCCCCAAATCCTTTGATTTCTGCATCAGCCACATATTCGACTGGAAATTCTGTCCCACTCAATACTTTTGGGTGACTGGAGACGACCTTGCGCAACAGGTCAAATAACTTATGCAAATCAGTCGAGTATGCAACCTGGAACTCTATTGAATAGCGCTGTTTTTTATTCGAGTGAGTCCAGTTGGTGAAAGAGGTGCTGATAAACTTCTCGTTTGGCACCATAACCTCTTTGCCATCGTAGGTTTCCAGCATAATAAAACGCATATTCAACTCTCGAATAGTACCCATGCGTCCGTCTTCTAATTCAATGTAGTCACCAATCGCGAGCGACCGATCAAGTAATAGAATTAAACCAGAGATAAAGTTTGCGGCAATTGATTGCAGACCAAAACCAATCCCGACACCAAGTGCACCACCAAATACGGCTAGTGCAGTGATGTTAACCTCCATCACCTGCAACATTAAAATAAAAACAACAACAACAAGAACGACCTGATATATCTTGGCAAATATCTCTCGCGTACTAACATCCAGACTCTCTTGCTGTCTGATAACTTTCTGACCTACGTTATTCGACAAACTCCCTAACCAGAACAACAACGCGCCAAATATGACTACTCGGAAGATCCCGTAAGCAGAGATGCTAATATTGCCGATAACGAGAACCTTGCCTTCCAGATAGGTGACTACAAAACCCAACCATCCAAAGATGTACAAAAGAGCTATTGGAATAACGAACAGTTTGATCAGTTTTTCCAGCATTGCATTATTTACAAACCGACCAATTAGAGAATAGAGCATCAGAACGACGGCAAACCCTTCGGCGATACGCACTAGCCAGCTTTGCTTAAAGAGATATTCACTCAAATCAATCGTTAGCATCATGAACAGGATGATGAATAACGGAAACAGTTGTCCCCTAAGCTGGTAAATTCCTTGGCGAAGAAAGTGCAACGAACCGTTGCTTGGCGGGGAATTTAGTAACACTGATTTTCGATTGAGGAGCGCGGAAAGATAGTAGGCCAGAATAATGGCTAAAAGAATCATCCCAACCTGTGAGTAGAAGCCCGGGCTGCTGATCACGTCGATCAGTTTTTCTGTAACACCTTCGAGATATGCCTGAATTGTCGGGACATCCATAAACAGCTCCACTTATTCTGACTTTATAAGCTCTAAGGATAGTAAATTTATAGACATCTGATTGAAACAGGATGGGCAGACGCAGGATTCAATGAGATTTATTCTTTCCCAGCATTTAATTCATTCAAATAAAGCTCTGCTAGACGCAAATCACTGGGGCGGGTAATCTTGATGTTATCCGCGTGACCTTCAACCATCTTCGGCGACTTTCCTACAAGCTCCATCGCCGAGGCATCATCGGTGACCAGTTGCCCTTGCTTAAGCGCCGATTCGAGTGCTACACGCAATTCGCCCAGGCGAAACATTTGTGGTGTAAGGGCTCGCCAAAGATGTTCACGTGGCACAGTCTCTAGCACCGAATCATCGTTGCCAGTCCGCTTAACTGTGTCCGCCACCGGCAAGCCGAGCAAACCACCAACCGTGTGCTCATGCAGTGCGTTGATCAGAAGGTCGATATCTTCACTGCGCAGACAGGGGCGTGCGGCATCGTGCACTAGTACCCAATCACTTGCGTCAGCCTGTGACTGTAGTCCATTCAATGCATTCAGTACCGAGTGACAGCGCTCTGCACCACCCAGTGCGGTATACAATTTTGGATGCTTTAGAGCCAGTTCCTGCCACCAGGGGTCGTTCTCACTCAGGGCAACCACCACACCGCTGATTTGCGGGTGTTCGAGGAAGCGGGCCAAGGTATGCTCCAGCACCGTCTTGCCGTGTAGCGGCAGGTATTGCTTGGGACGATCCGCCTGCATCCGGCTACCAACTCCAGCGGCGGGGATCACTGCCCAGTATTTGGCTTGATCAGACATTACGCTCTACGGCCCTTTATCTGCACTGACACCGGTTACTCTTCCACGACCTGATAGAAGGTTTCATCTTTTTTCACCATCCCCAGATCAGCGCGCGCCCGTTCTTCTATCGCTTCCATACCGTGCTTGAGATCGCGAACCTCAGCCTCCAGCGCCTTGTTGCGCTCTTTCAGCTTGGCGTTTTCGGCCTTTTGCAGCTCGACCTTCTGCTCCAGTTGCCAGCCACGGAATAGACCATTGTTGCCGAACCACAATTGATATTGCAGCAGCAGTAACAGGGCGAAGAGAATTCCGGCAAGCCATTTCATGGTCTAGATAATATCAGGCCCGGGCAACCTTGTGGTTGGCCGGGCCAGTTATTGTGAAGTGAAGCGCAAAGCTTACTAATCATTAAGATTGTAGAACGCTCCACGGCCGGGGTAGGTCCCTTTCTCGCCCAGGGCCTCGGCAATACGGATCAGGCGATTATATTTAGCCACCCGGTCAGAACGGGACATGGAGCCAGTCTTGATCTGACCCGCATTGGTCGCCACAGCCAGATCGGCAATGGTGGTATCTTCGGTCTCACCGGAACGGTGGGAGATCACTGCGGTGTAACCAGCATCCTTGGCCATTTGGATTGCTTCCAGGGTCTCTGTCAGGGTACCGATCTGATTGACCTTGATAAGAATGGAGTTAGCGATGCTTTTATCGATACCTTCCTGAAGGATCTTCGGGTTGGTCACGAACAGGTCATCACCCACCAGCTGGATCTTCTTGCCAAGACGCTCAGTCAACATTTTCCAGCCGTCCCAGTCACTCTCGTCCATCGCATCTTCGATGGAGATGATCGGATACTTCTCTACCCATTCTTCCAGCAGGTCGATCAGTTCTTCAGCAGTCAGTTCCTTACCTTCAGAGGCGAGGTTGTACTTACCGTCTTTGTAGAATTCTGAGCTGGCAGCATCGATAGCAATCATGATGTCTTCGCCCGCCGTGTAACCGGCCATTTCGATCGCTTCCAGGATCACCTGAATCGCCTTTTCGTTGGAAGAGAGATCTGGGGCAAAACCACCTTCATCACCGACAGCGGTATTCATGCCCTTGGCACTCAATACTTTCTTCAGTGCATGGAAGACTTCGGAACCGTAACGAATCGCCTCGCTGATGGAAGGGGCGCCTACAGGTACGATCATGAACTCCTGCATATCGACACTATTATCGGCATGCTCTCCGCCGTTGATGATGTTCATCATCGGTACCGGCAGGGTGAATTCCACACCCTTACCCTCTGCCAGATAGCGGTAGAGTGGCAGTTCATTAGCCATCGCGGCAGCCTTGGCGCAGGCCAGTGAGACCGCGAGGATGGCGTTAGCGCCGAGTTCGCCTTTGTTCTCACTGCCATCCAGTTCAATCATGGTCTGGTCGATGATCTTCTGATCGTTCACGTCCATCCCGTTTAACGCCTTGGCGATAGGGCCGTTAACATTGGCGACGGCATCGAGTACGCCCTTGCCGCCAAAACGCTCCGCATCGTTGTCTCGCAGTTCAATCGCTTCACGAGAACCGGTTGAAGCACCAGAAGGAACGGCGGCACGCCCCATCGCGCCTCCTTCCAGGATCACGTCAGCCTCAACCGTGGGATTACCACGGGAGTCGATAATTTCACGGGCACGTACGATTGCAATTTTGGTGTTGTTGTCACTCATTGATTATCACTATCCAGAATTTAATTGTCGTTAGAAGTTAAATGAAATCGTTTTCGATAAAGCCTTGTTGTTTTACTGCTTCATCCAGCATCTTGAGTGTGGTTAGCAGTGGCTTCATCTTTGCCAGCGGCCACATATTGGGACCGTCTGAAAGACCCTTGTCAGGATCCGGGTGGGTCTCCATAAACAGCCCGGCGATACCACTGGCCACCGCAGCGCGTGCCAGCACCGGCACAAATTCGCGCTGGCCACCAGAACGTCCACCCAGACCACCAGGCTGTTGTACCGAGTGGGTGGCGTCGAACACCACCGGACTACCGGTGGCGCGCATCACGGCCAGGCCGCGCATGTCGCTAATCAATGTATTGTAGCCGAAGGAGGCACCCCGTTCGCAGACCATGATCTGCTGGTTACCGACCTCGCGGGCCTTCTCCACCACGTTGGCCATGTCCCAGGGAGCGAGGAACTGCCCCTTTTTGATGTTCACCGGTTTTCCCTGACGCGCCACTTCCTGAATAAAGTTGGTCTGGCGACAGAGGAACGCTGGTGTCTGCAACACATCGACTACCGCCGCAACCTCGGCCAACGGAGTGTCTTCGTGAACATCAGTGAGTACCGGCAGGCCGTACTGTTTTTTCACCTTCTCCAGAATCGCCAGCCCCTGCTCCACACCCGGGCCACGGAAGCTGGATGAGGAGGTACGATTGGCCTTGTCGAAGGAGGCCTTGAAGATGAAGTTTATCCCCAGTTCGTTACAGAGAGATTGCAACTCACCGGCGGTGTCGAGCACCAGCTGCTCGCTCTCGATCACACAGGGACCGGCGATCAAAAACAGAGGATGGTCGAGGCCCGCCTCGAAGCCGCATAGCTTCATCAGGCCTTGTTCTCCGCGTGCTTACGTGCCGCAGCGACAAAGCCTGTAAATAGCGGATGCCCATCACGCGGCGTCGAGGTGAATTCCGGGTGGAACTGACAGGCGACAAACCAGGGGTGCTCGGGGAGTTCTACCACTTCCACCAGTGACTGGTCTTCGGAGAGACCGGCAAAGACCAGACCAGCCTTACTCAGAGGATCGCGGTAGTTGTTATTGAATTCGTAGCGATGGCGATGACGCTCGACAATGCTCGACTTATTGTAAAGATCACGGACCTTGCTGCCATCCTGCAGGTGACAGGTTTGACCGCCGAGACGCATGGTACCGCCCAGGTCCGATTTTTCATCGCGGGTAACCACGGTGCCATCGGCCTCGACCCACTCAGTAATCAGCGCGATCACCGGATGCTTCGCCTCTTTGCGGAATTCGGTACTGTGGGCAGCTTCAAGACCGGCCACGTTGCGGGCGTATTCGATCACTGCCACCTGCATACCGAGGCAGATACCAAGATAGGGAATATTGTTCTCACGGGCGTAGCGCACCGCGGCGATCTTGCCCTCCACGCCGCGCTCACCAAAGCCGCCGGGGACCAGAATGGCGTCTTTACCCTGCAGGCAACCAATCCCATCCTTTTCCACGTCTTCCGAGTCGATGTATTCGATCCGCACCTTGGTCAGGGTCTTGATCCCGGCATGGATCAGCGCTTCGGAGAGGGATTTGTAGGCCTCAGTCAGGTCGACATATTTACCCACCATGGCGATGGTGGTCTCACCTGTGGGGTTTTGCAGAGCGTGATTCACCGCTTCCCACTCGGAGAGGTCGGCGGGCTTGGTCTTCATGTTCAGTTTCTCCACCACGATATCGTCGAGGCCCTGCTTATGCAGTTCCAGCGGGATTCTGTAGATGGAGTCGACATCGACACAGGAGATAACCGCCCGCTCTTCCACATTGGTAAAGAGGGCAATTTTGCGTTTTTCATCTTCCGGCACCGCTCGGTCGGCACGGCAGATCAGAATATCTGGCTGGATACCAATGGAACGGAGTTCCTTAACCGAGTGCTGGGTCGGCTTGGTCTTGAGCTCGCCTGCGGTGGGGATATAGGGCAGCAGGGTCAGGTGCATGAAGAGCACGCTATCGTGACCCAGCTCCACCTTCATCTGACGAATCGCCTCGAGGAAGGGCAGTGATTCGATGTCACCGACGGTACCGCCGATCTCCACCATCGCCACATCGTAGCCTTCGGCGCCCGCTTTGATGCTGCGCTTCATTTCGTCGGTGACGTGCGGGATGACCTGCACTGTGCCGCCAAGGTAGTCGCCACGGCGCTCTCGGCGGATCACTCGTTCATAGATACGGCCAGTGGTGAAGTTGTTTCGCTGGGTCATGGTGGAGCGAATGAAACGCTCGTAGTGACCCAAATCGAGGTCGGTCTCGGCACCATCTTCGGTAACAAAGACCTCACCATGCTGGAACGGACTCATGGTCCCCGGATCGACGTTGATGTAGGGGTCAAGCTTTAGCATGGTGACAGAGAGACCGCGGGCTTCGAGGATGGCCGCAAGAGAAGCGGAAGCGATGCCCTTCCCTAAGGAGGAAACCACACCGCCGGTAATAAAGATGTACTTCGTCATGAAAACGTAAGAGCCTGAGTTCAGGGGAAAAGTTTTCGGCGCTGGGCCGGACTAATTGTCGTTGTTTTGCTCTTCCTTTTCAATGGCGAATAACGACCAATGCAGCATAATTCCCTCTTCTTTTTCTGTTGCGGCAAAATTTTCCGCCGTCCATAGACCTGGCACCTGGGCTAACTCGCCCTCTACATAGAGTAACGGACGACGTTCCCGCTCCCAGGGAGGCACCCCAGCCTCCTGATAGAGCTTTTTCAGATCGTGATGTCCCTGCCTCCCAGGCAGGGCCAGTGATTCACCGCCTTGGCGCAGGTGCAGTTCACAGCGGACACCGTGTAACTTCTGTACTGACACACCTTCACCGCGCTCCCGTTGTACTCGCACACTCCCCAATGCCTCGGGTAGTGCAATCTCCTCTGCCCCGTCCCAGTGCACAGCAAACGGCTGCGGCGGTAGCGCAGGCAGGGGTGGCATGAAGAATACTCTGTCGCGATAGCGGTGCACCTCGACCCCAGGCCAGCTCACTTTCGGCATCGCATCCTCTGCCGCAGGCAGCAACGCCTCCACCACCTGCTGTAGCTGGCTGACACCGGGCAGGGGCAACCCCAGTTGGCGACAGTGATAGCGCAGCAGGTTACGACAACGGGCCGGGCTCAATCCGCGCAGCACAGAAAGGGAGAGTACCGCTCCCTCCCCCAACGCCGCCCGCCGATCCTCCATCGCCAGTTCATCCAGCAGATGGGCACTCTCCGCGAAATTGGCGGCGCTCCGCGCCAGCACCTTGTGCATCCCGGCACGTCGCTCCTCCAGTTGGGGCAGCAGGGTGTGGCGCAGGTAGTTTCGCTCCAGGGTGGTGTCGAAGTTGCTCGGGTCGTCGATCCACTTCAAATCGTGTTCGCGGGCATAGGCCTCCAGCTCGGCGCGCGGCCTGCCGAGCAGCGGGCGTAGTAACAGCCCCTTGCCCAGCGCACGTTGCACAGGCATCGACGCCAATCCGTGCACCCCGCCACCGCGCAACAGTTGCAGCAGTAAGGTCTCCGCCTGGTCATCCCGGTGATGGGCGCAGAGCAGCGCCTCCCCCTGCCCCAGCACCTGCTCGAAAACCCCATAGCGGGCATGACGCGCTGCTGCTTCCAACCCATCGCCGTTATCCCGCGCTACGCTCACCCGCTCAACCGTCAATGAAATATCCAGTCCATCGCAAACATCGCGGCAATGGCGCGACCATTCGGTTGAGTGTTCTGAGAGAGCGTGATCCACATGCAGCGCCAGCAGCGGCACTTCGAGTTGTTCACGAAGAGAGGACATCAGATGTAACAACACAGTGGAGTCGAGGCCACCACTGTAGGCGACCCAATAGCACGGCGCTGGCGGTAGTGACTTCAGAGTAGTAAGAAGATGTTCAGAAAGGGATTGTGACATGGCAGAAACTCACCCCTCTGGAAATGAGTAACGCGAAGACACAAAGGCTGGATATAGAGATCGTTTTACCTTTGCGTACTTCGCGTCCTTTGCGGTTAAAACTTTTATCTATTTCGTTTCGAAGTTACCGAAGGACATCAGACGGCGATAACGATTTTCCAGTAACTGGGCGATATCGAGGCGGTCCACCTCTTCCAGCTTGCCCAGCAGGGCGCGCTTGATGTTAGCAGCCATCGCTGGGACATCACGATGTGCGCCACCCAGTGGCTCAGCGACGATGTAGTCGATTAGGCCTAGTTCCTTGAGTCGCTCTGAAGTGATACCTAACGCCTCGGCGGCATCGGAGGCCTTCTCCGCACTCTTCCACAGGATCGAGGCACAGCCCTCCGGAGAGATAACGGAATAGGTGCTGTATTGCAGCATCATCACGCGATCGCCGACGCCAATAGCCAGTGCGCCGCCAGAACCACCTTCGCCGATCACGGTGCAGATGATCGGGGTACGCAGTTGCGACATTTCCAGCAGGTTGCGGGCAATCGCTTCGGATTGACCACGCTCTTCCGCACCAACGCCAGGATAGGCACCGGGGGTGTCGATAAAGGTGAGGATCGGCAGGCGGAAACGCTCAGCCATCTCCATCAGACGCAGCGCCTTGCGGTAGCCTTCCGGGCGTGGCATACCAAAGTTGCGCAGCACCTTCTCTTTGGTGTCACGGCCCTTCTGATGTCCGATGATCATCACTGGACGTCCGTCTAGGCGGGCTACGCCACCAACAATCGCCTTGTCATCCGCATAGGCGCGATCACCATGCAGCTCTTCGAAGTCGGTAAAGATCTCGTTGATATATTCGAGGGTATAGGGGCGCTGCGGATGGCGCGCCAGCTGCGAGATCTGCCAGGAGTTCAGATTGGAGAAGATCGACTCGGTCAGACTCTTGCTCTTTGACTGCAGGCGCGTGATCTCTTCGCCGATGTTGATCTCGGCATCGTCACCCACATAGCGCAGCTCTTCGATTTTGGCTTCCAATTCGGCAATAGGCTGCTCGAATTCAAGAAAATTCATATTCATAGTGTTCGTATTCTTTTCGCGTGTTGTCAGTATTAGTAGCGAGTCGGGGATTATACGTGAATGTCGCACGATTTGTCGCGCCCGGCAAATGACCGTCGTCAGTGCCTCGAATACTCAACCCTGACCTGCTCATCCCCCACCAGATGACGTAGTCGTTTTAGTAACTCATCCGTGGGGCGTACTCGCCATTCATCCCCCAGACGGAGGCGGCTGACGGCCTCATCACTACGGTAGTTGATGGCAATGGGACAGCTACCGTCACGGAAGGGTGAGAGCACCTTTTCCAGATCGCCGGTAAAGCCATTAAGCGCCTGCTCCCGCGACAGATCCAGCAGCAGGTTGCGGGCAAAGTGTTCGCGGGCATGCTCCATGTCGCAGAGCTCCTGACAACGCATAACCAGACCACCGGAATAGTCGTCGTGACGCACCTCACCGCTGACCACCACCACCTGATCCATCAGCAGCATCTCCTGATAGCGGGCATAGACATCGCTGAACAGGGTCACCTCAATGCGTGCGGTGCGGTCATCGATGGTGAGAAAGCCCATCTTGTCGCCGCGCTTGGTGGGGCGGGTACGCATGGCGATAATGAGCCCTGCCAAGGTCACGTTCTGTGCCTTGTCACCATTGAGGCTGGCGATGCGGCAGGTGGTAAAGGCGTTGATCTCTGATTCGTATTTATTGATCGGGTGACCGGTGAGATAGAGGCCGAGGGTATCCTTCTCCCCGGTTAGGCGGATATCGTCGTCCCATTCGGGCACTACCTCGTAACTGGTCGCACTCTCCTCCAGGGCATCGCCGTCGAAACCGAACATATCGCCAGTACCGGCAGCGGCGGCGCGGCTCTCCTGCTCCGCCATCTGCAACGCCTGGGGCAACGCCGCCATCAGGGTGGCGCGGTTGGGTCCTAGCTGGTCCAGCGCCCCGGCACGAATCAGTGATTCCAATACACGGCGGTTGGCCTTTTTGATGTCGATGCGACGGCAGAAGTCGAACAGATCGCTGAAGTTGCCGTTGGCCTGCTGCTCGTGAACGATCCCTTCGATAGCCCCCTCGCCTACCCCCTTAATTGCACCCAGACCATAGACAATGGCCCCTTCGGCATCGACGGTGAACTTGTAGGAGCTGGTGTTGACTGAGGGCGACACCACCTTGAGTGCCATCTCCTTGCACTCCTCGATCAGGGTGACCACCTTGTCGGTGTTGTCCATGTCGGCGGAGAGCACCGCAGCCATGAACTCGGCCGGGTAGTGCTGCTTGAGCCACAGGGTCTGGTAGGAGACCAGGGCGTAGGCGGCAGAGTGGGATTTATTGAAACCGTATCCGGCGAACTTCTCCATCAGGTCGAAGATGTAGGTGGCGGTCTTCTCCTCTACCCCTCGCTCCACCGCTCCGGTGGTAAAGGTCTCGCGCTGCTTGGCCATCTCTTCCGGCTTCTTCTTACCCATGGCGCGGCGCAGCAGGTCAGCGCCACCGAGGGAGTAACCGGCCAGCACCTGGGCGATCCGCTGTACCTGCTCCTGGTAGAGAATGACGCCGTAGGTAGGGCTGAGCACCGGCTCCAGTTCCGGGTGGGGATATTCAACCTTGGCCCGACCATGTTTACGGTTGATGAAGTCATCCACCATGCCCGATTGCAATGGGCCGGGACGGAACAGGGCCACCAGGGCGATGATGTCCTCGAAGCAGTCCGGCTGCAGACGACCAATCAACTCCTTCATACCACGGGATTCAAGCTGGAACACCGCGGTGGTACGCGCCGCCTTAAGCAGGGTGAAACTGGCCGGGTCGTCCAGCGGGATAGTGGCAATATCGGGACAGAGATCAGTCGATTCGCCGCGCAGGGTCAGACTGCTGCGGATGTTGGCCAGGGCCCAGTCGATGATGGTAAGGGTACGCAGACCGAGGAAGTCGAACTTCACCAGACCCGCCGCCTCCACGTCGTTCTTGTCGAACTGGGTAACGATGCTCTGGCCACCCTCCTCGCAGTAGAGCGGCGAGAAGTCGGTCAGCTCAGTGGGTGCGATAACCACGCCGCCCGCGTGTTTGCCCGCGTTACGGGTGATCCCCTCCAGCTTCATCGCCATGTCGATGAGGGTAGTCACCTCCTCATCGCGGTCATAGCGATCCTTCAGCTCCGGCTCCTGCTCCAGCGCCTTCTCCAGGGTCATGCCGATCTCGAACGGGATCAGCTTGGCGATCTGGTCGACGAAGCCGTAGGGGTGACTGAGCACCCGACCCACATCGCGTACCACCGCCTTGGCAGCCAGGGTGCCATAGGTGATGATCTGCGACACCTTCTCCCGACCGTACTTTTCCGCTACGTAGTCGATAACCCGGTCGCGTCCTTCCATACAGAAGTCGACGTCGAAGTCGGGCAGCGAAACACGCTCCGGGTTGAGGAAGCGCTCGAACAGCAGGTCGTAGGCGAGTGGGTCGAGGTCGGTGATAGTCAGGGCGTAGGCCACAAGTGAACCGGCACCGGAGCCGCGGCCCGGCCCCACCGGTACGCCGTTGTTTTTACCCCACTGAATAAAGTCGGCAACGATGAGGAAGTAGCCGGGGAAGCCCATCTGGATGATCACATCCAGCTCCATCTCTAGCCGCTCGTCATAGGGCTTACGCTGCTCGGCGAAGTCCGCTGCGTTGCGGTCCAGCAGCACATCGAGGCGTTTCTCCAGTCCCTCGCGGGAGAGCTGGCGGAAGTACT
Source organism: Thiohalomonadaceae bacterium (assembly GCA_050295975.1). GTDB lineage: Bacteria > Pseudomonadota > Gammaproteobacteria > Thiohalomonadales > Thiohalomonadaceae > JAPHTQ01. Next base: position 45,904 of record JBNKQR010000010.1, read on the forward strand.
CGTCCATGGTCATGCCGTCGGGCACGGGGAAATCGGGCAGGAAGGATTTGCCCAGAGTCAGTTCAAGGTTGCAGCGCTTGGCGATCTCAACGCTGTTCTCCAGCGCCTCGGGGATATCGGCGAACAGCTCGGCCATCTCCTCGGGGGTGCGCAGGTATTGCTGATCGCTATAGAGGCGGCCGCGGCGTGGGTCATCGAGGGTACGCCCGTCATGAATACAGACCCGCACCTCGTGCGCCTCGAAATCCTCCTTACCGAGGAAGTGTACGTCGTTAGTCGCGACAACGGGCACGCCCATCGTCCCCGCTATCGCTACCGCTTCGTGGAGGTAGGCCTCTTCACCATCACGGCCGGTACGCTGTAGTTCCAGATAGTAGTTATCGGCAAACAGGCGCAGCCAATCGGTGAGCAGTTGCGCCGCCAGTTCCTTCTTACCGTTCAAAAGTGCCTGCCCCACATCTCCCTCACGACCACCGGAGAGAGCAATCAATCCTTTGACCTGACCGGTCAGCCATTCACGTTTGAGGATGGGAATGCCACGATGCTGGTTTTCGATGTAGCTGCGGGAGACCAGGCGGGTGAGATTGCGGTAACCGGTCTCATCCTTACACAGCAGCACCAGACGGCTGGGGCGGGTAGGCTCATCGGGATTTTCGACCCACAGGTCAACACCGATAATCGGTTTGATCCCAGCAGCCAGGGCCGCGGAGTAGAACTTGACCATGGCGAAGAGGTTGCACTGATCAGTCAGAGCCACCGCGGGCATCCCCCGCTCCCGCGCTGCTGCCATCAACGGCTTCACCCGCACCAGACCGTCGGTGAGGGAGAATTCGGTATGCAGACGGAGGTGGATGAAATTGGCAGACATGGGGTGGAACGTTAACCCGCTATCAGAGGAAGGACAAGTCTTGACAGAGAGAAGGTCGAAACCGGTCTCAATTGTCCTCAAGCATACGTGCTACGGGGCCAAAACTGCGCCTGTGGATCGGCGTTACACCGAGCAGCTGTAATGCCTCAATGTGCTTCTTGCTGGGGTAACCCTTGTGCCCGGCGAAGCCATATCCGGGATAGAGCGCATCCATCTCCACCATCTCCCGATCCCGGGTCACCTTGGCGATAATCGAGGCCGCGCTAATCGCCGCAACCTTGCTATCCCCCTTCACTATCGCCTCGGCACTGCAGGGCAGCTTGGGACAACGGTTTCCATCGATCAGCGCATGCCCCGGTTGAGGAGTTAATCCTGCCACCGCCCGCTGCATCGCCACCATGGTCGCCTGGAGGATATTCAGCTCATCGATCTCCTCCACCTCGCAGCGACCGACGGCCCAGGCCAGCGCCTTCTCCTTGATCTCATCAAACAGCTTCTCGCGCTTCTTCTCCGAGATCGCCTTGGAGTCGGCCAGTCCGTCTATGGGTTTATCCGGATCGAGGATCACCGCGGCGGTTACCACCGGCCCGGCCAGGGGGCCGCGGCCGACTTCGTCAACCCCGGCTGTGAGGATGGTGCTGGAACTGAAATCAAAACTGGTCTGCATGAAGTCTCGCTGTGGGTATTGTTCTGTCAATGCAGTCTACTATCAGCGACTGCACAACGAAACAAACCAGGGAACGTAATTGAATCAGAAATGCGCGCCAGTCCCGTTCATGCTATGACTATCTTATTGATCTATCTCGCCCTAAATGCGACCATTTGCGCCAGTTTACACAGCAACCCAGCGGGAATTCCCATCGTGACAACTCCACTTAGAACCGCCGTGATCGGCGTCGGTTATCTTGGGCGCTTTCATGCTCAGAAATATGCCGCCCTGCCCCAGGCCGAACTTGTAGCCGTGGCCGATAGTAATCTGGAAAACGCCGAACGGGTTGCCGCAGAGTGCAATACCCAGGCACTGAGCGACTATCGGGAATTGTTTGGCAAGGTCGATGCGGTAAGCATTGTGGTGCCGACCAAGATGCACTATCAGGTGGCGAAGGAGTGTCTGGAGCACGGCATCCATGTATTGCTGGAGAAACCGATGACGGTCACCGTGGCCGAAGCGGATGAGTTGATCGAAATCGCCAAGGCGAAGAAACTGGTGTTGCAGATCGGTCACCTTGAGCGCTTTAACTCAGCAGTACTGGCGCTCAAACCGGTATTGACAACACCTCAGTTCATCGAGTCGCATCGCCTGGCACCGTTTAACCCACGTGGTGCCGATGTAAATGTGGTGCTTGATTTGATGATCCACGACATCGACATTATTCAGAATCTGGTGCAGTCACCGATCAAGCAGATCGACGCCAATGGCGTCTCGGTGCTGACCAAGGAGCACGACATCGTTAACGCCCGCATCTCTTTCGAAAGCGGTTGCGTAGCTAACGTCACTGCCAGTCGGGTCACTATGAAGCCGCAACGCAAGATGCGTATCTTCCAACCGGACGCCTACATCTCCATCGATTTTCAGGACAAGGTTCTAAGCGTCCACCGCAAAGGTGAGAAAGAGATGTTCCCCGGTATCCCGGAGATCACCTCCGAGGAAAGTATCTTCGACAACTCCGATGCAATTCTGGCCGAAGCAACAGCATTCCTCGAAGCGATTAACAACAAAAGCGCCCCGCCGGTTACCGGTGAGGATGGACGTCGCGCACTGGATACCGCGATCCGCATTAGTGAGATTCTCGGCTAAACCAAATTCAATAATTTATCCAAAGGTAACGAACAATGATCCCAATGGTAGACCTCAAAGGTCAGTATCACGCGATTAAAGATGAAATCGATCAGGGCCTGCTGCAGGCACTGGACGCCACCCAATTTATCCTCGGTCCCAACGTCAAGGCGTTCGAGGAAGAGGCCGCTGCCTACCTCGGGGTAAAGCACGCAGTGGGTTGCGCCTCCGGTACTGATGCTCTGCACCTGGCACTGATTGCCGCCGGTATCGGTGAGGGTGATGAGGTTATCACCACCCCGTTTACCTTTATTGCTACGGCCGAAGCGATCCTCTATGTAGGTGCTGTGCCGGTGTTCGTCGATATCGATGAAAAGACCATGAACATCGATGTAAACCTCATCGAAGCGGCGATCACCAAAAAGACCAAGGCGATCCTGCCGGTGCATCTGTTTGGACAACCTGCCGACATGTCATCCATTCAAAGCATCGCCGATAAGCATGGCCTGCTGGTCGTCGAAGACTGCGCTCAATCCTTTGGTGCTGACATTGGTGGTAAGCAGACCGGAAGCCTCAGCGTGGCCGGATGCTTCAGCTTTTTCCCCAGCAAAAACCTTGGCTGCTTCGGTGATGGCGGCTTGATCACGACCAACGATGACAGGGTGGACGAACATCTACGCGTACTGCGCAATCACGGTAGCTGGAAGCGTTACCACCACTCTGAACTTGGCTTCAATTCACGCCTCGATGAACTGCAGGCAGTGATCCTGCGCGCCAAGCTAAAGCGCATTGAACAGTACAGCGAAGGTCGCCGTCGTGTGGCCCATCGCTACTCTGCCGCGCTGGCACAAATGGATGGCACCACGCCTCCACACGAAGATGGTATTGGTCGTCACGTTTATCATCAGTACACCCTGCTGAGCGAAAAGCGTGACCAGATCATGGAAGCGCTGCAGGCACAGCAAATCTCCTGTGCCGTTTACTATCCAATCCCATTGCACCAGCAGGAAGTCTTTGCTGAGACGTGCAAGGGTTTGACTCTGCCCGTCACAGAAAAGATTGCCAGCCTCTGCATGTCACTGCCGGTCTATCCTGAACTGGAAGATGAAAAAGTGGATCAGATTCTTGATGTGATCCGCGGTGCTATCTAAGGCCGAACATGGATAAACCACGTCGGGTCATGGTAATTGCCGGAGAAGCCTCCGGCGAGGCACGTGCCGCACGTTTGGTGGAGGAGCTAGGCCAACGCCATCCGCATATCTCCTTCTTCGGTATTGGTGGCGAGCGCATGCGCGCTGCCGGTGTCGACACGCTGGTCGATTGCCGTGAGATGGCGGTACTCGGCCTCTTTGAGGTGTTACGTCACTACCGCCGCATCAAAGGGGTATTGGAGCGCATGCGCAGATTGTTGCGCAAGGAGCGGCCCGATCTGCTGATCCTGGTCGACTATTCCGGTTTCAATCTTCGCCTTGCACCCAGCGCAAAAGAACTCGGTATACCTGTGCTCTATTACATCAGCCCACAGGTGTGGGCCTGGCGGAAAAAGCGTATTTACAAAATTCGCGAAGTAGTAGACCAGATGGTGGTGGTTTTCCCTTTCGAGGTGCCGCTTTACGAAAAGGCGGGCGTGCCGGTGCACTACGTCGGGCACCCCTTGCTTGATGAGGTGCATAGCGATCTTGATCGCGACAGCGCGTTGCGGGAGTTCGGACTAGATCCGCAACGACCCTGCATCGGACTCTTTCCGGGTAGTCGACGCAACGAACTGAAACGTCTTCTACCGACCTTACTTGATGCCGCTGGACAGATTCATACTGCACGACCCGAGGTGCAGTTTCTGTTACCACAGGCTTCGACTATCGAGCGAGCGGAGATCGACAAACTACTTGGCGACCACTCACTGCCACTTACTGTGGTGGAAAACCGTTTCTACGATGTCACCCGCGCCTGCGATGCCATCGCCACTTCATCAGGCACGGCCACACTGGAAATCGCACTGATGGGTGTGCCGTTGCTGGTGATTTACAGAATCTCGGGGCTGAGCTATCGCATCATTCGACGACTGGTCAAACTTAAGCATATCGCCATCTGCAATATTGTTGCAGGAGAAGAGGTGGCCAGGGAGCTTTTACAGAAAGAGGTCACGGCGGATCGCATCAGTGCAGAGCTATTACGCCTGCTTGATCCGCAGGTGCATGCGGAGACCACCGCACGTCTTGCCAAGGTGCGCGAAACACTCGGCGAACCAGGCGGCGCTGCACGAGCCGCCAAGGTGGCAGCTGGTATGCTGGGCGTAGACAGTTAAAGTGAAAAAACCGACATAACGTCGGTTTTTTTTAAAAATGAATACATATAGCAATGCATTAACACGAACTAACGAATAATTCCCCGTTGCGAATCATCAAGGAAAGCAGCGAAACACTTAACCTCTTCGTACTGCTTAGCTAACTCATTTATCCGTTTTTTTGCTTCTTCCAGAATTAACCCTTCCCGATATAACACTCTGTATGCTTTGGTCAGATTACGGAGTTGTTCATCACTGAAACCACGACGTTTAAGGCCAACCTTATTGAGACCATGAGGTGCAGATGGATTACCCGTGACCATTAGATAAGGTGGAATATCCTTTGAGACAGCGCTACCCATACCGGTGAAGGCATGATCACCAATAGAACAGAATTGGTGAACAAGGGTAAAGCCACTGAGGATCACATGATTACCCACATGTACATGTCCGGCCAGTGAGGCATTGTTCGACATAATAACGTGGTTACCAATGCGGCAATCGTGGGCGATGTGGATATAAGCCATCAGCAAATTGTCGTCGCCGATACTGGTGATACCACTGTCATCGACGGTGCCACGGTGGATGGTGGCAAATTCACGAATGGTATTGCGATCACCAATCTCTAATCGCGTCACCTCACCGTGGTATTTTAAATCCTGCGGCATTTCACCAACGGAAGCGAACTGGAAAATCCGGTTGTCGCTGCCAATACTCGTCGGCCCACTGATCACAACATGTGGGCCTATCCATGTATTAGAACCAATCTCTACATCTGCACCAATAACGCTGTATGCGCCGATGGTTACGCCTTCAGCGATTTTGGCCGAAGGATCGATGATTGCTGTAGAGTGGATGTTACTCATGTTAACTAAGGACCTGCTCCGCGCACATTAGTTCAGCACTGGCGACCACTTTTCCATCGACTTTAGCTTCAGCACTAAATTTCCAGATACTACGCTTGGCTTTAATTACTTCGACTTCAAGAATAAGTTGGTCGCCAGGTAATACTGGTTGCTTAAAGCGGCAATTATCGATACCGGCAAAATAGTAGAGCGAAGAACCATCCGGCTTTTTTTCCTGACTCTTGAATGCGAGGATGCCGGTAGCTTGTGCCAGTGCTTCCATAATCAGCACACCAGGAAAAATGGGACGTTCCGGAAAATGGCCCGTAAACATCGGCTCGTTAACCGAAACATTTTTCAGTGCCTTGAGGCGTTTACCCGGCTCACACTCCAGCACGCGGTCTACCAGCAAAAAGGGATACCTGTGTGGCAGGTATTCGAGAATTGCCTGAATGTCCATAGTTTCCACTGTCATTAACCTTCTTTAGTTTTCTCAGCCAATGCTTTCTCCAGCGCCTTGATACGACGAGCCATATCATCAAGCTGTTTAAAGCGTATGTAATTTTTCTGCCACTGAGCCTTGGGCTCCAATGGTGTACCGGCGGAATAGACACCGCTCTCTTTTATTGTTCCTGGTACCAGTGACATGGCGGTGACAGTAACGCCATCGGCAATCTTCAGATGCCCAAGAATTCCCACGCCACCACCGATAGCACAGTTAGCACCGATGTCGGCACTACCGGCCACACCGACGCAACCCGCCATCGCTGTATGGTTGCCAACACGAACATTGTGGGCGATCTGGATCTGGTTATCGAGGATTACGCCATCACCAATCACGGTATCTTCAATCGCACCACGGTCGATACTGGTGTTTGCTCCAATTTCCACATCGTTACCAATGATTACTCTGCCCAACTGGTGAATCTTGACCCATTCACCTTTGTTGTTGGCAAAACCGAAACCATCGGATCCGATCACCGCACCGGAGTGAATAACCGCACGTTCGCCAATATGGCAATCATGGTAGACACTCACATTAGCGTGCAGTATTGAACCTTTACCAATCACGCTGCCTTCACCGACTACACTACCTGGACCGATAGCGACATCATCAGCAAGCTGCGCCCCCTTACCAATTACCGCGTTGGCACCAATGCGAACATTGCTGCCGAGAGTGGCATCCGGATGAATCACTGCTCGCTCATGAACAAGTGATTCATCACCCAGCATAGGCGCAAATAGTGCGGAGAGATGTGCGTAACTAAGATAGGGGTTATCCGAGATCAACGCATTGCCGGCAAAGAATTGCCGATCCGCCTCACGCAGAATGACAGCACCTGCCTGGTTGTTATGCAGATATTTCCGATAACGGGAATCGGCCAGGAAACTTATGCTCTCAGCATCGGCATTGGCCAGGGTTGTGATACGCCGAATCACCTGACTCACATCACCATCAATGCGTAAGCCGAGTTTTTCAGCCAGTTGCCCCAGTGTGTAATGCAAACCCTTACGCCTTACTTTTTCTTGCTATCTTTTTTGGCAAAATCAGCCTTGAGACGGTCAATCACACTCTTGGTGATATCAACACGTTCGCTGGCAAAGATAACGCCATTTTCCAGGATCAGGTCGTAACCCTTCTCCTTGGCCAGAGCAACGATAGAGGTGGCGATGTCACGTTGCATCTTTGCCAATTCTTCGTTACGTCGAATATTGAAATCCTCCGCGAATTCATCACGAGAACGTTTAAGGTCACGTTTTTGGCTGAGGATTTCTCGCTCCAGCTTACTCTGTTCTTCCCGGCTCATAGTCAGACTGTCGCGTGCCATCCTGTCTTCCAGTGCCTTGATCTTTTTCTGTTCTGCCTGCAATTTGTCATCACGTGAAGAAAATTCCTTTTGCAGAGTTTTGCGTACAGCTTCAGCCTGAGGTGCTTTCTCCAACACCTGTGCAGTATTGACAAAGGCAATGCTAGGCGCACTCTCCGCAGAGACGGCGCCGACACTCACGGCCAATCCGATCAGGAGTGCGGAAAGGTGCGATGCAATTCGTTTCATAACTGCGTCCTGTAGTCATCCATCGTTATTGGATACCCAGCGTAAACTGGAAAGTCTCGGTATCATCGCCGGCTTTTTCATTCAGCGGTATGGCATAACTGAACGATAGTGGACCGACCGGTGTCATCCAGGCCAGGGTCATACCTGTGGTGTAGCGAAGTTCTGACAGGTCTGTGCTTTCACTGGTGTCGTATACGTTACCTCCGTCGACGAATGCCTTCAAGCGCATTGAAGGACTGTCCAACTCCCACGGTGGCGGGAAGACTAGCTCCATAGAACCCAGCAGGCGGGCATTACCACCCAGTGGATCGCCCAGGGAATCAACAGTGCCGGGGGTTGAGAACAGGGTATTGGTGCGATAACCACGCAACGTAGAGACACCACCGGCGTAGTAGCGCTCGTACGGGGCCAGGATAGTGCTGGTATCGTAGACATCGGCGTAGGCAGCCTCGCCCTCCACACTAAAGGTCATGTACTTGGCCAACGGGAAGTAGTGCTGCTCATTCACCCGCAATTTATAAAAGCGGTGTGAGCTATCCGTCGCCGGCAAACCCACTTCACCACTTAATGACAGTTTGCCACCCGCAGTGGGGAAGATAGCGCGGTTACGGGTATCATGGTTCCAACCGATATTGATGCTGTAGGTATCGTACTGGCAATCGTACTGTTCCGATGAGGTTGAGGCATCCTCACAGAAGTCTAGGACTTGCTTCGAGGTATTTGCATCCACATTCATTTTGGAGTGCTCGTAGCGCAGACCATAGCTCATAGTGTCATACTCGCTCACCGGGACACCAAATCGCAGCGAGCCACCATAACTATCGCGAGTATAGTCGGCTGTATTTGCCGCGCCTGAGTCGGTAGTGCGGTAATAGAGTTGATAGGAGCGACTCACGCCATCATCGGTCCAGTAGGGGTCGGTGGCATTGAAGCTATAGGTAGTGGTTGTCGAGCTGTTATCGAAGTTTATCGACATCTTTTCACCGGTACCCATAAAGTTTTCCCAGTTGATACTGGCGTTGATCAGCATCCCCTGCACATCACCGTAACCGATACCGAAATTGAAGCTACCGAAAGAGTCGCGCTCCACCACGTCGAAATCCACATCGACCTGATCAGAAGTGCCGGGCACCTGCGGAGTTTTGACGTTGACATCGGTAAAGTAGCCGAGACGGTTAAGACGAGTCACTGAACGCTGTACCTTACTGGAGGACATCCATCCTCCCTCCATTTGACGCATCTCACGTCGCAACACCTCATCATCCGTACGCAGGTTACCTGTAAGGTTGATGCGGCGCACTGAAACACGCTGACCCGGATCGATCATATAGGTCAGGTTTACCTCTCGCTTCGTTTTGTCCAGTTCAGGAATGGGATTAATATTGGCGAATGCGTATCCGATGTTTCCCAGGGCCTCACTGATTCGCTTGTGGCTCTCTGTGATCTCAAGTCGTGAGAAGGTATCGCCCGGTTTCACTGAGATAAGCTTTTCGATCTCGGCCTTGGGTACGATGGTATTACCGGTCACCATTACTTTACCGATTGTGTATTTGTCCCCTTCGGCAATATTTATAGTGATATAGACATCTTTCTTGTCCGGGGTAATAGTCACCTGGGTAGAGAGAATATCGAAGTTGATGTAACCATTGTTCATATAGAAAGAGCGCAGTGTCTCCAGATCGGCACTTAGCTTCTGTTTGGAGTACTGATCGCTGCTACTGAACCAGCCTGGATCTGGACCCAGCTGGAATTTTCTGGTTAATTCGGCTTCACTGAAGGCCTCATTACCAACAATATTCAGATGGCGAATCGCCGCCACATCACCCTCAGCGATCTCAATCAACACTGCAACACGATTTCGTTCCAGAGGCGTCACAGTCGAACGGACCTGGGCATTGTATTTACCCATGGCCAGGTAGGCCTGCTTTAGCTCCTGTTTGACCTTGTCGAGCATGGAGTAGTCGAACACATGACCTTCACTGAGACCAACCAGCTTAACGTTGGCTGAGAGCTGATCAGTAGGAATATCGTCGTTGCCCTTAAACTCAATGCTGGCTATCGCAGGGCGCTCTGCAAGGAACACCACCAAAACATTCCCGTCACGCTCCAGTACTACATCACGGAAGAAACCGGTTTTGTACATAGCATGAACGGCAGCGTCGGCAGACTCTTGATCCAGGATGCTCCCCTTTTTCAGAGGCAGATAGTTATAAACCGTTCCCAGGGAGATGCGTTGTAGGCCTTCGACGCGGATATCCTTGATACGGAAACTTTCCATGGCAATGGAGTTCGCACTCCAGACCAACAGCATGATTAGACCGATACGTTGCAGCAAAAACATATTCTCTCGTAAAAAAATCAGTTGCCGGCCAGTCGCGCCAGATCATTAAAAATCGCCAAACTGGACAGTGCCAGAATAAGGGCCAGACCAACACGTTGCCCAATCGCCTCAAAACGTTCCGGTACCGGACGACGAATCACTGCCTCAACGAGGTAGTAGAGCAGATGCCCACCATCGAGTACCGGAATCGGCAGCAGGTTAAGTACGCCGAGACTGACGCTAATCAGACCGAGGAATTTGAGAAAGTGACTAATTCCTGCATCCGCGGACTGTTTGGCGTACTGAGCAATCCCAATGGGGCCGCTGATATTCTCTACCGAAGCACGTCCCACAACCATCTCACCGATCATCTTCAGGGTAAGGGTTGCCATATCCCAACTCTTGATTACTGCTGCCGGAATCGCCGCCGCTGCATCATAACGCAATTCGGCGCGTAACGGCTCGTACAAACTACGGTCAAAGTAAACCCCAGCACCGATCTTACCAATAGGTCCATCTTCTCCAGGTAATGCCTGCGGGGTTACTGTGAGTGTCAGATCGTTACCTTCCCGCTCCACCTGCAGTTCCAACGGCATATTCGGATGCTTTTGAATAATTGCGACCAGTTGTTGCCACTCATCCACCGCCTGACCGGCCGCCGCAATGACCCGGTCACCGCTCTTCAGCCCGGCATTCTCGGCCACGGAACCGTTCACCACCTTGCCAATAACCGGAGCTATACGCGGTTGATAGAGTTTTAGACCTAACTGTTGATAGAGTTCCTGCGGCTTGCTATCGCTGCTGATACTGCTGAATTCCAGTACTGCTTCATGACTAACACCGCCTTCGTAAACAACCAGTTTGACTGGCTGGTTTAACAGCATTTTGGGCAGGATCGCCTCAATCGCCGACTGCCAGGTGGGAGTCTGTTCACCATCCACCGAGAGGATCTCCTGACCACTGTGCAGTCCTGCCGCCGCGGCAATTGTATCGCTCTCGATATCGCCGATGATCGGCTTGATACCGTTGATACCAATCACGAACATCAACCAGTAGGCGAGGATGGCGAAGGCAAAATTGAACATAGGTCCAGCCAGAACGATGGCGCTGCGTTTTGCCAGGGTCTGTCGGTTAAAAGCCCGATGCTGCTCCGCTTCGGGCACCTCACCCTCGCGCTCATCAAGCATCTTCACGTAACCACCCAGCGGGATCGCCGCAACTACATATTCGGTCTGATCTGGGCCTGAATGCTTCTGCCACAGCGGCTTGCCAAAACCGATGGAGTAGCGCAACACCTTCACTCCCACCCAGCGGGCAACCAGAAAGTGTCCCAGCTCATGAACCGCTATCAGAAGGCTGAGTGCCACCAACAGTGAAGCTATGGTCAGTATGACGTCCATCATTAGTGCAGTACCTCGGTATCAGCCAGTAACGTTGCGGTCAGTTCCCTTGCCCTGGCATCAGCGGCAAAAATCGTCTCTAGCGAGTCCGCTGTTTCAATGGTCATTCGTCCCAAGGTCTCTTCAATAAGTTCCGGGATCGCAGTAAAACGGATCCTTTCGTGCAAAAATGCCTCAACGGCGATCTCATTTGAGGCATTGAGGATCGCCGGTGCGGTGCCACCTGCCGCACTGGCTTCCATCGCCAGTCGCAGGCAGGGGAAACGGTGTAGATCAGGTTCCTCAAAATCGAGCCGGGCCACCTCAAACAGGTTCAGACTCGCTACGCCGGAGTCGATGCGCTCTGGCCAGGCCAGGGCGTGGGCAATGGGGGTACGCATATCGGGGTTACCCATTTGTGCCAGTACCGACCCATCCTCGTACTCGACCATGGAGTGAATCACGCTCTGCGGGTGTAACACCACCTGAATGTTCTCAGTACCCGTGTTGAACAGCCAGCAGGCCTCGATCACCTCCAGTCCTTTATTCATCATGGTGGCGGAGTCGACAGAAATCTTTCGCCCCATCGACCAGTTGGGATGGGCTACCGCCTGCTCCGGGGTGACTGCCGCAAGCTGCTCAATCGGTGTGCTGCGGAACGGTCCACCCGAAGCGGTTAACAGAATCCGACGCACGCCCACCTCATCCAGACCACGGGCAAAATCGCCAGGCATACACTGGAAGATGGCGTTGTGTTCACTGTCGATGGGTAAGAGTTCCGCATTGTGCTGTCGCACCTCATCCATAAAGAGCTGGCCCGACATTACCAGTGCCTCTTTATTCGCCAACAAAATACGTTTACCGCTACGTGCCGCTGCAAGTACTGGTGGAAGTCCGGCAGCACCAACAATGGCGGCCATTACATAGTCCACATCATCCAGTGCAGCGATCTTTTCCAGCCCGGCGACACCACTCAATACTTCGATATCGACACCCTGCTCCGCCAGCTTCTCACTCAGCTGCTTTGCGGCCACGGCATTGGCCATCACCGCGTAGCGTGGCTGGAATTGCAGGCACTGTTGCAGCAGCCGCTCTACCTGACTATTGGCACTCAGCGCGATCACCTGATAACGCTCCGGGTGACGCGCAAGCACATCCAACGTGCTGACGCCAATGGAACCAGTGGCACCGAGAACGGTGATCCCTTTTACCGACTCAGCCATAACAACCCCAGAGTAAAGATAGGTGCCGCGGCGGTCAGGCTATCGATACGATCGAGTACACCACCATGCCCAGGCAACAGATCGCCGCTGTCCTTCACCGCTGCGACTCGCTTACACAGACTCTCCATCAGGTCCCCCAGTATTGACAGGCCCACCGTCAACGCCACCAGCACCAGATAGGCGGGCATACCGTCCGCTGGTGATAGCCAGCGGGTGGCGATCAGGGCAATCAACAGAGCAAGCAATACCCCACCGATCACCCCTTCCCAGGTCTTACCTGGGCTGACCTTTGGCGCCAGTTTATGCTTGCCAAAAGCGCGGCCAGCGAAATAGGCACCCGTATCGGCAGCCCAGATCAACATCATCAGCAGGATCACAAAACCGGGACCAAAGCGTTGGTGTAACAGCGATAGTGCGACCCAGGTCGGCACCAGCACAAAGACACCGGCTACACCACGAACCAGAGGCTGACGCCAGAGCCCGGCATTACGCGGATAGATGAGTACAGATATTAGAGCGACCAGCCACCAGAGTAGTGACGGCAGCAGGAACAACATCGGAGAAATGCCCTGCTGTAGCAGAAAATGGGTAGCAACCAGCAACAGAGCAATAAACACGAAATAGAACAGACGCCCCACCATAGCGTGAAGCCCACACAGACGTCCCCATTCCCAGGCGCCAAAGGCAATAATCGCCGCCACACCGATGGAAAAATAGAGGGTAGGACTGGCCCAGATGGCCCAGAGGGCCAACGGTGCAAGAATCAGTGCAGTAATTACGCGCAGTTTAAGCATGCTTTATCTTCTCCACCTGATCGCCGGTACGGCCAAAACGGCGCTGGCGGGAAGCGTAGGATTGAAGTGCTTCGTCAAAAGCGGCCTCATCAAAATCGGGCCACAACAGATCGGTAAAATAGAGTTCGGTATAGGCCAACTGCCAGAGCAGGAAGTTACTAATGCGCTGCTCACCGCCGGTGCGGATGAAGAGATCAGGTTCTGGCAGTCCGGTGAGGGAGAGATGGGACTCGATCAGATCAGGAGTAATCAGCTCACTACGTAGCTTTCCCTCTGCCACCTCTTCCGCAAGAGTACGACAGGCCTGGGTGATGTCCCAACGTCCACCGTAGTTGGCAGCGATATTGAGATGAAGACGGGTGTTGTCTTTGGTCAGTGTTTCGCTGTCATGGATGCGCTGCTGCAGTTCTGGGGAGAAAGCGGTGATATCCCCAATAACTCGCAGGCACACGCCATTCTTATGCAGCTTTTTAACCTCATTTTCCAGTGCCGTCATGAAGAGGTTCATCAGCACACCGACCTCGTCCTTGGGACGGCGCCAGTTTTCACTGCTGAAGGCAAACAGGGTTAACACTTCCACCCCATTTTTGGCGCAACAATCGATGGTCCGGCGTACCGCCTCTAGTCCAACCTTGTGACCAGCCACACGAGGTAGATGACGTTTACGTCCCCAACGACCGTTGCCATCCATAATGATGGCCACATGGCGGGGCACACTGCCTGTGGGGAATTTGGAATTATTTTTGTCAGCCATACCCACCGAATCCAGCATCGCGGTGAAAAGGGTTAGCGGCCTTACATCGAGGCCGCTGCGTTTTGTTTTGCCCTAGATGGACAGCAGATCCTGCTCTTTCGCTGCGACCAGTTTATCCACCTCAGCGATATATTTGTCGGTGATCTTCTGGATGCTCTCCTCAGCACCACGCGCCTCATCTTCGCTAATATCCTTCTCCTTGAGCAGTCCCTTGATGTCGGAGTTGGCATCGCGACGGATATTACGTACAGCCACCTTGCCCTGCTCGCCCTCGTTCTTGACCACCTTGGTCAGATCACGACGACGCTCTTCAGTCAGCGGCGGCATCGGCACACGGATCACGGTACCCGCACTGGAGGGGTTCAATCCCAGATCGGAGGTCATGATCGCCTTCTCTACGGCAGCCACCATCGGTTTTTCCCATGGGGTCACGACAAGAGTGCGAGAGTCTTCTACTGCGATATTGGCCACCTGTCCGATGGGCACCATGGAACCGTAGTAGTCAACGTTGATATGGTTAAGAAGACTGGGATGGGCACGACCAGTACGGATCTTGGTCAACTCCGTCTTCAATGCCTCAATACTCTTTTGCATGCGAGCTTCAGCATCTTTTTGAATATCGTTAATCATCAGTTGTCTCCACATTCCACCAGGGTGCCTTCGTCCTCACCAAGGATGATCCGGCGTAACGCACCCTGCTTGTGCATATTGAATACACGCAGACGCATGTTGTGATCTCGGCACAAAACGATGGCAGTCAGGTCCATCACGCCGAGTTGCTTCGCAAGCACTTCGCTAAAGGTCAGACGGCTATAACGTGTGGCCGAAGAATCTTTCACCGGATCAGCGCTGTACACACCATCCACCTTGGTCGCCTTAAGCACCAGGTCGGCATTCATTTCGATACCGCGCAGGGTGGCAGCCGAATCGGTGGTAAAGAACGGGTTGCCGGTACCGGCCGCCATAATCACCACCCGACCTTTTTCCAGATGACGAATGGCGCGACGACGGGCATAGTCTTCGCAGACCTGATGGATCGGCAACGCCGACATTACCCGTACCGTCACACCTTCCTTTTCCAGTGCATCCTGTACCGCCAGTGAATTGATCACTGTCGCCAGCATACCCATGTGGTCCGCCGTGGCGCGCTCCATACCTGCGCCCGCCAGACTGACACCACGGAAGATGTTGCCACCACCGATCACCAAACCAACTTCAACACCGTCCCTGACGATTTCGGCGATCTCAGCACAGGTGCGCTGCACCACTGCTGGATCGATACCGAACTCCTGCTCGCCCATCAGCGCTTCGCCGCTGAGCTTAAGCAGGATCCGTTTGTAAGCCAGTTTGCCTTCGGCCTTGCCCATCTCTTAGCTACCTTTGACCTGAGCCATAACTTCGTCGGCGAAGTTCTCCTGTTTCTTTTCAATACCCTCGCCCACTTCAAAGCGGGTAAAGGCAACAACAGTGGCACCAGCGCCTTTGAGCAGCTTTTCCACGGTGGTATCAGGATCCTTCACGAAAGGCTGACCCAGCAGGGTGATCTCTTTCAGGAATTTGTTGATTCGACCACCGATCATCTTTTCGATGATTTCGGCAGGCTTACCAGACTCGGCTGCCTGAGCGGAGAAGATCTCTTTTTCCTTCTCGATCAGCGCAGGGTCGACCTCGGCCTCAGAAACAGCAGAGGGGCGGCTGGCAGCAATGTGCATAGCAATGTCACGACCCAGATCGAGGTCACCACCTTCCAGATTAACCACAACGCCGATACGGCTGCCGTGAGAGTAGCTGGCAGCAACGCCGTTGCTCTGCACCAGAGCAACACGACGGACAGTCATGTTCTCACCGATCTTGGCGATCATCGCCTTAAGGGCATCGGCTACGGTTTCGCCACTGGACATCTTGCAGGACAGCAGTGCATCCACGTCAGCAACATCGTTATCCAGTGCAACTTGTGCGACTTCATTACTGAAGTTCTGGAAGTCATCACCCTTGGTGACGAAGTCGGTTTCGCAGTTAACTTCGACGATAGCGGTCTTTTTGTTGTCGCCACTGGACTTGATCACAATCAGGCCATCAGCAGCGGTACGACCCGCCTTCTTGTCAGCCTTAGCCAGACCGGTCTTGCGCATGTGCTCGATGGCGGTCTCGATGTCGCCGTTGCACTCAACCAGGGCCTTCTTGCACTCCATCATGCCAGCGCCGGTGCGCTCGCGCAGATCCTTTACCATTGCAGCGGTAATAGACATGTTTGCTCTTTCCTCTTAACAAATCATCAAAACGAAGCCACACCAAACGGCATGGCCAAATAGTCCTATTTCAAAAAAAGGGGCAATGCCCCCTTTTCGTTTCAGCTCAAAGCAGTTTAGCTCGCTGCCTTTTCGCCTTCGTCCTCTGTCACCTCGATAAACTCGTCCTTGGCGCTGCCGCCAGTGGAGGAGGATGCACGACCTTCGAGGATTGCGTTGGAGGCGCCCTGTACATAAAGGGTGATGGCGCGGATAGCGTCATCATTGCCGGGAATAACGTAGTCGATGTTTTCCGGGCTGCAGTTGCTATCGACGACAGCAATAACCGGGATACCCAGGGTACGGGCTTCGGTGATGGCGATCTTCTCGTGGCCTACGTCGACAACGAACAGTGCATCAGGCAGACCGCCCATGTCCTTGATACCACCCAGGCTGCGATCCAGCTTTTCCATTTCACGACGACGCATCAGCGCCTCTTTCTTGGTCAGGCGGTCCAGAGAACCGTCACCATCCATCGCTTCAAGGTCTTTCAGACGCTTGATGGATTGCTTAACCGTTTTGTAGTTGGTCAGCATGCCGCCGAGCCAGCGGTGGTTGACGTAGGGCATACCGCAACGACTGGCTTCTTCGCTAATAATGTCGCGAGCCTGGCGCTTGGTACCAACAAACAGGATCTTGCCCTTTTTGGAAGCCAACTTGGAAACGAAGTTCATCGCGTCGTTATACAACGGGAGGCTCTTTTCCAGGTTGATGATGTGAATCTTGTTACGGTCGCCGAAGAGGAACGGGGCCATCTTGGGATTCCAGTAACGGGTCTGGTGACCGAAGTGTACACCGGCCTCCAGCATTTGACGCATGGTTACGCTAGCCATTCTATATAACTCCTGGTTGGGTTTGTCCTCCATGTGCCGCTGGTTGCCCAACCCCTTACGGGGCACCCGGGAAACCGTCAAGAAGCCCAAAAAGCTCCTTCAACACATGTGTGGATTTCAGCCCCGACGGACCATCCGCTGGGTGCTGATTTTTGGTTTGCCTATAAAAGCCGCTCTTTATACCATAAGCCCCCTTGTTCAACAACGTCCGGCCCCACTAAACTGGGAAGGCGACAGTCCGGCACCATTTCCGAGCTGCACTAAATAAACGCAGGAAAATCAATTAGATGAGTATCACAATCAAGAGCGCAGCAGAGATCGAAAAGATGCGCGTTGCCGGACGTCTGGCCGCCGAGGTGCTAGAAATGATCGCCCCGCACGTCCAGCCGGGCATCACCACTGACGAACTGGATCGACTCTGCCACGACTACATCGTCAATGAGCAGCAGGCGATCCCGGCGCCGCTCAACTATCACGGCTTCCCCAAATCCATCTGCACCTCCCTCAACCATGTGGTCTGCCATGGCATACCTGGGGAGAAGAAGCTTAAGAAGGGCGACATCATCAACATCGACATCACCGTGATCAAAGATGGTTACCACGGCGACACCAGCCAGATGTTCTTTGTCGGCGAGCCATCAATAAAGGCCCGCCGTCTGGTCGACATCGCACGGGAGTGCCTGCTGGTCGGTATCCGCATGGTTGAACCCGGTGTCCGCCTGGGCGACATCGGCCACGCCATCCAGCAGCACGCCGAATCCAACAACTTCACCGTGGTGCGTGAGTACTGCGGCCACGGCATTGGCAAGGAGTTCCACGAAGAGCCACAGGTGCTGCACTACGGCAGCGCGGGGACTGGGGTGGTACTGGAATCGGGAATGACCTTCACCATCGAGCCGATGATCAACGCGGGCAAACGCAATGTCACCCTGCTCCCTGATGACTGGACTGTGATCACCAAGGATCGCAGCCTCTCCGCCCAATGGGAGCACACCATACTGGTCACCGACGACGGCGTAGAGGTGCTCACCCTGCGTCAGGGCGAAACCATTTAAATGCTCTTTGCGGTTAAGGAACTGTTCGACGTAGCACGCTTCGAGGCCGACCTCGAAGCCGCTGACAATCCACTCAAACCCTTCCGTGATGCCATCCGCACCGCCGATGACGCCCTGGAGTACCGCTTCCTGAATGGCGAATCGGTGGTCTCCCTGGTCACCCATCGAGCCGCCTTTATTGATCAAATGCTGATCCATGCCTGGCGCTTCTGTGCCCCGACGGTGGAGGATATCGCCCTGATCGCCGTTGGCGGCTATGGCCGAGGTGAGCTGCACCCCCGCTCCGATATCGACATCATGCTACTGGCCGAGCCAGAGGCTTTGGGGGAACACGGCCCGGAGCTGGAGAAGTTCCTCATGTTCCTCTGGGACCTGGGACTGGAGATCGGCCACAGCGTACGCACCCTGGCCGACTGTGTGGAACAGGGAGAAGCCGACATTACCGTCGCCACCAATATTATGGAGGCGCGTCTGCTCTGCGGTCCGGAGCCCCTGTTCCAGGCGATGCGCGAACAGACCGACAAGAACCACATCTGGCCCAGCCGCGATTTCTTCCAGGCCAAATGGGAAGAGCAGATCGCCCGCCACCGTAAATACCACGACACTGCCTTCAATCTGGAACCCAACATCAAGGAGAGCCCTGGCGGCCTGCGCGACATCCAGATGATCGGCTGGGTCGCCAAGCGCCACTTCGGTGCCGAGACCCTCGGCGGTCTGGTCGACCACGGTTTCCTCAGCAGCGAGGAATATCTGGCGCTCAATGAGGGGCAGTCCTTCCTCTGGAAGGTGCGTTATGGCCTGCACACTCTGGCCAAACGGCGTGAAGATCGTCTGCTGTTCGATCACCAGCGCACCCTCGCAACACAGTTTGGTTACAGCGATGAGGATGGTCGTCTGGCGGTGGAGCAATTCATGAAGGACTACTACCGCACGGTGATGGAGCTACGGCGGCTGAATGAGATGCTGCTGCAATACTTCCAGGAGGAGATCCTCTACGCCGACGAGAGCGACGAGCCGGTAGCGATAAATCGCCGCTTCCAGTCGCGTCACGGCTTCATCGAGGCCACCGACGCGCAGCTCTTTGTCCGTCAGCCCTTCGCCATGATGGAGATCTTCCTGCTACTGGCACAGAACCCGGAGCTGAAAGGAGTACGCGCAGGCACCATCCGCCTGCTCCGCCGTCACCGCCATCTGATCGACGACAAATTCCGCAACGACCTGCGTTGTCGTAGCCTCTTTATGGAACTGCTGCGCCAGCCCCAGGGTGTGACCCATCAACTGCGCCGGATGAACCGCTACGGCCTGCTCGCCGCCTACATCCCCGCCTTTGGCCGTGTTACCGGGCAGATGCAGCACGACCTGTTCCATGTTTACACCGTGGATGAACACACCCTGTTCGTGGTGCGTAACCTACGTCGCTTTACCGTGCCGGAATTCCATCATGAATATCCGTTGTGCAGTCGCGTCAGCCAGCAAATACCCAAACCCGAGTTGCTACTCATCGCCGGGCTGTTTCACGACATCGCCAAGGGTCAGGGCGGCGATCACTCTGTACTCGGCGCCGAAGAGGCAGAACAGTTTTGTAAACAGCACCACCTCAGTGACTACGATACCCATCTGGTCACCTGGCTGATCCGAAATCACCTGCTCATGTCCACCACTGCCCAACGCCAGGACATCTCCGAACCCGACGTGATCAACAACTTCGCCACCAAGGTGGGCAAGCAGGAGTACCTCGACTATCTCTATCTGCTCACCGTCGCCGACATCCGTGCTACCAGCCCGGGAGTGTGGAACTCATGGAAGGATGCACTGCTGGCCGAGCTCTACCACAGTACTAACAAGGCGCTGCGCCGCGGCCTCTCCAACCCGGTACTGGAGGCGGAGATCATCAGCGATCATAAAGAGCAGGCACGCAAACTACTCGCACTACATCGCATACCACCAGCGACCATCGACGGTTTCTGGGCACGCCTGAGTAAGGATTACTTTCTACGCTACTCCGGCCAGGAGATCGCCTGGCACACCCAGGCCGTTACCGAACATGGCGAGAGTAAAGAACCGCTAGTCGTGCTGCGCCAGCAGACCGAACGGGGCGGCACCGAAATCTTTCTCTACACTCCGATCCGTGAACACCAGTTCACCATCACCACCACCCTACTCGATCAGATTGGTCTGAACATCGTTGACGCACGCATCATGCCGTCGAACGACAACCACACCCTCGATACCTACATGGTGTTAGAAGAGGATGGCAAACCGATCCACGGTGAATATCGCCTGATTGAAATTGGAGAAAAGCTAAAGCAACGACTCAGCGCATCCGAACAGACATCGGAAAAGATCAACCGACAAATGGCGCGGCAACTGAAACACTTCAACATCCAGACTCGCGTGCTGTTTCATGATGATGAAAACAACCAGCGCACCATGATGGAAGTGATCACCTCCGACCGCCCTGGTCTGCTATCACACATCGCCCGTGCACTAGCCAGCTGCAAAGTGCGCCTGGTCAACGCCAAGATCGCCACCTTCGGTGAACGTGTAGAAGACATCTTCTTTCTTACCGACGAACACAACAAACCGCTGGATAGCGATGAACAGAGAATCTGTTTAATGGAAAGGATTGTGGAGGCGTTAGAGGGTTAGTGTTCGGGAGCAATTAATATTAGAAAGAATTACTCACTGACCCGGTTTTTTTCATGGCACTTTTTTGAACAGCCAAGTACCAGCTCCTTTTTTTGATGAAATCGTTAATCTGTCAATAATTTCATCACGAGGAAACATGCCGCCATCCCCTTTAAAGATTAAATGATTATTATTGTCGTGTGAAAACTGCACAACCAATACTTCTTTAGGATTTATGGTGCTACGCCCCAGAGGCTGGTTGCCTTTTTTAAAACCAAAATAATATTCAACATCTTTCAATGATGCTGTATAGCGTTCATTAATTATGAAGACGCAATCATCAAACATACTTGATGATTCATTTTCAATAATTAACGATATCCCAACCGCTTCTTCGCCACCGAAAACAGAGTCATCCGAAGTTGAATATGAAACCACTAAACCTTTTAAAACATTACCCTCCATCGCCAGACCTACGTAATTTCCAAGCTCTCCATTTGAACAGGCATATAAAGTAGCCAATGAGGAAAGAAGAAGGCTAAGAAGTACTGATTTGGTATTCATACACTGCAACTTGGTGCTCCTAGCAATGACAACCAAAGGAGGCAGACACAATTGAAAAATGCAGGAAAAGGAGATGTAGTTTAGGTGCCTTCCATTGCCTGTCTATGCTTTCCCTCTGTTTAGCTCATATTACGCTTCAATCCATTGAGATCAACTCCACCCCATTGCCATCCGGATCACGACAGAAGATCGCATTGCGGCCTGATCTGCTTTTGCTGATGGGAATCCCTGCATCCATTATTCGCTTCGCCAATTCATCCAATCCCTCCACCGCCAAAGCCAGATGACGATCACGCCCCACATGATCGGGTCGTTCACTCTCCGCATCGGGATTGGGTAGTTCCAGCAGGTGGATCTGTTGCTCACCGATGGCGAGCCATGCACCGGGAAAACCGAGTGGTGGGCGGTCGATCACTTTCAGC
>JBNKQR010000011.1:0-67203 GCA_050295975.1 Thiohalomonadaceae bacterium
CGCGCTCTGCCGAGAACATGGCCTGTCAGACATCCGTATTGACGTCGTACCGATGATGCAACAGCGTTTCGCAGATACCCCGTTCGGTGATTGGCTGATTAACACAGCAAT
Organism: Thiohalomonadaceae bacterium; assembly: GCA_050295975.1. Lineage (GTDB taxonomy): Bacteria > Pseudomonadota > Gammaproteobacteria > Thiohalomonadales > Thiohalomonadaceae > JAPHTQ01. The sequence continues at coordinate 112 of JBNKQR010000011.1, forward strand.
GAAAGAAGGCATCATTAACGATACCGAAGCGGCGTTATGGCGCAGCGAATTACAACAGAGAGAAGAGGAAGGACGCTTCTACACCTGCGTTAACATGGTTATCGCCAGCGGCCAGAAGAACTAAACCTATACTCTTTGTATGCACGCTGTTTCGGGGGAGGCAACGATGAACATCGACGTACTACATAAGGCGGAAAACAACTTCTTTTCACACTATCCAGGGGGCTTCAACAACCCGGAGATGATCGCCATCGGCAAGAAGCACAAAATGGCACAGATGGAGAAACTGGCGAAAGAGAGCTTCGCCAAGGAGAATTTCAGCGACCCGATGACTGTCATCGAAAATGCGATAAAACTGGTCAGTCGTTCCAGCATGGTTTCCGTTTTCGAAAAGCCGCGCTTCAGAGATTACGTCAAATCACTCAACCGCGAGGAAAAAGCGGCCTTCGCCGATGCATTGTACGAACTGCTGCACGGCAAACAAAAAGACGGCTTCGATCTGTTACAGGGACTACTTGCAAGAGAGAAGCTAGCAAAGTGGACCCTGATGACCGTCATCCCCGCCTACTACCGCCCGCAGAAAGAAATCTTCATTAAACCCACCACAGCAAAGCTAATTATCAACAAACTGGGGCTGGAGCTGGAATACAAACCCACTCCATCGTGGGAGTTTTACAGTGGCTATCGCAAGGCGATTAACGAACTGAAGGCCAAGGCGGATAAGTCCCTGTCACCAAACAACCCGGCCTTTTGCGGGTTTTTGATGATCTCTTTGGGAGATGTGCCGTAAAACATAGATGGCATTGAAGAAGACCCGACTATGATTGTTCGGGGTTCGAGAGCACCATGAGATGGTTTCTAGCTCAATTCCACCTCAACGTAATGTTCCTGATGATCGTCCACAAGCGGGAGCATACCTTGCGCACTGTTTTGGCCACTTTCATCTAAATCATAAAGCACGACACCATCCAGCGTCATACAACTCACCTGTTCTGATGTCCCTCCCATGCACCTGATGTTGATGTGATAGACCGTTTCACGATAGCGATAGTGAATTGTGAACGCATCCCAATCAGCCGGAATTTTGGGAGCAATACGCAGATGGTCGACTTCCAGATGCAAACCAAGCAAAGTTTCAATGATCAGCCGGTACATCCAGCTCGCTGCCCCGGTGTACCAGGTCCATCCACCTCGCCCTGTATGCGGTGGCGCCGCATAGATGTCTGCGCTCATCACATACGGTTCTACCTTGTAGCGCGCTATCTGCTCCGGCTCACTGCCATGATTGATGGGATTGAGCATGGTGAATAATTCCCATGCACGCTCCTTGTCACCCAACATGGCAAATGCTGTTGCAGCCCAGATTGCTGCATGGGTGTATTGACCGCCATTCTCGCGAACACCCGGCACGTACCCTTTTATGTATCCTGGCTCAAGATCGGATTTATCGAAGGGTGGTGTAAGCAACTGGATTAACTGTTGATCACGCTGTACCAGGTGGATATCTACCGATGCCATGGCCTGACGTGCTCGTGCAGGATCGCCCCCACCGGAAATAACCGCCCAACTCTGGCTGATGGAGTCGATCTGACACTCGTCATTTTCTGACGACCCCAGCGGGGTCCCATCATCAAACCATGCACGACGATACCAGGCACCATCCCATGCACTATTCTCAGTATTCTTACGTAGCAAGTCAGCCTGTTCGGTACAGAGCTCTGCAAATACATTATCGTTGCGACGACTCGCCAGGTCCGAAAACTGTCGCAGGTTGTCATACAGGAACCAGGCCAACCAGACACTTTCGCCCTTACCTTCACTCCCGACCAGATTCATGCCATCGTTCCAGTCACCACATCCCATCAACGGCAATTGATGTTCACCAAAACGCAATCCATATTTAATTGCACGCACGCAATGGTCATACAGGTTTGCTTCTTCGGTCGAACTTTGTGGCTGGTCGTAGTAGGCCTCCTCTTCCGGATTCAGATCTCGACCTTCCAGAAAATGAGTCACTTCATCAAGTACGCCGATATCTCCGGTCGCCTGTACATAGCGACAAGTAGCATAGGGGAGCCATAAATAATCATCCGAGAAATGGGTACGCACACCTTGTCCATGTGGTGGATGCCACCAATGTTGAACATCCCCTGCAAGGAACTGGCGTCCTGCGCAGCGCAGCAATTGTTCGCGGGCAAGCCATGGCGTGGTATGGATAAGTGCCATGGTGTCCTGCAGTTGATCACGAAAGCCGTAGGCACCACCGGACTGGTAATAACCACTCCGTCCCCACAACCGACTCGACATGGTCTGGTAGAGCAACCATCCGTTGGCCATCACATTTAGTGCCGGATCGGGTGTATTCACATTGACGGCACCAAGAGTGTGGTTCCAGTACTCCCACACCTCATCCAGTGCCTGACGGGCACCAGAGACGCCGCTGAAGCGCTGGATAAGCTGTTGGACTTCCTCACGGTTGTCGGCTGCGCCGAAAATGAACACCACCTCACGGTCCTGCCCATCGGCAAGTTCAAAGTGCGTCTGCAACGCGGCGCATGGGTCCAGACCCGCACCAGTCTTACCCGACAATCGGCTACGATGCATCGCCGCTGGATTACCGAGTGAACCATTGCGACCGATGAACTCGGTACGATTACCTGTCACCGTTCGAGTCCGTGCATTGACCTGTGCAAATACCACGCGATTGCCACATTCACGGTTGTAGGCATTTTGTGCCAGCAGTGCACCGCTATGCGGATCGGTTTCGGTCACCACATGCATGTGATTCGCCTGACGCGATTCACCGAGCACCAACTCCCAATAGCCGGTTAACGATAACCTGCGCTTACGCCCGGAATGGTTGTGCAACTTGACCAGCAAAAACTTTACCGGCGCATCCATCGCGACATAGGTGGAGAGCTCTGAAAATATCCCGCTCTCGTCATGCTCGAAAACGCTGTAACCGAATCCATGGCGAGACACATAACCGGATTGTCGAGCTTCATGCCTGGTCGAAGGTAACGGCGTTGGCGACCAGAAAGCACCCGATTCTTCATCACGGAGATAGAGCGCCTCGCCACTGCTATCACTGAGTGGATCATTGTGCCAGGTGGTCAGGCGAAACTCGTGCGCGTTCTCCACCCAGGTATAGGCACTCCCGCTTTCGCTGACGACGGTACCGATGTGTGGGCTGGCAATGACATTAGCCCACGGTGCGGGGGTACGCTGGCCCGGTTCCAGGGTCACCACATACTCACGCCCGTCGGGGGTGAAGCCACCCAGTCCGTTGCAGAAAATACGCTCTCGCGGTGCCAGTGTCTGGCCCGATTCAATCGCTGGACGTACTTCCGTTTGTAGCACTGGCACCAGACGTTCCGGCATCCGCTCAACCAGCGGACGACGCTCTACCTGCTCAGCCAACGTCTCAGCGCTATCGGTCAGCACAACACGGGCAACGGCCTGAAACAGCACCCGGTCTTCCTCGGACAACTCCTCGGCACGACGCACAAACACGCCACCCGGTTTATCGACACTGTGGGACTCTGGGCCGGAGTTAATCAAACCAATGATCTGGTCTTGCAGGACAGCACGATAGCCTGAGAAATCCTCGTTAAGGATCACCAGATCCGCCCGCAGACCTTTCATCCGCCAATAGCTGTGTGCCTGCAAGGCCTGTTTAACTAAATCGATACGATTAATATCACCAATTCGAATCAGCACAATCGGTAGATCACCGGAGATGGAAAAACGCCAAAGACCGGACTGACCAAGCTGGTTGCGGGCAATCACACTGGCTGCAACGCGACGTAACCCCGTACCGTAAATAATAGAACTGGCAAGGCGTCCGTATACCTGTGCATCGGCCTCACTGGCATTGAGGTGGCGCAGCACCTCCTGGCTCTGGAACCAGGACATTTCAAATGCACGCTCGACAAAGTGCCTGTCGCAATATTTTTCCAGCAAGGCCAATGCGGCCTCACGAGAATCGGCAATGCCAGAGATGATCTGCACGCCCACGGATTCATCCGCGTCCAGGGTCAGAGTGCGTCGGATCGCCACAATGGGATCGAGCACTGAGCCGTCGGTGTTAGACAAACGCGACAGACTATTCGGATCAGCCAACATCAGCGGATTGGCTGCAGTGCGTCCTCGGCCGATGAACCGGGCGCGGTCGGTCTCATACGAGGCCTTGTCGGCCACGACTCCCGGCGCTGCCAACAAATGAAACATCCACGGCACCTCTTCCCCTGGTGTACGCGGACGCCGGGTACAGAGAATCGCCTGCAGCTCAGGAATAATTTCTGTTTGTACAAATAGATTACTAAACGCACGGTGTGCCAGATCGGCATGAAGCGGTGCCAACACCACTTCGGCGTAACTCGTCACTTCGATATGCCGAACACGGGACGACTGGTTAGTCAGTGTAACGCGGCGGATCTCGACATTGTCTTCGGGTGAAACACTGATCTCGGTGTGTGCTTCAATGGACTGATCGCGGCGGCGGTACTCGGCACGTGCCTGAAGGAATATGGCTTCGTAGTGATCGGCCTGTTGTAGTGTCGGCTGATAGGTTGTTGACCAGTAGCGGCCATTGTCGCGATCGCGCAGGTAAATGAAGGTACCCTGACTATCGCTGGTGGCATCTTCGCGCCAACGAGTAATGGAGAGATCACGCCAGCGACTGTATCCCGCTCCGGCATTATTCGCCATCAAGTGATAATGGCCATTGGATAACAGATGAACTTCCGGGACCGGCGTATTCGGATCGGTATAGATACGCATAATCGCCGCGGTCTCTGTCACCGCAGGGCGAGCGGCAGCGCTTACTTCTGCAGCATGCGGGTGTAAGGTGGCGTCCTGTTTCGGCACACGCTCCTGCAACAGTAACTGGGTCGCGCGCGCCAGGGGATCAGACATAAAGCGTCGCTGCATCGGTTGTCCAAGAATGACATGCGCAATCGCCAGTAGACTCATCCCCTGATGATGGGCCATAAATGAACGCACGATGGCGTGTTGTTTGCCGCGTGGTACACGCGAGGGTGTGTAATCAATCGCTTCGTAAAAACCATAGTCACCCAGGAATCCCTCGGCAGCCATTCTCTGCAAATTGAGGCAAGCGACTTGAGGTAGCACCGTCAACGCCAAAGCACTGGCATAGGGTGCAATCACCAGATCATCCGCCAGGCCCCGCTTAAAGCCCAGGCCGGGTACACCAAATGCACGATACTGATAGATCTGATGCATATCCGTGGCGTTGTAACTGGACTCTGAAATGCCCCATGGAACACCGCGTTGACGTCCATACTCTATCTGCCGCGACACCGCAGCTTTACAAGTCTCTTCCAGCAAGGTGTTGGCATAACTCGGCATGATTAATTGCGGCATCAGGTACTCAAACATCGATCCGCTCCAGGAGATCAGGCTCACGTCATCGCCATACCGGGTAAGCAGTCTCCCCAGTGCAAACCAGTGTTTTTGTGGAACCTGTCCCTGTGCAATGAGGAGAAAACTAGCCAGCCGTGCCTCCGAGGCAAGCAGATCGTAACAAGCGGGATCACGACGACGTTCACCGACGTCATAGCCAATACTCAACAGGCTGCGCGAGGCATCATAAAGAAACTCAAAATCCATCGCTGCCAGTTCACCGCAGCGCGCAACCAGATCGTCGATGTGCTTAATCTTTTGTGCAGCGAGCGATGCCTGAGTACCTTTGCCTGCAGCCAGATAATTCAGTGTCGGGATAGCACTGAGTTGTTGTGGTTCTGGAGCCAGTATTCTCAGTTCGTTAATCAGCGCCAGCAACTGCTGATCAAATGCCTGCGCCCAGTAATAGAGTTCACCATCGATATCGGTATCCGCAGGCAACCATGTCATCAGCCCCTCACCGGCACGATGCAGCTTCTCCAACAGGTTTATGGCCGCAACCAATGTCAACGGTTCTTCTCTGGATGTCAGAGTGGGTTCTAATGCGCTTTGCAGAAGGCGAACCTTATCCGACAGATCCGGCATCGGCTCAGCAGGAAGATGTTCGATAAGCACTTGCAAGGTATCGTGCAAACCCTGGAAGGCATTCGCCGATAACAGCGGCTGCTCCTTCAGTTCGACCAGTCCTGCTTGCAGAGTGAGCATACTGCAAGCCAGGTTTCCACTGTCAACCGAGGAGACATACTGTGGGTGTAGCGGTTTGAGTGTGCGCGTATCGTACCAGTTGTAGAAATGGCCACGATAACGTTCCAGTTTCTCCATCGTCGCCAAAGTGTTTTCGGTCAATTGCAGAAATTCTCCGCTGCAGAGGTAGCCGAAATCATAGGCAGAAAGATTAGCCAGCAGCCCCATTCCCAGATTGGTGGGTGAGGTGCGTGTAGCTAGCGCAGATGCCGGGTACTCCTGGAAATTATCGGGTACCAGCCAGTTATCTTGCTCCGCTGCAAAATGAGCAAAGTAGCGCCAGGTACGTCTGGCCAGAGTGCGCAAAAAAGCATTTTGCGCCAGACTCAATCCGGGTGTCGGTGCGGCCAATGGCAAACTGATCCACCAGGCCACTAGCGGGGATATCAGCCACAACAGCAACATCGGTTGCCATAACACCCACTCCGCTGCATGGGTTTGCCATAGTGCCCAGGATAAAGAGATGGCCGTCGCTGGTGCGAGCCACATCTCACGCACAAAGCTAGTCAAACTACGGCACGAGTTTCGTTTTGAATACGACGGCAGTTGCCAAAGCAATAATCCACGATGCGTGAACAGCATGCGCACACCAGAACCCAGAATCGCGTCCAGATAGATCAGCGCGTCATAGGGCAACAGAACCAGACTCAACAATCCATGCAGCAAAGGATTTCCCACTGCCTTGCTGGTCAGACTCAGATGCATCATCCAGCCGCGTCCTGAAGGTTTACAGACAAGTTCGATCAAGGCACCGATTAAACAAGGTAGGAAGACGATAGCGGCAACCAACAGTGTCCAGAAGGTGAGTGAGCTCGGTAGCAAAAACCAGCCGCCAATGATCAATATCAGCAGCGAAGGTGCGACCAGACTGCGACGCAGGTTGTCGAACAGTTTCCACACCGACAGGGCGCTCAGAGGGTTGGCCTGGCGCTTCGCCTTCCCTGAATCTTTTGTGGTTCCGACTTCATCGGTTCTGGATGGTCCGGGAACAGTGGACAACAACCAGCCTGCAAGCTGCCAGTCGCCACGTATCCAGCGATGACGGCGGCTGGCTTCTATCGGGTAACTGGAGGGATATTCTTCAATGAGATCAACATCGGTCACCAACGCCGAACGCGCATAACCACTCTCAAGCAGGTCATGGCTGAGAATGAGATTCTCAGGGAAGCGTCCATCGACTGCCTGACGGAAGGCATCCACATCATAGATACCTTTACCAATAAATGAGCCTTCGCCAAACAGATCCTGATAAACATCTGAGACCTCACGCGTGTAAGGATCGATGCCTGGTTCGCCTGCAAACATTTTGCTAAAGCGTGACTGACCGGTACTTGTCAGACTAATTGAGGCACGCGGTTGCAAAATCGAATAGCCTTCAACAATACGGCCCTTGTTGGCGTCGTAGACCGGTCGATTAAGCGGATGCGCCATATTGCCGATTAAGGTACGTGCCGAATCACGGGGAAGTTGCGTGTCGGTATCAAGCGTAATGACATATTTAATAGAGGGGAGAATTGACGAGTCACCTACAATCTCTGAGAACGCATCTCGATCTCCACCTCGCAGTAGCGCATTAAACTGTTCCAACTTTCCGCGTTTACGCTCATAACCCATCCACACCCCTTCATAGGGATTCCATACTCTGGGGCGGTGCAAAAGATAGAAGATGCACGGGCGGTCTTCACTGTAGGTGGCATTAAGGGTTTGCACCGCTGCTCGCGCGTAGCTGAGCAACGCCTCATCATCTTCCATGGTGCACTCAGGCGCATCGCGGAAATCCGTTAGCAGAGCAAAAAACAGATTGCTGTCGCGATTACCGAGATAACGGATCTCTAATGCTTCAAGCAGGTCATCCACATCTTGTTGCGTAGCCAGCAAGGTGGGAACAACCACCATGGTGCGATGATTACCCGGAATGCCCTGCGAAAAATCTAACCGTGGTAATCCGCGTGGCGGCAAGAGCAACGTGACCATAAGATTGACCAACGGCATCGCCAGTGCCGAAGCGGCGATGGTGCTGGTGATCGCAAACAACCAGAATTTCCAGTTATTCGCTTCAAATCCGTCAAAAGGTAACAGTGCAAGGGTTGTTACCACTCCAGTAAGTAGCAGTATCGGTGCGAGATAGATAAACAGACGCAGATGCCGGTTTGCACGACTTGCCCAGCCCCTCCAGGTCACACGGCAAGCAACGGCCTTCTCCAGCAACTTGCGTCCCTGATCAATCAGGTAGTAACCCACATGTGCGCTACGATCATTAGCGCCTAATTGCTCAGCGGCATTCTGCGCAAGAGCAATCGCCTCACTGGCTACCTCAGCCTCACTCCGCGAGCTGCCGCGTGAAACATCCTCAATAACATGTCGATAGCGGTCACGGGTGGAAAAGTCCTGTCGTACATACATCGCTGCGGGATCTTCAGACAAAACCTGTTCGACCACACTGAGTGACTCGACATACTCCTTCCAATCCATTGCATCGATAAAACGCAAACTACTGATACTGTTTGCGATGGATATCTGATTGGCGGCTGCTGTTCTTGCGGCCTCAGCCGATAGCTGTGACGCAGTGTTCCCCTCTTCAAGCAGTCTCTGCTCAACCCACGTCTGCACAAATGCCATCGCAGAGCCTTGCGCCTGGAGTCTGGTGTAGAACTCCTCCACAAAGGGTGCCGTCAACGGCACATCTGCGTTGGCAAACTCGGCGAGCAACTGAATAAGCTTCTTCGGCTCCTTCTCAGCCATCGCATGCATCCGATCTGCCCAGATAATCGCCGCATCACGCTCCTCACGTCGACGAGCGATGTGCATCCCAACCCGGCGCAGGTTTTCCAGCAACGCCAATTGCAACATGATCGGAAACGCCCACAGCTCACCTAACATCAGGGGCTTTACTGTCTGGTAAGCAGCGATAAATTGAGTGGCGTTGGCGCTATCGAGGCGACCATCCATGTGTGAGATCAGCTCTAGCGCCAGGTCATAAATACGCGGAAAGCCCGCAGAATGACCATCAGACAATCGTGGCAATTGCCGACTATAGCCACGGGGCAGATGTCGACGTGCCAGGCTGATCTGTTGCTCAATGAGATAGAAGTTATCGAGAAGCCAGGCCTCTGCCGCGACAATCCGTAGTCCCGGCGTGATGGCGGCAGTCACCACCTCATATGCGGCCTGTAGAACGCGGGCATTGTCGGCCAGGCGTGGCAACAATTTGTCCCGTCCAGGATATGGGTCAATGGAATGATGTCCAGCCAGTGTTACCGCGTGACGCTTCAGTTGCTCAATACTGAACAACTCCGCGCGCAGCAACTCAGTATCCTGATCATTACGCAACGCACTCCTTGCGCGGGCAGAAAAAACTAACTCTTTGATATTGATTGTGTTCTCCTGAGAGAGATACGGGAAAGTCGGTAAGCTAGCAACGCCGCCGCCTCCGTGTAACGGAGGCTATTGGTCAAAGCGTCCTGTCATTCCCCCAAACGCCCTCCTTTAGACTCCTTCTTGGATTTTTTGGCGGCCTTCTTCTCTTTCGGTGTCATCGCGGGTTTCTTCTTGTCCTCTCTATTGCTTTTTTGTTCTTTGCTCATGATCTTCACTCCTGGTAATTAATGGGTAAGTTGCAGATAAAGTAGGACGGCTCAATATCCTGGCCACTACACAGCGCGCACATCATGCGCGAAAAAAACTAACTCGTTGATATTGGTTACGTTATCCGGGATTAGAAAACGGGGAAGACGTCAGCCGGGCAGCGACCTTGTGGTCCCGTTTTTACGGGAACGCATAACAGGCTGCTGCAGAATGCGAGCATGACACCTGTTGATCGGGGATTCTTTTGTACATTGTAGCAGGTAGCGTCGCCCATCTATTGTTAAACATGGGAAAGAGGTGACATTTTGGCGACAAAACAGCCATGTATGGCCAGATATCTAAAGGTTTAAACGCATACCCTACTAAAGACAGGTTAATCGATGAATATGGCGTAACACAGGTCATCGAAAAGCTTTTCTCAACAGAAAGCCACAGTAGGGAGTAGTATCTACCTTATCAAAGACACAAAGACTCTTTGCTCCCATATCCCTTTGAGGCAAGTAGAGACCGGTCATGCATCAGCATTACAAGAACAGAATAATCGCTGCATCACAGTTGCTGAGATCGTGACAGGCAGTGACAACCAGCTCTGGTTGAAAATGTGGCGTAACGATCAAACCGATTTCCACCAGCAACAAGTCAATCCTCTACTTACCCGCTTCTGGCCCTCCCTCAACCTCAAAAAGCCAGGCTGTATCTTTGTCCCTTTATGCGGCAAGAGCCTGGACCTTATCTGGCTAGCACAACAGGGATATAACGTTGTGGGAGTAGAACTCAGCCCGGTTGCGGCAAAGGCCTTCTTCGAGGAAAACAAACTGACACCACACAAAAGCAAAAACGGAGAGTTTGTCGTCTGGGAAAGTGGACAAATAAAAATACTGTGCGGTGATTTTTTCCGCCTGACCCTCTCCGACCTTGGCGAGATAGACGTGGTATACGACCGTGCTGCGCTTACAGCATTGCCGGAATCCTTACGTACACACTATGTAGCACACCTAAGCGCTATCGTACCCCCGGCCTGTAGCATATTCCTCCTAACCACTGAGGATGCCAGACCTGCTGAAGATATGGAGACACACTCCATGTCAAAAGGCGTAATCGACAAGGAGATCACCGGACTCTATGAAAACCACTTCATCATCGACATCGCCCATACTGAACCTGCGTGGGAGTCTGATTCAGCAGAGCCGGATAAATCGCATATCGCTGTAGAACACAAGGTCTATAGACTGATGCCCCGTGCCTGAAGGTCAAGCAGTAATAAAGTTGTTATAAATGGATTTATCAACTCGATTCATAGCTTACCAGGTCAACATCCGCCGCCTGATTTCTTAGTGGTATCAACGCTTGATACGCCGACGACTCATGCCAGCCGGTTGCCGACACAATATCCGGGAAACGAAGAACAACCGTGTCTGTGTGACGGCACTCCCCGCCTAGCACCGTTGCACTGTTTCCCCGCAGGACAAGTTCACCCTGCCATGGTGTAAGCGTTGCAGGAACCTGATCGCGGTAGGCGATCCATTTCGCTTCATCTTTAATCGTGATATTGCCAATGACATACGCTGTCATAACGTCTTTCCCATGTTCAGAGATCAATCAACCTGTTCAATCAAATAATGATACCTGTTGCGGTGGGCAGGGAGGAATCATTTCAGGAAGCCGCCTGGGCGCCTTGATTCGCAATTGCTTGTTGACCTTATATACACCGAAGACCACCGTGATATCGTCCTCATCAACCTCAAACTCCCGGGCAAGAAAACGCACCATATGTGCGGTGGCACGGCCACGTACGGGTCGCTCTGCCACAAATATCTCCAACTGCTTGCCGATCACTTCACCTATAGCCGTGTTAGGCGCAGAAGGACGACCCAGTACGTTCAGCACCAGTACATCATCTTCCCAGTAACAAAATGACGACATCAATACACCTGAAGGTTAATGCAAAAAAATCAGGAGCCGTTATCTGCTCACGAAACGTTTTGCAGATTCTGCCGAATAAATCCGATTATCTGATCAGCATGGTCATGAAAATGTTCAATGGAATCATGCTCGGCCCCTACCACCTCGATCACTTCAACCGGCCTTTCCCTGGTCGCACTGGCTTCGATTAGATGCATATGGTTGATGGGTATGGTCGAGTCGGCCGTACCGTGTGCCAGCAGCACTGGGCAATGGACATGGGCGATGCGATTCATCGGCGCAATGTCATCAAAGCGGAAACCTATCACCCACTGCACATAGTTAAGAATCAACTTACGCATAAAAGCGGGAATCCAGGGCTTCTCCAATTGACTACCCATCACCAGATAGGGATGGGCGAAACTGGAGATGCCGATCACCAGATCAATATCCTCCCTGTGGGAAGCCGCCAGAATAGACGCCGCCGCACCAATGGAGTGGCCCAGCACGATGATCTGATGATCGGGATTACGCTGATGTACCCAATCCAGCGCCGTGCCCAGATCCTCGGCGAAGCGCGGCAGAGAGGAGAAACCGTCACTATCGCTAGCACCATGATTGCGGGCATCGTAAAGCAACACATTCATACCCGCCTGATGAAACGGCCCTGCCAACGGCAACATCATCTCCGCATTGGCACCCCAGCCGTGAACCACCACCAGAGTGCAGCAGCTATCCGCAGCGGGAATAAACCAGGCGAACAGCCGCTTGCCCTTCTGCCCATTCAGATAGTGTTCTGTATACGGCAGATTGAGGCTATCCGGCGTGGCCTGCTCTACTATTTTGGGAGCGCGGTAGAACCAGTGCAGAAAGAGGTGAAAGAACAGGGCAACACCAACAAGCCCCAGGGAGATTTCTAGAAAAAGGACCATCTATCGCTCAGAAACAGATCAAAAGTACTCACATTCTTACACGGTAATCGCCACTTGCCCACAGGGAAGTTCAGCTCGCCACGCATCGTAGCCCGCTGCCGTTGACGGAGGCCATCAATCGAACAATTGTTGTCTAATACTAAAGAATCACTCATTCCAGCCAAATTTTTTTGGAGTTATGGGTTGACATACAGGCTTTTTATCGTAATATCACGATTAACACTATGGGACGCTCAAAAAAACAGGTATTTTCCACAGACCAGAACCGTCTCGCGGATCTGGCTAAGGCGTTGGGCCATCCCGCGCGCATTGCCATACTGGAGTTTCTCGCTCAGAGCGATGCCTGTATGTGCGGTGATATTGTTGAGAAGTTGCCCCTGTCGCAATCGACCGTATCGCAACATCTGCGTGAATTGAAAAATGCAGGACTGATTAAGGGTGATGTTGAAGGTGCGAGGGTATGCTACTGCATCGACAACAAAGCACTGGAAAAGGCCCGCAAACTATTGGATAGATTTTTTACCACCAAACGCTGCTGCTAAAAATTTTTTGGCACCATTTATCGTAATTTTACGATTATCGTGAGGAGACTCAAAACATGACTAAAGCAAATGAACTGAAGCAAATGGTAAAAGAGAAGTACGGCGCCATCGCACAACAGTCGAAGAGTGATAGCGATACATCCTGTTGCGGCTGTGGCTGCTCCACGGTTGATTACTCAGTAATGGCAGACGACTACTCTGAACTATCCGGTTATATGCAAGATGCCGATTTAGGACTCGGCTGTGGTCTGCCCACTGAATTCGCACAGATGAAACCTGGCGATACCGTTGTCGACCTGGGTTCAGGTGTCGGTAACGATGCCTTTGTTGCACGCGCCATCGTAGGGGATACAGGTAGCGTAATTGGCATCGACATGACCCCGGAGATGATCGACAAAGCACGGGCAAACGCAGAAAAAATGAAATTCGACAATGTCGAGTTCCGCTTAGGCGATATCGAGTCCATGCCGATAGACGACAAAAGCGTAGACGTTGTCGTCAGTAACTGTGTTATGAATCTGGTGCCGAATAAAACACAGGCTTTTGCCGAGACTTTCCGCATCCTAAAACCAGGTGGCCACTTCTCCATCTCGGATATCGTACTGGAAGGTGAACTGCCTGACAGCGTGCGTAAAAGCGCAGAAATGTATGCAGGTTGTGTTTCAGGCGCGGTACAGATGACTGACTACCTGGATACCATTAAAAAAGCCGGGTTCGCCAATGTAACGGTACAGAAGAAAAAAGAGATCACCCTGCCCGACGAGATACTGCTGGAATTCCTGACAAAAGACGAAATCGATCTGGCACGGGAACAGGGCGTGGGCGTTTACAGCATCACCGTCTACGCAGACAGACCAGCTGCCTGATAACAGAAAAATGGCTGTTGTTCAGCCATCAGCATAAACAGGTGAGAGAAAAGGAGGAAAGAATGAAAGACGAAATAAAAGCCAGTGCTGAAGACCATTTCAAAAACGGCTTAATGTGCGCCGAAAGTGTCGTCGTGACACTTACAGAGGCGCACGGTATCGAGTCCGAGTTACTTCCTAAAGCGGCAACAGCGTTCTGCGGTGGTATGTCACGCACCTGCGGTACATGCGGCGCTCTAACAGGAGCAGTCATGGGGGTCAGCGCCATTCTAGGCAGAGAAGAAGCTGGGGAATCCTATGATGCACCGTTTCAGGCCGCGGCCACTGTCATAAATAAATTCGAAGAGGAGTTTGGTTCTCGCAACTGTCATGAGCTATTGGGTTGTGATCTTGGCACAACTGAAGGACAGAAAACATTCAAAGAAAATAGACTTTACGTGAGATGTCTCAACTACACGGGAAGAGCGGCTGAGCTTGCTGAAGAAACACTCAAAGAGAAAAAAACGTGAGTTTTTGTAAATGGTAATAATCCAGCCCTGCTAGGACTGGACTTCACAATAGCCTGGGTCAGAGAGTAATTATTTCTATATTAGAGAATATTGCTCGATGACCCAGTTCCTATTCAATCATTTACATGCATCATAGTCCCATGGAGCGTCCACATCGACTTGGTATAACTGCGGATTACTTACAAAATACTTCGATACTATTTGTTGCTCTCCCTCTGTAAGACGGCAATATGCAGAGTACAAATGTTCTGATCTGGACAAGTTTATTGCAATCTCCTCAACATTATATAAAGAAACTTTTCGATCACACTCTATAACGTATTTTGGGTTGCGTAATATTAGAGCTAAAGATTTTAATCCAGCAACTTCTGCATCTTGATTATTCTTCGCCACCAAATAGAAAAGCTCATATCGATATTTATCAAACGTTTCAATTGATGGGTTTTTAATTAGCTCACTTATAAATTTCGTTTTAATTGTAATTTTATCAGATGTAACTTGTACCGAGTTTGCAGCTGCGTCTTGAGAATCAGTAAACGTCCTATAATACCAAAGCATTACAGATGACGATTCACCGCACGCCATTGAAATACTTGGCACAAAAACTAGTATTAACAAGAAATACTTCATGATTGTTCCAATAGACACATTCACGAGACAACCAGATAATAGCGAAAGGGGCGACTACAAATATAAAGTTTCATCTGACCCCACTTATTTGCAGATAGCGCCCATAACCAACCAAAAACAAAGGCGAGCCAGCAAAACCCATCCTTGACTGCTTGAATCTTTCCACCTTCATCTTTATAAACCTTATATTCCATTTCCCTTTAGTCCTTGGCTCTTGATAGTTAACAAAAATGCTAAATTCAACTAAACAATTAGGCATGAATGCCATTCGACCCTTGTATTATTTTAATGTTTTGTATGCCCATACCAATGATCGGACAAATTGATAGCATATATATGGCCCAAGTATTATCACTAGCGCCACAAGTGAATCATCTACTCCTTGGAACAACAACATATCAAGCCACTCAGAATATGCGTCACCTATGGAATGTTTAGATTTGTACGTATCAGGGCTAACAAAGGTGTAGATAAATGGCAGAACCATCGTTAATCCAACAACCAATCCGCCTATCAACTTTAGCCATTCACGAGCGATTGTCTGTTTCATCTTCATGTTGCCTAACGTTTAAGCTGTGCGGCACAAACGAAGCGAAGCGTAGTTTGTGTCCGAACGAGCGCCTTGTTAGCCCTAAATGCCAAAATGCTTAATAACATGATTAAAACAGTCCGCATCAGATTTAGTGAAATTATGCGGTTTATTTCTTTGCGAACCAATATGAACTGCTTTATTTCTTTTTTTCTGGATTTCAGAAAAATGACTCATAGGCAAGGTTAAAGTCTTATCAAGCTTCAGCAACTTCAAATAAGTTAGAAGCTTTCCCATTCCCAACCCTCGATCACCGTCCAGGATCTTTTTGTCAACTCCCTGCTCAAGTAAGAGCTGATAAATAATGGCTTCTGTCATTGCGCCAGCTAGGATTAGCGCAGTTCGATAGCTTTCGTTCTTTAGATTAAATAAATAATCTTGATAAAAACTATTTAGAAGCTCTCTAAATTCATCTTCCTTTTTATGAACTGTTTCTTTTGGAATAGTTTTCGAAAATGATTTCTTTGGAGCGGGAACCGGTATCTGTTTTATCACCTTAATTGGTATTCTAAGAAAGACAGAGCCGGCTGCGTACTCCATTAATTGCTTACTAACTACATCACTATTTAAATACCAATGTAGGTAATTAGGGGTGATGCCAAGAATTTCAGCCTTGTCATTTAAGGCAAGTGGTGTGCTAAAGCCTTTATGCGGGGTGTCTTTGTCTAAAATCTTTAAGCGTAATTGCGCATCACCTGAAGCCATAATTACCAAGGTTCCTTTTGGTATTGTTTCACCTCGTTTAATAGGCGACGTTAGATAGGATAAAGTTTTGACTGTACATCCAGAAAATGATTTATCAATAAACTTTTGTATTTCTTTGAACACCACTATCTTTCCTTCGGAATGCTCTTAATCGTTCTTGTGGGCTAACTATAATTAGACACCCTAAATGTCGTAATTCAAATACGACATTTAGGGTGTATAACACATCACCCCATATTAGAATCAATGACTTAGCTTCTGAACAGGGAGCCTAAAAGGTTTTACTAACGGGGCAGGAAAGATTGACAGAAAGCACTCCCTCGCCCGATGGTTCCGTAACCCTTTCTACCGCGATATCCCGTCGTTGGCAAGCGTGGCTCCCTGTTCAGAACAAACAGGGAGAGGCCACGACTAAAGGGGCATACGCAAAAACTACTTTTTTAACCGGGCAAAGGCATCGGCCATTGCTCCACTTGGTGCTGGCGCTTGGCTCTGCTGTTTCCCTCTGTTCTTTCCGCGTTGATCATTGCGTGTTTCAGGCTTTCCCTGCTTCCTATCTACCGCTGCATTGTTTTGCCGCTGTGCGTCATCGGTCATGCGCATACTAAGCCCAACACGCTTACGCGGGATGTCCACTTCCATCACTTTCACTTTCACCACGTCACCCGCCTTGACCACTTCGTGTGGGTCTTTGACGAACTTGTCGGCCAGGGCGGAGATGTGGACCAGACCGTCCTGGTGCACACCGATGTCGACGAAGGCTCCGAAGTTGGTGACGTTGGTGACTACCCCTTCGAGGATCATGCCGGGCTCCAGATCTTTCAACTCTTCCACACCATCCTTGAATTCGGCGGTTTTGAATTCTGGTCGTGGATCGCGGCCCGGTTTATCCAGCTCCTTGATGATGTCTTTCACCGTCGGTTCACCAAACTTGTCGTCGGTGAAGTCGTTGGCGGCGAGGGTTTTAAGAAACTTGCTGTCGCCGATGAGTGAACCGATCTCACGGCCGCTTTTATTGATGATGCGTTCAACCACCGGGTAGGCCTCTGGGTGCACCGATGAGGCATCGAGGGGGTTGTCGCCGTTCATAATGCGCAGGAATCCGGCGCATTGTTCGAAGGCCTTTTCGCCGAGGCGTGCCACTTTCAGGATCTCTTTACGGTTTTTAAATGCACCATGTTCATCGCGATGGCTGACGATGTTGGTGGCCAGCGTTGCGGAGAGTCCGGCAACACGGGCCAGCAGCGGCGCGGAGGCCATGTTGATATCAACACCGACGGCGTTTACGCAGTCCTCTACCACCGCGTCGAGTTGACGCGCCAGTTTGGATTGCGACACATCGTGCTGGTATTGGCCAACACCGATCGCCTTGGGATCGATCTTCACCAGTTCCGCCAGCGGGTCCTGCAGACGGCGGGCGATAGAGACCGCGCCGCGCAGGGAGACGTCGAGATTGGGGAATTCATTGGCGGCAAACTCGGAGGCGGAGTAAACCGATGCCCCCGCCTCGCTGACCATGATCTTGGTGAGTTTCAGTTCCGGGTGTTTCTTGATCAGCTCGGCGGCCAGTTTGTCGGTCTCGCGAGAGCCGGTGCCGTTACCGATACTGATCAAATCCACGTTATGTTTCTTCGCCAATTCAGCCAGTGTGTGCAGTGACTGGTCCCACTGATTTTTCGGCACGTGGGGATAGATGGTGGCGGTGTCGACCAGCTTGCCGGTGGCATCGACCACTGCGACCTTTACCCCGGTACGCAGGCCCGGGTCGAGGCCGAGGGTGGCACGCGGCCCGGCGGGGGCGGCCAACAATAGATCATTGAGGTTACGGGCGAAGACCTTGATCGCCTCCTCCTCCGCCTCTTCACGCAGGCGTGATTTCAGATCGGTGTCGAGGTGGGTGAAGATCTTCACCCGCCAGGCCCAGCGCACCACTTCGCGCAGCCATGGGTCGGCAGGACGGCCTTCATCTTTGAGGGCTTTCTGTGCCGCGATCATCCGCTCGGCGACGCCAGCCTCGCCCGGTTTCAGTTCCGCATCTTCCGGCAGGGCCAGCTCCAGGTTGAGGATGGTCTCCTTGCGCCCACGGAATAGCGCCAGCGCCCGGTGCGAGGGGATGGTTTTGATCGGCTCGGCAAAATCGAAGTAGTCGGAGAACTTGGCCCCCTCCTGCTCCTTGCCCGTTGCCACCTTGGAGCTAAGCACGCCGTGCTCCCACAGGTAGTCACGCAGCTTCCCCACCAGCTCCGCGTCCTCGGCGAACTCCTCCATCAGGATCTGCTTGGCCCCCTCCAGCGCAGCGGCGACATCGGGGACTTCCTTATCCTTGTCGACGTAGGCGGCGGCCTCGGCCTCCGGATTGAGCGACGGGTTTTCCAGCAGCGCATGGGCCAGCGGCTCCAGCCCTGCCTCGCGGGCGATCTGCGCCTTGGTGCGGCGCTTCTGTTTGTAGGGCAGATAGAGGTCTTCCAGGCGGGTCTTGGTGTCGGCGGCGAGGAACGCTGCCTTCAGCTCCGGAGTCAGCTTGCCCTGCTCCTCGACCGACTTGATCACCGCGATGCGGCGCTCCTCCAGCTCGCGCAGGTAGCCCAGCCGCTCTTCCAGGTTACGCAACTGGGTGTCATCAAGACCGCCGGTGACCTCTTTACGGTAACGGGAGATGAACGGCACCGTCGAGCCCTCGTCCAGCAGGCCGATGGCGGCCTCTACCTGATTGACACGGACACTGAGTTCTTCGGCGATACGTTGGGCAATGGACATGGATTCTGCTCTACCTGAATTTTGGAAAGCAGGGATGGTATCAAAGGGCGGCGAGATGCGTAATCTTGACAAGTATCGCTGAGACCGTCTAACTCAAAGGTAGCACGCCGTGCTCTTACGCTTCATTGCCGTAAACTGCCTGCCACATTGTCAGGCTGGGTCATATTTCACAGACAACGAGGTATAAGTACGGCAGCAATACATGACTACGATATACATCATTCCTCAAATTCAAGCGTTATTGAATGCTCGAGTGATGGCTTGTCAGCATAGACAAACTTATATTCCTTGTTTTTTATATCAGCACGTAACGTAACTGAAGATTCATCTGTTTCAATAGAATCTTCAAAAACTGGCATTACAATATCTTCGTTACAAGGGCCAAGTTCTGGTTGTTTATCAAACAGCTGCACAACAATCACTTTGTCATGCCATCCGGTTATACGCTTCACTAGGAAGTATTTAGTGCCATTCAGTTCTTTTGTCTGCAATACCTTGACAGTATCAACGGTCAACGGACACGGAGCATTTGAATCCGCATCATCAGAACATGAGGTCAAACCAATCGTAGTTAATAGGAATATTGAGAAAACTGTGTATTTGAGTGGCTTCACTTCCACATCTCCGACCATTCAGCACGATATTTGAACACATCCGCTACACCAATTTTTGTCATGTACTCGGACAATCCGTCATAGATAATGAGCTTTTTTTCACCTAGGGGGATTTCTGTATAGTACTCATGCTTTTCAAAAGGCTCGAAATCATAAACACTATCGACACTCCATGTCGTTTTAAAATCACCATTACCCATTAATGCAGTAGTCGCATCCAAATAGAAATGCCCATCAGTCTTATGCAGCCTTGTGTCATTTTGCGCAGCTTCCAAAACACCATTTGGTTTCATCTTTCCTTCAGTTCTAAAGTTCATTCTCTTTAGCTGTGCTGTGTATGGCTTTGCCATAAACATGGGGTTATTGCATTTGATTTTTGTAAAATTCTTTTTAGTATATTTCATTTCCTTGATAAATTTTTTCATGGCACCCATCGCAGCCTGTACTATTTTTGAATTCCGATACACCTCTGAATTAATTCGTAAGAGTTTCCCGTCACCATTAACATAATGATCAGCAAGTTCAGCTGCCTCTTTGTACCCCTTATACATTCCACCCCAATAGAAAGCCTCATACACTTCTTTCAGAAATTCCTTTTCATCTTCGTTGAAGCCCATTTTAGCTCTAGCCTTACACGCCAAATAATCAAGCGCCTCCTGGATGTATTTAAAATCTCCAGTAGAATTGAATTTTGCAGCCATTGCCATATTCCAAAGAGGAGAACCCGGAATATCTACTTTCTTTGCAACACATGCTTTGGCTTTTTTACTTAGAGAACTAACCTGTTTAGATGGGGCCATTTTCAATTCCTTTTGTGAAGATTAGAAACCACAGATCCTTGGATGACATACTCAAACTTATCTAAAAACTGCAATGGGAAGATATGTGGAAGGAGTACTCCATTTGAGGGCTAAATTACATGCAAACACACTATTGTGTAACAACGTAGCCACCGACAGAACATACTGGGAGAATTTCTTGTAACAACATGGTGAAAGACATCCTTATCACGCATGAACATCTACACACACTCCCTAGAATACAGCGCCAAGACAGAAAGTGAGTCTATTGTAGGCCACTTTAATATGTCAACTGTCGAGAACATCCCTTCATCCACTATGATGATGCATTAATTTCTCCCGAATATCTGGCACACCCCTAACTTCACTCGGACAGTCGTGGAACTGATGTTTCTTGAAACATCACTCTTCCTCACATGGGCCTGTACTCAACAGAACGTCACTGGTTTTTCATGCTAAAATCCGGCTTTCCCCAAACACCACTCGACGATGGAAATATGAACGACATGGCAGAGACAACCGTCCGCATGACCGAGTACAGCCACGGCTCCGGCTGCGGCTGCAAGATCGCGCCCAAGCTGCTGGAGGAGATCCTCAATAGCGGCTTCGCCATCACCCCCGACCCGCGCCTGCTGGTGGGTAATGACTCCCGAGACGATGCGGCGGCCTACGATCTGGGCGATGGCCGCTCGGTGATCAGCACTACCGACTTCTTCATGCCCATCGTTGATGACCCGTTTGAGTTTGGCCGTATCGCCGCCACCAACGCGATCAGCGATGTCTACGCCATGGGCGGCAGCCCGATGATGGCGATTGCGATCTTCGGCTGGCCCATCGACAAGCTGGGGCCGGAAGTAGCGAGCAAGGTGGTGGACGGCGGTCGCGCCGCCTGTGAGGAGGCGGGCATTCCGCTGGCGGGTGGTCACTCCATCGACTCACCGGAGCCGATCTTCGGTCTCGCCGTCACCGGCATCGTTGAGAACAAACACCTGAAGCAGAACAACACTGCCGTGGCGGGCTGCACCCTTTACCTCACCAAGGCCATCGGCATCGGCATCCTCACCACCGCGCAGAAGCAGAAGAAGCTGAAGCCGGAACATGAGCGCATCGCCCCCGAGACTATGTGCCAGATGAACAAGGTCGGCGCAGAGCTGGCGAAACTGGAAGGCGTGAAGGCGATGACCGACGTCACCGGCTTCGGTCTGCTCGGACACCTGCGCGAGATGTGCGAAGGCAGCGGCGTGCATGCGGAGATCGACTACGCAGCCGTGCCCAAACTGCCGCAGGTGGAAGAGTACCTGGCGATGGGCTGCTCCCCCGGCGGTGCGCAGCGCAACTTCGACAGCTACGGCCACAAGGTCGGGCCTGTCGAGGAGAGTAAACGCCAACTTCTGTGCGACCCGCAAACCTCCGGTGGTCTGCTGGTGGCGGTGGCGCCCGGTAGTGATGAAGCATTTCTTGCCGTTACCAAAGCGGCTGGGCTGGAACTGAAACCGATTGGCCGCCTGCTGCCCGCGGGTGACAGCCCTGTGATCACGGTGATCTGAGATGGATGAACTGCCGCAGATCGAAGACCTGCGCAGCCTGTTCCTTGGGGACGTGCCGCTGCTCGACGTACGCGCGCCAGTGGAGTTTGCTCAGGGGGCGTTTCCCAACACGGAAAACCGCCCACTGATTAACGATGCCGAGCGGGAACAGATCGGTATTCAATATAAAGAGCTGGGTCAGGATGCGGCGATCGATCTGGGCCATGAACTGGTCCACGGCGAAACTAAAGCAGCGCGGGTTGCCGCGTGGCAACGCTTCGCCGAGGAGCACCCGGAAGGCGTGCTCTACTGTTTCCGTGGTGGGATGCGCTCCAAGATCAGCCAGCAATGGTTGTTCGAAGCCACCGGCATTCGCTATCCGCGAGTTAAGGGCGGCTACAAGGCGATGCGCCGCTTCCTTATTGATGAGCTGGAAGCGAGTGCCAAAGAGGTTAAGCCGATTGTGCTGGGCGGACGCACCGGCACCGGTAAGACGGTTTTGCTGCGCAAGCTCTCACCGATGGTCGATCTGGAACATCTGGCCTGGCATCGCGGCTCCGCGTTCGGCCCGCACGCCACACCACAGCCACGACAGATCAGTTTCGAAAACGCCCTATCCATCGAGCTGCTGAAAATCCGCGCCAACGGCAATCCGCATTTTGTGGTGGAAGATGAACACCGCAACGTCGGCTCCTGTTTTATCCCCGATGCGATCCGTGATCACTTTCGTGATTCACCGTTGGTGATCCTGGAAGCAACACTGGAAGAGCGGGTGGGAATTACTCATCAGGAATATATCGACGAAGCGCTGGCAGAGCATGTGGCGCTCTACGGCGAGGAAGGTTTCGAGAAGTGGGCCGAGTATCTGCTGGGCAGCATGGACAAGATCAAGAAGCGCCTCGGCGGTACGCGCCACCAAGAGTTGCGCCGTTTGATGTCAGCCTCGATTGAAGTGCATCGTGCCACCGGCAACACCGAGCAGCATAAGGCGTGGATTGGTGAGTTGCTGGGTGGTTACTACGACCCGATGTACGACTACCAGATCAAACAAAATGAAAAACAGGTCACCTTTAGTGGTGACAGACAGGCGGTGATCGATTATCTCGCTGAACAGGGAATTCGTTACCAACCAATGTAGTTGCCGTCATTCCGGCGAAGGCCGGAATCCAGGATCCGATAATGCCTGGACCCCGGCCTTCGCCGGGGTGACGAAACAAGAATCCTAGCGCAGCAACAACACCGGCACCGAAGCATTACGCATTACGCTGGTGGTAGTACTACCGACCAGGAAGCGACGAACAACCGAGTGGCCGTAGGCGCCCATAATCAGCATGTCGATGTTGTGCTCGGCGCGGTAGTCACAAAGCACCTTCTCCACTTCACCACTGACGATAGTTGCTGGCGCTTCGAATCCGGCAGCCTCCAGCGTCGTACGTGCCCACGCCAGCTGCTCACGATTGGCTTCGTTATCGGTACCCACCATTACCAGGTGGCAGGGCAGACCGCTAAACAGTGGGCTACCCGCAACCATCTCTACGCCCTTGCGGGTGGTGGCGCTGCCATCGAAGGCGAGCATCACACGCTGGGGAACGCTGTACTCATTGGTGGTGATAAGAATTGGCCGATGCATGGTGCGCACCACGCTCTCCAGGCGACTGCCTACATGGGCACCCAGGCTTTCGTCGTGCTTACCCATTACCAGCAGGCGAATCTCTTCTTCCATTTCGCTCAGGGTATCCACCAGGCTTCCATGTCGCTGCAGAGTGGTGGGGAAGCCGATACCGTCAGAGATGGCGATTGCCTTAGCCGCTTCAAGCATTAGCTTGCCCTGCTCTAACGCCAGCTTGCCGCGCTGTTCATCCAGCGTGGCCAATTCATTCAGTAGCGCTTCACGACTACCGAGGCCGATGTTGCCACTGAGATTACTCTGCTCCGGATATTCACTCTTTTCCAGCACGTGCAGAAATTCCAGCGGCGCATCCATCCGCAGGCTACTCCAGGATGCGTAGTCACAAACGGCTTCTGAAACATCGGTGCCGTCGATACAGGCGATTACCTTTGTCATTATTATTCTCCCGGGTCAGTGACCCATCAGCTCCGCTACTGCCTCAGGCTTATCGTGAACGGCAAACTTGTCGACGATGGTCGCGCTGGCCGCGTTAAGTCCGATGACCTCGACCTCGGTACCTTCACGGCGGAATTTAAGTACAACCTTGTCCAACGCGGCGACGGCTGTGATATCCCAGAAGTGGGCCTGACACAGATCGATCACCACCTTATCAACCGCTTCCTTGAAATCGAAAAACTCCACAAACTTGTCGGAAGAGGCGAAGAATACCTGGCCGACAACTTCATAGTGTCGGGTTGCACCGTCTTCACTGATCTTTGAAACAACATATTTATATTGCCCGACTTTATTGGCAAAGAACATCGCTGCCAACAATACACCGACAAAAACCCCGTAGGCCAGATTGTGTGTGGCCACCACCACCACTACGGTGGCGATCATCACAATGTTGGTGCTAAGTGGGTGCTTTTTCAGATTACGCAGTGACTCCCAGCTGAAGGTACCGATGGAGACCATGATCATCACCGCCACCAACGCAGCCATCGGGATCTGTGCGACCCAGTCGCCGAGAAAAACCACCAGTATCAAAAGGCCGACACCCGCGACCAGGGTAGAGAGACGACCACGACCACCCGACTTCACGTTAATCACCGACTGGCCGATCATGGCGCAGCCCGCCATACCGCCGAGCATACCGGCGGCAATGTTGGCCACGCCCTGCCCTTTGCACTCGCGGTTCTTGTCACTGCCGGTGTCGGTGAGGTCATCGATGATGGTGGCGGTCATCAGCGATTCGAGCAGACCGACGATGGCCAATGATGCCGAATAGGGGAAGATGATCGCCAGGGTCTCGAAATTGAGCGGCACTTCGGGCCAGAGGAACAGCGGCAGGGTATCGGGCAACTCGCCCATGTCACCCACCTTATGGATATCCAGCCCCAGCGTCATGGAGACAATGGTCAGGATAATGATGGTTACCAGTGGTGATGGCACGGCACGAGTAATGTAGGGGAAGAGGTAGATGATCCCCAGGCCGGCGGCAGTCATAGCGTAGACATGCCAGGTGACGCCAATCAGCTCCGGCAACTGCGCCATGAAGATCAGGATCGCCAGGGCATTAACAAAGCCGGTCACCACCGAGCGCGAGACAAAGCGCATCAGGGAACCAAGCTTGAGATAGCCTGCAATGATCTGCAGCACACCGGTGAGCAGGGTTGCCGCCAGCAGGTATTGCAGCCCGTGATCCTTGACCAGGGTGACCATCAACAACGCCATCGCACCGGTGGCGGCGGAGATCATCCCCGGACGGCCACCAACAAAGGCGGTGACCACTGCGATGCAGAAAGAGGCGTAGAGCCCCACCTTGGGGTCGACTCCGGCAATAATGGAGAAGGCGATGGCCTCGGGAATGAGTGCCAGAGCCACTACCAGCCCGGCGAGGACGTCGCCGCGGATATTGCCAAACCAGTTCGATCTTATAGAGACAACCATTTCAAATCCAAAGTCGTTCCCTGTCTGTCATGTAGATGGCAGACAAAGGTGCATCATTACGGGAAGGCACGGAACTCCCGCCGCACGGGGCCGTGTGCAAAAGGAGACGGATTCTAGCATCCGCTGGGGGAACCCTGCAAAACGACACACAATCACCATTCGATTTACAAGGTAATTATTCCCTGTAACTGCCCGCATAAAAAAAGCCCCGCAATGCGGGGCTTCTGTCTGCTGCAAGCAATACTGCCTAATACTTCCACTTTGCACCTAGCATCACGGCATTATTGGTGTACTGGTAACGGTCGTCACTGTTATCACGTTTAGTGTGCTCGAACTCCACATAGTAGGTTTTGTTTTTATTCCACTGATAATCACCACGGAGTTGCAGGTCGAGACCAGAGGCACTTTTTTTGCCTTGAGTGGGATCTTCAAAGTTATAGGCTTTGGCATAGTTGTAATCAAGAACAGCTACCTTTACGCGCATACTGATCTTCTCATTGAAGTCATGCAACACACGCACCTTAAACTTTGAGAGGTCCAGATCGTTATAACCCACATTGTTATCACTGCGTTGAGTCATTTCGTAGTCAAAATAGGCTACCGTGTCTTTATCAAGGCGTTGGCGTACACCAATGGTGTATCCGGTGTAGTTGTACTTCAGAAGTGGATTACTTGCTAGCAAAGTACCGTTTATGTCGTATGCGTGACGGTATTTATAGTCACGTACTTCACTCGCATATTCCAGGGTTAATTTAGTATCGGTAGGAAAATAGTGCTCCCAGTAAACACCATACATATTGTAAGTATGGTCATACTGCGTCCAGGCCACAGGATCGGAATAATCCAGATTTTCATAGGTGAGTTTTACACCAACGTTATCGTCTGGAGTTATCTTACGTTCATAGTCACCTTCAAAACCCGTACTAGTATAAGTGTAGCGATTAGATACATCGACACCACCAGTGGAAGCCTTTGGGTCACCCGAATCACGATCTACATAGATCTTATCTTGCGTATGAAGAAATGCGCCCACATAGGCATCACCATCCTTACCTTTTTTACCTAACTTGAAGGCAGTTCCTACATTAATTTGATGCTTTGTATCGTTGGCATCCTGCAATACTGAATCGAGATGAAAGTTTCCATCAAAGCGATAACCGAGAACAAGATCGATTTGTTTCGCCAAAGGATTAGTGAATTCTGTTCTGAATTTAAACGGAATAAAGAGACCCGCTTTCTCTTTCGGTGTAACAATCGTTGCACCGGTAGCATCCGCATAATAATCTGCATAACTATGGTCCGGCGCGTGATAGGCGTTTGTTTCATAACCCACACCGGTATCAACCGACCATGTCACATCAAATGGCATATTGCTTTTTGGTGCGGCCAGCGCCAAGTTGGCTGTAAATAGTGACAGAACCACCACTGCTAATCTTATTCTCATGACCTGACTCCTCGTATTTATTTAATCTCTTTTCTCAAGCAACAACAGTTCAGCAAGTAAATTTTCATTCTCTGGCTCAAGCGCCAGCCCTTTATTCAATTCTTTTTGTGCACGCTGTATATCGCCACTGGCGTGCAAGCTTTTTGCCAGGAGCAGACGTAGGTTGGTTTTATCGGGTTCGATATCAACCGCCTCTTGCAACAGTGTAATAGCGTCGGTATAACGGCCTAACGAAATCAACACTTCACCCTGTGCTTGCAGTGCTTTGCTGTTAGTCGGTTCGAGGTCGCGTACTTTATTCAACGCATCATTTGCTTGTTCATATTGCTGTAGGTCGATGTACACACGTGCCATGTTGTACCAGGCATTCGCATAGGTAGGATCGTAATTCAGGGCCGCCTGATATTCGGCAATCGCCTTTTGTGGTTGGCCTACACGATTCAGTCGCACCGCAAGATTAAGATGGGCATTGATGTAACTGGGGCGCAGTCGGATGGCTTCCTCATAGGCGGAAATAGCTTCCCGGTTTTTATCGACCCTGCCATAAAGGACACCCATGTTGTACCAGGCTGTGGTGTAGTTCTTTCGCATTTTCACTGCATGTTGAAATGCATCGAGAGCGGTCTCGTTTTGTTTTTGACGCATGTATAGCAAACCAAGGTTGTACCATGCAGTGGCATAATCATTCTGTTGCGACAATGCCTTACGGTAACTCTTCTCTGCAGCCTCGTAGTCCTTCATCCTGGTGCGAACCAGGCCTATATTGAGGTAGGCTTCAGGATAATTTCCCTGCTGCAATTCAATGGCTTTCTCATAATCAGCGACAGCCTCTGCATAGCGCTTAAGGCGGTAATCTGCTCGACCAAGATTGAACAGTGCCTTGGCGTTCTGTGGCTCACGCTCAATCAACCAGTTGAATTGAGCGCGCGCATCTTCCCAGCGTTTTTCATCCAGTAACAGCAAGCCCAGGTTATATCTGCCAGCAGAGTGTTCTGGATCGAATTGCAGCAGTTCACGATAACGGCGAATCGCAGTGGCGTTATCGCCACTGACGCTATAGTGACGTGCCAGGGCAAAGAGCGCCGCTGGATTGCCCTGCGCCAGATCCAGCACGGTAAGCAGTTGTTTCTCTGCTGCTCGTCGACCCTCCGGCGTATCCGGTTCCATCTCGGCCAGTGCCAGACGTGGTTCGACGAAACCGGGTAGATGCCGAATGGCCAGTTTGAACTGCTGTTCTGCCTGTAACTTTTGATTGTCACCTAGCAAGGCACGCCCGTATTGATAGTATGCGCGTGCCTTGCGTGCCCCCCCGGCCTGCATAGTGGCCTGCTGCAATACCTCTGCAGCCTGTTTGAAGTCGCTGTTGTTGAGCAACAACAGACCAAGGTTATAGTGTGCCTCGAAGTGGTTTGGATTGATTGCGATGAGAAGACGATAGTCCTGCATGGCTTTATCGTCGGCATCTATCTGCGTATTGACCAGTGCACGATAGAAATAGAGTCCAGGCCAGAGCGGTTCTTTCTTTGCTGCCTTTTCAAGGGTTCTTAGAGCATCGCTATAACGCTTCTGTTTGTATTGCACGACACCCAATGTTGCCAGACTGCGAGAATCGTCACGCTGCTTTATTAGTGGCTTCAGTTGTAACTCTGCCTGTTGCAACTTTTGCTCAAGGATCAACTTTGCTATCTGATCAAGCTCTGGGTCTGCTTCACCAAATGCAGGCAGTTCCTGATCTTCAGGACCCTCACTGTTCTGCAGCGCAAGTCGAGACTGAATGGTGATAACGGTGACCTCATCGGCCTCCAGCTCGACCTGGTAACGCACATAGAACAGCAGGGCAAAGAGCAATCCCAGCACACCGAGGATCGGCACAAAGCTTTCACGCAGCACCTTACCCATTACATTGCCTCCAGGATCGGACGCATTCCGCGACGGGTAACGTTCTGGATCTCCAGACCGGGACGTGCATTGATCTCCAACAGCACCGGCCCCTGTGCGGCAATGGCGATATCGATGCCGATGTACTTAAGTGGTACCGCCTCGGCGATGTTGCGCGAGTGCTGCATGATCTCGTCCCAGAACGGAAGTTCAACACCGATCAGTTCGGCGCCGCTGTCAGGGTGTACGGTGATCGGTTCGCCCTTGAGCATCGCGCGGAAACTACGTCCGCTTTGCAGATCAATACCAATGCCAACTGCCCCCTGGTGCAGATTGGCCTTGCCGTCCGACAGCAGGGTCGGCACACGGCTCATGGTTAGCACCGGTTCGTGCTGGAACATGATCACTCGTACGTCGGCCAGACCGCGATCGAAGAGGTTGTTGATCACCGGATGCTGTACGATGCGTTGCTCGATGATCGCAGCATCCTGCTTGTCGTGTGAGAAAACCCCAAAGATGATATCGGCAATGTGCCTACGCATATCTTCAATGCGGTAACGCTTGCCGCTGATCCCGATCCACTCATTACCTTCACGGCCAACGATGACCACGATGCCGTTACCGGCGCTGCCGTTGGAGGGTTTGATCACGAAATCGTCCAGGCTGCGCAAATCCTTATCCAGATTCGACAGTTCGTAAAAGTGCTGGTAACTGAAGTGGGTGGCTGCCAGCGGCACACCGACATCGGCCAGAATCTCCTTGCACAACAGCTTGTCGTTGGCGATGGGGAAATCACAACGTTTATTGTGTGGGTAGACGTAACCCAGGTTGCGCTGATTCATCGTCAGCACATTGCGACTGGCCGCTCGCGCCATGCGCCATTGTTGCAGCCAGTTAACCATGTGCCACCTCCGCTTTACGTAACAGCAGATGGCGGAAACGGATGAACTCCATCAGCCGCATACCAACCCAGCGGCCAAGCCAGACATTCAGCGCCATCACCACCAGCAACAGTTCCGGGAAGGCAAGGAACAGCGATTGCATGAACAGCGACGACATCACCGCATAGGCGGCGGCGATGACAATCACCGTGGTCGCCATCAGTTTCATTGTGTTTGCCATCCCCTGCTCTTCGGCCATGATGGCGAAGCGCTCCGAAGTGATCGCCAGGATGGCGATGGGGAACAGGGTCATCTGCGCCAATTCAAACAGACCGAAATGTACGCCACCGACGGTCAACATCATCATCACCATCACCACCACCGCCAGGATCACCGCCATCTTTGGCGAGTGCAGCAGTTGCAACCAGTCAAGTCCCTTACGAATCACAGCGGTGATGGCGATGATCAGGATGAAACCGGTCAGGCCCCACAACAGTCCGCTCTCACGCGCTGCAGCAGCGATGAGTGCAGGCAGGAAGGTACCGAATGTTTCAATGCCGATAACGTTACGGAAGACCACCGTGACAAATGCACCCAGTGGGATCATCAACAACACCTTGAGCAGATCCTGTGAGATACCGACCCGCTCAAAGATGGCGTAGAAGTTGATCATATTAAAGATCGAATCGCCCAACTCCTGCTGTACTTCATAGCGTGGCACCAGCTTTTTGACTGTGTTAAAGCGGTACTGGAAGTTGATGTTACTGGTGTGTTTAAACAGAACCTCATCCCCGTAATAGAGGGTAAGGAAATTAGCGGGAATTTCGGCAAAGTGATCGTTAATCGTGTCGAACGGTACCCAGTGACCACTGACATAGGCCTCTACCCACTGGTGACTGGTACGCTTACTGCCACCGCTCATCACATAACCACCGACCAGGCGCGCAGGAATATTTAGATATCGGGCCATTGCAACAAACAGACGGCCTTTACCGTTACAACTCGCCTCACCCAGTTTCAACGCGGTGAGCGCATCGGTATAGCCGGAGAAATTACGATTGGTGAACTGATCCTGCAGATAGCGGTGAATGATGGTCAGACTCTCACCCAGTGTCCGTGCCTTTGGGTTCGGCATCAGCTCATCAACCCGCTGCTTGATCAATGGGCTATCGACCTGAATCCCCTCTTCCGCCTTCAGGTACTGCTGCAACTGTGCGGGATACTCTTCCGGGATCGGCATATCAACCGGTAGTACATACTGAATGGTCTTGCTCTGCACCAGCATGGTGTAGCGAATATCCTGTCTGCCATCGACATTCGCCGCATCCCAGGTAGCGATACGATTCTCCCCTTCAGTGCGCTGATTTAGAACAAATATTCCATTCGCCTGTTGTTCTTCAAGGATATTCTGTCTTGTGTCGGAGCGGGGCAGGAAGGTTTCTATCTTGATCGATTCACCATGCCCATCCACCTGCATCGCCAATTCGACCTGATAGCTCTGTGTCGGGATCAATCCTTTTAATGGATAGTCGAGGACAAACAGCTTTATGCCCATCAGGCTTAGCGGCAACACAACCAGCACGGCTATGAGCGCCCAGTACGCGAGAAATTTCTTGTCTTTTATTTTACTGCTCACGTCGTACACCATTCCTCAGATCACCCACTTGTATCAGGGTGATAAAACGTCACACATAAAATTATGCGTCTGAAACAGGTAACGAAGTGTTCGGCGAAATGGTTGCGCATTTTCCGCAACATTGAGCAAAAACTACTGAAAATAAGGTATGTGAAGTGACTTAGGTGAACAACCTAATTAGATAGAGACGAGCTAACCTGGAAAAGGGTTCCATTTTATCAACAACACCTACATAGCAAAAAGTGTTGAATAAAAAACCGGGCACTTGGCCCGGTTAGTGGAATTGCTCGTAGTTGGTGATTTTATCCTGCCCACACCCGCGCATTACGGAACATGCGCATCCATGGCCCATCCTCGCCCCACTCTTCTGGATGCCATGAATGCTGTACCGTACGGAACACGCGCTCCGGATGCGGCATCATGATAGTGAAGCGACCATCATCGCTGCACAGCCCGGTGATACCCAGCGGTGAGCCATTGGGATTGGCGGGATAGATCTCGGTGGGGTCACCGTAGTTGTTCACGTAGCGTAAGGCGACCTGCTGCTTGCGCAGTACTTCTTCCGGAGTCTGACCAGAACGGAACTCGGCGCGGCCCTCACCATGAGCGACGGCGATAGGCATGCGTGAGCCTTCCATGCCCTGCAGGAACAGCGAGGGTGATTTCATCACCTCGACCATCGCCACCCTTGCCTCGAACTGTTCGGAGAGATTGCGTACGAAGTGTGGCCAGCTTGATGCACCGGGGATCAGCTCGTGCAAGTTGGACATCATCTGACAACCGTTACACACACCAAGACCAAAACTGTCATCACGATTGAAGAAGGCTTCAAACTGATCGCGGGCTTGCGCGTTAAACAGGATCGATTTTGCCCAGCCCTCACCGGCGCCGAGTACATCACCGTAAGAGAAGCCACCACAGGCGACCAGACCCTTATATTCATCTAGTGAAACTCGCCCGCTGATAATGTCACTCATGTGCACATCCACCGCATCAAAACCGGCACGGTCGAAGGCAGCTGCCATTTCGATCTGACCGTTAACTCCCTGCTCGCGCAGTACAGCAACTGCAGGGCGCACACCTGATGAGATAAATGGCGCGGCGATGTCGTCGTCGATGTCGTAACTCAGTTCGGCGAACATGCCCGGGTCGTTGCCGTCGAGAATCCGCTCGTACTCTTCGGTGGCGCAGTCGGCGTTGTCACGCAGAGACTGCATGCGGAAGGTGGTCTCGGACCAGGCGCGTTGCAGATCGATGCGCGACTCTTCGAGTAGCACTTCGCTTCTGTTACGAATCACGATGCGATCATCATTGTTAACTTCGCCGATGACAAAGGCGCAGTGCCCCAACTCCATTTCGCGCAATGCGGAGAGTACCTCGTCGGTATCCTCGTGACGCACCTGAATCACGGCACCCAGCTCTTCGCTAAACAGTGCCGCGACCGCATCCTCACCCAGCTCATCCAGTTGCAGTGCGACACCGCAGTGAGCGGCAAAGGCCATCTCGGTAACGGTGGTGAAGAGACCACCGTCGGAACGGTCGTGATAGGCGAGCAGTTTGCGTTCACTGTTCAGTTCCTGAATCACAGCGAAGAACGCCTTCAACGCCTGCGGGTCATCGAGATCCGGTGCATGGTGCCCCAACTCTTTATAGACCTGCGCCAGACAGGAGCCGCCAAGACGGTTACGCCCCTTGCCCAGATCGATGAGGATCAGATCGGTGTCACCCTTGTCGGTGCACAGTTCTGGTGTGAGTGTGTGGCGTACATCGCTTACCGGGGCAAAGGCGGTGATGATCAACGATAGCGGTGCGGTTACCGACTTCTCTTTGCCACTCTCCTGCCAAACGGTCTTCATCGACATGGAGTCTTTGCCCACAGGGATGACGATACCCAGTGCCGGGCAGAGTTCCATACCCACCGCTTTTACCGCGTCGTAGAGACCGGCGTCTTCACCTGGGTGACCTGCCGGGGCCATCCAGTTGGCGGAAAGAACGATGTCGGAAATATTTTCGATTTGTGCCGCGGCAATATTGGTCAATGCCTCGCCCACTGCCATGCGCGCACTGGCTGCGTGATCCAGCAGTGCCAACGGGGTACGCTCGCCCATCGCCATCGCTTCACCGCAGTAGCTATCGTAACTGCTGGCGGTGACACCGCAGTCGGCCACCGGCACCTGCCACGGACCAACCATTTGGTCACGGTTGATCAAACCGGTAACGGTGCGATCGCCGATGGTGATAAGGAAGGTCTTGTCAGCGATAGTCGGCAGACGCAACAGACGATAGGCCGCATCACGGATGTCTATCTTGCTGGTGTTGAATGTCTCTTTCTGGAACGGTTTGTGGTGCACATCGCGCAGCATCTTCGGCGGCTTGCCAAGCAAGACTTCGAGCGGCATGTCGATGGGTGTGTTGTCGAAGTGACCATCGCCCAGCACCAGTTGCTGCTCCGCGCTCGCCTCGCCAATCACGGCAAAGGGCGCACGCTCGCGTTCGCAGATGGCGGTAAAACGTTGCATATCTTCTGGCTGAATCGCCAGCACGTACCGCTCCTGCGCCTCGTTACACCAGATCTCCATCGGCGACATGCCCGGTTCGTCGTTGGGGATGGCGCGCAGTTCAAAGCGGGCACCACGCCCGGCGTCGTTGACCAGCTCCGGCATCGCGTTGGAAAGTCCACCTGCACCCACGTCGTGGATGGAGACGATGGGATTGGCATCGCCCAACTGCCAGCAGCGGTCGATCACCTCCTGACAACGCCGTTCGATCTCCGGATTGCCACGCTGTACCGAGGCAAAGTCGAGGTTCTCCGCCGACTCGCCACTGGCCATGGATGAGGCCGCGCCGCCACCGAGACCGATGAGCATCGCCGGACCACCCAGCACCACCAGTTGCGCACCGGGAGGAATAATATTTTTATCGACGTGCTCGACGCGAATGTTGCCGAGCCCGCCGGCAAGCATAATCGGCTTGTGGTAACCGCGGACCTCTTCACCTTCCGGACCGGGGACCTTCGCCTCATAGGTGCGGAAGTAGCCGTTGATTGCCGGGCGACCGAATTCATTATTAAAGGCTGCACCACCGAGGGGACCGTCGGTCATGATGTCGAGGGCAGAGACGATGCGTCCCGGCTTGCCGTAGTCCACCTCCCACGGCTGTTCGAAACCGGGGATACGCAGGTTGGAGACAGAGAAACCGGTCAGACCCGCCTTCGGTTTGGAGCCGCGACCGGTGGCGCCCTCATCGCGGATTTCACCGCCGCTGCCGGTGGCTGCACCGGGGAATGGCGAAATCGCAGTGGGGTGGTTGTGGGTCTCTACCTTCATCAGGATCGCCATCGGCTCTTTATGATAGGTGTAACGATTACTGCCCGGCTCGGGGAAGAAGCGCCCCGCCACCGGTCCCTCAATGACCGCCGAGTTGTCGCTATAGGCGGAGAGGGTCTTGCCCGGATTCTTCTGATGGGTGTTACGGATCATGGAGAAGAGCGACTTCTCCTGCTCCTGGCCGTCGATGATCCAGTCGGCGTTGAAGATCTTGTGACGACAGTGCTCCGAGTTGGCCTGTGCGAACATCATCAGTTCCACGTCGGAGGGGTTGCGCCCCAGAGTGGTGAAATTCTCCACCAGATAGTCGATCTCGTCCGGTGCCAATGCCAGACCCCAGTCGCTGTTGGCCCGTTCCAGCTCCGCCTTGCCACCCTCGAGAATGTCGACGCTGCGTAGCGGGGTCGGCTCCTGGCTGCGGAACAGTCCTACCGCCTCATCGGCGTTGACCAGCACCTGCTCGATCATTCGGTCGTGCAGCAGTGCGGCGGCCAGTTGCGCCTGATGATCGCTGATTTCACCCTCGGCACTGAGGTAGTAGGCAATACCCCGCTCCAGACGGCGAATCTTGCTCAGGCCACAGTTGTGCGCAATATCGGTGGCCTTGGAGGCCCAGGGAGAGATGGTGCCGATGCGCGGGATCACCAGTAGCATGCGACCCTGCGGCTCTTCCACCGAGGCACTGGGTCCATAGCGCAGCAACTTCGCCAGCGTCTCCTGCTCATTCACCTCCAGCGAGCTATCAACATCGGCGAAGTGGAGGTATTCGGCGTAGAGGTGCGAGAGTGTCGGGATAGGTTCCCGCAATGCGGCCTCAAGTCGAGTAAGACGAAACGGTGAGAGGGCCGGGCTTCCGCGCAGGATCAGCATTGGGTCGAGCCTATATTTAGTCAGTGGTCGGGAGAGGGGGAATGATACTGGATGCGGGCAGGGACATAAACAGCTTAAAGGTAGCAAGTAGCAGGAGATGACGTTGGTTTTACCTGTCACCTGCAACCTGTAACCTGTCACCTCTCCCCTTCGGTTATAATGCCATCTCACTTACCGACCTGACGAAACCATGAACGAAGCCACCAGCGATCTCCCCCACTGCAGCCTGCCCCGCCGCCTGGCCGCGATTTT
This sequence comes from Thiohalomonadaceae bacterium, assembly GCA_050295975.1. Taxonomy (GTDB): domain Bacteria; phylum Pseudomonadota; class Gammaproteobacteria; order Thiohalomonadales; family Thiohalomonadaceae; genus JAPHTQ01. The sequence continues at coordinate 36,083 of JBNKQR010000011.1, forward strand.
CTACGATGCGCTGCTGTTGCTGGCGATCCTCTTTGTTGCCAGCGCCCTGTGGCTAGTCCCTACTGGTGGTGAGGCAAAGGGTGGCTTCAATCCGCTACTGACCCTGTTTCTGCTTCTGATCAGCTTCGGCTTCTTCGCCTGGTTCTGGAGCCATGGAGGCCAGACTCTGGGGATGCGCGCCTGGCGTATTCGCCTGAAAAACCGCAACCCTGGCCCGTTTTCCCTGTGGCAGCTGATGTTACGTTTCATCTTCTCCATCATCTCCTGGCTTCCTTTCGGTCTCGGCTTCCTCTGGTCGCTGTTTGACCGGGAACAACTGACCTGGCATGACCGCTACTCGATGACGGAACTGGTGGTACTGCCCAAGGGTCAGAAGCACCTATGAATTCATTCCACCAGACCCTCGCCACCCCGCTGTTCCGCACTCTGGCGCTGTTTATCCTGCTGCTGACGGTGATGGCGATGCTGCCATGGCAACCTCAGGGGCCGTTCGATGCCCGTGACTACCAGCGTATCGAAGGGGTCAGCCTCAGTTATCCCTGGTGGGGGGCACTTCTGGAACCGCTCTTTGCCCCGGCGCATATGTTGATGAATGCGCCCGATATGCGCCTGGCGATTCTCTCTACACTTTTCTGGGTGATCGTTGCCGCCACCACTCTGCCGATATGGCTTGCGCTGCGCAGTACTCCCCGCCCTTCAAAACTGATGATTGCCCGCCGTAGCGGGATCACCCTGGTTGTCAGTGTGATCCTCTACCTCTCCTATGTAATCACTGCGGCGGTGGTCTATTTCCCTGGCTGGAAACTGGAAGTGGAGAATCAGGAATGGCTAGTGGCCGATCTGCAGAGCCACACCCTCGGCTCCCACGATGGTCTGGTCACTGCCGACAAAAGCCTGAGCTGGCATGAAGCGCGAGGCTACGACCTCTTCGCCGTCACCGAACACTACGACGCCAGCGGTGCCTTCGCCGCACGTGAGCTGGCGGATAAAACTGAAAGCGCGCCTGTCGTGATCCCCGGTGTGGAGATCAACAGCGAGAACGAAGATTTCATTCTTGGCATTGGCCTGAAGAGTGGTGACATTCTCAAATACGCTGGTAAAAAAGATACCGTCTACTCGCGCCGCTTCATCGAGAACATCCACGAGCAACACAACGGTGCCACCATTGCGCTGGCCTGGGGCCTGGCTCCGAAGCGAGTGAAAACTTTGATTGCCTCAGGCATCGACGCCTTTGAGATCGCCAATACCGGCCACCCGGATGTTTCATTAAAACTGCGCAAGCGCCTGCTAAAAGCGGAAAAAGTGGATGGCGTGGTGCTACTCGCCTCCACCGACTGGCATGGCTGGAGTGGTTTTAGTCGAACCTGGACCCTGGTCCACATTCCAGATGCCGCTAAGCTGAGTAAGGCGCAGATCGCGGAGCGCACGGTTCAACTTCTGCGCGAACGCAAACAGGATGCCTTCATTCCTGTGGTTGCCGGATATATGGGACCGGTAGCGTGGGTTCGTACCCTCTTCACCCCATTGTTTGAGACGGCGCGCTACGGCGCGGAGCTGTCGGCACCTCGGGTGATCGGCTGGTGGGCCTGGTTCTTTCTGTTGGCGGGGATTTACGCTCGATTACGTGACAGAGGGTTTTCACCGCTAGCGGTGATTACCGGCAGCACTTCACTATTGCTGTCGTTGACCCTGTTGCAGCGCTCACTGGAACTACATGGCTGGTGGCCAGGCAAATACACCACTGAATACAGTCTGGAGATCGGTGGCAACGTCTTCTGGCTAGGACTGCTCAGTCTGCTTGTGGCTACGGGCTTTTTGTTGCCGCAGGGATGGCGCTGGTATCAACAGCGAAGGGGCTCTTTGAGGTGATGTAGCTGGTGGCTATATTGCCATCCTCATGCTGTTCGATCTTCACCACCAGATAGTCGTAATTCTTTGCCAGCCACAGGGTAGTGGTGCCCTTCTTTACCACCAGGGTATCTACAGTACCGAAGGTGGTTACCTGCGGCTCCTCACCAACCACTTGTAATTCATACGTCTCTACCTTGCTGCGATCCGCAACCGAATAGACGAATTCCTTTTTTCCCTTACTCAACCCATTACGCATGGCAAGCTGGTAGCTCTGCTTGTCCTGCACGTCGGAATGCAACGGCAATATTTCAGTCTTGCCATCACGCAGTGAGGTGATGATTTTCTTCTGCCAGTCAAAATCGAGCTTTTCGATTACGTCTTTGTGGTTACCGGTGTAGTGGTAGGTGTAACTCAGCGGTCGCGGCTTACCTCGATCGAAAGTTAGCACGCTGCTCTCAACCACCCTGTCGCTGGTAAACCAGGAGACCAGCCCCGATGTTTTCATTTCGGTCTGCAGTAACCAGTTGCCACCCTTCTGTGGCAAATAGCTCTGATGCATCTCGCCCACCTTGAAACCGTTATAGTGCACCACGTAGGTGGCACTGTAGGGCCTGGTAGCCATCACCGGAGTCGCAATGAGACAGAGTAGCAAGGGGAGAAAACGTCGCAATACCATGCTCACACCACACGCCGCATCAGCCAGAACCAGGCCATATAGATCAGTATCGTTGGCGCACTGGCACTAAGAAATGGCGGTACGTCGTAGATCAAACCCATGCGTGAAAAGACTCCGTTGGCCAGATAGAAGGCGATACCAATCAATGCACCGATCATGATCCGTTGCCCCACCCCGGCACTGCGGGTAGAACCAAAGACAAAAGGCAGTGCCAGCAGGATCATTCCGCCGGTCGCCAGCGGCATCATCAGGCGGATCCACAAAGCCACCTCATATCTCTGCGAGGCCAGCCCGTTATCCTGTAGATAGCCAACATAGTCATACAGTTCCCAGGCCGCCAGATTTTCTGGTGCAACTGCCGCCAGATTGATCACCTCCGGGGTCAAACTGCTGTTCCACTTCATCCTTTTCTGCCATATGACACTAACGCCCTGCTCGTTGAACTGGGTCTTGCGTACATTGCGCAGTAACCACACACCATTTTTGTAAACACCATTCTTGGCAGTGTCGATCTCACTAATACGCTGCCCCTGCAGATGATAGAGATTGACACCGTTGGCCTTGCCCTCCGGGTTGAGTCGACGGATGACAATAAAACTCTCTCCATCTTTGGCCCACAAACCGCTGCTGGTATTCAGGCTGACACTCTTGGAGAGGGCGCGCAGACGCTGCTGAGTGGCCTCCTTCTCAAGTTTCGGGGCGATACCTTCGCCCAACACAACTACCACCACAATCATGATTAGCCCAGCCTTGCTGACTGACAGGGCGATGCGTTTAATCGAGACACCTGCGGCCCGGATCACGGTCAGTTCGCTGTTTCCAGCGAGGGCGCCAAGACCCAATATTGCGCCGAGCAACGCGACCATGGGAAAGAGTTCGTAAGCCTGCCGCGGCAGTAGCATGAGGCTGTAGAGCACGGCATTAGCGATTCCGTAATTTCCTGTGCCAACGGAACCCATTTCGTTCACCAGAGTGGTAAAGAAGTAGATAACCACCAAAATGCAAAAAGCCACCAGAGTGTGGCCGATAACCGTGCGGCCGATGTAGCGGTCAAGTAGCTTCATGCCGCATCTCCCGTTTTGGAACGGGGTGCCGGTATACGATTCTGCCGCCATAGAATGAGCACTAGCATCAGTAGCAACAGCCCGTGCACCCACCACAGACCGACAAAGGCTGGAGTTTCACCCTTTCCCAGAGATGAACGGGCGACGGTAAGGAGGTTGTTGTAGATCACGAAAATCATAATGCCGAGAAACAGGCCGCCAAAACGTCCCTGGCGTGGAGAAGTCTTGCTCAGGGGTACTGCAAGCAGACCAAGCAACAGAGCGCTGATCGGCATTGCCAGACGCCACTGCAGTTCGGCCATGTCCGCCGGAGTCGCGCTACGGATGAGTTCTGTGGTGGCGATGGCGTAGCGCGGTCGCGCCGAGGCGACCACCGCCTGTTCACGTAGCAGGATGCCGTGCTCACTGAATTTGATAATGCGGTACTCAGGTTGCCCCGGTTTACCCTCATAGCGGTAGCCGTCGAGGAGAATCAGATAGCGGGCGCCGTCCTGCTCTTTTTCATAGGCCTTTGCCGCGGTCAGTTGCATATCCTTGCCCCGCTCACGAAACTGGACAAAGAGTCCACCAAGGCGCTTGCTACCGGGTTCAGCACGCTCAGCGTAGATCACCGGGCCGTTGTCATCGAACTGGTTGAACTGGCCGGGGATGATCCCCTCCACCTCGGTGCGCGCCCCGGCTTGATCCAGTAGTTGCGAACTCTGCTCCTCCGACCAGGGGGCGAACCAGAGGGCAAGGAAGGCAACCAGTAGAGCCACTGCCACAGCCGGGATCGCCACCGCCTGCAATACCTGCATCGGCCGTACCCCACAGGCGGTGAAGACCACCATCTCGCTATCCTTGTAGAGACGACCAAAGGCCAGCATCACCCCGATAAAGAAGGAGAGTGGCAGAATAAAGACCAGATTCCCCACCCCTTTGAGGGCAAACAGAGTAAAGAGGATCTTCGCCGGGTAATCCCCCTCCAGGGTCTCAGTAAGTAGGCGGATAAAGGTGCTGCTGAGGAACATCAGAGTGAACAGCAGGGCAACCCCAAGAAAATTGAGGCCCACTTCGCGCAACAGGTAGCGGCGCAGAATCATCGGCGGGCTTTCCCGCTGGAGAGAGTAATATTCATAGAATAAGCAGCATGCCGCCGTGACTGATATAATCGGTTGCGTTGAAAGTTTACGCGATACCTCATCAGGAGTCACAATGGAATTCAGTACCAGCACCGGCCCCGTTCAGACCACCAGCAGTGCCTGTCTCATCATCGGCATTTACGACAACAAGAAACTCACACCTACCGCCAAAGAACTCGATAGTGCCAGTGAACACTTCATAAAGAGTGTCCTCAAGAGTGGCGAAATGAGTGGCGCACTAGGTAAGACCCTGATGATACCTACTCCAGTCGGCCTGAAATGCGAACGTCTGTTGCTGGTCGGTTGTGGCAAAGAAAAGGAGCTGAGCGAACGCAGTTATCGCAGGATTGTCCAGGCTGCGGCTAAAGTACTGAGCACCACGAAAGCGAAAGACTCTCTATGCTGTCTCGCAGAACTGCCGGTACCCGAGCGCGAGCTCGACTGGAAGGTACGCCAGTTCATCGAGGCTATCGGCCACGCCAGTTACCGCTTTGAACAGCTCAAGAGCAAAACCAAAGACGACAACAAAACGACTCTTGGGAAGATCAGCTTCCCTTGCAGCAACCGTGGCGAGAGTGCGCTGATTCGTCTCGGTATCATTCAGGGACAGGCGATTAACAACGGCATCGATCTAACCAAGGACCTCTCCAACCTGCCGGGCAATATCTGTACCCCGAGCTATCTCGCCGACCAGGGACGTACTCTCGGTCGCCAGTACAAAAACATCAAGACTACGGTACTGGATGAGGCGCAGATGGAGAAACTGGGCATGCACTCGTTACTCTCGGTCTCCCGTGGCTCACGTCAGCCCGCAAAATTGATCGTAATGGAGTACCGTGGGAGCGCAGCCCGCACCAAACAGAAGCCAATTGTGTTAGTCGGTAAGGGTCTCACCTTCGATGCCGGCGGTATTTCGCTGAAACCAGCAGCGGGCATGGACGAAATGAAATACGACATGTGCGGCGGAGCCAGCGTCTTCGGTACCCTCAAGGCGATCGCCGAGATGGAGTTGCCGCTCAACGTCATCGGTATCGTCCCCAGTTCAGAGAATCTACCCGATGGCGACGCCAACAAGCCAGGAGATGTGGTCACCTCCATGTCGGGGCAGACCATCGAGATCCTGAATACCGACGCCGAGGGCCGTCTGCTCCTCTGCGATGCCCTGACCTATGCACAGAAATATGAACCCGCCATGGTGATCGATATCGCTACCCTAACTGGTGCCTGCATTATCGCTCTGGGGCATCACGCTTCGGGACTGCTGGGTAACGATGAAGAGTTGGTCGACAAGCTGCTGGCCGCGGGACAGAAAAGCGGCGACCGTGCCTGGCAACTGCCGATGTGGGAAGAGTACGACGAGCAGCTCAAGAGCCCATTTGCCGACATGGCCAATATCGGTGGCCGCAGCGCGGGTACCATCACCGCCGCCTGCTTCCTCGGTCGCTACACCAAGGATTTTAAATGGGCCCACCTGGATATCGCCGGGACCGCCTGGCGCAGTAATGGCGACAAGGGCGCCACCGGCCGCCCGGTACCGCTGCTGACCCAGTTCCTTATCGATAACGCCAAAGGCAACTGAATTGACTCGGGTCGACTTCTACATCCTTGAGGACAATGCTGCTGATGCACGGCAGCATTTTGCCTGCCGTCTGGCGGAAAAGGCGTGGCAACAAGGTAATAAGGTTTATATCCACACCGGCGATCCAACCCTCAGTTCCCGCCTCGACGACATGCTCTGGAGCTTCAGCCAGGGTAGCTTCGTGCCGCATGGACTGGATAACGACCCCGCCGCCGACGAGGCGGATATCCACATTGGCCACAGTGATGAGCCGCGCCACCACGATGAGGTGTTAATCAACCTCGGCAACGAGGTACCCCTCTTTTTCAGCCGCTTCAAACGGGTGGCTGAGGTAATCGACCCGGACGAAACCAGTCGAAAATACGGCCGAGATCGCTTTCGCTTCTACCGTGAGAGAGGTTATTCTCTCGAATCTCACACCATCAAAACGGATCGTGGCGGATGAGTAACGATAAACCCAAAAGCAAAAGCGAAATTCTGAACGAGCTGGATCGTCTCAAGGAGTTGCTGGAACAGGATCGTTTCGATAGCGACGATGACAATATTCCGCTGCTCGACGAGGTGGTAGAGGTCGGTGAAGAAGATATTCCGGTACTTGATGATATCGCCACCACAATTGATAGCAAGGTTACCCAAACACCACCTCCCCCCTCCGGCGGCAAAGTCCCTACCGAACAGGAACTGAAGAAACTGGTAGACATGCTGGTGGGCCACCAGATGCGCAAGCTCCGGCCGATGATTCAAGAGGAAGTTATCCGTCTGATTCTGGAGCGCTATCCGAGTCTTAAATAGAATCCACCGCAAACTGCGGTATACTTGCCCGCTCCCTGTAACCTCGACCGTATGACTGCCTGTGATCATGGATAAAAGCTACAACCCCCACGACATCGAACAACGCTGGTACCAGACCTGGGAAAAGAGCGGCTATTTCTCTCCCAAGAATGATGCAGGTGACAACAGTAACGCCTACTGCATCATGATCCCGCCGCCAAACGTCACCGGCAGTCTGCACATGGGGCACGGTTTCAACAACACCGTCATGGATACCATGGTGCGCTACCAGCGCATGTGCGGAAAAGCCACCTTGTGGCAACCGGGTACCGACCATGCTGGCATCGCCACACAGATGGTGGTGGAGCGGCAACTGGCCGCCCAGGGCAAGAGCCGCCACGATCTGGGACGGGAAAAATTCATCGAGCGGGTGTGGGAGTGGAAGGGCGAATCCGGCGGTAACATCACCCGCCAGTTGCGCCGCCTCGGCTCCTCCCTCGACTGGAGCCACGAACGCTTCACCATGGACGATGGTCTCTCCGATGCAGTCAAGGAGGTCTTTGTCCGTCTTCATGAAGAAGGGCTGATCTATCGCGGCAAACGTCTGGTCAACTGGGACCCGGTGTTGCACACCGCAGTTTCCGATCTCGAAGTGATCAGCGAAGAGGAGCAGGGCTACCTGTGGCACTTCCGCTACCCGCTCAGCGACGGCAGCGGTCACCTGGTGGTCGCCACCACCCGCCCAGAAACCATGCTCGGCGACACCGCCGTTGCGGTACACCCGGAAGACGAACGCTACAAAAAGCTGGTCGGTAAGACCGTGACCCTGCCTCTGGTGGGCCGCGAGATCCCGATCATCGCCGACGACTACGTCGATCCCGAATTCGGTACCGGTTGCGTCAAGATCACCCCAGCCCATGACTTCAACGACTATGCCATGGGGCAGCGCCACGATCTGGTGATGATCAACGTCCTCACCGTGGATGCCAAGATCAACGACGAGGCACCCGAAAAATACCGTGGCAAAGATCGTTACGAGGCACGTGACGAGATCGTCCATGATCTGAAAGAACTGGATCTGCTGGAAAAGATCGAAGACCACAAACTGATGGTGCCGCGTGGCGATCGTAGCGGTAGCGTCATTGAACCGTTCCTCACCGATCAGTGGTTCGTCGACCTCACTCGTGAGGTGCAGGAAGATGGTCGTCCCGGAGGCAAGACCGCGATCACCGATCCGGCGATCGAAGCGGTTCGTGGCGGCTCAATTAAATTCACGCCCAAGAACTGGGAGAACACCTACTTCCAGTGGCTGGAGAATATCCAGGACTGGTGTATCAGTCGCCAAATCTGGTGGGGCCACCGAATTCCTGCCTGGTATGACGCCAAGGGCAACATCTACGTCGGGCGCAGTGAAGAAGAAGTACGTGAAAAATACAAACTGGATGCGACCGTTGCACTGGATCAGGACAGCGATGTTCTCGACACCTGGTTCTCCTCCGCCCTGTGGCCCTTCTCCACTTTGGGCTGGCCGGAGCAGACCGATCGTCTGAACCAGTTCTACCCCACCAGCGTGCTGGTCACCGGCTTCGACATCATCTTCTTCTGGGTCGCCCGCATGATCATGTTTGGCAAAAAGTTCATGGGCGATGTGCCGTTCCGCGATATCTATATCCACGGTCTGGTGCGTGACGCCCACGGACAGAAGATGTCCAAGTCAAAGGGCAACGTACTCGACCCCATCGACCTCATCGACGGTATCGATCTCGAATCGCTGGTGCAGAAGCGCACCACCGGCCTGATGCAGCCGGAGATGGCGAAGAAGATCGAAAAACAGACCCGCTCCGATTTCCCCGATGGCATTCCCGCCTTCGGTACCGACGCGCTGCGCTTTACCTTTGCTTCTCTCGCCTCCACCGGTCGCGACATCAACTTCGATCTGGGCCGCATCGAGGGCTACCGCAACTTCTGTAACAAGCTGTGGAATGCCGCCAACTACGTATTGATGCAGACAGACGGAAAGGATTGTGGTCAGGGTGGTGAAACCGTTGAATTAAGTGCGGCCGACCGTTGGATCATCTCGCGCCTGCAACGCACAGAAAAGACCGTCAACAGCGCCATCGGCAACTACCGTTTCGATCTGGCCGCAAACGCCATCTACGAATTCACCTGGGACGAATACTGTGCCTGGTATCTGGAACTCTCCAAGCCAGTTTTGTATAACGAGGAGAGTTCAGATGCGCTACAGCGTGGCACCCGCCGTACCCTGGTGCGCGTTTTGGAGACCCTGCTGCGTCTCGCCCACCCGATCATCCCCTACATCACCGAAGAGATCTGGCAGCGCATTGCCACCCTCGCAGGCCGCGGCGGTAACACCATCATGCTGCAACCGTACCCACAGGCGGACGAAAACAAAATCGACACTGCTGCAGAGAGTGAAATGCAGTGGGTAATGGATTTCATTGTCGGCGTACGCAAGATCCGCTCAGGCATGAACATCCCACCGGGCAAACCGCTGCCGGTACTGCTGGACAACGCCTCTAAAGAAGATCGTGCTCGCGCCGAGGCCAATAACGCTTTCCTTCGTTCTCTGGCAAAACTGGAGTCGATCACCCTGCTAAATGCAGGTGAAACTGCACCGGAATCGGCCACCGCCCTGGTCGGCGAAATGAAACTGCTGGTGCCGATGGCCGGACTCATCGACAAAGAAGCGGAACTTGCACGCCTTGGCAAGGAGATAGAGCGTCTGGAAAAGGAAGTACAACGACTTAATGGCAAACTAAATAACGACAAGTTTGTCGGTAAGGCACCTGAGGCCGTGGTGCAGAAGGAGCGGGATAAACTGGCCGAGGCCAACTCCTCACTGGAATCCTTCCTTGAGCAAAGAGCCCGTATCGAGCTTTTGTAGGTTCTGTCACACTTTTTCACTGCGTTTAATCCATTTGCAGTATTGCCCGCTGTAAACAGATACGGCTAAATATGCGTGCTGTATCTTAAGGCAAGCCCGGAGTATATCGGGCTGCTCAGGGCGGAGCACCATGTCATTGAGATGACCCTCTGGGGATTATCCCCGTCTTCCCACCGCCATAACACCAAAATAACCAATGCACGGATTTGCCGCGAGGAAGACCTATGGCCGCACAAAAACCAACCGAGTCTACCCATAAACTGACCACTCATAGCATTCGACTCGATATCGTTCAGGCTATCCAGCAGTTGCAAGAGAAAATTGAAAAAACGCGTAAACTGGATACTGAACAAATTCAATTCGATGAACCTGTCGTCGACGCCTTACAAAAAGAGATTCGCGACACTATCCGCGACATCTTCGGCGCTGACTCACCGGAATACTACGATCACAGTCAGCACAAAATCTGGCATGGTGGACACATCTATCTTGAAGCGCGCAGCAAACGACAAGAGAAATTCATCGCCGGCATTCCGCATACCATTAGCATGCTTGAGGGATTGATTCAGCGTCTCGAAGACCGCCGTAAAATCCTTAAAGATGAAGCTCCGAAACCTGCACCGCAAACTGAAAGCAAGGTCGCCAAGGTTGTGGCTACCAATCCACAAAGTAAACGCAAGGCATCTGTAGTAGAAGCAACAGAACTACCGCGACGTATTATGACCAAGCGTGTATGTGTCATTCATGGTCAGAACGACGCACTGAAAAATGCTGTGGTCGACTACCTGGAGAAACTGGCACTCGATCCGGTCGTACTACATAAGCAGCAAAACAATGATCGCAATATCGTTGAAAAAATTGAGAGTCTCCCTGAGGTTGATTTTGCTGTAGTACTACTAACCGCTGATGATTTTGCCCAGCCAGGCAAACCCGCCGCTCGAGGTGGAAGAATGCAGGCTAAACGTAATGTCCTGTTTGAATTAGGCTACTACGTTGGCCGCTTGGGAAAGTCGCGTGTCTGCTCGCTGTATAGTGGTCACAGTAAACCACCGCTCGACCATGACGGTATCAATTGCCTTACTGTCAGTGAGAATCAGGTGTGGCGCCGCTTACTCGGACTGGAACTCAGCGCAGCAGGCTTCGATATTGCTGCTGAAGCCGAAAAATAGATAAAGAGTCAGGCATTAGGGATAGCAGTAAGCTGGATAGCTGCTGCAGGACGGGTTCTGTTGAATGTACGAATTGTTATATTCCCATATTGTCCAGAGTATCTTCCCCAACAAATTTAGTGACCCAGTCCTAATTCCCGGGGAAAACTTTTGGTTCGGCCGTTTCGGTTGATGCACACTGGCGCTCGACCCCGTAGTGCTGTCCTATTTGCGCTATCACGATTTCAGTCTGTTTTCTTATTTTAACTTCGGGGCATACAACAATTCCAAATGGAGGTGATTCAGAATGACCATTACAAAAAACATCTTAGCCACAACTCTGGTTTCGCTGCTTTTCGCAGCAGGTACCGCCCAGGCAGCTGGGAAGATGGGTGCAGGCCGTGGACCGATGTCCTTCTCTGATTTCGATAAAAATGGCGACGGCATGATTAGCCGTGAGGAATTTTCTGCTACTCAACACAATCGTATTGAGACTAAAACGCAGAATCAAACACAGACACAAACTAAAACTCAGGCACCTGAAATGAGTGGTACACCTGGTACCCCACCGGTACCGGCACCTGCAACAGGCATGGGTGTACAGAATCAGGAACAAGTGCAAGAACAGATGCAGGAGCAGATGCAAACCCAACAACAGATGCGCCCGGCAAACATGCCTGCCTTTGCTGATTTTGATAAGGATGGTGACGGCAATGTCACTCAGAAGGAGTTCTATGGCGCACGCAACGACCGTATACGTGCACGAGTACTTGAAGGCAAACCGATGCGGAATATGTCCAATGCCCCGTCCTTCTCAAGCATCGACAGCAATGGCGACAAGCAGCTAAGTGAAGAAGAGTTCAATACCCATCAGGATCAACATGCCAAGGTATGGGAAGAGTAATCAATAAGCTTGTTGCATAAAAAAGCGGGCCAGGGCCCGCTTTTTTTATAATATCTTTACTTGGTACTAACACCCAGCATCGGGTAGAGCGGGCAAAAGCCTACCAGGCCAGTAACCAGCGGAATCGCACCGATGTAGCCCCATACAGGAAGCATGCCCATTACAGTTGCAGCTACCAGACCGGCACCAACGACGATACGCAGAATACGATCAATACCACCAACGTTCAGTTTCATGTGCTTCTCCTATTTATGGACACTTGTCTGACTAACAGGGACGACTCTACCTTGTTGCCCCCCTGGCTTCAGTGACTAACTCACATTTGCTGCCTGCTCTAGTCCCTGCCGCTGCTGAAGGGTGATCTTGCCACGCCCCAGCTTAACCCACCCCCGTCGTTCAAACTCCTTGAGCAGGCGGCTAACCACCTCACGCGCCGTGCCCAGCTCACGGGCCAGTTCCTGATGAGTGAGCGCCAGTGAATCTCCTTCCTTGGCATACTCTAGCAGACAGGCGGCCAGGCGTTGGTCCACCCGACCAAATGAGATGGCATCTATCAGTAGTAATAATTCGGTTACCCGCTCCGCATAGACATTAAAAACAAATTCGCGGAAACCATGTGAACCATGCAACGCGAGCTGAAAGGCGTGGTGTGGTAGTGCCACTGCCTGAATCTCCGTCTCGGTGTAGCCCTCAGCACTGTACTGCTTTCCACCCAACATACAAGCAGTGGTGAGAATACAGGACTGCCCCTCCTCTACTCGATAAAGGACAATCTCCCGACCACTCTCCGATAACTTCTGTACCCGAACCGCTCCGTCGAGAACCAGTAGAAAATTGCTGCACTGATCACCCTCACGAAATACCGCCATCCCTGCGGGGAGGTTGAGTATCTGAGCCTCTGCCAGCGCCTCTTGCCATGCGGGATCATCCAGTGCAGCCAGTGCAGGAAAATGTTCCAACCATTGCGGCTTGTTCATTGTTGCATCACCTTGATCTCATCCTCTGTCAATGGACGCCATTCACCCGGTTGTAGTACGGGATCCAGTTCCAACACGCCGATGCGCTCCCGATGCAGCGCGGTTACCCGGTTACCTAGTGCGGCAAACATACGCTTTACCTGATGATACTTGCCCTCACTGGTGGTTAAACGTGCCCTGTTTGTGTCCAATATCTCCAATGTTGCAGGCCGGGTCTTTTTTTCTTCATTGCGCAGCAACAGACCTTCGGCAAAGCGTGCAACCAGTGTCTCATCCAGCGTCTCTGCAACTTCAACCCGATAGACCTTGTCGCAGTTATGTTTAGGTGATGTGACCCGGTGCGACCAGTCACCATCATCGGTGAGCAGAACCAGTCCGGTAGCATCGATATCGAGACGACCTGCTATATGCAGGCTTTTTCGTTCGGCCTCATCAAACAGGTCCAGTACCGTCTTGTGCCGTGCATCGACAGCAGCAGAGACCACACCTGACGGTTTGTTTAACATGTAGTAGCGCTTCCCTCCAAGGTTGACCCTCTCTCCATGCCAGGTCACCACTGCGTTTTCAGGGAGCTTGAAGTCTGGGCTCTTTTTCACCTCGCCGTTGACCATGACCTGGCTACGCCGGATCACCACCTGGGCACGGGAGCGGGTCAGACCGGTGGCATGGCAGAGGTATTTATCGAGACGCATGCCGGCTCATCACTCGTTGGAGAAAATCATCGTACTCTTGCTGCAGATTCAAATGCTCCTCCTCAACCATCGGCAACTCAGGCAGGATGGCGGCAATCTCTCCGGCAAAGGCCCCTGAAGTACTGCCAATGATTTCATCGGCATCACCATGTAACGGTGCTGAACCGAGAGCGCAGCTGGGTGAGCGACACTTGAAGATAACGCCGCAAACAGCGCTGAGGGGGGATGCCATCTTCTGCGCATAGGCACGCAATGCATCGGTAACATCGACAGTTGGATCGGCAACACCCAGCACACGCACATCCCTCTCCTGCTGTACCAGCTGTAGCGGTGGCCGTGGCACCGTCAAACCGATCCCGACCTCAGGGCAGAAAGGCAAATAGTCGAACTGATCTGCCAACGGACCCAGAAGAGTTTCGTTGCGTTTATCGGCCCCATCGTAACGCACCCGCTCGCCAAGCAGACAGGCACTAACGGCCAGCAGCGGTCGCGTCGAATTCATCCTTGATGCTTCTTGGTCAACAGTTTCTCAATCGCCCGCGCCACTGCGGCAAAGGCAAAGCTGGCTGTAACAAAGGTGGCAGAGCCATAACCGAAGTTGCAGTCGAGGGTGACGCCCTTAACCCCCGGCTTCTGCTGGCAGACCGTGCCGTCCTCTTTGGGGTAGCGATGCTGCTGCGTAGAGAAGACGCAATCAATCCCAAAACGGCTTTTTGGATTACGTGAGTAATCATAGGTGGCGCGCAGTCTAGAACGCACCTTGGCTGCCAGCGGGTCGTTGTGGGTCCGGCTGAGGTCCGTGATTTCGATACGGGTGGGATCGGTAATACCCCCCGCCCCACCCGTGGTAATGATCGGGATTTTGTTGCGCTTGCAGAAATAGATCAGTGCTGCCTTGTGGCGGATGGAATCGATGGCATCAATGACATAATCAAATTCGCTGCTGATGTATTTCTCGATATTGTTTTCCACCAACAGATCGTCGACCGCATGGACTTCACAGTGGGGATTGATCTCAAGAATCCGCTCCGCCATCACCTCAACCTTGGAACGATTCAAGGTGGAACTCAGGGTATGCAACTGACGATTGCTGTTGCTGATTGAGATATCATCGTGATCGATGAGGGTGATGGTGCTGACACCACTGCGAACCAGTGCCTCGACCGCCCAGGAGCCGACACCACCGATGCCCACCACACAGAAGTGGCTTTGGCGAAGGGTCTCCGCTTCAGCAGTGCCGTAGAGGCGGCGAATACCACCGAAACGTTCGTTGAAATCGTCCTGGGTCATGGTTTGTCAAAGCGCCACAAGAGAAGTTGTGGCAAATCTATCATGAATCGGGATTAAGCAGGGCCACGGAATAGACGGTGATAGGGACGTGACTCTGCGGCAGTGAGAGTCCCATAGGGCGACTGAGTGGTAACGGACGCTGGAGTTGCTGGACCGTATCGTTGGAGAGCATTATCTCTCCCATTCCGGCATTATCACTGATGCCCCTGGCGATGTTTATCGTTTCACCCAGCAGATCGTAACCCTTGAAATCGGTAGTCCCCAGAATCCCCTCCACCACCAGCCCGGTATGCACACCAATTCCGGCAGATAGGCCAAATTCACCCAGTGCCTCGCCGACCTTTTCGTGAATCTCAAGCGCAGCGGCGACGGCAGTGGTCGCATCGCTGAAGACCAGCAAGATCTCATCGGCATCCAGCTTGACCCGCAATGCATGAAAACGCTGCCAGGTTGGTTCTGCCGCAGCGTAAAAGGCGTTTACCGCGGCAACGATCTGCTCTGGATCCTGTTTTTCGCACCAGGGATTGAATCCACGGATCTCCATCACCACAATGCTGCGCTCATGCCGCTCATGGGAGATCGAGGCAGGATCACTCTCTGCCTGAGCCAGCAGTTGCTTACCCAGCACCCACTGGGAGTAGACCTTTATCTGGCCTGCAATCCCGCGCAATACACTCTCGTTGCGCTCCGAATCCATCAACGCCACCCCCAGCAACATGCCCGAAAACGGCACTACGACAGCAATGTATATGTGAGTAGGGTCGGCGAGAAAGTCATTCACAGAATGGAGCTCACCGAGCTCGTAATGCAGGATGATATACATCACCAGCAGAATGCTGGTACGCAGGGTACTCTCAACCAGAATAAACAACGAACCGATATTCGGTGGTAGGTGAATCTGCATCTGTCGACTGAAACCGATGGCAAAGGCAAAGCCCCAATAGGCAATGTGGTTGGCGCTATCAGTAAAGCTACCGCCACTCATCAGCATCTCAAAAGTGGTGTAAACCAGCGGACCGATCAGGTTACCCAGCAACGGTACCGAACGTCCTACATAGGTCCGCTCACTGATGAAGCGGGCCTGCAACAGCGCCGCCAGCATCAGAACATAGGGATCAGGTGAGGAGGAGTAAGCTTTAGGGCTGCTGAGCAGCTCAAGAAACATGTTGGCCAGAGGGAAATAGGCGCTATTGGTAAAAAACTCACGAATGAAATGGCTGAGCCGGCTACCGTGGATGCGCTCATCGATGACACTGTGATTTGCTGTGGTGGTTTGGCCCATGCGGCTCACTCTATCCGGTTATCATTATTCATTTGCTGGTAAAGGCTACGTGCCATCAGGCCGACAATCAATACACCAATCGATAATGTCGCCCATAGTAACCACTGCTGCCAGGGCAGTGGCGGGGGCATCTGTTGCAAGCGATGCCTTCCACCCAGCTCATACATTGGGCCAGGCGCAGCCGATTTGATAAACCCCTTCCCCTCACTGCTCTGCTGCAAGGTGGTCAGCAGGGTGGATATATCGCCACTGGGCCTGTCGACCTTCGCCGCGGCAAAGGCCAGGGTAAACGGCGCTTCACCCCTAGACACAAAAAAGACCCTTTGCGGCACCCAACCCAGTTCCAGCGTTGGCTCTCCCGCTCCCAGACCACCGCCATCGGTATCAATCACCAGCTTCCACCGGGGATCGTCATTGACCGCCAGTTGAATAGCGTCATTGGCCAGCGTCTGTCCATCCCGAACCAGATTGTAGAGAAGACCGTGGAAATGCTCCCGCCAGGGATTTTGCTTTGCAGCAATACGGGAGAAGAGTCTGGCCCGAACTACGGTATTGCCCTGAGGCAGGATTATCCTGGCCCGATCAAAGGGGAAATGTCCCTCGACATGAAACGTATACTCGCCAGGACCGCGTTTATCCCCGCTGGGTGAATACGATTGCCACTGGCGTGGCTTTTCACCACCCTGGCGCATCGGCAAACCGCGTAACGAAGTGAGCTTGACCCCTTTCTCTCCCAGCGGCCAACTGAGACGGTAGTACCTCGCCTGACTCTGCTCTGGCAGATGGATTTCCCCCTGACGCAGGTGGTACCCCCCCTGAGTGAGCGAGGCCAGTGAAGCATGGGTAGCCAGCGGACTCCAGCTGTTCAGGTCGTTACTCGATTCCAGGGTCACCGGCACCAGAAAGCCTTCCGCGGATTTATCCCAATCCAGCAAAAGCTTCTCCAGTGGTCGCTCCAATGCCGAGGCATCGATGAGATATCGCCCAATCACGCTCTCATCCAGGCCCTCACCACGCTGCCAGAAGTTAATCACCGCCCCTTTTTCGTCGGTGGCGATATTGATCTGCAACGGAGAGGTATCACCCCGAGGTGTATCCATGATGGGGAAGAAGGGAAGCTCTAGCGGCTGTGGTTCCGGTGCCTCCGGCCCGCCCCCTCGGCGCAACAGGTGAGGCACCATCTCGCCGTAGCCATTAAAGATACGAAGGTCTCCCAGATCGCTACGAGTGCTGTAACGGCACACTTCAGTCGGCAGATCGAAACTGTAAAGCGCGCCATCACCATCCACCTCCAGCGGTATACCAAAGGCGAAGTCGTTGGGTCTGGGCGGGCTCTGCTGCTCTGCGGCCACAGCCAACGGCAATAGCAGCAGGGCGATAGCCAGCGACCGATTCACGCGGTTTGTTCCTGCTGTTTGGGAGGCAGGGGCGAGAAATAACCAATCATCAACATCAACAGCCCGACCACAATGAAGGAGACAATGCGCTCCATCGTATCCGAACGGGAGAGATCAATCAGGAACAGCTTCACAACCGTTGCCGCGAGTAACCCCGCACCGCTGAACCAGAGCACCCGCAGACCGCGACGGGTCGCCACCACGGTAATGCTCAGCGCGGCCAGGGTCCATACCACCGAAATTGCTGACTGGAACAGCATTGAGGCGAACAGGCTGTGGGAATGATAGGCAACACCGCCCCAGTGATGCACGGTGTGCGCCACCGCCTCGTTTAACAGCACAAACGATGCAAGCCCAAGGGCGATCCAGGCCATACGCATATTCAGTCCATACCCCATCATCACCGCATGAGCACGGTTATGCCAAACCCAGCGCAAGAGCACCATGAGGACAAAGATCTGACTCAACTCCAGCGGATTGAGTAGTGGCAGGTAAGACAGCGGCCAGGGATCACCACTATTGCTCGCGGCAATCAGTGACCAAAGCCAGAGCAACAGCACCACCGGCAGCAGTGCCTCGCCTTGATAGGTAGAGCCAAAGCGCCCCATAGGCCAGCGGAGCCGCTGTGCCGGCCCGAGCAGGAGAAGTATTGCTACTGCAGGGATGATGGCTCGGCTCACCGAGGCCCATACGCCATGATTAGCCAGCAGTTCTGCCACCAGCCAGTAACCCTCGCGGGTCAGAATCGCCAGCAGCAACCAGAGGGTGGCGCTGTGGCCGAAACGCACCAGCTTGTCGCTGAAGGCATCTTCGATCCGCCACAGGGCACGGTACTGCACAGCGAAGGCCACCAGCCAGGGAATAGCACCCCAATCGGCAAAGAAGTGGTGGGAACGGGAGCCAACGAAGATATTAATCGATAGCAGTGCCATCGCCGGCAGCAGCAGGGTTAACGGGTAGCGCAGTTCACGCCAGTCGAGTCGACGCCACAACCACAGCAATAGCGCGGCACTGAGCGCGATAAAGAGGAGGATCGTATTCAGCCGGTGCTCCCAGCCGACAAAACGTTCGATCTCATGCATCCCACCACCCAGCCACCAGAGTAGTCCCCAACTCAGCATCAGCCAGTGAATGGGCTCCTCCTCTTTGCGCAGGATCTCACCGTGACGTTGCAGGTAGAAGCTACTGAAAAGCCCCGCCAGGGCAATCAGGAGCGCACCAAGGCAGATGCCGTTGAGCACCGGCATCGCCCCGGTCGCCACCTCCACCACCGCCATGAAGGAGAAACCGGCCCCCAGTTGCAGTAGCAGCCCAAACAGCCGTGGGATCAACCGCTGCTGGCGGATACCGATCCAGAGCATCCCCGCCCCCTCCAGCGCCCAGGCCGCAGCGGTCCAGCGCCCGTCGAGGGCCAGGGGGATGGTCATGGTGGCGAAGACCACACCAAGGGCGAGGAACGCCTCGGTCAACATGCGCATGCCGTCGATGCGTCGACGCCACAGGACGGAGGCCAACACGATATAGAACAGTGCCAGAGCCATGGAACTCCAGGCCAGGCCGTACTCCATCTCCTTCACCAGCCCCGCCTGCATGGCGAAACCGACCACCGGCACGCCAAAGACCAGACTGCCGTCCACATAGCCGCGCAGTTGCAGCGGCGAGCGCAGGGCGAAGAGCACCGCGATGGCGACATAGAAGAGGAAAAAGAGGATCAGGAACGGTTCGGTGGTGGCAAAGTGTTCGGGAATATAGAACTGCACTCCCCAGGCCGCACCAATCACGAAGGTGAAGGCGAAACCGAGCAGGTTCAGTTCACGCCACGCCTTGAACCAGGCGATCCCCAGAATGCCCATATTGAGCAGGGCGTAGTAACTGAAGAGCATCACGTGGCTGCCGCCACCGGTGGAGGTGAGGATCGGTGCAAGGAAACCGCCGCTGAGACCGAAGGCGGCGAGGCTGCGAGAGTCCTGCAGCAGGGCCAGCGCCGAGGAGAGGACCACGATCGCCACCATCAGGCCAAAGGCCATGCCCATGGGCAACAGGTGGTAGAGCTTGGCCGCACCGAACACGGTGATGTAGAAGATGCCGATACCGCCGCCCTGCAGCAGCAGGGCGTAGCCGCTGCGTCTGTGGCGCAGGCGCCAGCCACCAACGATCAGCGCCAGCGCGCCGAGGGCCGCCCCGGCCAGGCGTAGTTCAATGGGGAACATGCTGTGTTCAGCGGCATACTTGACCAGAAAGGCGACGCCGAAAAAGAGCACCACGATACCGCCGCGCACCACCAGGTTGCCGTCGGTGAAGAAGCCGAGGATCGATTTTAGCAGTGAGTGCTCTCTGAGGGTCGCAGCGATGTCCGGCAGCTCCATCACCGGCAGTGGCTCACTCTGGGGTGGTGTCTCTTGCGGCAGCCAGGCATCAACAGCGGCCTCTTCCTCCGCAACAGGGCTCTCCTCCTCGGCGGGCATGGTCGCAGCGGCAGGGGCTTCCGGCCTCTCCTCCTCGGCTACCTCGACACCGCTGAGCAGTCTGCGCTCCAATTGCGCCAGCAAGCTCTCTGCCCGGCTCAGCCGTGAGGCCAACTGCAGGACATAGCCGAGAAGGAAACCGATAATCCCGCCGAAGAGTAAGCCTGCCTCACCTGAACGGAGGCTCGCTGCCCCCACAATGGCACCAATCAATACCAGTACAACGGTTACAAATACCATGCTATCCCCTTTCTCCCTTGTTTACTCCAGCTCCCTCGCCCGTCGTTTCCCCTCGGTGATATCTACCTTGCTAAGGAAGAAGGCCCCCAGGGCGAACAGCAACAGCAGGGTAAGAATACCGATACGCGGGCTGCCGCTCAGCACCCCAACCCAGCCCACCATCACCGGACCGAGTACCGCAGCGAACTTACCCAGCATGTTATAGAAACCGAAAAATTCCGCCGACTTGTCCGCGGGGATGATGCGTGCGTAGAGGGAGCGGCTGAGGGACTGGATACCACCCTTTACTAGACCGGTACCGATGGCGAGACCGTAAAACTCGATCTCCGAATCTATACGCGAGGCCCACAACACAATCGCCGAATAGGCCGCGATGGCGATATAGATACCCGTCTTGGGTCCGAGGCGTTTACCCAGATAGCCAAAACCGATGGCCGCAGGGAAACCGACAAACTGGGTGATCAGCAGGGCAACAATCAGACTGTCGGAAGAGAAACCGATAGAGAGGCCGTAGTCCACCGCCATGCGCACGATGGTGTCGACGCCATCGATGTAACACCAGTAGCCGAGCAGAAAGAGGAACACCACACGCAGGTTGCGGATCTCATGAAAGGTATCGACTAACTGGTGCAGACCGGCGCGCACCGCGCCCAGAGTACCAATGCCTTTGCTCTCCGGTTCACGCACCCACAACGCCAGCGGCACAGTGAACAGCGCCCACCAGAGGGCCACACTGAGGAAGGAGAGCTTCACCGCTTCCGCCGCATCCGCCAGACCAAACATTTCAGGCTTGAGGGTCATCGCCACGTTAACGGCGAAGAGCAGGCCACCACCGAGATAACCCATGGCGTAGCCGAGTGCGGAGACGTGATCGAAGCGGGAGGGTTCGGTGACAAAGACAATGAGTGAATCGTAGAAACTGATGCTGCCGGAAAAACCGAGCGCGGCAACCACATAAAGCAACACCGCCAGGGGCCACTCCCCCTTCGCCACCAGTGGCAACAGCGCGGTCATGCAGACCCCGAGAAAGGCGAAGAAGATCAGAAAGCGTTTACGGTGGGAAGCGCGGTCGGCGATAGCACCGAGAATCGGTGCCAGTAACACAATCACCAGACTGGCAACGGAGTTGGCGAGACCGAGATAGAAGGTGCTTTCGCTCACCTCCACCCCGGCACTCCAGTACTGCTTGAAGAAGATAGGAAAGAAACCCGCCATCACCGTGGTGGCGAAGGCCGAGTTGCCCCAGTCATATAGCGTCCAGGAGAGAACCGTTCTGTTTTTTATCGTCCCCATGGGGGCACGATAGCACGATTACCCAGAGTGGCTGAACGGTTTTACAACCTCCTGGAGAGCATCACCCCGACACCCCAGTTGGCGCTGGCATCGGTAAAACCCTTGATCACATATAGACTGAGATTGCGTTTGTTATCGAGCGTCTTGCCAAAGGAAAAAGTCAGCTCCTCTACCGGGTCACCACCACTCAGGGCAGGCTGCTCTGCATAGAATTCACTGCGCAGATCCCAGGTCTTGTTCAGGCTACTGGTCCAGGCCACCGCACCATAAACAATATTGTCATAGTCGATGGTGGTGGTATCACCGAGAACGTTATAACCAACCAGGGCATCAAAGTCCCCTTTCGCCACCTCCAGTTGCACCGCATAGTCGTTCTCTCCGGTACCGAGGTTTTTGCTGGCACTGGCGGTACCAAACTTTACCTTGCCGGTGATCGCCATCCACGGTGCGCTGGTTCCTTCCGCCAGCAGTTGCAGACTGGCCTTGGCCACCACATCACCGATGCCGGTATCGGTACGGGTGGTAGTCGTTGTTACCGTGGTGGTCGTACCGTGACCGGTACCACGAACACCGCTTACTTCTGTAGAACCACTCACTGCCATCAACGGTACCGTCAGGCCGAGGGAGTAATTTTCACCCGAGTGACTAAGAGAAAACGGGAGATACCAGGTCGCTGTATCAACGCCTGTGCCGTAATCACCACTGGTGTATTCAGCACCGATACCGAAACGAGTTCCGGCCTGGGCTAGCAGTGGCAATAACAGTGCTGCAACAACAAATAGATGCCTCATTGTCGACCTCCCCTCTGCATACGATCCATACCATGTCGTTGCATGCGTGGTGTTCCACCACCATCCATTCGTTGCCGTGAATCCATACTGTCCTGTTCCTTATTGGTTTGTTCGCTGTTCTCTTCCGTTGAGTTCTGCTCCTGCCACTGCTGACGTAGCGCTTGCTGCTCCTCTGCCGGAAGTTGGCGAAACGCCTCCATCTGCTTCTGGAGGCGCTGTTGTTGCTGCGGTTCGAGTTGCAGATATTGCTGATACCGCTGGCGGATCTGTTGCTGCTGTTCCGGCGTCATCTTCTGCCAACGCTGAAAACGTTCCGTTGTTGCCTTACGTTCGCCCTTGTCCATTTTTGACCAACGCTGTGCACCCCGCTGCAGACGCTGCTGTTGTGCATCGCTCAGGCCCTGCCATTTTTCCGCATAGGGTTGCAACACCTGTTGCTCGTCCCGGTCCAGTTCATCCCACGGGACGGCCTGAGTGATACCCGGAACCAAAGCCAGTAGCATCAGCAGGATGCGACTATTCATTCTCTTGCCTGTCAGATGTTTCATCTTCTCTCTCCACGACTTTCAGCGTCGCCGGTTCCAGCATTTGAGGGTCGATCCAGTTTCCGTTGCTATCTTCCCAGTTGCCCAGATATTCCAGCAATTCCAGGGATGGTGGCTCCTCTTCGGAGGCAAGCACTCCAACCGGCAGCAGAGACAACAGCAGCAGTGCGGAATGACTAACTCGCATGCTCACCCCGCTGTTCCAGCCAGAGGTAAAAATCCATATCGGCAAAAAGATCCAGCTCTTCACCATGAACCAGCATTTCAAAGTCGGCAGTCGCCTGTTGTACCGGCAACGGTGCTGGGGTCTCCATTTGTGGTGCGCCAACAAACCACACCACTGCAATAAATAGCACCATCATTGCGCTACTCAGGGTCGGTATCCACACAGGCGTGGTACGGCGATAGGGAGCAGCAATGGCAGCGTGGCGAGCCTGACGCAAACGTGCGGCGACATGCGCTGACACCTGCTCACTGCTGTTATCCAACGCGGTCCGCGCCTGTTCGATAAAGCTTTGCTCGTCTCTGTTCATGCCTGCATCTCCTCCAACTGCTCACGCAAAGTATGCACTGCACGTGAATAGTGGGTTTTTACACTTCCTGCCGAAATACCCATTGCCTCGGCGGTCTCTTCAACACTCAGCCCTTCCCATGCCCGCAGCAAAAATGCCTGCTGTTGGCGATTGGGTAGCTCACCGAGTGCCTTTTCCAGCATTTCACCGAAGCGCTCCGATTCCAGTTGCTGTAACGGCTCGTCGGCTGCAGGATCGGGCTGGTTCTCCAGTGGGTCATCCTCATCGGCATCGCGACTAAACCAGACGCGGAAGCGGTTGCGTACCTTACTGCGTCGATACCAGTCACGTATGCGACTTTGCAAAATCCGATGGAATAGTGGCCCCCACTCCTGCTCATCCCGTGCAGCATAGCGCTGTACCAGACTGAGCATGGCCTCCTGCACCAACTCCAGTGCATCGTCCTCGTTTCCTGTAGCGATTCTCGCCATGTGAAAAGCCTTCTTTTCCACTGTGGCGAGAAAACGATCCAGCGCTAGTTCCTGATTCAGCTTTGTACTCCTTGTATAGAGAACGATGCACCGGCCATCCGCTGCTAGTTACCGGCGACCTGCACCACTGCTCCCACGCATACCTGTGTCCATGGAGTGGTTCATGCGACTACCTTCGAAACGGTTACGTTTCATGTCGCCGGTACCGGTTCCATCGTCGAGACGGTCACGGGTACGATCCTGGGTCTTATCCTGATCGCCGTCCTCACTGCCGTCATGCAGACGGTCCTGGGTACGATCCTGGGTTTTGTCCTGATCACCAAGTTCGGTGCCATCGTGCAAACGGTCACGGGTCTGATCTCGGGTTTGATCACCAGCTACCGTGCCCTCTTCCACTGCAGAACCATCCTTCAGTCGCTTCTGCTCACGATTCTGGACTCTATTTTGCTCCTGCTGCTGAAGCTGTTCCAGCGCAGGGTCCACAGTTTCGTCAGCCGGTGCGGC
Organism: Thiohalomonadaceae bacterium; assembly: GCA_050295975.1. Classification (GTDB taxonomy): domain Bacteria; phylum Pseudomonadota; class Gammaproteobacteria; order Thiohalomonadales; family Thiohalomonadaceae; genus JAPHTQ01. The sequence goes on from JBNKQR010000011.1 coordinate 60,581, forward strand.
CATCACGTTTCCGGCACCCAGCATCAGGGCCAGTACCACACTGCTTGTCATTGTCAGGTTTTTCATCGTCGTTCTCCTGTTGGGGGGATTTCTACTGCTTTCACTACAAACAACGCAGCAGTCGCCGATCGGTTGACAGGAAAACGAAAGATTTTTTACAGCCGGAAGATTTGCAGGGCATTGGCGGTGGTCTGGGCGGCCAACTCATCCACCGACACACCGCGTAGCTCCGCCAGAGCGGCGACAATCTGGGCCAGATACTCGGGGCTGTTGCGCTCGCCGTGATGGGCCGCCGGACTCATATCCGGGGAATCGGTCTCCAGCACAATGGACTCCAGTTGCAGCTCCGTCGCCAGTTTGCGGATGCGAGTGGAGCGCTCGTAGGTGAGCATGCCACCGAATCCGAAATGAAAACCCAGGGAGAGGTACTGCTCTGCCTGTTGCAGGCTGCCGCTGAAGGCGTGGGCAATACCACCAACCAGTTTGAAACGCTTAAGGGTCTGCAGCACCTGATCGTGAGCCTTGCGTATGTGCAACAGCACCGGCAGTTGGAACTCTTCGGCCAAAGCCAGTTGCGCCTCAAACAGGCTCTGTTGCCGTTCCACATCGGGGTCGGGGATAAAGTAGTCGAGGCCGATCTCGCCGATGGCCACTGGCCGTTCAGTTTCAATCAGACTACGCAGGCGTACCAGGTCATCATCGTGGTGGCGATCCGTAAACATGGGATGCAGACCCAGCGCCGGGTAGAGGCCCTCCTCTTTATTGCAAAGTACCAGCAATCCATCCCAGCCATCGGCATCAATGGCCGGGATCACCTGGCGAAGCACTCCTGCAGCACGAGCCCGCGCCAGCACCTCATCCCGGTCGACGGCGAACTCGGCCACATCGAGGTGGCAGTGGGTATCGAACAGTTCCATGGTTTAATTGTAGGGGTAGGCTGACGAACAACCAATGGACATTCCTTGTATACTGACGCACTTACCCCAACTGTTATCCCGACACCAAGGTTATAGAGATCCCAGATGAGTCATCCGCAAAGCCACCCCTCTTTCGAATTTCTGCGCAACCACCGCGTCCCCTCCATCAACGTCGATATTCAGGAGTACCGCCACCGCAAGACCGGCGCGGTACACATCCATATGGCGGCAGAGGATGATCAGAATGCCTTTATGGTGGCTTTCCGCACTGTGCCACAAGACTCCACCGGGGTGGCCCACATCCTGGAGCACACCAGCCTCTGCGGTAGCAAAAAATATCCGGTACGCGACCCGTTCTTCATGATGACCCGGCGTTCGCTCAATACCTTTATGAACGCCTTTACCGCCGCAGACTGGACCGCCTACCCCTTCGCCAGCCGCAATCGCAAAGATTTCGATAACCTGCTCGACGTCTACCTCGACGCGGTGTTCCACCCCAATCTGGATGAGCTCGACTTTCTACAGGAGGGGCATCGGGTTGAGTTTGCAGAGCCTTCCAATCCTGACTCGGAACTGGTCTTTAAAGGTGTGGTGTTCAACGAAATGAAGGGGGCGATGAGTTCACCCAGCTCGGCCCTATACCAGTCACTGACCCGTGAACTCTTCCCCACCATTACCTATCACCACAACTCCGGTGGTGATCCGGAACGGATTCCCGATCTCACCTGGGAGCAGCTCAGGGAGTTCCACGCCCACCACTACCACCCGAGCAATTCCGTGTTCATGACCTTCGGCGACATCCCGGCCGCAGAGCAGCAGGCCCGTTTCGAAGAGGGAGCACTGGCCCAGTTCGATGCCCTGGAGATGGACATCTCTGTGCCTGACGAAAAGCGCTATAGCAAACCTATAGAGGTGGAGGACCGCTACGCCCTCGATGGTGAAGAGGATATCTCAGACAAAACCCATATCGTCCTCGGCTGGCTGATGGAGAAGAGCATCGACGCCGAGGCGGTGATGCGCGCCCACCTGCTCTCCGGGGTGCTGCTCGACAACAGCGCCTCGCCGCTGCGCCGGGCGTTGGAGACCTCGGAGCTGGGTAGCTCACCCTCCCCCCTGTGCGGCCTCTCCGACTCCAACCGCGAGATGATGTTCGCCGCTGGCCTGGAGGGCTCCAACCCGGAACACGCCGCGGCAGTGGAAAAGCTGGTTCTCGATGTACTGCGCGATGTGGCTGACAACGGTGTTGAGCAGTCGATGGTCGAGGCGGTGCTGCACCAGTTGGAACTCTCCCAGCGCGAGATCAGCGGCGATGGCTTCCCCTTCGGTCTGCACCTGATGGTCAATGCCCTTGGTCCGGTACTGCACGGTGCGGACGTGATGGCGGTGGTCGACATGGACCCCATTCTTACCAAACTGCAGCAGCAGATCCAGGACCCCGCCTTTATTCGCACTATGGCCCGTGAACTGCTGGATAACCCACACCGGGTTCGTCTGGTGATGCGTCCTGATCCGGAGCTCAGCGCCGAGCGCAGCGCCGCCGAGAGCGAACGACTCGCCAAAATGAAGGTGGCAATGAGCGACACCGACAAACAGCGGGTGGTCGAGATGGCCGCCAAACTGCTGGAGCGGCAGAACAGCCAGGACGATCCGGAGCAACTACCCAAGGTCGGGCTGGAGGATATCCCCACCGATCTCGCTATCCCCGAGGGGAGCGACAAACAGCTCGGTGGTATGCCTGCAACCTGGTTCGCCCGTGGTACCAATGGTCTGGCTTACCAGCAACTGGTGCTGGACCTGCCGAAGATGGAGCCGGAGCTGATCGATTTGTTGCCACTCTTCTGCGACATCGTCACCGAAACCGGTTGTGGCGAAATGGACTACCTGCAGGCACAGGCGAAACAGGCGGCGGTTACTGGCGGCATCGGTGCCAATGTCTCCATTCGCGGTGGGGTCGATGATGTATTGCATGATCGCACTGTATTGACCCTCTCAGGCAAGGCGCTCAATCGAAATCAGGGAGAGCTGGCCGGACTGATGCTGGAGATTTTCCACAACGCTCGCTTCGATGAACTGCCACGTCTGCGTGAGCTGGTGGCACAGGAACGTACCTATCGCGAGCAGCGAGTCACCAGTGCCGGACACTCTCTGGCGATGGCGGCCGCCGCCAGTGGACTGGCACCCAATGCCGCACTGAATCATCGCTGGAGTGGACTGGCCGGGATCAAGGCGCTGAAGGCGCTGGATGACAGCCTCGACGATGAGGCCACGCTGAAAGCCTTTGCCGCCAAGCTGGAACAGATCCGTGAAATTCTGCTCAAGGCACCGCGCCAGTTACTACTCATCGGCGAAGAGGCCGAACAGCAGACGATGGAACAGACCATCGACAAGCTGTGGCAAGGCGATAGCACCATTACGGCCGCCGAAAGATTTATCGCCCCGTCAGGGAGCGGGCAGTTACAGCAGGCCTGGTCCACCTCGACCCAGGTCAACTTCTGCGCCAAGGCCTACCCCACCGTCGCCCCGGAACACCAAGATGCACCTGCGTTGATGGTGCTGGCCGGTTTCCTACGCAACAACTATCTGCACCGCGCCATACGCGAACAGGGCGGTGCCTACGGTGGTGGAGCTGGCTACGAGCCGGACAGCGGTGCTTTCCGTTTCTTCTCCTATCGAGATCCTCGCCTCGCCGAAACCCTGACCGATTTTGATCGCTCGGTGGAGTGGCTGCTGGAAAAGGATCACGAATGGCGCCTGGTAGAAGAGGCGATCCTCGGCGTGATCAGCAGCATCGACAAGCCGGGGTCACCGGCAGGCGAAGCGAAGAAGACCTTCCACGGCAATCTACATGGCCGCACCCCGGAGCAGCGTCGCCGCTTCCGTGCACGGATTCTTGAAGTGAAACAGGAAGACCTGAAACGGGTGGCAGAGACTTACCTCAAACCGGAGCGAGCCAGCACTGCGGTGATCAGCGACCCGGCGACCCTGGCGAAGAACACAGGACTGGGGCTGGAAATCATCAAGCTCTAAGCATCAGGGTTTCTATCCCCTTTCTCCGTTAAAGCGCTTTACCCGCTGTGCGGTGTCCGGGTGAGTGGAGAGATATTCGAAAATAGTCGAATCCTCTCCTTCACTCTTCACCTTATCTCGCCGTTCACGATGTGAAGTCTCTATGCGGGTCAAAATCTCGGCGAAGTTGGTGGTGGCAATATGTTTGCTCACCAGATAATCGTAGGCGTAATCGTCCGCCTCACGCTCGAAGTCGCGGGAGTAACCCAGTTGCACCAGCATCATCGGCAACGCCACCACCACACTGGAAACATCACCAGTGGTATAGGCAAGAAACAGGGTCAGCACCGAGTGTTGCAGGATCTGACGCAGGCCGTGGCGATTCATCACATGCCCAAGTTCATGGGCCATGACCGCAACCAGTTCATCGTCACTGTTCGCCAGCTCAACCAGTTCGTCGGTCATCACCACCGTACCGGAGGGCAGGGCAAAGGCATTAGCACCCAGCACCTCCCCACCACCACGAAACTGCAACTCAAACTTGTGCTGCCCGTTCAGGGGCGCCGTCATCTGTGCAAAACGAGCCTGCAATCGCTTTTGCGTACTATCCGACAACTTGCTGGTTTCAAAGAAGTGTTCATCGAGCGATGACAACGTCTGTGTGCTGATACTGTCGGTGATAGTGGCGGGCAGATGGAAAGCGATAACCTCGGCGGCAGCGGGCAGACCGTACTGCAACATCCCCCAGACAAAGGCCACTACAAACAGCAGAGAGGCGAGGACGTAGTGCCAACGACTCTCCAGTTTATGCACCACTGCCTGCCAACCGTGCAGTTTGTGCTGTGCCAGCAGGGCATCGACCGCATCGTTATCACGGGATTCGAATTTCCAGCCGTCCGGCATGTTGAAATAACGGGGCGTGTTGCCCAGACGTGAAGAGACCGTTACCACACCCAGCAGATAGGAAGAGCTCCCCTCCGCCCAGGAGAACTGTACTTCACCGTTACCTTTGTCCCGGAGAATCGCTGGCCAGTTGCGTGAGGTTCGGCCGTCGTACAGCTCGCCATGAATTTCACTCACAGGCCGATATCCAGATCAAAGACATCGCCGATCTCTTCACCCAGTGCACTGACGTTTTTCTCCTGTGCGGCGATGAACTCATCCAGTGAACCGCGACTCTGCAAGCGCAGGCAGGAGGCATGATAGGCCGCCAGACGTACCTTGGCCCAGGGCATGGCCAGGCCGATGGTGAAAGCCACCGCCAGGGCATTGGTGAGATAGATCCAGGCCAGCTTGCCTACCTGAATCTGGCTATCAAAACCGTGTTCCTGTAACAGGGTCTGGTTGTAGATCAGGTTAGCGCTTTTGGCATTAACGTAGGCAAACATAAAGAGATAGAACGGCAGGAACAGAAATGGTGTGAGCGGTGGAATTAAAGCGCCAGCCATGGCGGAAACAATACCACCAAGAATAGCCACACCTAACGCAACCAGGAAAATATTGTAAAAACCCCCTGAGGTGAATTGAGGCTGAAAACGAGTGGTACCGTAACGGGAAAAACCTACAACAAACAATTTCTGCCGACTGATGGCATAGGGAAACAGGAGACCAAATGAGATCACGCCGAGAAATGGCCAGAGGATAAATGCCTTGAGTGCCTCGAAGTAAGTACCGTCAAAACCGAAACGGATATTGCGAAACACCGTATTGCGATTACGGAAAGAGAGTGACTTGCACGCGAGCCAGGGAAAACCGACCACAAAAAGGCCAACAAACAGCAGAGTCAGTACCGGCATGAACTCGGTACTAAATACATAACCGGCAAAAAAGAGTGTAGCGACGATGCGCCCCTTGAGTATTGCAACAGGATTGGCGGTGTACTCAAAACTGTGTCCGGTGAGCTGGGTATTACTATAGAAATAGCGATGGTTTCTCACCTTGGCCCAGGCAGAATAGATGCCGAGTGTCACGATTGAGAGCAGAACGTTGACGATCCATATCTTGAAGTATTCACCGGCCTTGCCCTGAAACTCGAACTGTATCGGCTGACCGCCGGTGACGGTTGCCGCACTGGTTCCGCTATCCTGTTTAACCGCTGCGGGGGCCTGGGTAGCTTCCCCCATGGGCATGATGTTAGCCACCAGTCCCTGTTTGTGCAGCTGGGCCCGAAAGACCTGAGCCGACTCGTGGTCCAGATTTCTTTTCAGCACCACTTTGGGAAGTGAGAACAGCTCTTCAATCTTCTCCTGAGAAATATTGAACAGCTCACGGAGATTTTGTTTGGCCTGCTCCAGATCGAAACCCTCGGCCAATTCCCCCTCAAACACCAGCATGTATGCCTGTGACTCCATTCTTCTCCCCTTCTCTAGCGTATTTCCTGCACAAGTGAACGGGTTTTGTAGCATGCGTCACCCTGGAGGGTCAATTTGTAACGCATGACAAAAACTCCTCCGCTGCGGTAGACTCGCCCCTTGTTGATTACCTGTAAGTCACCATTATTCCTGCTATGCATGCTCTCAAACTCACTGGCCTGAGGAAAACCTATAGCAACGGCTTCGAAGCCCTTAAAGGCATCGACATGACTGTCGAGGAGGGAGACTTTTTCGCCCTGCTGGGGCCAAACGGTGCAGGTAAGTCGACCACCATCGGCATCATTACCTCGCTGGTGAACCGAAGCGCAGGCAGCGTAAAGGTCTTCGA
>JBNKQR010000012.1:0-66357 GCA_050295975.1 Thiohalomonadaceae bacterium
TCAAAGTCCAACTCCTCTGCAATAGCAGTCGCTAATTGCACTACCCGGTGTTGATGTCCCGCCGTGTAGGGATCACGCTTCTCCAGCGTTATTGAGACAGCCTCAATGGTTTGCAACATGGTAGTCTGAATTCTCTTTGCGCCCTTCTCATGAGCGATGTGGGTGCGTTGCGATTCAATCCCGTAGGCAACATCCCCCGCCATCTCCTGTAACAGAGACAGTTCAGATTCATCAAACACATCATGGTTAGCGGCAAAGATGCCAATAACACCAAAAAGGTTATGTCGATACCGAAGCGGTAAAAACAGTAAGGTGGAAATATCGCTTTTCCTTGCAATATCAATTTGCCGCTCAGTCCAGTCCCCCTGGATAAGATCGGTCATCAAAAAAGAGGTACTACTTTTAAACAATCCATTGAGTGTTTCGCTATGCAAGTCAATACTCTCAATATCCTCCAACCATGATTGCATTTGATTTGCATTGCCACCGTACTGCTCCTTCGTGACTAACTTGTCGTCCTGAATATAGGCAGCCCAGACAAACCGATAATCACCATCATTTGCAAGAACCTCACAAACCCCTTGCAATACTTCCTCTTCTGAGGTGGCATGAATCAAGGTACGGTTGCCTTGACTCAAGGTACGCAATACGCGGTTGATATGTTCCAGCTGCTGTGAAGCAACAACGCGCTTTGTTATATCGCGTCCATATAAATTTACATATCCGGCCTCTTTAAATGGAGCAAAAACGAAAGCGTAGTGTCGTTCGCCGAGCGTATACTCATTTCGGATTGAAGTATTTTCCTTCAACGCCTGTTTTGTCATCGGAACTAGAATTTGGTACAACTCTTCTCCTATTCCATCGCAATATGCCACAAGCTCTTTATTGGCTGGATTTTCGTACAAAACGTTTCCTTTAATATCGACTCGAATAAACGGACTTGGACTCTCCTCTGGTACTCGCGCAAGAGTTCGTATCTCTTCTTCCGCCTTTTGCTGCTCTGTGACATCATTAAATACAGTGGCAAATTGATCTTTTTGTGTCTGGTAGGCAATGACATGAAAGTATCGATCCAGTGCTGCGGTGTATCGCACGAAGCCTGCAGACTTACCGCTTTGAGCCACCTGGACATAGTCATTTATCCACTCTTCCTCGATACCTGGTAATGCCTCGCGCACACTATGACCGATAGTTTGTTCAGCCTTAAGACCTGTTAACCTCTCAAATGCAGGATTGACCTCAAGAAAACGATAATCCACTGCTTTACCATCTGTGTCATAGATCAGCTCATGCACCGACATCCCGCTCTCCATCATCTCAAACAGACTACGAAAGCGTTGCTCACTATTAATCAACTTCTCTTCGGCTCTTTTACGCAGAGTGATATCACTGATAAAACCTTCAAGAAAACTTTCATCCCCTTCAACACCAACCCCTCTTTCCCATACCCAGCGCACAGATCCATCCTTATGGATAATGCGATAGACAAAACTAAACTGATGACCTGCATCCAGTGCATCCTGGATCTCCCCCCACACTAGCGCCTGATCCTGCGGGTGAATCAAATCGACATAACTGACCACCCGATTATTCTCCAGCTCGTCACGACGATAACCGGTCAACATTTCAACACCGTTACTGACAAACTCCATATTCCATGCCCGTTTATTCTCCCGTCGGTAGGCCATCCCTGGGAGATTTCCAAACAGGGTATCAAGGCGACGTTCGTTTTGACGTATTCTCTCTTCTTTTTCAAAACGATCAGTTACATCCGTCAATGAGCCTATCAATTCTATTGGTTCACCAGCAGCATCCATGCGTGGAGATACTCGCCCCTCAATCCAGCGAATATCACCCGCCTTATGCCGCATACGACAGGTAAAGTTGATATGTTTTTTTGATTTTGCGGCTTGCAGAATTTCCTCCTCAACTCGCCCAAGGTCATATTCATTGATGATCGGCTGCCAGTTTTCTTTTGACCCCAGAACTTCTTCACCTTTGTAACCGAGAAGGCGCTCTGCCTCAGGAGCAATATAGGTAATTTTCAGCTCGGGAAGACGTAGTACAACAACAACATCAGGAATTGTGGTAACGATTTGATTAAGGAATTGCCTGCTCTCGCGCAGGGCACGTTTTTCGGCACCCAATTCAGTAACCTTATTCATCAATTTGGTGATCAATGCCTTGTGATGAAGACGATTTCCGACGTTTAGGTGTTCGGGATTACTATCTAAAGGAGGTGGTGTGTTACCTTTTTCTGACTCAATAATATGGTGTAATTTCTGATGAAAGCTTTCTTGATCCCCATCCTTGAGAATAAATCCTGATGCACCTACCAGACGTGACAGAGCTTCATCTTCAGGATCAAGAAAAGTAGCGGAGTAAAAAACAACGGGGACATTCTGCAATTCCTCATCGGCACGCACAGCCTGACAAAGGCTAAATCCGTCCATATTTGGCATCAGTACATCTGAGATGATCAGATCCGGATGAACGCTATGGGCAATTGAGAACGCCTGTTCACCATCCTCGGCCTGCTCAACCTCATACCCGTCCTCGACCAATCCTGCGGCAACAGCCTTGCGCACAATGGCGTCATCCTCCGCCAATAAAATTCTCATATTTTCTCCTTAACACACTACAGTGCCAGGATAGATGACAATTTCTTCTTCGTTTCCCTGACACTTCTAGGAAAGCATTACTTATGGAAAAGAATAGTTAAAAAGTAAGAAATAGACAGCAGAGGTATAGTTAAATCAGATAATTGGCAAGCCTGCGAACTCCCTCCTCCAACTCCTCCATGGAGGTGGTATAGGCAAAACGCAGGTGTTTATTTGGGAGGTGACTACCGAAATCAATCCCTGGAGTAACAGCTACGCCTGCATGTTCCAACAGGTCGATGGAGAACTGATAACTATCTTCGGTAAAACGACTGCAATCGGCGTAGAGGTAGAACGCCCCTTGTGGTGTCACAGGAATGTTAAATCCAAGAGCGCGTAACGCGGGAAGAAGAAAGTCACGGCGCTGGCGGAACTGCTCTCGACGCCGATCAAGAATTTCCATCGTTTCTGGCTGAAAGGCTTCCAGCGCGGCATATTGCGCCAGGGTCGGCGCGGCGATAAAGAGGTTTTGCATCAGCTTTTCCACTTCACGGATATACCGCTCAGGTACAACCAGCCACCCCAGACGCCAGCCAGTCATGCAGAAGTATTTGGAAAAACTGTTAATCACGAATAGCTCATCACTACTCGCCAGTGCGGTGTTATCGGGACCGTCGTAGATCAGGCCGTGGTAGATCTCATCCACCAGCAGCGCTCCTTTACGTTCCCGCACAAAATTCGACATAGCGGCCAGTTCATCTGTATTGATTACGGTCCCAGTGGGGTTCGAAGGACTGGCGAGTAGCACGGCGCGGGTCTCATCCACCCAATGTTGGCGTAACAATTCAGCGGTTAACTGATAGCCGGTCGAGGCATCCACCGCAATGCCCTGTGCCCGCCCCTCAACGAAGCGTATAAAATGACGATTGCAGGGATAACCTGGATCGGCCAGCAGCACCTCGCTATCACGATCCAGTAGTACCCCCAGCGCCAGCAACAGTGCGCCGGAGGCGCCGGGGGTGATGACGATACGGCGTGCCGGAACATCGACGCCATAGCGCTGGAGATAAAAGTTCGAAATGGCCTCGCGCAATGCAGGCAAACCCATTGCAGGGGTGTAGTGGGTCTCGCCAGCACTCAATGCCCGCTGCGCCGCATCGACTACTGGTTGCGGGGTATCGAAATCGGGTTCACCAATCTCCATGTGGACGATGGAGCGACCCTCAGCTTCCAGTTGACGTGCCCTGGCCAGCAGATCCATCACGTGGAACGGCTCGATCTCCGCCATACGACGGGCGATTGGCGCCTCTTGCTGAGGTTTATCTGGCGTCATGCAGTCGTTTCACCAGTGCCAGATCTAGACACGTGGCACCACCGGCATCACCACTTAGCACCGAAAATGGCTGCTCAGGCTCGCCCCAGTGATCGAGGACAATAGCCGCGCCACTGAAATCATCATCCGCGGTATAACCGTTAATCGAGACAATAGTTTTCAAACCGGCCCCCAGGGAGGAACGGATACCGTTCTGAGAGTCCTCGAAGGCGATGCACTCTGCCGGAGAGAGGCCCATCTTTTCCATCGCATAGCAATAGATGTCAGGTGCCGGTTTCTTTGCGGGCACCACATCACCGGCGGCGATCACTTCAAACCACTCCATTGCATCGGCGGCCAGGGCATTTTGCAGCAGGGCTGAGACGTTCTCAGGGGTAGTGGTGGTTGCCACCGCCATACGCATCCCCGCCTCTCTAGCCTCCAGCAACAGGCGACGCACACCAGGGCGTAGCGGAATCATCCCCTCCCCCAGCATCTGTACGTAATGACGAGTCTTCGACCTGTGTAGACCAGCGATGAAGTCGTCCAACGCTGCCGGACGCTGGAATGCACTATTGAATTTATCCAGATAGAAACGAATGCGCTCCTTGCCACCGGTCACTGCCAGCAGTTTTCCGTAGAGCACCTCGCTCCACTCCCAATCCAGACCAGCCTCGGCAAAGGCGCGATTAAAGGCCACCCGATGACCATCACGCTCGGTATCTGCCAGGGTACCGTCCACATCAAATAACAGCGCTGAAAGTGTGCTCATTGTCGTCTATCCGTTGCTATCAGGGCGCTGTAGATTACCCGACAATGTGGCTGATTGCACCCGACCAGAGACCCGAAAGTTGCGCCCCTCTGCCACATCTGGTATAGATGCGCGCTTGATTTTTTAGGAACCTCTGGCGCGATTTGCTCGTGGAATGCCAGAGACACTCCGAGGACCGCGGGAAGGTCGGGCAGTTCAGACCCTCCTTACGTTACGCTTTGCGCAGGAGAACCAAGCGTATGCCAGCAAAGAAAGCTGCTACACCAAAGAAGGCTGCACCGAAAAAAGCGGTGAAGAAGGCCGCCGCCAAGAAGCCGGTGGCAAAGAAGGCTGCACCAAAAAAAGCTGTGCCGAAAAAAGCTGCAGTAAAAAAGGCTGCGGTGAAGAAAGCAACCGTAAAGAAAGCGGTGGCGAAAAAAACACCCGCAACGAATAAGAAATCTGTTCCTACTTCAAAGAAAGACACTGTGAAATCAACTAGCAAGAAAAGTACTCCAGTAAAAAAGATACGTACCAGTGACCTCGAAGGCGTCGGCCATGTTGAGCCCTATATAGAAAAAAAGGGTGAGCAGTACATGAGCGGCCCGATGAGTGAACACTTCCGTAAAATCCTACAGCACTGGAAAATGGAATTGATGGAAGAGGTTGATCGCACTGTGCATCACATGCAGGACGAAGCCGCCAACTTCCCTGATCCTAATGACCGGGCCAGTCAGGAATCTGACTTCACCATGGAGTTACGCACCCGTGACCGCGAGCGTAAGCTGCTGAAAAAGATCAATGAGTCACTCGATCTGCTGGACGAGGGTGAATATGGTTATTGTGAGACCTGTGGTATTGAGATCGGTCTACGTCGCCTTGAGGCACGCCCAACTGCTACCCTTTGTATTGACTGTAAAACCCTGGATGAGATCCGGGAAAAACAGCGCGGCTGAGTCTGATTCTGGACAATAAAAAGGGGAGCCTCGGCTCCCTTTTTTTGTTATCCGGTTGAAAACCAGAGACAGTTATCGCTCTGCTGCCTTGCGTCGATCTTCCTGCACTCGCAGGTTATTCTCTTCGGCGAAGCGCATGATGTAGCTGTAGGCCGCCGGATTCTTCTTGGCTAATCCCTTGGCAACCAGAAGACACTTTCGTCCTTCGATGATGCAGGGTTGAACTTCGTTGGAGTAGTGCAGACGATGATCCGCCTTGAAGCTTCCCAGGCTTGCCGATATACGCTCGATCCAGTCACTGGGGCGGAACTGCTGCCCGTCATTTTTTATACTCTCGATGATCCAGCTTTCATCATCTTCGGTTGCCATGCCATCCACCATCTTTAATTGTTATTAGTAACCATAGACTCCAAGCGATGTCTTGCCACATCGCCCTCCTTCCACACATCGTGTCACTCTTTTATAGTGTGGGTTATTGTCGCACGCACAACCCTCGAGGACACAATGCATACTCTGGACGCCATTACCTCACGCCAAAGTTTCCGTGCCTACCTGGCCCGAGAAGTTTCTCAGGCCACCATTACGAAAATCTTAAACACTGCTCGCTGGTCGCCGTCCGGTGCCAACATGCAACCCTGGCGGGTCGCAGTGATCAGTGGTGTAAGCAAACAGCGCCTCGGTGATGCCATCCTGGCCGCACGGAAGAACGGCATAGAAAGCGTCCCGGATTACCAATACTACCCCACTAAATGGTTCGAACCCTATGTGCAGCGTCGCAAAACCACAGGTTTAGCACTCTATTCTGCACTGGGCATCGACCGGGATGACAAACAGGCCCGCTTTAAGGCCTGGGACCACAACTACCACTTCTTCGGTGCACCGGTCGGTCTACTGATCTTTATCGACCGTCGGCTTGCACGGGGAAGCTGGATGGATATTGGCATGTTCATCCAGAGCATCATGCTGGCCGCTCAAGCCGAAGGCCTTGCCACCTGTCCAGAGGCTTCGGTTGCAGAGTATCCCGATATAGTACGCGATATCCTCGGGATCGAACACAGTTGGTCTTTTGCCTGTGGAATTGCCCTCGGATATGCAGACAAAGAGGCGGCGGTAAACAATTACCGCACCACACGGGTAGAAGTGGAAGAGTTCACCACCTGGCATGAGTGAGAACGGGTCTCTCTATCGCGGCCGTTTTGCCCCCTCACCTACCGGCCCACTCCATTTTGGCTCACTGGTAGCGGCAGTAGGCAGCTATCTTGAGGCGCGGAAGCGCGGTGGTTTGTGGTTGGTACGGATGGAGGATCTCGATCCTCCACGGGAAATTCCCGGTGCAGAAAGGCAGATCCTAAACACCCTCGAACGCTATGGCTTTGAGTGGGACGGTGAGGTGATCTATCAAAGTCAACGCAGCGAATTTTATCTGAGCGTCCTTGAGCGATTGCAACAGATGGGGCTGCTTTACCGCTGCGACTGTTCACGCAAAATGATCGCCGAACGTGGCAAAGAGCTTGGATTACCACTCGGCGTCTATCCCGGGAGCTGCCGTAGTCGCACGATCACTCCCCATCATCCACATGCATTACGCCTGCTCACCAACGCAGAACCGATCACGTTTATTGACGCTATCCAGGGAAGAATCAGACAGAACCTGGCAGACGAGGTGGGCGATTTTGTACTGCGCCGTACCGACGGTCTGTTTGCCTATCAACTAGCGGTGGTGATCGATGATGCAGAACAGGGGATCACCGAGGTGGTACGCGGCAGTGACCTGCTCGACTCCACTCCGCGGCAGATCCTGTTGCAGCACTACCTGGGCTACTCCACACCGGAGTACCGTCACCTGCCGATTGCAGTCAACGGGGAAGGACTTAAGTTAAGTAAGCAGACCTACGCCCCGGCTCTGGAGCAGGACAACCCACTGCCCACGCTCTACCAGGCATTGAAATTCCTGGGACAACAACCACCTCAGGAGATCCTGGAGGGTGAACTCGAGAGCTTCTGGCGCTGGGCGACAGGCCATTGGCAGGGTGACGCGGTTCCCCGTAAACTGGCAATTCCCTGGCACCACAGCATATAAAATGAACGATCTCAGCAACCCCTTTCTTGACCGCTATCGCGGTTATTTCCGCAGCCTGCTTCGGTGGGATGAGCTAGAACGCTTTTGGCCGGTACTCCGCAGTGCGCCAAACAAGGCATGGTACATCTACGCGGTGGGTGAGACGCCGCCGTCGCAGCCGGTCGACCACGGGCAACTGGAACACTTTATCGAACAAATAGATGAGCTGCTGCACCGGGAACATGACGAAGACTACTGCGGTATTGTCTATGTCGACGATGTAGAAAATCCCAGCTATATCAAGATCTACGACCCCCATAACCTCGGTAGTGTCTGCGGTCCTGGCATTGGCCCGCCCCCCTTCCCCGGCTGGATCCTCAGCCTGCTACCCCCCGCCGATCTCAACATCGCCTTCCCGCCACCGGCAAACCGTCGCCGCTGGTGGCAGAAGCTGTTTGGATAAAAAGCCATTTCATCTGTGTTGTTACGAAACGTAACAGTTGATATGCTTCGCCGATGCCGCGTAGCAAAGAACACGAACAGCACCTGGACCGGGTCATCCTGCTGTTTCTCCTGGCCCTGTTCCTGCTCCTCTCACCCATTGTGGGCTGGTGGGCGGCGGACGATAGCCCCTGGTACGCCCCCTATCTGATCTGGGGTGTGCTAATCCTGTTCACCTACCGCCTGCAGCGCTACCTGAAACGCCATGAGCTTTGAACTGTGGCAACTCTTTCTCGGTGGGGTGGCGTACCTGCTGCTGCTGTTTCTTATCGCCTTCGCCGCCGAAGAGGGCTGGATTCCACAGAAGGTTATACGCCACCCGCTGACCTATACCCTTTCGCTGGGGGTCTACGCCACCTCCTGGAGTTTCTACGGTAGCGTCGGTTTCGCCCAGAATCAGGGCTACAACTTCCTCACCATCTATCTCGGCGTCACCCTCGCCTTCATGCTGGCACCAGTGCTGCTGCAACCGATCATGCGCCTGACCCGAGAGTTCCAGCTCTCCTCCCTGGCCGACCTGTTTGCCTTTCGCTACCAGAGCCAGTTGGCCGGGGTGCTGGTCACCCTGTTCATGCTCGCCGGCACCCTGCCCTACATTGCTCTGCAGGTGCGTGCGGTCACCGAGTCTTTGCAGGTACTCACCCGTGAATCGACCCCGGGACTGATTGCCCTCGGCTTCTGTGTCACGGTTACCCTGTTCGCCATCCTCTTCGGTGCCCGCCATATCTCGGCACGGGAGAAACACGAGGGTCTGGTGGCCGCCATCGCCTTTGAGTCATTGATCAAACTGCTGGCGCTCCTGGCGGTGGGACTCTTCGCCGTATTCGGTGTATTCCACGGTTTCGGCGGCATGGAAACGTGGCTCGCTGCTCACCCGGAGGCGTTGCAGGCGCTCTACAAGCCGGTGCGTGAAGGGAGCTGGGGAACACTGCTACTGCTAGCCTTCGCCGCAGCCTTCCTGCTGCCGCGGCAGTTCCACATGGCCTTTACCGAAAACTTCGATCCCAACGCGTTGCGCACCGCCAGCTGGGCCTTCCCCCTTTTCCTGCTGCTGATGAACCTGGCGATCCCACCCATCCTCTGGGCCGGCAATGAACTGGCGGTGGAGACCTCACCGGACTTCTATGTACTGGGGATCACCGTGCACCATGATGCGGTGCTGCTGCCGATGTTCACCTTCATCGGCGGGATCTCTGCCGCCAGTGCGATGATTATCGTCACCACTCTGGCGCTGGCGGCGATGTGCATGAACCATCTGGTGCTACCCGCCAGTTTCCCGCCGCGGCTCTCGCCAGAGACCAATATCTACCGCTGGCTGCTGTGGGGACGACGGGTATTGATCGCCCTGATTATCCTCGCCGGTTATGGCTTCTATCTGTTGCTGGAGCATAACCAGGGGCTGGTACAGCTCGGCCTGATCTCTTTCGTTGCCGTAGCCCAGTTTCTCCCTGGGATTATCGGCCTGCTCTACTGGCGTCGCGCCACCCGTGCCGGTTTCATTGCGGGACTGTTAGGTGGCGGCACCATCTGGGCTGTCAGCCTGTTACTTCCTCTGCTAGAACACTCAGGACTGATCAGCACCGGCTTCCAACCCAATATCGGCATGTACACCGCTGATCCGTGGAGCAGTAGCACCCTCTGGTCGCTATCGATCAACTTCGCCCTTTTTATCACCTTCTCCCTGCTCACCCGTCCTGGGCGTAAGGAGTGGGAGATAGCCAACGCCTGTTGCAAAGAGAGTCTGGCACCCCCCAGTGGTCGCCCGGTTGCCACCTCTATCCAGCAGATTGAAGAGCAGTTGGCGCTGGTCACCGGTGAGGAGATGGCACGCCATGAGGTGGATCGGGCACTTACGGATCTGGGACTGCTGCATACGGAGCTGCGGGGTTCTGACCTGGGCCGAATACGCGAGCGTATCGAGCGCAACCTCTCCGGTCTGGTCGGCCCACTGCTGGCGAGGATGATTGTCGACGAACGGCTGGAGCTTGATCACAGCGCCCGTAGCGCCCTCTCCGACACGGTACAGTTTGTTGAACAAAGGCTGGAGGAGTCGCGCACCCAGTTGCGTGGCCTCGCCGCGGAACTTGACCATCTGCGGCGTTACCACCGTCAGGTACTGCAGGATCTGCCTCTGGGAGTCTGCTCGGTGGGGCCGGAGCTGAGTGTGATTAGCTGGAACAGTGCCATGGTGGAGATCTCCGGCCTGACGCCGCAGCAGGTAATGGGACAGCAACTCGTCTCGCTCCCCTCACCCTGGTCGGGTCTGCTCACCGGCTTTCTTAGCACCGACGAACACCAGCTACGTAAGGTGAAGCTACAAATTAAGCAGGAGACCCGCGTACTGAATCTGCACAAAGCGGCCATCGATGACCCGCTCAGCGTAAAGCTCGGCAGCGGTAGTGGCTCGGTCATTCTGGTGGAGGATCTCAGCGAGCTGCACATCCTTGAAGCGGAACTGACTCACAGTGAACGCCTCGCCTCCATTGGTCGCCTTGCAGCGGGTGTGGCCCACGAGATCGGTAACCCTGTCACCGGCATCGCCTGCCTGGCACAGGACCTGATGCAGGAGAACGATGACCCCGCCTTCGCCCGTGAGGGGCTGGAGCAGGTTCTGGAACAGACTCGGCGTATATCCAACATCGTGCAGTCGCTGGTTACCTTCAGCCACGTGGGCGCAACCAAGGACTACAAACCGGCACCGGTAGAGATCTGTAACTGTATCGACGAGGCGATACGCCTGGTACGTCTCAGCCATGCAGGCAAACAGCTTGAATACCGCATCGACTGCACTGAGGGGCTGTGTGTTGCCGGTGATCGACAGCGACTGATCCAGGTTTTCGTCAATCTGCTAAGTAACGCCTGCGACGCCTCAATGCCGGGAGACACAATCGATATCCGCGCCCGCGCTGAGGGACAGAACGCACGGATTGAGGTTAACGACACGGGACACGGGATCCCCGAAGAGTATCGAGAGAAGGTTTTTGAGCCCTTTTTTACCACCAAAGATCCTGGACGTGGCACCGGCCTCGGCCTACCGATGGTCTACAGCATCATTCAGGAACACTCTGGCAGCATCGGCTTCAACAGTGATAGTGGTCAGGGCACCCAGTTCGTCCTGCGCCTGCCCCTGTGTGATGAATACCAAAACCGTAAGGAACAGCTCGACTAATGCATCAGGTACTGCTCATCGAAGACGAAGAGATCATTCGCACCTCACTCAAGCGTCTGCTGGAGCGCAACGGCTATAGCGTATCCACCGCGGGAGCTGTGCCGGAAGCGGAGGAACAGTACAACCTCAATGATTTCGATCTGATCATCGCTGACCTGCGCCTGCCCGGCCCTCCCGGCACGGAAGTGCTTAATCTGGTGCAGGAGGTGCCGGTGGTGATCATGACCAGCTATGCCAGCGTCAGTTCGGCGGTTGAAGCGATGAAGCTGGGCGCCGTCGACTACATCGCCAAGCCCTTTGATCACGACGAACTGCTACTCACCCTGCAACGCGTCCTGAAGCAGCGCAGCCTGGAGCGACAAAACCTAGCACTGAAAAGCGATCTCTCGCGCCGCTATCCGGTGAGTGGAATGATCGGCAACAGCCCTGTCATGCACGAAATTTTCGAGCGTATTCAGCGTGTTGCGCCCACCGATGCCACGGTACTGGTACTTGGTGAATCGGGTACCGGGAAAGAGCTGGTTGCCCGTGCGGTACATGAACAGAGCCCACGTAAAGAGCAACCGCTGATTACGGTTAACTGTGCCGCGATCCCGGATAACTTGCTGGAATCAGAACTGTTCGGCCACGAAAAGGGGGCCTTCACTGGCGCGGTAGAGACCCATCGTGGTCTGGTCGAAGCGGCCCACGGCGGCACCCTGTTTCTTGACGAAATTGGCGAACTGCCCGCCGATGCCCAAGCTCGCCTGTTGCGGGTGCTGCAGGAGGGCGAGATCCGTCGCATCGGTTCAACTCAATCGAAACGCGTCGACGTACGCCTTATCGCCGCCACCAATCGCGATCTGAAACAGGAAGTTGAACAGGGCAACTTCCGTAGCGACCTCTACTTCCGCCTGCATGTGATGGAGATCCTGCTACCGCCCCTGCGTGATCGTGGCGAGGATATTCGTGAGCTGGCCGAGCATCTTCTGGCACGTACCTGCAAACGCCTCAACCGTGCCCCACTACAGTTCAGCGACGATGCAATGGAGGCACTTTTCCAGTACCACTGGCCTGGTAACGTGAGGGAGCTGGAAAACGTAATCGAACGTGCGGTTATTCTGGCTAACAGTGAAATAATCCATGCTGTCGCCCTCGGCTTGAACCATCAACCGAACAATACTGCAGCGGCTACGCCCGACAACAAACTCTCTCTGGACGAATACTTCGTACGCTTTGTCCGCGAAAATGAGCAAAAAATGACCGAAACAGAACTGGCTAAACAACTTGGTGTCAGTCGCAAAACACTCTGGGAACGCCGCCATCGTCTTGGCATCCCGCGCAGGTAGTAGTACTACCCTTCACTCATGTCCAAAAATCCCTGAGATGTACTAGTATTAGGCCATCAGAGTAGGTGCTTTGCTGCGGCAAATACTACGCATCACTGTCAGGGACATTGGTTCAGGCGCCGGATGAACAAAAAAACAACAAATCGATTCGCTCAATCTCTGCGTTCTAGCCCATTCAGGGTCGCGCTCATCTATGTGGCCATCGCCGCACTCTGGATCGTCAGTTCCAGCTACCTGTTGCCACAAACGGTCTCAAATCCGGAACTTCAGGGAATATTCGAGATATTCAAGGGCCTGTTGTTTGTCCTGGTAACAGGCGTACTGCTCTACGTTATATTGCGCAACTGGGCACATGAAAATAAACCGCAAAAAGCGCGGACAATATTCGAGTTCAAACTCTGGAATAAAATACGAATCCTCCCGGCCACATTTACGCTGGTTCTTTTACTACCAGCGATTCTCTTTTTGATCTACCTGCTTAACGCCCCTGCCCTGGAGCGTGAAGGCCTGGCACGTCTGCAGAGCATAGCGAATATCCAGGCGATACATATTGAGAGCTGGTTGAAGGAGCGCGGAGCTGATGCCAGTGTGCTTTATCACAATCGGACCTTAAGCGAAATGGTACAGAATATGCGGCGTACCGAGCCTGGTCGATCAAGCAATATCGTCAACGAATACCTTCAGCAATTGCTGAGGAACTACAGCTACGAATCGATCGTTCTACTCGACGTGAACGACAAACCCCTGCTCGCTGTCGGCGAACACACTGAGATAGAGGCATCAACACAGGAATTAATTGATGAGGCACGCAGGAGTGGCCAGGTCAAACACAATCATCAATTCATTTTGAGCGACAATCATCTACACACTGATTACGCTATACCACTATCCCCATCACAGAATAAAACCAGCAATCCAACCGCATTAATTATCATGCGCGCCAGGCTAAATGATGTCCTTGTACGGACTAGCCAAACACAGACTGGGACAGTGGAAGAAGATGACGTTTTACTAATGTCCATCAATCAGGAAAAACTGGTCGCATTCGATACGGCAACAGGCAGTCCCCATCATACCCGGGAACGTTCCCAATTACGGGATCAACTGCCCGCAATGATCGCCCTGCGCAGCAAACAGTCGGGTACGGTCACCACCACCGATTACCGTGATATCGCTGTCCTGGCAGCATGGAAGTTTATACCCGGCACTGACTGGTTCATTCTCGCCAAAATCGACCGCAGCAAAGTGCTGGCTCCGCTCTGGAATACCCTGGGCTGGGTCTTTCTAGTTGGCATTTTTCTGACTGCGGCAATCATTGCACTGCTGCACATGCTCTGGAGTCGTCATCAATATTATCTAAAGCTGGAACAGCTGGAACACGAAAAACAGAGCGATAAACTCCTTAAATACTTCTTTGATATGCCATTTGTCGGCATGGCCATATGGTCTGCCAAAACAGGAAAATGGATTCGATTTAACGACTCCCTCTGCGACATGCTTGGTTACTCGCATGAGCAGATGAAAAAAATGAGATGGGAAACAATATCTCATCCTGACGATCTACCTAAAGAAACCAATAAATTAGAAGCAATCCTGAAAAGCGATACAGGCTCCTACACAGTAGAAAAACGGCTACAGCGTATCGATGGCAGCAGCATATACACCAACACCGATGTCCGCTGCATCCGGGACGAAACTGGTGCCCCAGACATTCTCATCGCCACCATACAGGACATCACCGCATATCGTCGTACCATCGAGGCTCTGAGTGAATCTGAAGAACGTTTTCGGAATATTTTTGATGGTGTACTGGATGGCATATTACTGGCCGACAGAAAGACCGGCGAACTTGTTTCAGGCAACAATGCCTTTCTCAAGATGCTCGGTTATAACGCAGAGGAACTCGCCCAACTTTCGTTCCGAGATCTACACCCGAAAGATGAGCTAGCAAGAATAGAGCAAGATTTTGCTTTAGCAGCCAATAGCACTCTCAGCGTCACTGAAAATGCCAAGATTCTCCGTAAAGATGGTTCAACCTTCACAGCGGACATCAGAGGTGGAAATGTAAAGGTTGGTGAAAGTGAGTATGTTCTTGCTGTGTTCCGCGACACCACTGAACGCAACACCATTATGCAGACCCTCATTGAAATAAAAAATCGCCAATCCACTTTAATCAACACCATCCCAGACCTCATCTGGATGAAAGACGTTAACGGCAAATACATGCTGTGTAACGCCACCTTTGAGCGTTTCTTCGGCGCCAGGGAAAGCGAGATCATCGGCAAGACAGATTATGACTTTGTTGACAAGAAGCTAGCCGACTTCATCCGCAAAAATGATAACAGGGCAATGCAAGCAGGAAAGGCCAGCACCAATGAAGAGACCCTCACCTTCGCCGATGATGGTCACCAGGCTGTACTGGAAACCATAAAGGCACCTGTACGAGATAGTCGTGGAGATCTAATTGGTATTCTGGGTATAGGCCGGGACATCACCCTGCGTAAAAACTTTGAGAACAGAATCCAGCATCTGTCACAATTTTATGCTGCGCTCAGCCAATGCAATGAAACCATTATCCGCAGTACAAGTGAAACGGAACTACTACAGAGTGTCTGTCGCATTGCCGTACAGGTAACTCAAATCACTGCTACATGGATAGGTTTTATTAACGAGGAACATTCTCACCCCCATCGGATAGCAGGATACGGCAACGGTAACGAGGAAATTGCCGAGGCCATCCTCAAACTCAGCAAAACAGCTGATATTAATAACTGTCCCTGTCATCAATCGCTTAAAAGAGATGAAGCCATCTGGTTACAGGAATTTCCGACAGAAACAACACCTGAAAAGTGCCATACACTTGCAGTCACTCATGGCTGGCGTTCTGCTGCAAGTCTGCCACTACACCGACAAGGAAGAACAGTGGGTGTACTTAACCTCTATGCTGATGTTGAGAATGCCTTTGATGAAGATGTTCGCCAGCTCTTGCTGGAAATGAGTACCGATATCAGCTTTGCCCTGGATAATATCGCTCGTGAAGAGAAGCGCCAGAAATCAGATGCTTCGCTAGCAGAATCAGAGCAACGTTTCCGTGGTTTGGTTGAGCAGTCTCTCACCGGCATCTATATCATCCAGAATGGTAAGTATGTTTATGCCAACCCAAGGTTTGCCAACATTCTCGGTTTCAGCTCCGATGATGAACTTATAGGAAAGGCACCCGTTGATTTCATTGATACGGAAGACCGCAACACCGTCATAAAAAAAATCGATGCCGTAGAAAAAGGTGACACTACTCACCTAAGCTACGAGGTCAGAGCGAAGCGCCAGGATGGCAAACAGATTAGTATCGGGGTCCATGGAGCATTGGCATCCCATCTTGGTCAGCCAGCCATTATCGGTCTGGTACAGGATGTTACTGAAAAGAAACAGGCCGAGGCACAACTCAGTACTTACGTTAGTAAACTCCAGGCCTCCCTGATGCAAACGGTAGAAGTAGCCACCCTGTTAAGTGAAATGCGTGATCCCTATACCGCCGGTCATGAACGACGTGTCGCAGAGATAGCAGCCGCTATCGGTAAAGAAATGGGACTGGATGAACATACTCAGGAAGGATTACGCATAGCTGGCCACCTGCATGACATCGGCAAGATCAATATTCCCTCCGAGATCCTGGCCAAGCCAAGCAAACTGACCGAGCTGGAATATGAAATCATCAAGGGCCACCCGGAGTCCGGCTACAACGTTCTCAAGGATGTGGACTTTCCGTGGCCTGTCGCTCAGGTGGCGTTACAACATCACGAACGTATCAATGGAACCGGCTATCCACAGGGACTGAAGGGTGAAGATATCCTTCTTGAGGCACGCATTACAGCAGTTGCCGATGTGGTTGAGGCGATGGGCTCACACCGTCCTTACCGGCCTGGTCTTGGTCTCGAACCGGCATTGAATGAAATTGAAAGGGGAATGGGCACGCTCTATGACATCGAAGTTGCGCAGGCCTGTCTGCGTCTATTCAAAGAGAAGGGTTATTCGCTACCTGCCTGATCGATAGTCATTACAACATTGGCTCCAGCCTCACGCATTTGCCGAGTCTCTTCAAGCAAAACCTTGGCAAAGGGTATCGGTTCAGAAATCCCATTACCCTGTGCAAAATCGACACCTGCACGTTGTAGCGCCTGCACCACATCCTCATCCTCAGCGTACTCACCGATGGTTTTCAGTCCCATGATATGACCGATCTCGTTAATTGATTCGACCATCGCACGATCAACCTGGTCAATCACCATGTCACGCACGAAACTACCGTCTATTTTCAGGTAATCGATCGGTAAGGTTTTCAGGTAGCCGAAGGAACTTAAACCGGCACCAAAGTCATCCAGCGCAAAGCTGCATCCCATACCGCGCAGAACACTGATAAACCTAGTAGCACGAGAAAGGTTGGCAACTGCTGCAGTCTCTGTTACCTCAAAGCTGACGTTCTCACAGGGCACACCGGTAACATCGAAGAGATCTACCACATATTCGAGGAAGGCGTCATCGGTAAGTGATTTACCAGAGAGATTGATCGCTACTTCCACTGGTGGGAAGGCGAGATCACCCTGTGCTTCTCGTAACATCTCCATGGTTCTGCGGATCACCCAACGATCCAGATTAGGCATCTGGTTGTACCGCTCTGCCGCCGGAATAAAGGCCCCGGGTGGAATTACCCTGCCCTGCTCATCTTTCATCCGTACCAGAATTTCGTAATGGGATATCACTCGTCCACTGGCAAGGTGTGCCACTGGTTGGGCGTATAGTTCGAAACTATCTGTATCGAATGCAGAGGAGATACGATGTACCCACTGCATCTCACCGTGATGTGCCAGGATAGCTTCATCGTCAGGCTGATAGACATGCAGGCGGTTTCGCCCACCATCCTTTGCGATGTAACAGGCCGCATCTGCAGCTGCTAAAGCATGTGCCATGTTGCCACTCTCTGCTGAAAGCGCGAGCACACCAATAGATACACCAATATCAAATGCCTTACCTTCCCAGATAAAGCGAAAATCTCGTACAGCGGCACGCAGATTGTCTGCGATCTCAACCGCCCTATCTAGCGGGCAATGTTCCAGGAGCACACCAAATTCGTCACCACCTAGTCTGGCGAGTACGTCGGTATCTCGTATTTTGTCCTGCATTAATGCGGCTATCTGCTGCAGCAGTTCATCACCTGCATTGTGACCACAGGTATCGTTCACCACTTTAAACTGATCCAGATCCATATAAAACAGCGCATGGATCTCGCCCTTGCCGTAAGCAGATCTCAGCGCATCTTCAACCCGCTGTTCAAACACACGCCGATTGTAGAGGCCAGTCAACATATCGTGGCTGGCCTGATAACTGAGCTGCCTTGCCATACCCATTACTTCGGTAATGTCATGCAACACCAGCACCGCGCCGACAACATGACCATTGTGATTCCGCATCGGTGCTGAAGTAACTTTGAGATTGAAACTTGAACCATCGGGTTTGAGTAATAAACCTTCATCGGAAAGTGCACTACCAGTATCCAGGCTCAGACAGAGGCGCACCAAATCTTCTAACTGCTCACCACTCGATTCGTTTACCAGTTGCATAATGTCGTGGTAATACTTACCGACAACCATTTCATTTCTAAATCCCAACAGTTTTTCCGCAGTGGGATTGATATACCGAATATTCCCCTCTTCATCAGTGGTGATCACACCGTCACCGATCGACTGCAAGGTGACCAGCGCGAGCTCCTTCTCCTGATAGAGCGCCTCACGTGCCTGTTTCAGTTCACTGATATTACGTACCGTCCCTTCAATACCTGTGGTTTTACCTTTGTCGTCAAAAATGAACTGTGCATTGAGTGACACCCAGACGCGTCTGCCATCCTTGTGCATCATTAACACTTCATAGTTGTGCAACTGACCACCGCGAGCATGTAGATCCTGTAGGTAGGTTTTGCCATGACCTGCTACCGCATAGAGATCGGATATTCTCATCCCCAAACACTCAGCCTGGGAATATCCCAATAGCTTGCCCATAGACGGGGAAACCTGAGTCAGGCGTCCGGTGGGATCGGCACGATAATAGGTATCCTGCATGTTGGTAAGGATGCGGTTCAGCTCCTGATAGGCCGTCTTGGTCTGCTGTTCCGCATTTACCTGTCCACTAATATCGCACATCACACCCAGCAAACGTTCGGGTTCACCCTCATCGTCAGTGATCAACTCTGCGGTATCCAGTATCACGCGTAAACCACCGTCCGGTAGCATCACACGGAACTGTCTCTCCAGTGAGCGGTGGTTGCGTATAGCATCTTCCAGTGCCCTGAAAAATGGTTGGCGATCGGCCCAATAGATCACCGACATTACGATCTGTTTGGTTAGCTTGGTACCGGGCTCGATACCGAACATGGCATAGGCCTCACTCGACCAGTTGAGCTCACCCGTATGCATATCCAGATTCCAGCTACCTAGCGAGGCGATGTGTCGAGCGCGATTGAAATAGGATTGATAGGCACTCTTCTCCCGCTCCAGTCGACGGTTCTCCTTTTCCAGCCAGAGACTGTGAATGGAGCCAGTGAAATACTGGTACTGCACAAACAGCAACATACCGGTATAGGCCAGGAGCAAAATACCCAACAGTGAAAAATAGGCACCCGACTCATGGAAGCAACGCAGCACCATCGGTAGCATCACCGACAACACAAAAAGTGCGCCCGCCATACGATTGTTACGATTCAGGTAGAGACCGCCGGTCGCCACAACAGCGACGATCACCAGCAACAGGGTCTGGAAAAAGAGCGAGTTAATGGGAAACAGCACATAGGCCGAACCAATTCCCCAGATCAAACCGTTGAGCGTGGTGGCAATAAAGTGAAACTGCAGCCAGCGGCTATCGCTTTTTTTAATGCTCGTGCTCTGACCGTAATAGAGTACTGCCACCCCCCATAGCAGTTGCACACCTGTCAGGAGGAAAAACCACAACATCAGTGCTCGAAACGGGACCTGTGAAGACATACCCGCAGCGACAATGGCGGCGGCGATGATATGCGAGAGGATAGCTAAAGGAGCTGGACGATAGGTCCACGCTATCTGAAGACGGCGCAGCGAACGCTGTTCCCGTTCTAGCATAAAGCTACCCGTTACCCAATGTGCCGTAACACTGGGCTACGGGGATGAGAAGCGAGGAATAAACCGGACAAGGCAGACAGAACAACATGTTGTCTCCTGACGTCGAGAAAAGCGGAGTTAAGTAACTTATCTGTTCATTAAACAGGAGAGCCTTGAACTGCGCAAGGTTAACCACGATGCAAAAAGAAAAGGCCGGGGATTCCCGGCCTATTTTTGTTCATCAGCATAGTGTTTACGACACTCGGGCAAACTCAAATCCGTTCTGGGCCCAACCGAGTACACCACCTCGTAAATTGTAGACATCTTCAAAACCATTCTGTGCCAGATAGGCAACCACCTGACCCGAGCGCGCACCGCTACGGCAGATAAATACCATCTTCTCATCCGACTTCAATTCGGGCAGACGCGTACCCAATGCCGACATGGGCATAGGCTCAGCACCAGGAATGGAACCCTGAGCGATCTCCATCTGCTCACGCACGTCGATGATCCGAAACGCACTCGACGGTTCCTTCATCCACTCAGCCAGTGTTGGGGCATCAATCTCTTTGACGTTCGAAAAGAACATAAATCCGACTCCTCCAGTCAAGAATAGCTCATGTTTGCAGACAGTATATTAGCCTCCACTTATATTTCAAGTGGTAAATTCCAAAAATATGTTACCCCACACCCTCACACCGTTACCTTTCGTAACACCCGTAAGTTACCTTTCGTAACAACACCCCACTCGTCATAAACATAACCCGTTGTATCTAAATGGATATCAATATGGCACGCGGCTTGCCTTACTGATCCAAATCTCATGGACCCTGGAACATGAACGCACCAGCACTGACACCAATTGTCGATTTTCTGAAGCAGCACGCCCCGTTTGACCAAATGGCCATGGCTCATCTCGAGTATCTGGCCAAGCGGCTGCGTCTGGTGTTCTATGCCAAGGACTCGGTCGTCACTCAGCCCAGCGCAGGCCAATCCAGCACCCTCTACATCATCAAACAGGGTCGTATCCGTGGTGAAACTGAAGACGGAGACCGGAAAAATGGTTGGGAACTGATTGCCGGTGAGTGCTTCCCCGTGGGTGCCCTGCTCGCTCGCCGTCCGGTCCGCACGGTCTCACGCGCCGCTGAAGACACCTTTTGCTACGAACTGGACCGGGCCGATTTCGATGCCCTGCTGCAGAAGAGCCCGGTGTTTAACGATTTCAGCACCCGTCGCCTTGCCAGCCTGCTGGATAACGCCCTGCGCGATGCCCAGGCCCGCAGCGCCACCCGCATCGCAGAGGACACCTCACTCAATACCCCGCTGCGCCAACTGATTAACCGCCCCGCCATCACCTGCCTGCCAGATACCCCGCTGACCAATGTGCTGCAAACCATGCAGAACGAACACGTGGGCAGCATGATCGTCGCCGACAGCAGTAGCCGGGTGGTCGGCATCTTCACCCTGCACGACCTGCTCTCCCGCGTAGCCGTCGCAAATATTGATACCACCAGACCGATTAGCGAAGTGATGACCCCCGATCCGTTGACCCTGCCCGCTGAGGCCCTGGCCCACGAAGCGGCACTGCTGATGGCGCGTCACGGTATCGGTCACATCTGCATTGTAGAGCGAGGCAAACTGCTGGGAATGGTCTCGGAGCGGGATATCTTCTCGCTGCAGCGAGTCGGCATCGCCAGCCTCGGCCAGGCCATTGCCCGTGCCACCTCAGTGGAACAGCTGATGCCCCTGGGCAACGACATTCACCGACTGGTGGAGCAGATGCTGGCTCAGGGCGCCTCGGTAGAACAGCTCACTCGCCTGATCACCACATTGAACGATAACCTCACCCGCCGAGTCCTCAAGCTGGTGCTGGCAGAGCAGAAAGAGACCATGCCAGCCTTTGTCTGGCTCGCCTTCGGTAGCGAGGGACGCAGCGAACAGACCCTGAAAACCGATCAGGACAACGGCATTCTGTTCCACTGTAAAGAGGGTGAAGAAGAGGCGATTCGCGCCAAACTGCTGCCTCTCGCCAAACAGATCAACGATGCCCTGGCAGAGTGTGGCTTCCCCCTCTGCCCCGGCAACATCATGGCCAGCAATCCGGAGTGCTGCCTCAGCCTGGACGAGTGGAAGGTGCGCTTCTCCCGTTGGGTAGAACAAGGCACACCGGAGCATCTGCTCAAGGCCACCATCTTTTTCGATTTCCGCCCGCTGTTTGGCGACAGCACCGAGGTGGAACCACTGCGCCAGTGGCTACTAGAACTGACTGAGCGCAACAGCCGCTTCCGCCGTCAACTGGCCGCCAACACCATGCACCTGCGTCCGCCGCTAGGACTGTTCGGAGAATTCAAACTTTCTAATGATGGCGATCAGGCCCACACCCTGGATCTGAAGGTGCAGGGCATCACCCCGTTTGTCGATGCGGCCCGGATCATCGCCTTGGCCCACCGCGTCGGTGAAACCAATACCGAAGAGCGTCTACGTGCTGCGGCAGAAAAAGGTGCACTGCGGCAGGAAGACGTGGCTGCCTGGTGCGAGGCGTATCACTTCATTCAGTTGCTACGTATGCGCAACCATCGCCGTCAGGCCCACGAGGGCAAGCGGCTGAGTAACCGTCTTGATCCCGACACACTTAATGAACTGGACCGCCGTATTCTTAAGGAGGCGTTCCGCCAGGGTCGCAAGCTGCACAACAAACTCGAACTGGAGTACCAGCTTTGAACGATCACACGCCAGGTTTTTACTGTGGGCATGTAACACGCCTGCAAGTGCAAGAAATCCGTGCAAGGGATGTACGGACAGCAATTATGGAGCAACAAAACTTTAACAACTTTGTTTACACCAATAAGGAGAGAAACAATGCAAACAGGTAGCGCAGCCGCGTACTGGAAGGCGAATCTTCGCCTGCTCAGTATCTGTCTGGTGATCTGGTTCGTGGTCTCTTATGGCTTCGGGATCATCCTGGTTGAGCCCCTCAATGCAATCCACATCGGCGGTTATCCGCTCGGTTTCTGGTTCGCACAACAGGGTTCCATCTACACCTTCGTCGCGCTCATCTTCTTCTATGCAGTGAAGATGGAAAAGCTCGATCGCGAACATAACGTTCACGAAGAATAATTGGGGGATAATATGGATCTATCAACACTGACATATATGGTTGTAGGCGCGACCTTCGCCGTCTACATCGGCATCGCCTTCTGGGCGCGTGCCACCACCACCGGCGAGTTCTATGTCGCCGGCAAGGGTATCCACCCAGTTGCTAACGGTATGGCTACCGCTGCTGACTGGATGTCCGCCGCATCCTTTATTTCCATGGCCGGTCTCATCGCCTTTAAGGGTTATGACGCATCGGTATATCTCATGGGATGGACCGGTGGTTACGTGCTGCTCGCAATGCTGCTTGCACCGTACCTGCGTAAGTTTGGCAAATTCACCGTGCCTGAGTTCATCGGTGATCGCTACTACTCGCAGACTGCACGTATTGTGGCCGTTATCTGCCTCATCGTCGCCTCCATTACTTACGTAATCGGCCAGATGAAAGGTATCGGTGTGGCCTTCTCCCGCTTCCTCGAAACTGACTACGACACCGGCCTCTTCATCGGCATGGGCATCGTATTCATTTACGCGGTAATGGGCGGCATGAAGGGCATCACCTACACCCAGATTGCCCAGTACGTCATCCTGATCTTCGCCTACACTGTTCCGGCGATCTTCATCTCCCTGCACCTGACTGGTAACCCGATCCCACAACTGGGTCTGGGTGGTACTCTGGCGGATGGGACGCACCTATTAGCCAAGCTAGATACGGTGCTACTGGATCTGGGCTTCAAGGAATACACGGTAATGAAGGGCACAACGCTCAACACCATTGCCCTGACCCTGTCGCTGATGATCGGTACCGCTGGTCTGCCGCACGTTATCGTTCGTTTCTTCACCGTACCGAAGGTATCTGACGCACGCCGTTCTGCAGGTTGGGCGCTGGTGTTCATCGCCATCCTCTACACCACTGCTCCGGCTGTTGGTGCTATGTCCTTCTTCAACCTGATCAACACCGTACAACCAGGTGAGATCACTTCTAATGAAGGTGCGCTGAAGTACGAAAACCGTCCGCAGTGGTTCAACAACTGGGAAAAAACCGGTCTGTTGAAGTTTGAAGACAAAAATGGTGACGGCCGCATTCAGTACCGTGCATCAAAAGATGCCAACGAACTGAAAGTCGACCGCGACATCATGGTATTGGCCAACCCCGAGATCGCTAAACTGCCTAACTGGGTAATCGCCCTGGTAGTTGCTGGTGGTCTGGCTGCGGCGCTCTCTACCGCGGCAGGTCTGTTGATGGCAATTTCTTCCGCCGTCTCCCATGACCTGATCAAAGGTGTCTTCAATCCGGGAATCAATGAGAAAGGTGAGCTATTGGCCGCGCGCTTCTCTATGGCGGGTGCTATCGCCGTAGCCGGCTGGTTCGGTCTACATCCTCCCGGCTTTGCCGCGCAGGTTGTGGCCCTGGCCTTCGGTCTGGCAGCCTCCTCCATCTTCCCGGCTCTGATGATGGGTATCTTCAACAAGAAGATGAATATGGAAGGCGCAGTTGCAGGTATGATGTCCGGTCTGCTTGCTACCCTGATCTACATCTTCTGGTTCAAGGGCTGGTTCTTCATCCCAGGTACCGAGATGGCGAAAAACGTCGCCGACAACTGGTTCATGGGCATTCAGCCTGAGTCCTTTGGTGCCGTTGGTGCGTTGATCAACTTCGGTGTTGCCTATGTGGTATCTAAATTCACCACAGCACCGCCGGAGCACATCCAGCACCTGGTCGAAGATATCCGCGTCCCACGTGGCGCTGGTGCCGCAACCGGCCACTAAGTAGTAGTTTTGTGCCACCTACCCCGCCTCCCTGGCGGGGTAAACCCCAAGGGCACATTGTTTGGTGGGGTGCGACAAGCACTCCACCTTTTTCTTTTAAGACTCGGTGTGAACAGGCATCGAAAAATGTCAGGGATTTGACGAAGAGGACGCAGAAGGCTTCGACCCTGCTTCGTTTTCTTCGTGAACTTCGTGGTGAACATAATCAACACAGGGGCATTGCCCGCTGATGCAAGCGGAACTGATAGAGATACGGGAGTTCCTCGCGGAACATCCCCCCTTCGACCAACTTCCCGGCGAGATACTGGATGCTCTGCCGAAACGGCTCACTGTGCGCTATTTGCGCCGCGGTTCGCCGTTTCCGCCTGAACAGGGTGCCGATACCTCAGCCAGCCTGCTGCGCGCCGGTGCAGTAGAGTTTCGCAGCGCCAAGGGCGAACTGCTGGAGAAGATTGGTGAAGGTGAGTTCTTTGTTGCCAGCTGTCCCGACAGCGACGATACCCTGCTGCGCAACGGCACCTGTTCTGAAGATACCCTGCTCTATCTGATCCCCTGCGACGAGCTGTTGAAACTGCGTCAGCAATTCCCCGAGTTCAACAGTCACTTCGAAAAGAGCATGCGGTTGCGTCTGCAGAACGCCATCGATCAGTTACAACATGGTCACGGCACACTGAACAGTCTGATGAACCTCAAGGCGGGAACCCTGGTACATCGCCCACCAGAGGTTATCACCCCGGAGCAGACTATCCGTCAGGCGGCCCAGAAGATGGGTGAAGAGCAGGTCTCGGCGCTGCTGATAATGGAGAACAACAGCCTGCTCGGTATCGTCACCGACCGCGACCTGAGTCTGCGCTGCATCGCCGCCGGGGTCGATGTAAACCAGCCGGTCTCCACCATTATGACCAGCAACGTCTTTGCCCTCGACGAAGATCGTGCGGCCTTTGATGCCCTGCTGGAGATGACCCGTCGCAAGATCCAGCATTTGCCTATCGTTAGTCGTGGTGGCGTGATGCGCGGTGTGATCTCCGCCAGTGAGATCCTCTATCGCCACAGTCTCAACACCATCTCCCTCGCCGCCACCATCAAACGCACTCACAGCGTCGACGATCTGGTGGAAGCAACCGGCCAACTGCCGGAGCTGCAGATGCAGATGCTCAGCAGCGGCATGACCGCCGAACAGCTGACCCAGGCGCTCTCAGCGGTCACCGATGCGATCACCGAACGACTGCTCCAGCTGGCCGAAACCGAGCTGGGCGCACCACCGGTACCCTACGTCTGGCTCGCCTGCGGCTCCCAGGCACGGCGTGAACAGACCACCGTCTCCGATCAGGACAACGCCATGCTGATCGACAACGCCATGCAGCCGGAACACGACGAATACTTCGCTGCCCTCGCCCGCTTCGTCAGCGATGGCCTCAACCGCTGCGGCTTCCGCTACTGCCCCGGCGATGCCATGGCCACCAATCCAAAATGGCGCCAAACCCTCAGCGGCTGGCAGCGCCATTTTGATAACTGGGTCAACACCCCGCAGAAAATGTCACTGATGCTCACCAGCATCTTCTTCGACATCCGCCCGATCTACGGCGACGAATCGCTCTATCAACAGCTGCGCGATAAAATATTGCCCCAGTGCAAGGCCAACCGAATCTTCCTCGCCTACATGGCCGCCAACGCTTTGAAGAACCGTCCACCCCTCGGTTTCTTCCGCAAATTTGTGCTGGTGCATGACGGCGAACACGACGACAGCCTGGATTTGAAGCATCGCGGTATTCTGCCCATCGTTGATCTGGCGCGGGTCTTCGCCCTCTCCGCCGGACTGCCACAACTGGGCACCAAAGAGCGACTCATCGCAGCCCGGGAAGCGGGCCAATTGAGTCAGGAGGGGGCAGAAAATCTACTGCATGCGCTGGAGTTCATCGCCACCCTGCGTGCGCGAGCTCAGGTGGCAGAACACACTGCTGGTCAGCCGATGGACAGCTACGTTCGACCGGACTCGCTCTCCGGGGTGGAACGTAACCAGTTAAAAGACGCCTTTTCTGCCATCAGCACGGTACAACAGGCACTGGCGCAGCGTTACCAGACGGAGAGGTTTACCTGAGTCGTGCTGTCTTCACTGTTTAGCCCGGAGTTCCGGCGCAAACGACTACTTAAGCGGCTGGAGCCCGGCCCACTGCACGATTTTTATGCGGTACCCTTTCCGTCACCGCGCAGCGATTGCCGCACCCTGGAATTCGTGGCGCTGGATCTGGAAACGACCGGGCTTGATCCAAACAAGGATGCCATCCTTAGCCTTGGGTGGGTTGTTATTAAGGCGATGCAGGTGGACCTCGCCTCGGCGCAGCACCGGCTGGTAAAGCCGTTTATCGCCATCCCGGAGCAGAGCGCGGTGATCCATCACATCACCGACGACCAAGCCGCCGAGGGTGAGTCGCTGAGGGGGGTGCTGGAGGAACTGCTCAAGCTGATGGCGGGCAAGGTGCTCATTGCCCACCATGCCAAGGTAGAGATGGGCTTTTTGCGCAAAGCGTGCGAGCACTACTGTGGTGATGGCTTCATGATGCGGGTGATCGACACTCAGGAAGTGGCCCGGCGCAGCTTGCAGATGCGCGATCAGGTCATACGCTCCGGTGACATGCGTCTGCCCGAGTTGCGCGAGCGCTATCACCTGCCGCGCTACCGGCTGCACAACGCACTGAGCGATGCACTGGCTGCCGGTGAGCTTTTTCTGGCGCAGCTTGCGCAATACGACACGAGCAAAGCCGTGCCGTTGAACAACTTTTTGCTAAAGGTGTGATATGTTTTTCCTCCGGGAATCATACGTGCCGATAGAACTTTGGGGAGGTAACCTGTCGCCCGGCCCGCATTTTTTACCGGGGGCGAGATGATCGCGCAGAGATTTGATTGCACAGTGGATTTTCTGAGGGAACGGAATACTGGTTGTCTTTCCGACCGAAGAAAATCCACTGTGCAATCTAAAGATCAAGCGAGGGCTCGTCATCCTGGTGAGAAATGCGGGCCACGCAGGCCACCGAACACGCTATTAACTGAAAGTGAATCGAGGAGAGACTAATGTCCCATGACGAGAAGATTTATCCGGTACCTGCCGACGTTGCCAAGAACGCCCATATCGATGCGGCGACCTACGACGAGATGTACCAGCGCTCCGTAAAAGACCCAGAAGGATTCTGGGGGGAACAGGCTGAGAAATTCCTCACCTGGACCAAGCCATGGGACAAGGTACTGGACTGGAGCTTCACTGATGATGTCTACATCAAGTGGTTTGAAGGCGGCAAACTGAACGTCTCTTACAACTGCATCGACCGTCATCTGGAGACCCGTGGCGACCAGGTCGCCATCATCTGGGAAGGCGACAACCCGACTGAAGACAAAAAGATCACCTATAACGAGCTCTATGAGCACGTCACCAAGCTGGCCAACGTACTGAAAAGCCGCGGCGTGAAGAAGGGCGACCGGGTCTGCATCTACATGCCGATGATCCCGGAAGCGGCCTACGCGATGCTCGCCTGTACCCGTATCGGCGCGATCCACTCCGTCGTCTTCGGTGGCTTCTCCCCAGAATCTTTGAAAGACCGTATTCTCGATTCCGACTGCCGTGTCGTCATCACCGCCGACGAAGGCCTGCGTGGTGGCCGCTCTGTTCCGCTTAAGGCCAACTGCGACAAGGCGCTGGAGCACTGCCCTAACGTCAACACCGTCGTCACCGTCAAGCGCACCGGTGGCGACATTGGCTGGGTCGAGGGCCGCGATATTTGGTATGAAGAGGCCACCGCTGCCGCCTCCACTGACTGCCCACCGGAAGAGATGGATGCGGAAGACCCGCTGTTCATCCTCTACACCTCCGGCTCTACCGGCAAACCAAAAGGGGTTCTGCATACCACCGGTGGCTACCTGCTCTACGCCGCCATGACCACCAAATACACCTTCGACCTGCACGAAGGCGACGTCTACTGGTGTACCGCCGACGTGGGCTGGGTCACCGGTCACAGCTACCTGGTCTACGGTCCGCTGGCTATCGGCGCAACCACCCTCTCCTTCGAAGGTATCCCCTCCTACCCGGACGCCTCACGCTTCTGGCAGGTGGTGGACAAGCATCAGGTCAACGTCTTCTACACCGCCCCCACCGCCATCCGCGCACTGATGCGTGAAGGTGACGGCCCGGTGAAAAAGGCCAGCCGCAAGAGCCTGCGTCTGCTCGGCACCGTTGGTGAGCCGATCAACCCGGAAGCCTGGGAGTGGTATCACAAGGTGGTTGGCGAAGAGCGCTGCCCCATCGTCGACACCTGGTGGCAGACAGAGACCGGCGGCCACATGATCACCCCGCTGCCCGGCGCCACCGGACTGAAACCGGGCTCCGCCAGCAAGCCGTTCTTCGGCGTGCAACCGGCTATCGTTGATGCCAGCGATGGCACACCGCTGGAAGGTGCCGTGGAAGGCGCACTGGTCATCACCCATCCGTGGCCAGCGCAGATGCGTACCATCTACGGTGATCACCAGCGCTTCATCGACACCTACTTCAGCACCTACAAAGGCACCTACTTCACCGGTGACGGCGCCCGTCGCGACGAAGATGGCTACTACTGGATCACCGGCCGTATGGACGATGTACTTAACGTCTCCGGTCACCGCATGGGTACCGCCGAAGTGGAAAGCGCACTAGTGCTACATGAGTCCGTCGCCGAAGCCGCCGTGGTCGGTTATCCGCACGACATCAAGGGCCAGGGCATCTACTGCTACGTCACCCTGATCATGGGTGTTGAGCCGAGCGATGAACTGAAGAAGGAGCTGGTGAAACAGGTACGTGAAGAGATCGGACCAATCGCCAGCCCCGACGTCATCCAGTGGGCACCCGGCCTGCCGAAAACCCGTTCAGGCAAAATCATGCGCCGCATCCTGCGCAAGATCGCCAGCAACGAAATCGACACCCTGGGCGACACCTCTACCCTCGCCGACCCAACTGTCGTCGACGACCTGATCGAGAATCGGGCCAACAAGTAATTAGAAGGAACTAAGGGCCACAAGCCCGACAATAGGAACCGGCGACCACAAGTCGCCGGTTTTTTTATGTCTGCTATCTGTCATTCCGGTGCAGGCCGAAATCCAGGAAATCTCACCGCAAAGACGCAGAGTACGCAAAGAAAACCTTGTGGACGTAGGATGGGCAAAGCGCAGCGTGCCCATCAAGCATTACTGTCACTCCTGCGAACGCCAGAATCCAGCCTTGCCAACAGCCCCCTATCACGGTAGAAAGAGACAAGGTATCACCTGGCGAGGGAGTGCTAAATATCAATTTATCCTGCTCCGTTAGTAAATCCTTTTAGGCACCGTATCCGAGAGGTAAATCGCTATTTTATAACCACCTGTTTTTTTACAAAAAGGAGAAGTCCATGAAAAAAGTAATTTTGTATTTGCTGCTTCTGTCTTCATTAGTCTCCTGCGCAAGCGCTCTTCATAAAAGTGAAATACTTAATTCGTTGCGAACTGATGGCATATATATTTCGAAGGATACAAACAAAGATGGAACTAAGTTAAAGCTAAAGTTTTATAAGAAAAAGGAAAATGGTAAGGAAGAAATGAGAGTTATCGTTTCAGGACTGAATTCTGTAATTATGGATATGGTTTCTGATTCAGAATATGACACTTGGTTTATAATCCCATCTCGCCAAAATGCAATTCAATACAGAGTCACCAAAGGGAATATGGGAATCTCAATGAAACATGACCTATCAGATTATAAATTTGTAAAGGAATAGATATGTGTTTTGTATAACAATTTGTTCAAGTCGCTCGCCTAGCTCACTGGGACGCTCCACCGCATTGTGGCTCCGCGCCTCTTAACAACCCGATAGGCACAACGAAAAAAGGCTAACTTTGAATCACTCGATAATATTCAAGACTGGGTTAATGCCAATAGTGTAGAAGCGCTCAGGCATGCAGTTGAGAGTGGGCGCTTTGAAAATCTAAACACACGCCAGGCAGGAGCCTGGCTAAACGCATATGACCGAGCTCAAACCATTCGGGAGGCGGAAATGGATAGAGCACTTTTTGAAAGGTCAGTAAGTACGGCAGAATTATCAGCTAATGCTGCACGATCTTCTACAAAGTGGGCTATGTGGGCTTTTGTAATATCAGTCGTATCACTATTAGTCAGCGCTAACCAATTTATAACATCAAAGTAATAAAAATAAACCTTGTCAGAGAGCAATATTCTCCAATATTCGAAACTATTGCTCTCTGACTCTAATTTCATAGGGGCGTATGAGAATGAAATACATTTCCCTTTTAAGAGGAATAAATGTAAGCGGCCAAAAGAAAATAAAAATGGCTGACCTGAAATCGCTCTATGAAAAAGAAAGATTTGAGAATGTAACAACATACATTCAGAGCGGCAATGTGTTGTTTAACTCCAACATTCACAAGATAGAAGAAATAAAGACAATAATTGAAAGTGTTATCAAACGAACTTATGGATTCGACGTCACGGTTGACGTTAGAACCACAAAAGAATACCAGAACATAATGAATGCTTGTCCGTATAACGAAGCGGAGAGAGAAGAAAATGGAGCGAAAGTGCTAGTTAGCTTTCTGTCTGATATACCATCAGAAGTGAGAAAAATTCAGTTAGAGGAATTAGTCAAACATCCAGAAAGGCTAACAGTAGATGGTAGCGTGGTTTACCTCTATTGCCCTAATGGCTACGGAAAAAGTAAGCTATCGAACACTCTCATTGAATCAAAGCTAGGTGTGGTGTCCACAACCAGGAACTGGAGAACTATAAGTAAATTGGTCGAAATGGGGCAATGAAATCGTACATAACAAAACCAGGGAAGAGAGAAACATCCTCGAATAGGAGACAATTAACTTCTAACAATATTTGAACGTACACGCCATTCTCATTACAAACAAGGAATGTCTGATATGAACATTGTCAAACTTACACTACTCCCAGTACTCCTTTTACTCTCCGGTATTGCCAATGCTGCCCCTACACAAACTCAATACAAATGTGTCGCTGGTGGCTGCGAAATTCGCTGTACTCCAACCAATGGTTCACTGGAGGTAATAGAGAAGGCATCCGTCTCTCTTCTGACTGTGAATCACGACAATGGCAACGTCGAAATATTTATCAATGACGGTGCTCATGGAAAACGAACACTTCTGGTGAGCCAGAAGAATTTGTTGTGCCGAATCAGTAACTACCACGAAAGCAAAATGTTGCCCCAGTAAAATCCCGGACCAGAGAGCAATTGCTTCTAATGTCAGAGATATATACTCTCTGACCCTCATTATCAGATTAATACAGGAAGGGCTCTCTTATGTTAGTAGAAGCGTCAATCAGACCTGAGTTTTGATACGGATACTTTGCAGCAGACCAGTTACTGGTAAACAGGCATTTCTCTGCTAGCTACTCATACTACTTCAGGCAATCGAAAAACAGTCGGAGTATTGAACTGGGGAGTTTGACCGGCCCAGAAATTGAAAAAGAAAAGGCAAACGTGCGTCAAATCTGGGCGCATTGATCAAATAAGAGCATAAGGAAATCGCGAGTGAACCAGGCAACCATATTTATCCCATTTTTTGGCCTCATGCTGTTAACCATCATCGTGTGGTTCTACATGTATTACCTACGGATATCATTCATGGTCGCCAATAAGATAAAGGCGCAGGCCCTGGCGACAAACAATGATGTGCATGAACTCATGCCCCCTGAAATTAGTACACCTTCAGAAAATCTGACAAATCTATTTGAGTTACCAATCCTGTTCTATGCCATATGTATCTATCTCTACGTCACCAATCAGGTAGATACCGCATATGTGGTTCTCGCATATAGTTTCCTGGGCCTGCGAGTGGCACACAGTGTGATCCATTGCACCAACAACAAAGTACTCCATCGCTTCTATTCCTACATGCTTTCCTCTGTCGTGCTGTGGGCGCTCATCCTACGTGCTTTTGTTGAGATGATATAAATAGTTGTAGCGTTTCCTGCCCATCCTATAAACAAGGATTCATTTATGTTGCTACAAACCGCCGCAACACTCCTTTTCCTGATCGGTCTTATCCACTCCTATCTGGGTGAGCGCTACATTCTGGTTTGCCTGTTTCGGAATGGGAAAATCCCGCATCTGTTTGGCGGTGACTTATTCACCAAAGGCACGATGCGGTTCGCTTGGCACATGACGACCCTTGCCTGGTGGGGCTTTGCCTGGCTGTTACTGGCGGTGGCCTCCGGTTCAGATATTCAGCAAGCTGTGTTGCAAACCATCACCATGGTTTTTCTTCTCACGGGTCTGCTGGCATTTGGATTTACCAGGGGACGTCACATCAGTTGGCTGGTTTTCTGGTCTGTAGCAGGATTAGCCTATTTCACTTCTCTTGCCACATAGTCCGACAATTCTCGAGATTGCCTGACTGTATCAGGCTGGCATTCAGCAACCCCACTCTCAGAACTAAGCCTTTTGAGGTAGGATTGAGCGTATATCCCCACCCTGTAGCACCAAACCTACCCAAACACGGGAAGCGCTTGTAAAATAGCTCCCAGAACCAATCTATAACTATAAGAACTGCCTGTGTTAGGAATCTCCAGCTTGAAGCGACACCTGAAACGACCGAGTAAGGTCAAGAAACATGACTACCGTATTTTTGTAGTCATAAACTATCTCACTCTTCTTGGCACAGTCTTCCATGCTTCCCTTATTCCAATTTTTTACCTGATTGGCAATGATGTTCTTGCCGTGGTCAATATCTTCTCGACGCTTGCGTGGCATACAGCACGCAGTAGCAATCGCAATGGTTTCTATACCAGAGCTATCGCTATCCTTTGCACTGAGGTAGTTGTACACACCATACTCACACTCTACTATTTCGGCTGGGAAATCGGCTTCCAGTACTACCTGATTGCAGGTATCCCATTCCTCATGTTCTACCAGAGAATAAAACTCGTACCACTGCTATTCCTGTCCGGGTTTGCTTGTTCACTATTCATCGGCCTCTATGCTTTAACTGCTAACCATGACTATCAGCACGACTACCCTCATGTCATCGCTATTCTAAATTACGCAAACATTTTAGCCAGCTTCGCCGCCCTTACTATCACCTCATATTACTTCAGGGTCGCATCATTCATTTCTGAACAGAAGATGGAAATACTGGCCAATACCGATATGCTCACCGGCTTATCCAATCGCCGTGGTATCTATCCGCTACTCAACGCCCAGCACGAACATTTTCTACGTAATGGCACGGACTTCTGTGTGGTGCTGGCGGACATCGATAACTTCAAAAATATTAATGACCAGTACGGTCACGATTGCGGTGACTATATTCTGCGGAAAATCTCTCATCTACTAAAATCACGTCTGCGAAAATACGATGTTGTCGGACGCTGGGGTGGTGAAGAGTTTCTGTTTATGTTTCCAGGCTGCCGCTCAAAGGATGCAGCCGTCGTTGCAGAAGATATCCGTAATACCGTTGAGCATCACGATTTCATCTTTAAAAAGCAGACAATCAACCTAACAGTCACCTTAGGCGTAACCGCACATAAGGAAGGTTGCAGTATTAACGACACCATCAAACTTGCAGACGATGCGCTTTACCAGGGAAAAAATGGGGGGAGAAATCGGGTCGTCGAAAATATATAAACAGAATATCTCAGCCAAACTGACTACCTAACTTTGAATTAAATACATCTCAAACATCACTCTCTTGTAATCTGGCAGTTCTGCCCTCAGCGTCTATATTCAGTGAACGAATTCTTGGCATTTAGAGGCAGGGAGCATAATAGATGAGTGTACTCGGGCAACTCAGAGAAATGACCGTTGTTGTTGCTGATACAGGCGATATCGACTCGATCCGCAAACATCGGCCCCAGGATGCCACTACCAACCCCTCCCTGCTCCTTGCGGCAGCGCAAATGCCTGAATATGAACATCTTGTGAGCGATGCCCTCTCTCACTGTAGTGTCGATGTTTGTGATACATCACAAAACATGCGCCCCTGCCTGGAAAGGCTAGCGGTCAATTTTGCTCAGGAGATTCTGGCAATTATCCCTGGACGGGTCTCGGTGGAGGTGGACGCCACCCTTTCCTTCGATACCGAGGGCACCATCGAAACAGCCCGAAGGATTATCACCATGTTCGAAGATGCTGGCGTCAGTCGAGAAAGAATCCTGATCAAGATCGCCTCCACCTGGGAGGGTGTCCGGGCCGCCGAGCAACTCACGAAAGAAGGCATTCATTGTAACCTAACCCTGCTTTTCAGCTTCGCCCAGGCCGTCGCCTGTGCCGAAGCAGGCGTGCAATTGGTCTCACCCTTCGTTGGCAGGATAATGGACTGGTACAAAACGGCTCGAGGTGTCGACAGCATCCCGGCAGAAGAAGATCCCGGGGTCCATTCCGTCACCCAGATTTACAATTACTATAAACACTTTGACTACAAAACGGAGATCATGGGTGCCAGCTTCCGCAACAGTGGTGAAATCAAGCAGTTGGCGGGCTGCGACCTGCTGACCATTTCTCCGAAGCTGCTGGAAGAGCTTGAAGAGGACAGTGCCGAACTGCCGCGCAAACTTGACCCTTCATCATCCAGTTCCATCGAACTGGAGAAACTGCACCTGGATGAGAAAACCTTCCGCTGGATGCTGAATGAAGACCCTATGGCTACCGAAAAGCTCGCTGAAGGTATACGCAAATTCAGCGCCGATCTCGAAAAACTCGCAAAGTTCATGCAAGAGAAACATTGCGCGAAATAGTCGCTTCCCACATTGGCAGAAATAAAAAAGCCGCGACATTGCTGTAGCGGCTTTTTCTATTCTGGGATGGATCTCAATCAGGTTCCCATTCGGGTGCCGACGATGTACTGCATCATACTAACGTGCTCTTCGTTCATGTGCCGAATCACGGTGGCTGTATGGCGCAGGATGTAGACGAAGAGCGAGAAGGCCAGCTCTTCGTGACGGTTCATCAGCTCGGAGAAACCGGAACGATTAATGCTGTAGACAGAGCAGTCGCTGGTCGCCAGTACATTAGCACTGGCAGCATCATCGGTAAGGAAGCTCATCTCGCCGATGACGGCACCCGCGTCGAGAGTGGCTACATCAACTGGGGATTCACCACCGGTCTGCACCAGTGCATTACCAGACTGCAGAATGTAGAGTGTTCCACCAGCCTGCCCTTCTGCGACGATTTTTCCGCCCTTTGCCACATTGTCTGCTTCCATGAGGGAATTCAGTGCATCCAGTTCGTCCGCAGACAATTTGTGACCAAATACATTCTCCTCCAACCATGCAGTTTCTATTTTCATATTTATATACCTTGCTGTGTAAGGTTTGACTGTTCAATACGACTGAATTGTAACCTTGCCCATTTAAGCGGACGAGTCATCTTGTGAGGTAGCGTGAAGCCGCTCACGCAGGCTCTACGCAAACTGTGACACACCACTGCAGTGAGAGGTACCTCGATCACAGTTGTCTTGCCACACAATTGACTGCTAAGGGAAGGTTTCAATATCCATTACAAATCGGCGGGTATTGTTATATGCACTGTAGCGCCAGATTCCCGTGGTGACTATGTACCATACTGATTACAGGTATAGCAAATGAGGTGAAACATGCGCGCAATATGGCAAGGCAGCGTCATTGCCGAAAGTGACGAAACCGTGGTGGTGGAGTACAACCACTACTTCCCCACCGCTTCGGTCCACATGGAATACCTTAAACCCAGCGACACCCACACCACCTGTCCATGGAAGGGGGAAGCCAGTTACTACACCCTTGTGGTGGATGGGAAAGAGAACACCGATGCTGCCTGGTACTACCCTGAACCGAAAGAAGCAGCAAAAGAGATAAAAGATCACGTCGCCTTCTGGCATGGCGTTGAGGTCACAGAATAAAAAGGGGGGAGATTATGGAACTGAACAAAAAGCAATTGGAACAATGCAGCTCCAGCCAGTGGGACTTCAGCGATCTCAATGCGCTGTTTCTTAACTGCACGCTAAAGCCATCACCGGAACTCTCCCACACCGATGGCTT
Organism: Thiohalomonadaceae bacterium; assembly: GCA_050295975.1. GTDB lineage: Bacteria > Pseudomonadota > Gammaproteobacteria > Thiohalomonadales > Thiohalomonadaceae > JAPHTQ01. Next base: position 36,707 of record JBNKQR010000012.1, read on the forward strand.
GATCGACATCTCACGGGCTATCCTGGAAAAAAACGGTGTTAGCGTAGAGGTATTACGCCCGGTCGACTACGACATCGCCTTCGGCGTCTATCCCGACATGACAAAGCAGGGATGGGAAACCGACCAATGGCCAGAGCTCTATAAGAAGGTGCAGGCAGCAAACATTCTGGTGATCACCACGCCGATTTGGCTAGGGGATAAGTCCTCGATATGTAGCAAGACCATCGAACGGCTCTACTCTAACTCTGGCGAGCTAAACGACCAGGGACAGTACGCTTACTATGGCCGCGTTGGCGGCACCCTGATCACCGGTAACGAAGACGGGGCCAAGCACTGTGCCATGAACATTCTTTATTCGCTGCAACATCTTGGCTATGTCATTCCACCGCAGGCCGACGCAGCCTGGGTGGGTGAAGCCGGTCCCGGCCCTTCGTATCTGGACTCCAACTCAGGCGGCCCCGAAAACGATTTCACCAACCGCAACACCACCTTTATGACCTGGAACCTATTGCACATGGCTCGGATGCTCAAGGATGCCGGTGGTTTGCCTGCGCATGGCAACCAGCGTGCCGCCTGGGATGCGGGATGCCGTTTTGATTTTCCCAATCCAGAATATCGCTAAGCTTTCTCTTTTCTGACAGACGAAAAAAAACCGCTGCATTGCTGTAGCGGTTTTTTAATTGGCGTCCCCTAGGGGAGTCGAACCCCTGTCGTCGCCGTGAAAGGGCGATGTCCTAGGCCTCTAGACGAAGGGGACAAAAACTTGCGTTTTGTCGTGTCGTTTTATGGTGTCGACATCACCGAACCTGGTGGAGCTAGGCGGGATCGAACCGCCGACCTCTTGCATGCCATGCAAGCGCTCTCCCAGCTGAGCTATAGCCCCGAAGGAAGGCGTGTATTCTAGAGATTTGGCCGCCTGTGTCAAGCCTGTTACAGGGATTATTACCGGCGGCCTCTCAGTTACTGCCCCTGTTCGATTTTGGCCCACGAATCGCGTAACTGCACTACCCGGTTGAACACCGGGCGCTCATCGGTGGAAGCGACGCCATCAAAGCAGAAATAGCCCTCACGTTCGAACTGGTAACGACTGCCTGCCTGGGCCGTGGACAGGCTCGGCTCAAGCACACACTGGGTCAGAGTACGCAGAGAGTCCGGATTGAGCAGCGTGGTGAAGTCATCCACACCTTTCTCTGCATCCGGATGCTCTACGCAGAACAGACGGTCGTAGAGGCGTACCTCAGCAGGTAGGCCATGGCGGGCTGAGACCCAGTGGATCACCCCTTTCACCTTGCGCCCTTCCGGGTTCTTGCCCAGGGTATCCATATCGACGCTGCCGCGCAGTTCGATAATCTCCCCTGCGGCATCCTTGATCACCTCTTCGCACTTAATCACGTAGGCATTACGCAGGCGTACTTCACCGTCGCTGACCAGCCGTTTGAAGTGCTTGTTCGGCTTCACCTCCATGAAATCTTCCCGGTCGATATAGATCTCACGGCAGAAAGGCAACTCACGGCTCCCCATCGCCTCATCCTTGGGGTGGTTAGGAGCGGAGAGCATCTCGACCTTATCTTCGGGATAGTTGGTCAGCACCACCTTGAGCGGATGCAGCACTGCCATGGCCCGTGGTGCATTGACGTCCAGGTCCTCGCGGATACAGCTCTCGAGAATACCCATCTCAACACTGTTATCCGCCTTGGTGACCCCGATGCGGTCGGTAAACTCGCGAATCGAGGCCGGGGTGTAGCCGCGACGTCGCAATCCGGCGATGGTCGGCATACGTGGGTCATCCCACCCTTCCACCAGGCCATCGGCAACGAGCTGGGTCAGCTTGCGCTTGCTCATCACCGTGTATTGCAGGTTGAGGCGCGAGAATTCGATCTGCTGTGGGTGGCAGGGAATGCTGATGTTATCCAGCACCCAGTCGTAGAGCGGGCGGTGGTCTTCAAACTCCAGGGTGCAGATGGAGTGGGTCACCCCTTCCAGCGCGTCGGAGATCGGGTGGGTGAAGTCGTACATCGGGTAGAGGCACCACTCGCTGCCGGTCTGGTGGTGCACCACACCGTGGCGAATACGGTAGAGCGTTGGATCGCGAAGATTCATGTTGGGCGAGGCCATGTCGATCTTGGCCCGCAAAACCTTGGCACCGTCTGGGAATTCACCGGCACGCATCCGCTTGAACAGATCCAGGTTCTCCTCCACCGAACGATCCCGGAAGGGACTGTTCTTGCCCGCCTCTTTCAGGGTGCCACGATACTGGCGGGTCTCATCGGCGTTCAGGTCGCAGACGTAGGCCAGCCCCTTTTCAATCAATTCAACGGCGAAACCGTAGAGCTTCTCGAAGTAGTCGGAGGCGTAGTAGGTCTTGTCACCCCATTCGAAACCGAGCCACTGCACATCGTTCTGGATCGCCTCGACAAACTCCATGTTCTCTTTGTGCGGATTGGTATCGTCGAAGCGCAGGTTGCACTTGCCGTGGTAGTCACGGGCCAGACCGAAGTTGAGGCAGATCGATTTGGCGTGACCGATATGCAGATAGCCGTTCGGCTCCGGCGGGAAGCGGGTCACCACCTTGCCGTCGTTTTTACCGGCAGCCAGGTCTTCGTCAATGATATGACGGATGAAGTTTCTCGGGGCGGAGACTTCGCTGTTGCTCATGGGTGTTAAACCTTCCTGATATAAGATGCCGCCATTATAGCGGCAATGCTTTAGCCTTTACGGATAAATTCCAGTGCCTGGTCGATGCGTCGCAGACTCGCCTCTTTACCAACCAGTTGCAGGGTCAGGTCGAGATCCGGCGCCGGGGTACCGCCGGTGATGGCCAGACGCAGCGGCATGCCGAGCTTACCCATACCGATATCCAGCTCGGCCACGGTCTGTTCGATACAGCCGTGGAGCGCTTCACGGTTCCAGTTGGCCAGAGCCTCGAGCTTTGCCCGCACGGTATTCAGTGGGGCAATAGAGGCCTCGACGAAGGCCTTCTTTACCGGCTTCTCCGGGTAACCCTCGAAGTCACGGTAGTAGAAGGCGCTGATCTCGGCTAGCTCTACCAGGGTCTTGGCTCGCTCGCGCTGAGCCTCAACCACCTCAGCCAGTTCCGGCCCAGCAGACGGGTCGATACCGAGATCACCCATGTGAGCACTGAGCAGGCGAGCGATACGCTCCGGCGGCTCACTCTTCATATAGTGCTGGTTGAGCCACAACAGCTTTTCGGTGTTAAACGCCGAAGCCGCCTTATTGACGTCATTGATATCGAAGAGTTCGACCATCTCATCAAGGGAGAAGACTTCACGGTCCTCGTAGGACCAGCCCAGGCGCACCAGATAGTTGAGCAGTGCCTCGGGAAGAATCCCCTCCTCCTTGTACTGCATCACGCTGACTGCACCGTGACGCTTGGAGAGGCGTGCGCCGTCGTCACCGAGAATCATCGGTACGTGGGCATACTGTGGCGGTTCGGCGCCCATGGCGGCCAACAGGTTGATCTGCCGTGGGGTGTTGTTGATGTGGTCATCGCCGCGAATCACCTGGGTGATACCCATGTCGAGGTCGTCCACCACCACGGTGAGGTTGTAGGTGGGCGAACCGTCGGTGCGGCGGATAATCAGGTCATCCAGCTCGGTGTTCTGAAACACCACCTTGCCACGCACCAGGTCATCAAAACGCACTACCCCTTCGGCGGGGTTACGGAAGCGGATCACGTGGGGCTCGTCGGCACTAACGTTCAAGGCACGGCAGTGGCCGTCGTAACGCGGCTTCTCCTTACGCTGCATCTGTCCCTCGCGCAGGGTTTCCAGGCGCTCTTTGGAACAGTTACAACGATAGGCCTGCCCCTTTTCCAGCATCTGCTCAATCACCTCGTTGTAGCGATCAAAACGGTGGGTCTGGTAGAACGGTCCCTCGTCATACTCCAGTCCGAGCCAGGTCATCCCCTCGAGGATGGCATTGACCGACTCCTGGGTAGAACGCTCCAGGTCAGTATCCTCGATACGCAGTACGAAGCGACCGCCATGCTTGCGGGCGTGAAGCCAGGAGAAAAGGGCGGTACGGGCACCACCAACGTGGAGATAGCCAGTTGGGCTAGGGGCAAAGCGGGTTTTAATACTCATGCAGGATTGAGGCCTTTGTCGTTCTTGATGCTAATGGCAAAGGCGGGATTATAACCGGCTATGGGGCGCGCGGCGATGCCGCTGCAAAACGCCGCCCAACAAAAAGCCGACTTACGTCGGCTTAAATACGGATAAAAACGCTCTGCTCAACAGCGCGAGGGGTTTGGATGGAGTCTTTCCCACTCGTGGTAGCTCATGTGGCGAAAGCGTCCGTCGGCAAATTCGACGAACACACTACCCGAGCGCACTCCGAGCACCAGCAGGCTTTCGTCACCTGCCGTGCGATAAATTTTCCCGTTAATGGGCTTCACCCCCGACTCACCCATACTCATATTGCTTGCTTCCATGGCGCATCTCCAGACTATATTTCCATACATATCCCGCCTGTCGTACTTCCCCCGGCGGATTTGATAGACCAACTATAGTTCACGGTTTTTGGTCTGCCACACCACTTGTCAGGAGAGTGGATTAAAGTGTGAAAGGCGTCCTACCAGTTTTAACAAAAGCCACAAAAACAGCAGTGGCAGGAGCACAGTTTGTAGGAGAAAGATGACAATCAGGTTAATCGCATGTTCGCTGGCGTTTGCCGCCGCAGATTTGTAGCGAGCAATGTATCCCTGAATATCCAGTCTTGCTGCAGTGTTGTCATAGAGTCTTCTTGCCCGCGATAGCAGAGACTCGTCTGCAGTGATGGGGCGTTGCGCCTCGGCCTGGTTGTTGACCTTGGCGATCTCCTCACTGGTGTGCTCTATCCCCTGAGTAGAGCTGTTGTACTGCTCTTCAAGAAAGAAGTGGAATACCCCCTCAGAGGCGATAGCAATAATGGGGATGGCAAAACGCAGGGCCAGAATGATAAGAGCGATCTTGTAGGTCAGCGGCTTGAGCCACTGGGGGCGCTGACGGGTATACCAGAGGGCACCCACTGCTCCCAGTAAGGACAACAGGATTAATCCGGTAAAGGCGGGCGATGAGAAGATCGCCAGCAACAGCTTTTGCAAACCCAGCGAGGTGCTGCTGGCAAGCATCACCCAGGAGAAGCGTTCTATCAGGTCATTAATGGGGTCGAGGATCTCCCCCGGGGTGAAGTTGATGCCGATCCCGGCGGGTTGCACCGCCACCTCGGTCCCCTGCGCAACCGAGATCACCCCGTTGAGGGTGCGCGCCACGGCAAAGGTGACCAGCGCTCGTTTAAAGCCCTTGTCGGTGTACTCCCTGCCGTAATCATCCACCGTGCCCAGCCAAGCCAGGACCGCTAGACCGATAGCCAGTAAGGTAATGAGCACTTTTCGAGAATTGACCGCCATACACCTCCTCCAGAACTGTGCCAACTATAGCAATAGGCCTACATCAGGGCGCAGCATTTCCAACCATACTACCTGAGAAATCCCCCTGCACTTAGAGGGGTAACCCTCAAGATCAATGGATTGACATATCCCGACTGTTTTACTATGGTTTTACTCGCGGGTTACTCCGCATATCTATAACGGCAGCATCACCTTCTGTGCGCCGCGCGTCGGCGAAGTAGTAGCAGTTGGATGAGCAGACCGGGAACCGTGTTTACTCTTTAATTAGGGAGAATTTGTAATGGCTAAGAAAATGCACGATACCCCCATGCTTGACCAGCTGGAAAGCGGGCCATGGCCCAGCTTTGTCACCGGCATCAAACGTCTGGCGAAAGACAACGACATGATGGTCGACCTGATGGGTCAACTGGAGACCTCCTACGAAACCCGTAAAGGCTACTGGAAAGGCGGCACCGTGGGTGTTGTCGGCTACGGTGGCGGGATCATCCCTCGTTTCACTGAACTGATGGATGAGAACAAGAAACCCCTGTTCCCCGCAGCCGCTGAATTTCACACCCTGCGTGTCATGCCTCCCGCCGGGATGCATTACGACACCGCCACCCTGCGTAAATTCTGCGACATCTGGGAGAAGTACGGCTCCGGCCTGATCGCCTTCCATGGACAGTCTGGTGACATCATGTTCCAGGGCTGCACCACCGAAAACGTGCAACCCGCCTTCGACGAAATCAATGAAATGGGCTTTGACCTCGGTGGAGCCGGACCGGCAGTACGCACAGGCATGTCCTGTGTTGGCGCGGCACGCTGTGAACAGTCCTGTATCAACGAGCAACGTACCCACCGTACCCTGGTTAACGCCTTCCTCGATGATATGCACCGACCTGCTCTCCCCTACAAGTTCAAGTTCAAGGTCTCAGGCTGTGCCAACGACTGCATGAACTCGATCCACCGTGCTGACTTCTCGGTGATCGGCACCTGGCGTGATGATATGAAAGTGGATCAGGATGAGGTGAAAAAATTTGTTGCGGATAAGGGACGCAAGTACGTCATCGACAATGTCATCACTCGTTGCCCGACTCAGGCACTGAGTCTCAACGACGACGACACCCTTGATGTCAGTAACAAAGACTGCGTCCGCTGCATGCACTGCCTCAATGTAATGAACAAGGCACTCAGCCCTGGCGACGATCGCGGTGCCTCGATTCTGGTCGGCGGCAAACGCACCCTGAAGATCGGCGATCTGATGGGCACGGTTATCGTCCCCTTCATGAAACTGGAGAGCGACGAGGACTTCGAAGCTATTGAAGAACTGGCGGGCAAGATGATCGACTTCTTTGCCGAGAATGCGCTGGAGCACGAGCGTACCGGTGAGATGATCGAGCGTATTGGTCTGGTCAACTTCCTTGAAGGGATTGGTGTCGAGGTCGAACCCAATATGATCTCAAGCCCTCGCTCCAACTCCTACGTCCGTATGGATGGCTGGGATGAGGAAGCGGAGAAGTGGAAGGAGCGTAAAGCGCAGTAACAAAAAAGGCGGCCACAAGGCCGCCTTTTTTCTATCCAGTTTGTTAATCCAACATAGCGTTAAGATGCGCCGCTACACTGCGGGCCAATGCCCCTGGCTCATAGCCCCCTTCCAGCATTGAGACCATTCTGCCGTTACCGTATTGCAACATGATCTTTTTCAATTCAGCAGTGACCCAGCGATAGTCATCCTCCCACAACATCAGGCCCCCCATCTCATCGGCAGCATGGGCGTCAAATCCAGCGGAGATAAACATCATTTGCGGTCTGAATTCGTGCAGCGCAGGTAACCACTGTTCGGTCACGGCTGCACGAAATGCCATGCTGTCACTCCCACCGGCAAGGGTTGAATTGACGATGTGGGAAGAGACTGTATCCGCACCGGTGAAGGGATAGAACGGGTGACGGAAGCTGGAACAGATCATCACCCGCTCATCATTACGAAAAATATCTTCAGTACCGTTACCGTGGTGTACATCGAAATCGATGATCGCGACCCGATCCACCCAGTGATAGGCCATAGCATGGGCAACCCCTACCGCCACGTTATTAAACAGACAGAAGCCCATCGCATAGTCGGGGCCCGCATGATGACCTGGCGGACGCACACTACAGAAAGCCTGATCGTTTTTACCCTCCAGCACCAGATCGGTTGCCATCACCGCCGCACCGGCAGCGCGCAGTGCGGCGCTAAGAGTAAACGGCATCATGCCGGTATCGGGATCGACCCAGGTGATTCCGTCATCCGGTGCGTTACGGAAAATCTTTTCTACGTAGTCCGGTGTATGGACTCGCTGTAGCTGCTCGCGGGTTGCCTTGGGTGCGTTATAGTGCTTGAGCGCCACATCAAGTCCAGTGGAAAGTAGATGGTCCTGAATTGCCCGCAGGCGCGAGGGACTCTCTGGATGAAAATCACCCATGTCATGCAATTCGCAATCATGGTGAGAGATGAAGGCAATGGTCATAAAATAATATCTGCTCTAAGAAAAGGAATGTCGCATGTCTCTACGCACTAGAGCGAAGTCTAGTCTATGATATTGCCCATCAGGGAAATTTACGTACAACCTATACAGGAAACATCATGGGTCCGCATTATCTTGACCGCTTAATCTCTCCTAAATCAATCGCAATCTTTGGTGCCAGCACCCGTCCCGAGTCGGTCGGCACCCTGCTCTTCGAAAATCTGCTGCAGAGCAAATTCCAGGGCAAGCTCTACCCGATTAACCCCAAGCATACGAAGTTAAAGGGGAAGAAATGCTACCCGAATATCCAGTCGGTCACCGAACCGGTTGACCTGGCGGTGATCGCCACCCCGGCGCCAACTGTACCTGAAATTATTCACGCCTGTGGCGAACATGGCGTACGTGCAGCCATCGTAATCTCGGCGGGATTCAGTGAGGGTGGCGGTGGCGGTGCGGCCATTGAGCGCAAGATGCTGGAGGCGGCACACCAATATCAGATCCGTCTGCTTGGTCCGAACTGCCTGGGCCTCATCCGGCCCAAAGTGGGGATGAACGCCACCTTTAGTAAGAACGCCGCACTACCGGGCCAGATGGCGATGGTCTCCCAGTCCGGTGCTCTCTGTACAGCGATCCTCGACTGGGCCGAGAGCCGTGGCATCGGCTTTTCCGCCATCGCCTCGCTGGGCGATGCCGCCGATGTGGATTTCGGCGACCTGCTCGATTACCTGGCCCAGGATAGCGAGACCCGTAGCATTCTGCTTTACATCGAAGGGATCCGAAATTCTCGCAGTTTCATGAGTGGCCTGCGGGTAGCGGCACGAATGAAGCCCACCATTGTGATCAAGGCCGGACGTCACAGCACCGGCTCCAAGGCCGCGCTTACTCACACCGGAGCCTTGATCGGTGACGATGATGTGTTCGACGCGGCACTGCAGCGAGCCGGTGTGGTACGCGCCGACAGTATCTCGCAACTATTTGGTGCGGCCCAGTTACTCTCCTCATCCCACCGCGTAAACGGTAACCGGCTGGTGATTCTCACCAACGGTGGTGGCCCTGGCGTTATGGCCACTGATCGCGCAGCCGATCTCGGCGTGGAACTGGCTGAGCTCTCTGAGGACACCACTGCCATCCTGGAGAAAAATCTGCCTCCCCACTGGTCCCACGGTAATCCTATCGACATCCTTGGTGATGCCACCGATGAACGCTATGCCATGGCCACCGAGGCTTGCCTCAATGATCCGAATGTCGACGGGGTACTGGTGATGCTCACCCCTCAGGCGATGACTGATCCGGAAGCCTGTGCCAAAGCGGTAATCGAGGCGCGCAAAAAAAGTAGCAAACTGATACTGGTCTGCTGGATGGGTGATGGGCATGTTCGTAGTGCCAACGCGCTGTTTGCCAAGCACCACATCCCGACCTTTACCAATCCTGAATCCTCTGTTGAGGCCTTTGCCTTCCTCGCTAACTACTATCAGAACCAGAAGTTGCTGGTCCAGGTACCTGGTTCACTGGGCCACTTCAGTAGCCCCGATATCGAAGGCGCACAACTGATCATCGAAAGCGTTCTTAATGAGCGACGCAACCAACTCACCCCACTGGAAGCAAAGGCCCTGCTCCACGCCTTTGCCATTCCCGTTACTCCAGGTACCAATTGCCGCTCTGCCAATGAAGCGCTAGTTGCAGCGGAAAATCACGGCTTCCCTGTAGTAATGAAAATTAATTCACCACAGTTAACCCACAAAACCGATGTAGGTGGTGTGCGCCTCAACATCAACAATGCCCAGGCAGTACGCACCGCCTACGGCGAACTGGTAGAAGAGGTAAAACTCAAAGCACCCGAGGCGGAAATTGAGGGTGTGGTAGTTGAACCGATGTACTCCGCACAAAATGCCCGTGAACTGTTGATCGGTGTTACCCGTGATCCGGTTTTCGGCCCGGTGATCACCTTCGGCGCCGGGGGCACCGAAGTGGAAGCGATGCGCGACCGTGCCGTAGCCCTGCCCCCCCTTAATCACTATCTTGCCGAAAACCTTATCAAACAAACCCGCACCTCCAGATCACTGCGGGCACACCGAAACCAGAATGCGGTCAACATGGATGAACTGGAGCAGGTATTAATTCGGGTATCGGAGATGGTTTGCCAGTTACCACAGATTGAAGAGATGGATATCAACCCATTGGTTGCGGATGAAAACGGTGTCATGGCGCTCGACTGTCGCATTGTGGTGGCGCATCGCACCCCCTCACTCGATCCCTATAGCCACATGGCGATCCATCCCTACCCTCATCATCTCGTGCACCGGTTACAACTGGCCGATGGTAGCAACATCACCATCCGCCCAATCCGCCCGGAAGATGCGGAGATTGTGCAGAAGTTCGTCCGCACCTTATCACCGCAGTCGCGTTACTTCCGCTTTATGCAGACCATTAATGAACTGACACTGGATATGCTGGTGCGTTTTACCCAACTCGACTACAACCGAGAGCTGGCTCTGGTTGCTGTGAAAGAAGTTGGTGACGAAGAGATCGAGCTGGGGGTTTCACGCTATGTGGTCAACCCGGACGGCACCAGTTGCGAATTTGCCCTGGCAGTCGCCGACGAGTGGCAGCACCATGGTCTCGGTTCTCAACTAATGACCCACCTGATGGATGCAGCGCGGGAACGCGGCTATCGGAGTATGGATGGAGAGATCCTGGCGGATAACAAGAAGATGCTGGATCTGGTACGTTCGCTGGGATTCCACATCCAGGCCAGTGAAGCCGATTCGAGTATTATGCTGGCCAGCCGCGAGCTTTGAGATTCAAATAGAGGAGACTTCAGCCGCTTCCTCATCTGAAAGTAGCTTGCTGCCATCCAGCAGGATCAGCAGGCCGCGTTCGTGGTTGTACAAACCACTGATAAAGCGTGAGCCCTTCTTGCTACCCGTATCCGGCGGAGAGTCGACCTTCTCCACATACAGGTCGACGACTTCACTGACGCTGTCCACCAGAAAACCAACAACCAGTTCACCTGAGTCCATGATCAAAATACGCGAGGCATCATCCATCGCCTCACGTCGCGGCAAATCAAAGCGGGTACGGGTGTCGATGATGGCGACTACACTGCCACGCAGATTAATGATACCCAGAACGTATGCGGGGGCTCCTGGCACAGGAGATATCTCCTGGCTACGCAACACCTCACGGATTTGCATCACATCAATGCCGTAGGTTTCATTCTCCAACTGAAATGTAACCCAACGTGATGTCGGACCTTCAGCAGACTCATTGTTCTGATTCATTTCAATCTCCGACATATCGTTCCTGATGAAGAACGACAACAGTGATAACGGCGCATAAGATTATTAATACTCACTATTTATATATTCTTGCTCTCTGAAGATCATAGCAGCTGCTATCCGGTCAAGTAAAAATCCGGTAAAAGAAAAGCAAAGAAAAACTGATAAACTCGCGTATCAAATTGAGATAGGATGCCATTTCAATTTGTTGTGGTACTATCCAAACCGTTTCATCCCTGGTTAGCTCCCGTAAGTAAGGAATACCCATGAAAAGCCGATTGATTGCCTTGATGCGCCCTCTTCTCGCCCTCTCTCTTTTTGTACCGGCGATAGCTTTCGCCTCCACGGGTCAGATTGATCTGACTGCGACATGGCAAGCTATTTTGGCACTGGTTATTTTTGTCGCCGCCTATGTGCTGGTGGTGAGTGAAGAGTTTCTGCACCTGCGCAAATCCAAACCCGTTATTGTTGCTGCCGGGGCCATCTGGGTACTAGTTGCCCTGGCCTACATAAGCGTTGGTGATAACCATACCGCGGGAGAAGCGATTCGCCACAATCTACTGGAGTATGTAGAGCTGTTCCTGTTCCTGCTCGCCGCCATGACCTACATCAACACCATGGAAGAGCGCCAGATCTTTAACGCTCTGCGCGCCTGGCTGGTCTCCCGTGGATTTTCTCTTAAGGCCGTTTTCTGGATCACCGGCCTGCTGGCCTTCTTTATCTCGCCGGTGGCGGATAACCTGACTACTGCCTTACTGATGGCAGCAGTCGTTATGGCTGTTGGTGTCGGCAAACCCAAGTTTGTTGCCCTCGCCTGTATCAATATTGTTGTTGCCGCTAATGCCGGTGGGGCCTTTTCTCCCTTCGGCGATATCACCACCCTGATGGTCTGGCAAAAAGGGATCGTAAAATTCCATGAATTCTTCGCGCTGTTCCTGCCGTCCCTGATCAACTGGCTGGTACCAGCCGTATTGATGTCCTTTGCTGTTGCCAGCGGTAGACCAGAAGCCGTGAGTGAAAAGGTCGTAATTAAGAAAGGGGGCTTTGTTGTCATGGCCCTTTTCATGCTCACCATCGTCATGGCGGTCACCGGTCACAACTTCCTTCACCTGCCACCGGTGCTGGGCATGATGACAGGCCTCGGTCTGCTCAAATTCTATGGCTACCGCTTGCGTGTCTATGAAGAGAAACACATGCAGCACATCATCGACGGGCCAGAAATGGACATGGCAGAGATCGCTCATGTGGTGAAGCCACGCCATAAGCCGTTCGATATCTTCATCAGCATGAAACGCGCAGAGTGGGACACCCTGATGTTCTTCTATGGCGTCGTGCTCTGTGTCGGTGGCCTTGGTACCCTCGGCTATCTGGCAGTGGCCTCTGAGGCCATGTATATCGGTTTGGGACCGACCTGGGCAAACGTACTGGTAGGTCTCCTCTCCGCCATCGTCGATAACATCCCGGTGATGTTCGCGGTGCTGACCATGAATCCGACCATGGGTCTCGACCAGTGGTTACTGGTTACCCTAACCGCCGGGGTTGGCGGCTCACTGCTCTCCATCGGCTCAGCGGCTGGGGTGGCACTGATGGGACAGGCGCGTGGTGTCTACACCTTCTTCGCCCATATCAAATGGATCTGGGCGATTGCCCTGGGTTATGCGGCGAGCATTTGGGTCCATTTCCTGCTGAATGGCTCAATGGGTAGTTGATTCAGGGTTTATGTTACTGAATGAGATAGCTCTATTACCCACTGGACCTAGCTGAGCTCAAAAAAAATGGCGTTCCCATTACCGGGAACGCCATACTAAAGTACTTCGTAAAACCAAAAAGGAGAGTGGTAATGATTACCACACCCTCTCTTTTGCACTATCCGTGCCACCTACCAAAGCCGCTGTTTTACTAGCAAAGCACTGCTAATACGCACCACAACAGGGCGCACCGCCACAGTGCGGGTCCCCGTTTGGTGCAATCAGCTATCCAGACTCTGCCACAGGCAGTTGCCACCACTCTTCTTCTGGATCCCTTCCAGCCTTTTCTGGTGCTCGGACAGCTCTGCTTCACTGGCATGTATTACCTTCAGCGGCTGTCGCCCCTCGGCCAACCGCCGTACCTCTTCGCCCTGTCCCGCATCACCGGAAGCGCTCAAGGAGAGAGAGGTCTGACCACCGGTCATCGCCAGGTAGACGTCGGCCAGGATCTCCGCATCAAGTAACGCCCCGTGGAGGGTACGCTGTTCGTTATTGATGTTGTAACGCTTACACAGGGCATCCAGATTGTTCTTCTGCCCAGGGTGTATCTGTCGCGCCATCACCAGGGTATCGAGTACTCCAAAGTGGTCACGCAGGTTGAGGTAGGGCCCCTCGTTGCGCGTCAGTTCGCGATTAAGGAAACCGATGTCGAAGGGGGCGTTGTGGATCACCAGTTCGTCGGCCCCTTTCAGGTAGGCGAGAAAATCCCCCATGATGTCGATGAAGGGAGGCTTATCAGCGAGGAATTCATTGGTAATGCCGTGGACTTCCATCGCCCCCGGATCGACATCGCGCTCCGGACGGACGTACTGGTGATAGTTGTTACCAGTAAGGCGTCGGTTGACCAGCTCGATGCAGCCGATCTCGATAACATAGTGTTCCCTGGCCTCTAGGCCGGTGGTCTCCGTATCCAGTACGATTTGCCGCATCTGCCCTCTCCTGCGCTACAGTTCGTCGATGCCCTTGTTGGCCAGTTGATCGGCCCGCTCGTTTTCCGCATGGCCGGTGTGCCCACGCACCCACTTCCACTTAACCTGATGGGGAGCCAGGGCCTTGTCCAGCTGTTGCCATAGATCGACATTCTTCACTGGTTGCTTGCCCGCCGTCTTCCAGCCGCGCTTTTTCCAGCCCGCCAGCCATTCGGTGATCCCCTTCATTACATACTGGGAGTCGGTGGTCAGGTGTACCTGGCAGGGCCGTGTCAGACTCTCCATGGCGCGAATCGCCGCCATCAGCTCCATGCGGTTATTGGTAGTCTCCTTCTCTCCACCGTAGAGCTCCTTCTCCTTGCCCTTGAAGCGCAAAATCGCACCCCAGCCGCCAGGGCCGGGATTGCCACGGCAGGCACCGTCGGTAAAGACTTCCACAGTATTCTCGTTTTGTTTGCTCATGAGCCATTCCGTCTTGCAGTGGGTTCTGCCGCACTGACTGGTAGTACCTGACGCTGACTGCGCCAGCGTGGTCTGATGGGGGTGAGGGTCGCATCGCGCTTTTTTGCGATCAGCATGTAACTGCCCCCGGGTAGTGGCCACCAACGTCGTGCCAGTCGCTCAATGTGATGCAGTGAACGTAACAGCCGTCGATTTTGCAGTGGTGGAAGAAAAAAGTATTTTTCTACCCGCACCGTATCAAAACCGAGCAGTGTCAGCCAGTCACGTACCCGGGTTGCGCTATAGAAGTGACCGCACCAGGGTGCCGTGCTGCGCCAGCCGGTGAACAGGCGGTGCAAACCGAACAGCCCCCACGGATTGAAACCGAGGATGATGACATGCCCTTCCGGGATCAGCACTCTCTCCACCTCGCGTAACACCTCGTGTGGATTGTCGGCAAATTCCAGGGTATGGGGAAGTAGCAGTACGTCCAGAGAGGCGGCGGCGAAGGGCAGACGATCACTATCACCGAGAAAGCGACACCGCTCCGGCTTATTGTCGGGCAGTATGGGCGGCACGTCATCAAGGATGATGCGGTGATTGATGCGGGAGGCGCTAAACATGACCGGCTCAAGCGGCGCACCGACCTGCAACAGGTGATAGCCGAAGAGGTTGGGTAGCGCCTGCTGCATCAACTCCAGCTCTACCTCGCCTACCGCTTCCCCCAGCGAGGAGTTATACCAATGGCGCAACTGACGCCGTGCCGCGACGGTATCCTTGCATCGGTAGGCTTGAAGAAGTCGATTCATCGTGTGTAAGGTAGGCCATCGTAGGCGGACATTTCGCCCGCACAGCCTGACAGGTTTATGCCCATGATGGAAGTTCGTCCCCTGCATGCTTTTGATGACAATTATATCTGGCTCATCGGTTGTCGTGACAAGCCCCAGGTCGCCATTGTCGACCCCGGAGATGAAGATCCAGTACTCGAGTATCTGGCTCAACACGACCTCATCCCCGAAGCGATCCTGATCACCCACCACCATGGTGATCACACTGGTGGCGTAGCGGAACTGGTGGAGCGTTTCTCCATCCCGGTCTATGGTCCTGCCAACGAACGCATCCCTGCCCTCACCCATCCACTGGCGGAAGGCGATGAAGTGGCACTGCCCGGATGTGGACTGCGCTTTCAGGTATTGGATACCCCTGGCCATACCCGTGGACATATCTGCTACGTGGGTCATGCCGCCCTGTTCTGTGGTGATACTCTGTTTGCCGCTGGTTGCGGCAGGATATTTGAAGGCCCCCCGGCACAGATGTACCAGTCACTGGAAAAGCTGCGCGCCCTGCCCGATGAGACCCATGTCTACTGCGCCCACGAGTACACAGAGGCCAATCTACGCTTTGCCCTGGTAGCAGAGCCGGAGAACGGAGACACCCAGCAACGAATGGCCCAGGTCAAGCAGTTGCGCACCGCGCAGCAGGATACCGTCCCCTCGTTATTGGGTGAGGAGAAGCGAACCAACCCCTTCCTGCGTAGCCACATTCCCTCGCTGATTGTCGCCGCTGAGGGTTTTGCCGGGCATCCCTTACCCACCCCTGCCGAGGTGTTTGCCACTGTGCGACACTGGAAAGACACTCTGGACTAGACAAAATGAGTGCTTGAAGAGCTACCATCCCTTCGAGATAATGCACCTATGCCGCTGAACAAAAAGAATATTGGGGTCGGTTACCTTCTTTTGCTCGCCACCATGCTCATGCTGGGTGGCTGCGAATCCTTGCTCGTTCAACAGGGTGACGGTGAAAATGCTGTTGCCATAGCCGCCCAATGTGATGAACCAAAAGATATCTGGACTCGCATTCGCGACGGCTACTCCCTGGAAATCATCGATGACAAGCGTGTAAAGAGCAATCTAGAGTGGTTCGCTGGACACCCGGCCTACCTGGAGCGAGTGGTCGATCGCGCCACCCCTTACATGCACCTGATCGTGGATGAGCTGCAGCGTCGTGGGATGCCCACGGAGATCGCACTGCTCCCCGTGGTCGAAAGCGCCTTTCAACCCTTCGCCTACTCCCACGGCCGTGCCGCCGGACTGTGGCAGTTCGTCCCGGGCACCGGCCGCCGCTTCGGCCTGCGCCAGACCTGGTGGTACGACGGCCGTCGTGACGTTGCCGAAGGCACCCGCGCCGCACTCGACTACCTGCAATACCTGCACAAACACTTTAAGGGCGACTGGCTACTTGCGCTGGCTGCCTATAACTCTGGTGAAGGCACCGTCGCCAAAGCCATCAGGCGCAATAAACGTCGTGGCAAACCCACCGACTACTGGTCCCTGAGCCTGCCCCGTGAGACCGAGGGCTATGTCCCCAAGCTGCTCGCGATCAGTGCTCTGGTCGCTAACCCGCCCGCCTATGGTGTGCTGCTCGATTCAATCCCGGATGAGCCCTATCTGACCACGGTTGAGGTGGGAAGCCAGATCGACCTGGATCTGGCCGCTGAGCTGGCCGAGCTCTCTCTGGAAGAGATCTACCTCTATAACCCAGGCTTTAACCGTTGGGCCACCGACCCGAAAGGACCACATCGCCTGCTGGTGCCGATTGAGAACGCCGAACTGTTTGCAGAGAATCTGGCTCAGTACCCTGATAACCAGCGCATTAAATGGGTCCGTCATCGTGTTCGCAGTGGCGAGGTTCTGGGCACCCTGGCCGACAAATACCACACCACCGTATCGATGCTCCGCTCAGTTAATCGCCTACGTAGTAATAACCTTCGTGTGGGGCAGCGGCTCACTGTGCCGGTGGCTCGCACCAGTCTGAGGCGCTATAGCCTGAGCGCAGGCCAGCGTCTTGCCGCGGTGAAGAACCGCAGCCGCGATGGGGTCAAGCAGGAGTATCGGGTGCAGGAGGGGGATACCCTGTGGGATATCGCTCGAAAATATGATGTCGGAGTACGCCAGCTGGCCAAATGGAACGGGATGGCACCGCGAGACCCACTGCGGCCTGGAACCAGGCTAGTAATCTGGACCCATGAGCAGGAGAAGGTGTCGGCGATCAACCCTGCCAACTTTGTGCATCCCTTTGCTGGCGACACCACTCGTCGTATCGGCTATATCGTACGCCGCGGTGACTCATTGGCACGTATCTCACAGCGTTTCCGCGTCAGTATTAATAGTCTCAAGCGCTGGAACAAAAAGCTACAAAGCAAAAAATACCTGCAACCGGGTCAGCGCCTCACCCTCTATGTGGACGTCAGAACCCAGTCCGGTAACATCTAACAAGCATCAACCACGAAGCTCACTAACTTCTTTTCCTTCGTGGTGAATGCCTTTTTACCTTCCGCCTTTATTCAGGATCCAGCTGCAGTAAATCCTTCGGCAAATCAGTGCTGAAACCGGCCGCGTTGCGATGCCCTCCACCACCAAAGAGCTCGGCCACCTTGGCCACATCTACGCCACCCTCCTTGCGTGACCGCAGAGACCAGCTGCGACGCGTACCCATATCCTGATAGCCAGCGGAAAAGGGATGCCCCTCGGCCAGTTCACCAAGCAGGTCGCTGATGATCACATGGGGTGCATTTACTACCGGCACCTGATAACCAGCGATAGTGCCCTGTACTGCACGCATTTTGTACTGGTCCACCAGTTGGCGACGGAAGCGGTTAAGGGTTTTACCTTCAATGCGCAACTGTGCCAGTTGTTGTGGCTCATCGATTAGCGATACCCACAGTTCGAAGGTAAAAGGATGACTCATCAGTGCCGTGTTGATCTCATCACTACCATCGATTTTGAACTGCCACAGATCACGGTCCTGAACATGTAGCAGGAGTTGCGGCGTCGGTGAGTGATGAAAATACTCCCAGGTAATTACCGCACCGGAACGATCCATATCGAACACCACGGTTATGTTGTCATGTTCATCACTCAAACCCGTCAGGTCATCCTGAGCCGTGATGTGATGATCGAGAATGGTGACCTTCTCAGCCACCTCACAGATCTGCTTAAGCGTCGCACGGCGATAGGAAAAATCGACGATATAGACATCACGGCCACTGCAGTCAGGCGGCTCATGACCATGTTTGGCTGCAAAGTAGTCAGTTTCAATACCCTTTGCGGAGAAATGCTTGTAAGCAGAAACTGCGGCGCCAAAACCGTCTAGACAGTTTGCGTGATAGATAACCAGCGTTTTAGCCATTGTGTACCGCCCTTACCAGAGGATTACGCTTTTCAGCTTCTATAAAAAACCGCGGCTGCGGAACTCGCGGCCTTATATTGGCACTGGTACGGTATCTCAATGAGATTGACATGGTGACGTTCCTGTTTGTATTAAATCGTTATCCGACATCGCGAAACAGCGATGCCTCGAGCAGTGCCCGAGTGTAGTCGTGTTGTGGTGCCTGGAATAGCGACCGGGTCTCACCGCTCTCCACCACCCGACCATCCTTCATCACCAGTACCCGGTGGGAGATGGCGCGCATCACCTTCAAATCATGAGAGATAAAGAGGTAACTCATACCGTGACGCTGTTGCAGATCACGCAGCAGCGCCAGTACCTGCTTCTGTACCGAAATATCCAGTGCGCTGGTCGGCTCATCAAGCAGGATCAACTTCGGTTCCAGTACCACCGCACGGGCGATAGCGATGCGCTGGCGTTGGCCGCCAGAGAATTCGTGGGGATAGCGGGAGAGCATGGACGGTAGCAGGTCCACCTCTTCCATCGCCGCTTCGATGCGCGCACGACGTTGCTCTTTGTCGAGCTGAGGGAAATGGAGTTTGAGTCCCTCGCCGATGATCTGCTCGATATTCATACGCGGAGACAGCGCAGAGAACGGGTCCTGAAAGACAATCTGAATATCGCGGCGAAGTGGTCGCATCTGTCGCTGGTCGAGTTCGTCGATACGCCCTCCATTAAAATGGATCGCCCCTTCACTCTGTTGCAGGCGAAGCAGGCACATCCCCAGGGTGGTCTTGCCGGAACCCGACTCACCGACAATACCGACGGTTTCACCTGGATGGATTGTAATATCCACCTGATCCACGGCACGTACCTCGCCGACCTGGCGACGGAAGAAGCCGGATTTAATCGGGAAGTAACAGCGAATATTTTCAGCGTTTAACAGGGGCTGCTGCTCAGCAAGCGCAGCAACCTCATCGTCTGCAACCAGAGGTTCTGGTTCGCTGGCGAGCAGCTTTCTGGTGTATTCATGTTGCGGTTCATTAAAAACCGAGCTGACTTCACCCTGCTCCACCAGTTTACCCTTCTCCATCACCGCCACGCGGTCGGCAAAATGACGCACCATATTGAGGTCGTGGGTGATCAGCAGTACCGCCATACCGAACTCGGCCTGCAGCGACTCCAGCAGCTCCAGGATCTGCTTCTGGATAGTCACATCCAGCGCTGTGGTAGGTTCATCGGCGATCAACAGTTTTGGCTGACAGGCCAGGGCCATAGCGATCATCACCCGCTGCCGCTGGCCACCAGAGAGCATATGTGGCCAGGCATCAAAGCGCTTCTCCGGCTCTTTAATACCCACCTTATCCAGTAGCTCAATCATGCGTGCACGGGCTGCGTTGCGATCAAGACCTTCATGCAACATCAACGGCTCGATCAACTGCTCACCGACGGTATAGACCGGATTGAGCGCGGTCATCGGCTCCTGAAAGATCATCGCGATGTCGCGGCCACGCAGTTGACGTAGTTGTGCCTCGCCCTTCGCTATCAACTCCTCTCCGTTAAAACGGATAGAGCCTTTGCATTCACACTGACTGCGATCATGCAGTTGCAGGATAGACAAAGCCGTCACTGACTTACCCGAGCCCGACTCACCCACTAGCGCCAGCTTCTCGCCCGATGCCATGGTAAGGCTCACCCCGTCCACCACCGTGTCACGCTGACCGGGATGACCGAAGGCCACGGAAAGATTTTCAATTGTCAGTAGCTCGGACATGGCCTTGTCATCCCTTACGTGTATCAAACGCTTCACGCAGCGCTTCACCGATGAAGATCAACAGCATCAAAGTTCCTACCAACACCATAAAGGTGGTGATAGAGAGCCACCAGGCATCAATATTCTCTTTGCCCTGGGCCAGCAGCTCACCAAGACTCGGTGTGGTCGGTGGCACACCGAGACCAAGAAAATCGAGACTGGTCAGCGCCAGCACCGCACCACTAATACGAAAAGGCAGAAAGGTTACCACCGGGGTCATTGCATTGGGAAGCAGGTGACGCCACATAATGGAACGGTCGGATACCCCAAGGGCACGCGCTGCGGTAACGTAGTCCATATTGCGGCCTCGTAGAAATTCAGCGCGCACATAGTCCGCTAGCCCCATCCAACCAAACAGACTTAGAAGCGCGACTAGTAGCAGGACACTGGGTTGAAAGATCGAGGCAAAGATAATCAACAGATAGAGCTCCGGCATTGAGCCCCATACTTCAATAAAGCGTTGAAAGAAAAGATCGGTACGACCGCCGAAATATCCCTGCACCGCACCAGCAATGATTCCGGTCACTGTGGCGATCACCGTCAATACCAGGCCAAACAGTACCGAGAGACGGAAGCCGTAGATCAATCTTGCCAACACATCCCGACCACGGTCATCTGTACCGAGGAAATTTTGCTCAGAGGGTGGCGCCGGGTTGGGTAGCTGGGCAAAGTAGTTAATGGTGGAATAGCTATAGGGATTGAGTGGATAGATTGCCCAGTTATCCCCTTTACTCAGCTGCTCACGAATAAAGGGATCCAGATAATCAGTCTCGCTCGCAAAGTCTCCACCGAACTCAGTTTCCGCGTAGGTATTAAACAGCGGAACGTAGTAGCTGTCGTTATAGTGAACCAGCAACGGTTTGTCGTTGGATAACACTTCAGCGAAGAGACTGAGAATGAACAGCACACTAAAAACAATCAGGCTGACATAGCCCCGCTTGTTCGCCTTAAAGCGACGCCAGGCACGATCGGCAGTGGTCTGTGTGTAGGTCACGGCCATTAGCGGATCGACTCGAACTGAATACGGGGATCGACGATGACGTAGCAAATGTCGGTCAACAATTTGCCCAGCAGACCCAACAGGGTAAAGAGATAAAGCGTCCCCATCACCACTGGGTAATCTCGATTCATCACCGAGCTATAAGAGAGCAGGCCAAGCCCATCGAGAGAGAAGATGGTCTCGATCAACAGCGAACCGGTAAAGAAGGCAGCGATAAAGGCACCGGGGAAGCCGGTGATCAGTGGAATGATGGCATTACGAAATACATGCTTATAAAGCACTGTATTTTCTGCCAGACCCTTGGCACGAGCGGTAAGCACATACTGCTTGCGAATCTCATCGAGAAAACTGTTCTTGGTCAACATGGTCATCACCGCGAAACTACCGACGACTGAGGCGGTGATCGGCAACACCATGTGCCACAGATAGTCGAGCACCTTGCCGATTAGTGAAAGCTCATTCCAGTTATCGGAGACCAATCCACGTAGCGGGAAGATATCCCAGAAGCTACCACCGCCGAATAACACCAGTAGAGTGATACCAAGTACAAACCCGGGAATGGCATAGCCGATCAGAATCAAGGTGCTGGTCACCACATCAAAGGGGGTGCCGTCACGTACCGCCTTGGCCACACCAAGAGGTATACAGGTGAGATAGGTGATTAAAAATGTCCAGACACCCAGACTAATCGAAACCGGCAGTTTACTGACCACCAGTTGCAGTACCGACTGGTGGTGAAAATAACTCTCACCAAGATTGAAGGTGAGGTAGTTTCCAAGCATATCGAGAAAACGACGCCAGGCCGGTTTATCGAAACCGTAGTACGCCTTCAGCTCGGCAATTCGCTCTTCGTCTAGCCCCTTGGCGCCGCGATAAAGCCCTTCAACTCCGGCACTGGCCTCGCCATGCATCCCCTGCCCTTTTAGCTGTGCCACCAGTTGCTCCACTGGACCACCGGGGACAAACTGAATGACAGCGAAGGTAATCAACAACACCCCAAGCAGAGTCGGGATCATCAATAACAGGCGTTTGAGGATGTAGGCGGCCATCTATTTTTTTGCCTCGGGCTTGAACCACCAGGTCGCTACCATCCAGTTGGTGGGATCGTAATAGAGTGGCAGGGTCTTCGGCATGTCAAAGCGATCCCACCAGGCAACCCGATGGGTGCCTATGTACCAGTGGGGAATCAGATAATTACCATACAGCAGCACACGATCAAGTGCGTGACAGGCAGTGACCAGGGCCTTGCGGTCTTTGGCATAAACCACCTTCTCCACCATCGCATCGACCACCGGATCGGCGATACCCATCAGGTTCATTGAACCCTCCTGATTGGCGGAGCTGGAGTGAAACATATTGATCTGTTCATTACCCGGTGACTGGGACTGACCAAAACCGGCCACGGTCATATCGAAATCGAATTTATCCATGCGCCGCTGATAGAGCGCCGGGTCGATGGTGCGGTATTCCACTTCGATCCCAAGCTTGGTGAGGTTGCGCGCAAAGGGGGCCACGATACGTTCGAACCCCTTCTGCACCAGAATAATTGAGAAATGAAAGGGCTCACCCTTTGCATTACGAAGTGCGCCGTCACGAAAATCCCATCCTGCTTGATGCAGTAGTTCCCGTGCTTTGCGCAGGTTGTTACGCAGACTATTTGGAGGCGTGGTAGTCGGTGGCTGCCACGGCTTTTCAAACAGCTCTGCTGGTAACTGGTTGCGGTAGGGCTGCAGCAATTTCAGTTCCGCCGCGCTGGGTTTACCGGTGGCAGCCAGCTCGCTATTGCTGAAATAGCTATCGTTGCGCAGGTATTGATTATAAAACAGGTTGCGATTGGACCACTCGAAATCGAGTGCCTGACTCAAGGCCTTGCGTACACGTATATCCTGAAACAACGGTTTGCGTAGATTGAAGATAAAACCCTGCATTCCTGCATCGTTACGATGCGGCAACTCCTTTTTGATGATCTCGCCAGAACGAAATTTTGGTCCGATGTAATCACGTGCCCATTTCTTTGAGTTGTATTCGTGATTGAAGTCGAACTCTCCCGCCTTAAACGCCTCCAGCATGACGGTGAAATCCCGGTAAAACTTGTAGGTCACCCGATCAAAATTGAACATGCCACGACGCACATTCAGATCGCTACCCCAATAATCCGGGTTACGCTTGTAGGTGATGTACTTGCCCAATTCATATTTTTCGATGGTGTAGGGACCGCTGGTGATCGGTTGCTCCAGCGCCAACTTATCAAATGCCTTCTTGCCGACCCAGTTTCGGGAGAAGATCGGAATCTGACCGACGATTAAATGCAGCTCAGGATTTGCCCGTTTGAAGTTAAAGCGCACAGTCTGATTATTCAGCACATCAGCCCCGGTGATATCGCTCCAGTAAAAGCGGTATTGGGGATGTCCCTTGTCACGCAAGGTTTCGTAGGAGAAGACCACATCTTTGGCACTCACCTGGCTGCCATCGTTAAAACGGGCTGAAGGATTGATGTGGTAGGTAACCGAGAGCTTGTCTTTCGCCAGCTTCACCCCATCTGCCAGAAGTCCGTACTGGCTGAACGGCTCATCCAGGCTAGGGGCCATCAAAGTCTCGAACATTAGCTGACCGAGACCATTGGCAGACTGGCCTTTCAACACATAGGGATTGAAGCTGTCGAAACTGCCGAAAGCGGGCAGATCCAGATTGCCACCGCGTGGCGCATCAGGATTGACGTAGTCGAAGTGGTCAAAGCCGTCCGGGTATTTCGGTGTATAGCCCATCGCCTGTGAGGCGGCGGCGAAGCTCTCTGCCGAACCCAGGGTCAACAATAGAATTCCAAGAAAAACTCTTAAAGAATCAAGCAATTAACAGTTCCCAGAAGTTGGTATTCGTATGCACGGGAAAGTGCGCCACGGTGGTCTCGTAGCCGCTCCATAGTACGAATATTCCCTGACAGTAACAACCACAGTAACGTTCCCCTTGGCCAGCACGAAGAGATACAATGCCACCCTTCGAATCACTCTACAGGCAGCCACAATGCCCATTACAGACTCCACCCTGACGGTCGTCCTCGCTGGCGGCAGCGGCAGCCGCCTCAAGCCACTCACCGATGATCGCGCCAAACCGGCAGTCCCTTTCGGTGGCAAGTACCGCATCATCGATTTTGCCCTCAGCAACTGCCTCCACTCGGGCCTACGCCGGGTACTGGTACTGACCCAGTACAAATCCCATTCGCTGCAGAAGCATCTGCGTGACGGCTGGTCGATCTTCAACCCGGAATTAGGTGAATACATTACCGCAGTGCCGCCACAGATGCGTAAAGGTGATGAGTGGTACCGTGGCACGGCGGATGCCATCTACCAGAATCTCTACCTGCTGGAACGCAGCGGTGCCGAACAGGTGCTGATCCTCTCTGCCGATCACATCTACCGCATGGACTATGCGGCCATGCTGGAGGCGCACAAAGAAAAGGGGGCCGATGTCACCATCGCTGCGATGCAGATACCCCTCAAGCAGGCTTCTGCCTTCGGTATCATGGCGGTGGATGGAGAACAACGTATCACCGCCTTCGAGGAGAAACCGCAGACCCCTACTCCCTTGCCCGATGACCCAGAGCATGCCCTGGCCTCCATGGGTATCTACGTCTTCTCCATGTCGGTACTACAGGCGGCACTGGCAGCAGATGCCGATGATGAAAGCTCGAGCCACGATTTCGGCATGGATATCCTGCCGCGACTGTTAAACGAGAAGAGACTTTTCACCTACCGTTTCGGTGGCTCAACCGGACGGGTCAGCGCCGATAACTACTGGCGTGACGTGGGGACCCT
The DNA here is from genome assembly GCA_050295975.1 of Thiohalomonadaceae bacterium. Taxonomy (GTDB): domain Bacteria; phylum Pseudomonadota; class Gammaproteobacteria; order Thiohalomonadales; family Thiohalomonadaceae; genus JAPHTQ01. Next base: position 61,785 of record JBNKQR010000012.1, read on the forward strand.
TGATGCCTTCTACCAGTCCAATATGGATCTGCTGCAGGCGATCCCACCTCTGGATCTCTATCAGGAAGATTGGGATATCCGCTCCTACCAGATGCAGGCCCCGCCTGCCCGTACCGTTCCCGGTGACTTCGGTACCGAAGGAATCGCGATTAACTCAATCATTGCTGGTGGTGTAGTCATTGCCGGTGGCAGCGTACAACAGTCGATCCTCTTCCCTAAGGTCTATGTAGGAAATGAATCCTTTGTTGAGGAGTCTATCCTCTTCAATGGCGTTCGTATCGGTAACAACTGTCGTATTCGCAACTGCATCATCGATAAAGATGTGGTGGTCCCGGATGACATGAGTATCGGTCATGATACCCAGCAGGACAGTCAACGATTCCAACGCAGTCCAAACGGTATTGTGGTGGTACCTAAGGGTTACCGATTCGACTAGAAACGGTCCTCGCCTCGAAATTTCGCTGTATAAAGGGTATCGTCTTCTCTCTTCGGGCAGCGAATGGCCCGGAATGTGATCGCACACACGGTTCCTAAACAGATGACCGGTAAGGTTGCGACTGACAATTTCCAGCGCTTTCACGAGGTTAAAAAATGAGAAGAATCGTCTTAGCCCTGTTTATGGTATTCCCGATCGTAGTTTCTGCGGAGACACGCTATGTTAGCGACCACCTCCTGATTACCCTGCGCACAGGTAAAGGTACTGAGTATCAGGTGATTAAATCCCTTCCCAGCGGTACTCGCCTCGAACTGCTGGAAGATGATGGTGAGTACAGCCATGTCCGTACCGAGGATGGCAAAGAGGGTTGGGCAAAAAATCAGTACCTCGTCGACACCCCAATTGCCCGTGACCAGCTAGCCAGAGCCGAACAAAAACTGGAAAAGTTGCAGGAGACACGCAAGCAGTTACAGCAGCAGATTAAATTACTGAAGGGTGACAAGGGCTCAGTAGAGAAAGAGCGCGAAACCCTCTCTGCGGATCTGGCAAAGCTACAGAAAGAGCTGAATATGCTGCAAAAGGTCGCGGCGCAACCCATCAAGACTGCAAAACTGAACGAAACGTTGAAAAAGCAGGTAGAAACACTGCAACAGGAGAACGGCCGCCTCACTGAAGAAAACAAACGCCTCGCCGACAGCAGTCAACGTGACTGGTTCCTTACTGGTGCTGGGGTTTTGGGTGGTGGTTTGGTATTGGGACTGCTTCTGCCTCTGTTGCGCCCGCGCAGAAAAACCGGAATGTTCGACTAGTTAAAGCAGGCGCCACCTGTTCAGCGTGGCGCTTGTAGTATCCCCTGTTCACCTTGCAGGCGTCCAATAATCACCGCGCCACAGGAGTCCGAAAACACGTTGGTCGCGGTGCGCAGCATATCCAGAATCCGATCTACCGCCAGAATCAAACCAATCCCTTCCAGTGGCAAACCAATAGCACCGAGAATAATACTAATCGCTACCAGGCTGGCTGCAGGGATCCCCGCCACGCCGATAGAGGTCAGTAGCGCGGTCAGCACTACCGTGAACTGCGTGACAAAGCTCAGCTCCAGACCATAGGCCTGGGCGATGAACATCGCCGCCACACACTCATACAACGCTGTACCATCCATATTGACCGTCGCCCCCAGCGGTAGAACAAAACTGCTGGTGCGATTGGAAACCCCGGCATTCTTCTCCACACACTCCATGGTGATCGGCAGGGTCGCCGATGAGGAGGCTGTGGAAAATGACGTCAGCAGAGCCGGTGCCATTGCCCGATAGTGAAGGAAAGGATTAACTCCGCCGACGAACCGTAGCAACAGAGGCAGGATCAGGAAGAAGTGCAAAGCCAGCGCCAGCACCACACTAGTAAAGAACCAGGCCAGCGGAGCAAAGGCAGCAAAGCCGGTACTGGCCACCACCTTGGCGACCAGGGCAAAAACACCAACGGGTGCAAAACGCATCACCCAGTCGGTGATAAACATCATGGTTTCATAGACGCCCTGCCAGAAATTGTACTGGGTCTCGGCATAGGCCTCGGCAATTTTGGTCATGAAGAAGCCGAACAGCAGGCTAAAGAAAATCAGCCCAAGCATCTGTCCATCCGCCGCCGCGGCGACAATGTTTGTCGGTACCATGCGCAGAAAGACATCCACCACATCACCGGCACCACGTCCCGCAACCTTGTCGGAAATAGCTGTTACATCGCCATCGAAACCGAGACGATCCTTTACCGGTCCTAGATCGTCGATCCCTGGAGCAATCAGATTGACCACAGTCAGACCGATCATGATCGCCAGTAGACTGGTAGTCAGATAATAGAGCAGCGTCTTACTACCTAGTCTTCCCAGGTTGCCTGATGAGCCGATTCCAGCGATACCGACGATGATGGAGGAGACGACCAACGGCACAATGAGCATCTTCAGTGCATTGAGAAAGAGCGTGCCGAGGAAGTTAAAGATGGAGTGGAAGGTGATACCGAGGAAGGCACTATGCTCACCGGCAACAAGACCGGTGGGCACAGCCAGCAGGAGAGCAATGAGGATCTGCCAGTGCAGGGCTAACTTGGTGATCCTCATAACTCCCCCTATAGATTGATTTCCTACTTACGAGTGGTGATTTCCATGCGTGCCCGGGCACCGCTCATCGCCATCTCGGTAGCGGCCGTGGCCAGGGCCCGCTGTAGTTGAGTATGAGCCTGCGCACGCTGCTTCTCATCGGTTTTGCTCGGATCACCCTCGACTACCTTACTAACGACGACTACAGCCTGGTCACCGGAAGCAAGTGCGACCACAGCACTAACGCTATCCTTGGTCGGCTTGGGCAGGCTGAAGGCACGCTGCAGGATCTCGCTGTCGACATTTTTAGCGTCGCGCTTGATTAATTTTTCACTAGTCCAGCGAACCCGCTTACCATCTTTCAGCTTGGCAGGGGCAACCCCACCATTCACTTTGCTCAACAGTTCGCCCGCTTTTTTCTCTACCTCAGTCAGCGCCTTTTCATGTTTCAGAGTGGCGACGATCTGGGACTTTACTTCATCCAAAGGACGCACGGCTTCAGGCTGATGATCCTTGACGCGTAAAACCACAATATGATTCCGCTTCAATTCAATACCACTGCTGTTGTTGCCCTTAAGCAGGACATCTTCGGCAAATGCGGCGCTGGTGAATTTTGGGTTTGCTGCGAGCCCCTTACCACCCTCGCGACTGAAATAGTCACTGCTCTTGATCGGCAGGTTCAATGCCTCTGCAGCCAGTTGCAGTGATTCAGGATGTTCGTAGGTGAGGTTTTCCAGCTGCTCGGCCATGTCGTAGAACTTCTGTTCGGCCTGCTCATTCTGGATATCCTTGCGAATCTCGGCCTTCACCTTGTCGAAAGGTTTGGCTTCGCCACCACGGATATTCGTTACTTTAATAATGTGGAAACCGAAGGGACTCCGTACCAGCTCACTGAGCTGCCCTTTCTTCAGTTTAAACGCCGATTCCTCAAATGCAGGCACCATCGCGCCACGACCAAAGAAGCCGAGGTCACCACCCTTTTTGGCTGAACCGGTGTCCTGTGACTCAGTCTTGGCCAGCTTGGCAAAATCCTCACCTTTCTTCGCCCGTGCCAGAACAGCCTCTGCCTTGCTGCGTGCCTGCTCCACCAGCTCCGCTGATGCATCTTCAGCGACTTTGATCAGAATATGACTAGCCTGACGCTCTTCCGGGGTGGAGTAGTTGATCTTCTGTGCCTCGTAACGGCTACGCATGGCTTGCTCATCGACAGCAACCGCTTTGGCCAGATCGGCAATATTAAGTTCCAGATAAGAGACCTTGACCCGCTCAGGCTGCATGAAGCGCTGGCTGTTCGCCTGATAGTAGGTATTGATCTCCTCGTCGCTGACCTTGGTTGCCTTCTCATAGGGTGCAATAGCAACGGTCAAGTAGCCGATGTTGCGCTGCTGATTTTGCAGTCGCAGCAGATTGTCTACTTCTGTCTTAGTAACAAAGGCGGTATCACGGAATCCGCTCTCATACATGGAAGCCAGGATGTCGCGTCGTACACCATTCTCAAACTGGCCTGGGCTCATACCCTGACGGCTAAGGAGCTCTTCGTATTTAGCGCGGGAGAATTTGCCGTCTTCGAGAAAGACATCGGCACTGCTAATGATGTTGACCAGTTGCTCGTTACCAACGCGCATACCACTTTCCAGTGCGGCCTGAACCAGTACCTCACGGGAAACCAGCTGTCCCAGAACCTGCTGCTTGAGCATCTGCTCGGTAAACATGGGAGGGAGTTCGCCACCGAACATTTCAGTAAGTCGTTGACGCTGCTGGGAATAGGCCCGATCCAGCTGACCTTGTGAAATGGGAGCACCATTGACCTTGGCAATGCTGGTGTCACCTCCACCACTAAAATACTGATTAATACCAAACAGGGCGAAGGTAATGATAATTCCGCTGACAATGATCCAGGCGAAAACTCCCTGGGCACGGCTACGAATCAATTCAAGCATATCGGCGTCTGTTCCTGAGGCCAGTATTTAGAGTGGCTTAGTAAAAAAAAGGGCGCATCCGGAGGTGCGCCCTTGGTGTTGTGGCGGAGCGGACGGGACTCGAACCCG
>JBNKQR010000013.1:0-60046 GCA_050295975.1 Thiohalomonadaceae bacterium
AGGGCACGGCGCATCCAGTAAATGTCGGGGGATTCGAGTTCGTTATTCATCACTGCAATGAACCTTGCCATGGAATTGCAGGAAAAACACGCAAAAAAAAGCCCGGTGACAGTTACGAAACCGGGCTTTGTTATGCTGATGCGGGGATTACCAGTCAGATTTACTGACTCTATGACAGCTACCACAATCATAATACCTGGAACGAAGGGGATCGCCATGCTCATCCATGCCATCCGCTTCATGGCAAACCGCACAAGTTGCCCCATAAGTGGCATGAGGGAAACCAGGAATATCCTCATTTGGCGGCGAACTGTCATGACAATCTGTACAGGATGAAATACTCCGTGTGCTGTGGTCACCAGGGTACCCAGCACCGGAGGCATGTGAGTAATCAACCGTCGCCCATGACGTGGTACTGGCATGACACGCAGCGCACGATGTTGTGGATGTCACGAAGTGATTCGATGACATGGTCGTAACCACATGGGCAGCATTACTTCCGTCATGATTACCATCGTGACAGCTCTCACAGCTTGTAGAGGTGACCACCGAGTGATCCATTGAGGCATTGGCGAAAGTGCCACCCGCACTCCTGTGGCAGCTATAACAATTGATTTCACCGGAGGGGCCAATGATCGGAATGTGTGGAAGCGGATTCGGGTCGTCGGTTACATCCACCACTCCAGGTGTGCCTGCCGCATGGCAACCGGAAGCCTCACACCCATCGACTGCACCAGTATGGTCGAAACCACCTGTGGCATTGGTTGCAAACTGGCCCTCTGTAGTATGGCAGGCACCGCAATCCGCATTCGTCGCTACATGTGAAGCAGATTTACCAATGGCGATAGTGTTGTCGTGGCAGTCCATACATTGCCTACCACTCATTTCAGGACCACTGTGACTGAAGACACCTCCGGCGAACGATGATACCGCCGGTGGATAGCCTGCATGGCAGACGCTGCAGTCGCTCGTTGTCGGCAGATGGTTTGAGGTTTTTCCTGTCGCATTCATGCCATCATGGCAGCTGTCGCAGGCCATACCTTCATTTGTACCACCGGCATTCATTGTCGTGTGGTCGAAGCCCGAGAGGAAACTGCCTCCAGCCTGATGGCAATCGTCACACGTATCTGAAGTCGCTGGATGTAACGGACCTTTGCCTGTGGCCGGAGGCGTATTGCCATCATGACAACTTACGCACTGCTGGGTCTGAATAGACGGGTCCTGGTGGTTGACCGGATTGGTCTCCCCGAACGCCCCTGTTGTCGTGTGACAGGCATTGCAATCCCAGCCACTCGAATTGGCCGTTCTGTGCGTAGAGGTGACTGGTAAAGAATAGAACGTGGCACCGTATACCGCGTTGTCGTATACGCCATTGTGACAACGACTGCATCCGCTCGAGTAGGCAGGATGAACCGTGCTGATAAACGGAGCCGCAGTGGTAAAACCACTTGAGCTCGTCCCATTAATGAAAGGACCATTGTTAGTTGCCGAGTGACATGTGCTGCAGTCGTCAGTCGAAGGAATGTGGCTGCTGGGTGCCGAGATTACTACGACACCATCATGCGGCAGGCCATCATGGCAACTGGCACAATTGTCGGTGATCCCTGCCGTAGCATGGTCAAAGGTCTCCACCCCAACCGCAAAGCTTGTATAGCCTGACGTATTGGCATGACATATCAGACAATCCTGCACCGGTGTCGGCAGCGGCACATGCGTCGCAGACATGCCGAGCGCTGTCGTACCATCATGGCAGGAGGCGCATGTAGCCGAGCCCATATTCGAGTGATCATAGGTCCCGTCGGCAAAGGTATCTGACAGCCAGTCATGACAGTCACTACATTGCGCCACTGTGGGAAGATGGCTGGTTGGCATGCCTGTTGCCGTCGAATCGTCGTGGCAACTTATACAATCGGTAGTTAGGTCGAAACCGGTGTGATCAATGGTAGCCAGAGCAAAACTTCCGCCAGCAGGATGGCAGTTGTCACACGACTGACCTGCTGCGTTGGTATGGATATCTGCCAGGACTTGAGGGTATGGCGGGGCAGTGGGCGCACCTGGCGCGGTAGTATCGTCGTGACAGGCCGTACATGCCTGGTTAGTCACTTCCGTAGAGGTATGGTCAACAAAACCACCAACAAACGATGACGTGTGATGGCAATCGCTACAATCGTTAGAGTTTGAAGTACTGACGTGCCCAGCATTTGGGCCCGTGGCATTCAATCCGTCATGACAGGATGTGCAGACGATAGGGTTAAAGTGTCGCGCCAATACACTGTGATCAAACTCACCATTCAAATTAAACGTAGACGTATTGTGGCAGAGATCACACGCCTCAGTGATGTCTCCCGTATCCGGGTGTGGATAGGGTGCGGAGTGTTTTCCGATAATTCCACCTGCATCATGACAGCCGGCCTGCCCACAACTACCAGGGGTAACGCTGGAGTGATCGACAAAGGGTGGACTAAATGCCGCCGTGGTGTGGCAGTTATTACACTCCACGGAAATGCTTGCATGATTCGTGGCAGAATCAGTACCGATGGCAGTAATGCCGTTGTGACAGGTTGAACAGGTTGAGATGATATTGGCGTGATCGAAAGTGCCGTCTGGATTAAGCGTAATAAAGCCGGAGGTTGAATGACAATCGCTACACTCTTGTGTGGTCTCTATATGGGATGAAGATTTCCCTATAGCGATGACACCATCATGACAATCGCTACATGCACCGAACACCTCGTTATGATCAACAAAACTCGCTTTAACGAATCCTCGGGGAGAGTGACAGGATTGGCACAAATTGCTCGTCGTAATGTGTGTACCAGACTTCGAGCGAAGGGCTGGGGTCCTTCCCGAGTGACACGCATTACAATTGTTTGATAGTCCCCCGTGAAACGAATATCCGTGGGCTGTTGGATTGGCTACTACATCCGGAAAGAGAGTGGCATCATCGAGCGCCACCACCATGGCCACTGCACGTTGGCTTGATACTCCTTGAGAGCTAACTACCAACTGTACCGCATATGAACCAGCCTTATCCGGCACGAATGTCGGATTGGCAGTATTCGCCCTCACCAACTCAACGTTACTACCGCTCGGTTTATAAACAAACGACCAGGCATAACTCAGTGCACCATTACCAGAAGTGGTCGATTCGCTACCGTCTAGATAAGCCGTATAGGGGTTAGCGCCATTATTGCAAGAAAATAGAGGCGTAGTTCCTGAATAGACCTCACCTTGTAATAGGGTCTCACAAATGCCACCCGCATCAGCGACCAGCGTTGGTGAGCTACCGTTGCTAGACTGTGACCCACCGCTGCTTCCCGAGCCCCCACCGCCACATCCTGCTAAAAAAAGGGTGAACAGCAGCAGAAATCTAACTGCAATTGAGGGCTTCAACATTCCATTGTAAGAAGATTTTTGGCTCGACATCATTTCAACGACCGCATCCTAGTATTTGAGGGTTTCATAATATTCATACTGCCTAAACAAACTGTGTCCCTGTTCACTCTGTGTGTTTTATATATACGTCGACGTTGTCACAAATTGTAAAATATCGCGAAAAATACCCGTATATATGACTCGCTTTGCCTGTGACACCAACACTAGCGGTTAGGGGCAAGCATGCTATGGAGCCATGGTAGATTTCGGTGGAGATTTGGCCGCAGGGTCGTAAATCTGGCGATAAAATTGAGGGTGAGTAGATGGCATGGAGTGGGCCATCCAGTGGGGGAATCTTCTGTGGCTGGAAAGGAGTTGAATAGTACTCTGCATCCCTGCAGTGACTACACTTCATTAATGTGTGTACGTGACTATCTTTCTCTCTATTCCCACTCAATCGTGCCCGGTGGCTTACCGGTGATGTCGTAGACCACACGAGAGATTCCGTTGATCTCGTTGACGATGCGCCGTGAGACGTGATCCAGGAAATCGTAGGGCAGATGCGCCCAGCGGGCGGTCATGAAGTCGATGGTCTCCACTGCACGCAGTGCCACCACGTATTCGTAGCGGCGGCCGTCACCAGTGACACCAACCGACTTAACTGGCAGGAATACCGTGAAGGCCTGGGAGGTCTTGTCGTAGAGGTCGTGCTTGCGCAGCTCTTCTATATAGATGTGATCGGCCAGACGCAGGATGTCGGCGTACTCCTTCTTCACCTCACCGAGAATGCGCACACCGAGACCCGGGCCAGGGAAGGGGTGGCGATAGACCATGTCTGCGGGCAGACCCAACTCGACGCCGAGGCGCCGTACCTCATCCTTGAATAGCTCGCGCAGCGGTTCCACCAGCTTGAGCTTCATGTGCTCAGGCAGGCCACCCACATTGTGGTGCGACTTGATCAGATGCGCCTTACCGGACTTGGCCCCCGCCGATTCGATGACGTCAGGGTAGATGGTGCCTTGAGCCAGCCATTTGGCAGAGCTGAGTCTGCCCGCCTCCTCCTCGAAGATATCGATAAACAGGTTACCGATAATCTTGCGCTTCTGTTCCGGATCGTTGACACCCTTGAGAGCATCGAGGAAGCGCTGCTCCGCATCGACGCGGATCACCTTGACCCCCATGTGTTCGGCGAAGGTGGCCATCACCTGATCGCCCTCTTTGTGGCGCAGCAGGCCGTTATCGACGAAGACACAGGTAAGCTGGTTGCCAATAGCCTTGTGTAGGAGTGCCGCTACTACCGAGGAGTCGACCCCACCGGAGAGACCAAGGATCACCTCTTCGTTACCGACCTGTTCACGCACATTTTTGATCGCATCGTCGATGATATTGTCGGCGGTCCAGAGCGCATCACAGCCACAGATATCGTGAACGAAACGCTCGATAATGCGCTGTCCCTGGGCAGTGTGGGTCACCTCAGGGTGGAACTGCACCCCATAGAAACGACGCGCCTCGTCGGCCATCCCTGCTACCGGGGCCGATTCGGTGGAGGCCATCACCTTGAAGCCCTCAGGGATATCGATCACCCGGTCGCCGTGGCTCATCCAGACATCCAGCAGGCCGTAGCCCTCGTCACTGACGTGGTCCTCGATCTCCTTGAGCAGATCGGTGTGACCGTGGGCACGTACCCTGGCGTAACCATACTCGTGGTGGTCGGCGTTCTCGACCCGTCCACCCAGTTGAGCCGCCATAGTCTGCATGCCGTAGCAGATGCCAAATACGGGGACTCCCAGGCCGAAAACCACTGCTGGTGCCAGAGGCGCCTCAGCGGCGGTGGTGCTCTCCGGTCCGCCTGAGAGAATGACACCGCTAGGATTAAAGGCGCGGATATCGGCCTCTTCCATGTCATAGGGGTGAAGTTCGCAGTAGACACCGGCCTCGCGTACACGGCGAGCGATAAGCTGGGTGTACTGGGAGCCGAAATCCAGGATCAGGATGCGCTGGGCGTGAATATCTGTCGACATGGTGTGGTCTCAAAACCCGTGGAAAGGGGGGAATTATACACGGGAGTACGCGAAGGCGTGAGGGGGGGCAGCATCCCGGGCCAACGGGTGTTGCTACACCCTCTAACCGCCCTCACAGCGGAGCTATTCCCGCACCACCTCGTGAGTCACCGGGGCAAAACTGCGGTACATGGCGGTTACGCCGCAATAGCGCTCCTGAGAGAGCTCAATCGCCTTGAGCAGCTTCTCCTCGGGCACATCGCTGCTCACGAAATAGGTAATATGGAAGGATGAAAGTGTCTTGGGGTGCTCTTCGGTCTCTCCGGCACTTACCTCAATCCGGAAGGTGGAAGGTTCACTACGCATCTTCTTCAGGATGGACATCACATCCATCGCGGTACAACCGGCCAAACCGACCAGTAGCAACTCCTTGGGGCGAAATCCGTTCCCTCCACCACCCACGGCAGGTGGTGCATCCATAACAACTGACTCATCGCCCTTGCCCATCGATTCAAAACGTAGTCCACCACGCCACTCAACATTCGCCTGCATTATTTTGTACCTCAGTATTTCAATTGGCTTTTTTGAAGAAGCACATCCAACATGCTCACGTATGGAAGATTGTTCATAACTTAGAGCATCCTGTTGATATGCTTCTCAAGTCGAGTAACGGATGATACAGTTTACATCTTACCAAACCACGCGGATCGTCATGCGTACTTGATATCTTCCCTGAAGCGAAAGCCATGTCGGGGATAACAGTGAGCCTACAAGCTGAATAAAGGCCAATGAACATTACGATTAATGTAGCATCCACTTTTATAGCACCCCGCGTAGCGATAAAGAAACTTGCCAGCTATTTACTCCCCTGGCTAATGCTACCCACTGCACAGATACACGCCGCCTCGTTAACGGGTATTAGTGCTGAAGAACGGCAATGGCTGCTTGCCCATCCAAACATTCAAATCGAACAAAGCAATACCACTACAGTTCTCCTAACATTATTGCTAATCCTTAGTGCTGCGGTAATAACTCTGCTCCTATTGAAGCTGCGCCACCAGCAATCGAATTCACAGGAAACAATCTCACCTTCCGGCCCTGAGCAGAGCAATAACTCCTCCAGTTCAGGACAAAGCATTTTCCACATCGGCAATTTCACCTGGGATGTACAAAATAACAATCTTACCTGGTCTGATGAGACCTCCACTATCCTCAGGCTAGACCCGAGTCGACACAAAGCCAGCATAGATAGTCTAATTAACGCCATTCATCCCGACGACCGAAAGAACATGCGCGCAGTCCTGGATGACGCGCACGTCGGCAGAAATCTCAAACACAAACAGGATGTACGTCTACTTGATGAGGATGACAAGCCCCGCTATGCCAAGATCTTCTGTCATCTGAAGCAGGATGGCGAGGGTAACCCCCTCACACTATCCGGTGTAATACAGGATATCACCGAACAAAAATACGTCGAACTAGCGCTAAGGGAAAAGCAGCAAACCTTGCAATCCCTGCTAGATAACGCCCCTATCGGGATCTGGTTCCAGAATACCGAAGGCAAACTCCTGTTCGTTAATCAGGCTTTCTGCGGGGCTATCGGTATCAGTGAAGAGGATTTTCTTTCAGTACCCCACTACAGCGTGCTGTATAGCCCGGAAACAGCAAAATCGTGCATGGCCTCTGATGAGATCGCCTTGTGCAATGAGGGACCACAAATCAGCTATGAGAGAATGCCCTTTGTCGATGGCAAAATGCATGACCTCGAGATTATAAAAAGCCGGGTTCATGACGAGCATGGTCAGTCAATGGGATTGATTGGACTCAGCATGGATATCACCGATAAGAAGCAGGCCGAAGAAAAATTACTCCATCAGGCCTACTTTGATGAGGTGACCGGCCTTGGTAACCGCAACTATCTTATGGAAAATCTGGCGAAATCACTGGCTAACGCGGCACGCCACAACCATTTCAACGCACTGCTGTTTTTCGATCTGGATAACTTCAAGATTATCAATGACAGTCTCGGTCATCATACCGGCGATATCCTGCTTAAGGAGATCGGTAGTCGTCTCAACGAAGTCATCCGCACCGAAGATACGGTAGCACGCCTGGGTGGCGATGAATTTATTGTCATTCTCAACGATTTGGGTAAGGAACAGCGACACGCCGATACTCAGGCACATGACATCGCAGAGAAAATTCGTACACGGCTGGCCCTGCCTTATGACCTGGGTGAACAGGAGCAGCACATCACCATGAGTGTCGGCATCAGCATGTTCCCCAATCATGACAACGATGTACATGACATTCTGAAACATGCGGACATTGCCATGTATCGTGCCAAAGAGGCTGGCCGCAATGCCGTACGCTTCTTCATGCCGAGTATGCAGAAAGAGGCGGAAGAACGGCTTTTGATGCAAAATATGCTGCGTTATGCCCTACCAAACAAACAGTTCATGCTGCACTTTCAGCCGCAATACAATAATGAAGGTAAACTGATTGGTGCCGAGAGTCTGCTGCGTTGGCACCATCCCGCACAGGGAAACATTCCACCGTCACGCTTCATTCCAGTTGCCGAAGAGTCGGGACAGATCATTGATATTGGTGCCTGGGTGCTTCGAGAAACCTGCGTCACCCTGAAACGCTGGCAGGACTTGGGTAACAACAAAGTCACCCTCTCGGCCAACGTCAGTCCACGCCAGTTCCACCAGGCCAATTTTGTCGAGCAGGTATTGGGGGTGGTAGCCGAAACCGGAGTGGATCCGAATTATCTCGAACTTGAATTGACTGAGTCACTGTTAATTGAACACATGGGTGATGTCACCGAAAAGATGAATGCTCTGAAACAGCACGGCATCCGTTTCGCCATCGATGACTTTGGTACCGGGTACTCCTCTTTGGCCTATCTCAAGCGCATGCCACTGGACCGGCTCAAGATTGACCAATCCTTTGTCCGTGATGTCATCACCGACCCCAGTGACGCATTGATCGTTGAAGCAATAATCGCTATGGCAACTCACCTGCAACTGGAAGTTATCGCGGAAGGGGTGGAGACTGAAGAACAGTTAAACTTCTTACGACAGAATGGCTGCAATATGCATCAAGGTTACTACTTTAGTCGTCCGCTGCCGCAAGAAGAGTTTGAGAAATTTCTGCCATAGGGCAGCAATCACCATCACAACACCAAGTAAGTCATAGGGTATTTAAATGAAATATGTCGGCGCCCATGTTAGCGCGAGCGGCGGGGTAGAAAATGCCCCGCTCAATGCCAAAGCTATTGGCGCAAAGGCCTTTGCCCTGTTCACCAAGAATCAACGGCAATGGCAGGCCAAGCCTCTGAGCGAAGAGAGCATCAATGCCTTTCGTCAAAACCTGACCACGGTGGGCATTGATCCAAAACATGTCCTGCCTCACGACAGTTATCTGATCAACCTGGGCCATCCCGAAAAAGAGGGAGTGGAGAAATCACGTAAGGCATTTCTCGATGAGATGCAGCGTTGTGAGCAACTTGGTCTACCACTACTCAATTTCCATCCAGGTGCCCACCTGAATAAAATCACTGAAGATGAGTCGCTGGCCAGGGTAGCGGAATCCATCAATATTGCTCTGCAACAGACCAGCAGCTGCATCGCAGTAATTGAAAATACCGCAGGGCAAGGTACCAATCTTGGTTATCGCTTTGATCACCTGGCTAAGATCATTGAAGGAGTAGAGGACAAGAGCCGAGTGGGGGTCTGCCTCGATACCTGTCATACCTTCACCGCAGGTTATGACCTGCGCACACCAGAAACCTGTGCGGAGGTTTTCGCTGAGTTCGAGCAAACCGTTGGGTTTCAATATCTCCGCGGCATGCACCTGAACGACTCCAAGGCTGAATTTGCCTCACGAGTTGACCGCCACCACAGTCTGGGACGGGGAAAATTGGGGTTAGAGGTTTTCCGTTTTATTATGGGCGACTCCCGCTTCGATGATATTCCTCTGATTCTGGAAACCATCGACGACACCATCTGGGCCGATGAAATTAAACTCCTCTACAGCATGGCGGAATAATCCTTCCCCCCTCAATGCTATAATCCCTCTCTACTTTACTGAATACGAATCAGAACGTGAGCAAAGATACTCTCTACACCAGTGAGCAGCACATCGTCGACTTCGCCTTCGACGAACGGGTCGCTGCTGTCTTTCCCGATATGATTCGTCGTTCGGTGCCGGGTTATGGTGACATCATCGCACTGCTTGGTCTGTTTGCAGAGCGGTATGCCGTAGCCGGTTCAAACCTCTACGACCTCGGTTGCTCTCTCGGCGCGGCCACCCTATCCCTCCGTCGCCGAATCGCCGTCGGCAACTGCCGTATCGTAGCAGTGGACAACTCAGAGGCGATGGTGGAACGTTGTCGTGAAAATATCGCGGCGGATCTTTCACCTACCCCGGTGGATATGAAATGTGCCGATGTCCGTGAGATCGCTATCGATAACGCCTCGGTGGTAGTTCTCAACTTTACCTTGCAGTTCCTACCCCCCAATGAACGACTGGCCATGCTGGAAAATATCTACCGTGGCATGTTACCCGGTGGGGTTCTGATTCTTTCAGAGAAGGTTTGTCTCCCTGACTCAGAGAGTCAGCAGTTTACCGAGGCCATGCATCTGGCATTCAAACGTGCCAATGGCTACTCGGAGATGGAGATTAGCGGTAAACGTCAGGCACTGGAAAACGTACTGATCCCTGAGACACAGCAACAGCATATCGATCGCCTTATCCAGGCGGGTTTCCGGCAGGTCGAACCCTGGTTCCGTGCCTTCAATTTTATTTCTCTGGCGGCCATTAAGTAATCATGGACCTTGCCCCGTTCGGCTATGCCGATCTCTACCGTTGGCTGGACGATTCGCCGCTTTCCCACTGGCTGAAAACTATCCCGCAACTTGGCGAGGAAAAGTTGCGTGCCCACGGCGACATGCCACGCTGGTTAGCCGCACTGGAACAGCTACCCAAACTCCAGCCAGAAACAGTCGACCTTTCCAACCCCTGCCTGCGCATCGGTTCAGCCGAGCAGATCGACGACGCCATGCGCAAAGACATCAGCGACACTCTGATGGCCTTCCATCCATGGCGCAAGGGCCCTTTTTGCCCATACGGCATTCATCTGGATACCGAATGGCGCTCCGACTGGAAGTGGGCACGGCTCGAAGAGCAGCTCGAACTACAAGACAAACTGATCCTCGATGTAGGCTCAGGCAACGGCTACTATGGCTGGCGGATGCTGGGCGCTGGGGCACAGCGGGTGGTCGCAATCGACCCCACCATTGGCTACGTCGCGCAATACGCAGCGATGCGCCACTTTATCGGTGAGCAACCGATGCATGTGCTACCACTAAAACTGGAAGCACTCCCACAAGGTAATTCGGCATTTGATTGTGTCTTCTCCATGGGCGTTATCTATCACCGCAAGGACCCGATGGAGCATCTGGAAGCACTAATGAGCCACCTCAAACCTGGGGGGGAATTGATCCTTGAGGGACTGGTTATCGATGGTGATGAAGGCGACCGGCTAAAGCCCGAAGGCCGTTACGCCAAGATGAAAAATGTTCATGCTATTCCGGCTACAGCGACCATGATGCAGTGGCTTAATCAGGCGGGGTTAAAAAATATCCGTCTTGTTGATGTCAGCCCAACCACTACCGATGAGCAGCGCCGTACACCCTGGATGCATTTTGAGTCGCTGGCCGACTATCTCGATCCCACAGACACATCCAGAACCGTCGAGGGGCATCCGGCGCCCATACGGGCAGTTTTCAGCGCACGCAAATAGCCGTTCATAACTACCGCCTATCACAGTAATCCCCTCTTTCAGCCAACAGATCGACCAGCCCACTAGTCCGTTATCACGGCAAGCGTGCTATGCTGCATACAAAACAACATCTGAAGAACCTATGGACTACGAAACACTATTCATCACAATGGTCAGTGTCTTTCTGATTCAGGCTGTGGCCCTGCATCTGACCTGGAAGCAAAATCCTGAAGAGATTGGCATACGAGATTGGTCAATGGCGGCGGTCGCCATTTCAATCGGCAGCCTTCTTTCGGTTGCAGCAATGGAGGTGGAGGGCGGAGTTTATGGACCTGACACCTTCCAGCCAAGCAGCCTTCTTCGAGCCTTTGGCGCGGCCTTTGGTGTCACTGGTTGGTACTTTGTCTGGTTGGGTGTGCGCCATTTTTTCGGAAAAAATACGCTTCCATACCGTTATGCCGCCGCGTTCCTAGTGTGCTTCGTTATTCTTAGTCTACTTCATCCCGCTTCGATTCCATTCAGTGACTGGCGAGTTTTCTGGGTCTCCCTGGTGATCTCTTTATTTGCCGCTACCACCATGTACGAATTCATGCAGCAGAAGCCCATGCAAAACACAGCGATTTTGCTCATGGTGACGCTACTGCTATTCACCTGTGTAACCTGGTTTCTGCGCATGCTCGCGCATAGCACTATCCTGACAGACAAGCCGTTCTATGATGCCCTCTCGCTATACGACGGTATCGTTTGCGGTGTGACACTCACTGTATCGATGATTATTCTCACCAATCAGCGGATCAATCAGAAACTGCACGATCAGGCCACCCGAGACCCCCTTACCGGTGCGCTCAACCGCCGTGCCTTTAGTGAAGCTAGCATTCCCTATCTCTCCACCCTGCGGCGTAACAAAACCAACCTGACGGTCGTCGTCCTCGACATCGATCACTTCAAAAAGATCAATGACCAGTACGGCCACTCGCTGGGCGATCAGGTGCTACAGGAGTTTGTGAACCTGGCGCTTGGGGGCCTGCGAGACAGCGATCTGTTTGCCCGTTATGGCGGCGAAGAGTTTGTCATACTGCTGCACGACACCAACCATATCCAGGCCAATCATGTCATGCAGCGGCTCAGTGAAACCTACGCAAAGCAGACCATCCATGCCGGTGATGAACTGATTAACGTCACCTTTAGTGCAGGCGTCTGCTGCGCCGTTGGTCCGGTGCAGGTAGATCTGGAAACCATGCTGGAAGCCGCAGATCGCGCCATGTACAAAGCCAAAGAAGCGGGACGCAATCGGATCGAGTTCTGCCCCGATGGTGTCGGCAACGGTGAACTGGAACTACTGGTGTAATATTCAGAGATGAAATCGACTCTGAAGCCTGGCATTCGCTACCAACATCGGTTCACACTTCCCGCCAGCAAAACAGTCCCTGCACTTTACCCGGAGGCAGATGAGTTCGTGGCAATGCCTGAGGTATTTGCCACTGGCTTTATGGTTGGTTTCCTTGAGTGGGCCTGTATCCTGGCCGTGAATCCCCATATCGACTGGCCACATGAGCAGACCCTCGGCACCCACATTGATGTCAGCCATGAGGCGGCAACCCCACCGGGCCTGGAGATCACTGCCTCGGTCGAGTTATACGAAATTGAAGGCCGTCGACTGCGCTTTCGGGTCGAGGCACACGACGGTGTCGACCTTATCGCCCGAGGCACCCATGAGCGTTTCCTCATCGACCGTGAACGATTCGATGCCGGGTTGGAGAAAAAGAGAAGGCCCAAATAGCCTATTTCAAATCGACCCAATCACCAGACATAAAAAAACGGCTCCAAAGGAGCCGTTTTCTTTTGACCAGCGGAATAACCATTACAACCTGTAATTGGGCGCTTCCTTGGTGATCTGTACATCGTGCACATGAGACTCGGAGAGTCCGGAGTTGGTGATACGCACAAACTCTGGTTTGGTACGCATCTCGTCGATGGTGCGACAACCCGTGTAGCCCATGGATGAACGCAGACCACCCAGCATCTGGTGGACCACCGGCTGCATCGAACCTTTGAAAGGCACGCGCCCCTCGATCCCTTCCGGTACCAGCTTCTCCTGCTCGGTACTCTCCTGGAAGTAGCGGTCTGAAGAGCCCTGAGAACCACCCATGGCGCCGATAGAGCCCATGCCACGGTAGGATTTGTAGGAACGTCCCTGGAACAGCTCTACCTCGCCCGGCGCCTCTTCGGTACCAGCGAACATGGAACCCATCATCACCGAGTAAGCACCGGCAACGATAGCTTTGGACATATCACCTGAGAAACGGATACCACCATCGGCAATCAGGGGAATACCACTCTTTTTCAACGCCTCGGCAACATTGGAGATAGCGGAGATTTGTGGCACGCCCACCCCGGCAACGATACGGGTGGTACAGATGGAACCGGGGCCAATACCGACCTTGACCGCATCGGCTCCTGCCTTGACCAGCGCCAGTGCGGCTTCCGCAGTAGCAATATTGCCGCCTATCACCTGCACCTGAGGGAAATGTTTTTTCACCCAAGCCACGCGGTCCAGCACACCCTGGGAGTGGCCGTGGGCAGTATCGACCACAACCACATCGACCCCGGCGGTGACCAGTGCCTCGACCCGTTCGTCGGTGCCTTCACCTACACCCACTGCCGCGCCAACGCGCAGGCGACCCTGGTCATCCTTACAGGCGTTGGGTTTGTCAGTGGCTTTCTGGATGTCCTTCACGGTTACCATCCCGCGCAGGCGGAAATCGTTGTCTACGACCAGCACCTTCTCGATGCGGTGTTCGTGCAGTAGCGCCTTAACCTTCTCCCGATCCGTCCCCTCTTTGACCGTTACCAGTTTCTCCTTGGGGGTCATAATGGTGGATACCGGCTGGTCAAAGCGGGTTTCGAAGCGCAGGTCACGGCTGGTCACAATACCGACCAGATCCTCGCCATCTACCACCGGCACACCGGAAATCTTCTCTGCCTGGGTCAGGGCCATCAGCTCTTTGATAGTCATTCCCGGCGAGACGGTGATCGGATCCTTAATCACACCGCTCTCAAATTTCTTCACCGAGCGGACCTCATAGGCCTGTTGCTCAATGGTCATATTCTTATGGATGATGCCGATACCGCCCTCCTGCGCCAACGCAATCGCCAGCCGCGCCTCGGTCACCGTATCCATGGCAGCAGATACCAGTGGGATATTCAGCGAAATCTCGCGAGTCAGCTGGGTGGAGAGGTCGACGTCCCGAGGCAGCACGGTGGAATGGGCGGGCACCAATAAAACATCATCGAAAGTAAGGGCTTCCTGAACTATTCTCATATAATTATCCGCGCTCTCTATCCGGTTCCGGGGGTTAGCGCGTAATTATAGGGTTTGACGTGCCCCCGGTAAACTGGATAGTCTTTGCGCTACCCGCCCGGTAGGAAATGAGGATGGGAATCGGTCTGCACCGACCGCACTGAAACCAAGGTTTCAAAAATAATACTGCCATTTGGAGGTTGTCCATGATTAGAACCCTGTTTGCAGCACTCATTGTTGCGCTGCTGGTAGGCTGTAATGCCGTTAAACGCTCCCCCACCTACACACTTATCGACTCAAACCGTGTCATCAGGCAGGCCGATGCGGCTATCGCCAAGGTTGCCAAGGTTGGTTACGAGTGGCGTGATACCAGTGCGATGCTGGCTGATGCCAAGGCTGCCAATGAGAAGAAAGACTACAGCACTGCCGTCGCCCTGGCTGGTAAGGCTGAGCGTCAGGCCATCGCGGCCTATAAGCAGTACAAGCTGGAAATGTCCGTTTTCAAATAATCTCCAGCAACCGTCAAAACGAAAAACCGCCACTTTTGTGGCGGTTTTTTTATGCCCCTAACAGTGGGCGGGCTTCATGATAGACTGAGTCGCATGAGTGAAAACAGCATAGAAATCAGCGCGCCACAGCGGGAAATCTACTCGGTCTCGCGTCTGAATCGTGAGGCCCGTGCGGTGCTTGAGGGCAGTTTCCCCTTGTTATGGGTCGAGGGCGAAATCTCCAACCTGGCACGCCCCCGCTCCGGTCACATCTACTTCTCCCTTAAGGACGAATTCGCCCAGGTCCGTTGTGCCATGTTCCGTATGCGGGCCGTTAATCTACGCTTCACGCCGCAGGATGGTATGCAAGTCACCGCACGGGTCAAAGTAGGGCTGTACGAACCACGTGGCGACTACCAATTGCAGGTTGAGCACCTGGAAGAAGCGGGCGACGGCGCCCTGCGTCGTGCCTTCGACGCCCTAAAACAGCGTCTAGAGCAGGAGGGCCTGTTCGATGCAGCACGCAAACGCCCTCTCCCCTCCATGCCAAAGTGTATCGGCGTGGTCACTTCACCCAGTGGCGCGGCGATCCGCGACATTCTCAGCGTGCTTAAGCGCCGCTTCCCGGCGATTCCGGTGGTGATCTACCCCACCGTGGTGCAGGGAGAAGGGGCAGCAAACCAAATTGCAAACCAAATCCGGCTGGCCGGAAAGCGTAACGAGTGCGACGTACTTATTGTCGGCCGTGGCGGCGGCTCAATGGAGGACCTGTGGGCCTTCAACGAAGAGGTGGTGGCCCGAGCCATTTATGATTCACCGCTGCCGGTAATCAGCGCAGTAGGACATGAGGTGGACGTCACCATTAGCGACTTTGTCGCCGACCTGCGTGCGCCGACCCCCTCGGCCGCCGCAGAACAGCTCAGCCCGAATCGGGATGAATGGCTCTATGCCCTGCAGCGCATAGACACCCGCCTGCAACGCTCACTGGGCCAGCAGCTCCGTCAGCAGAAGCAGCGAGTCGACTGGCTACACAAGCGACTGCGTGACCCGGCCCAGAGCCTGCAGCAGAAAGCGCAGCGACTGGATGAGCTGGAGCTGCGTCTGCTGGCGGCGCAGCGCAACCTTGCCCGTCATCTAAAATCACGTCTCGCCAATGGCGAAGCACGACTACAACACCACAACCCTATGGTTCGACTACAGCAGCACCACCAGCGTCAGCAGCAGCTGTCACACCGTCTGCAGTTGGCGTGGCAACAGCGACTGAAACAGCTCCAGCTGCACCTCGCGGCCCAGGTCAGCGCACTGGAGGCAATCAGCCCGCTTGCGACCCTGAGCCGTGGCTATGCCATTGTGCAGCAGAGTGAAAGTGGTCAGGTGATTCGCAGTAGCAAAGAGGTAAAAATAGGCGATACCCTGCGTACCCGCTTGCATCAGGGTGAGCTATTGTGTCGTGTCGAGGAGGTAAACAGATGATTCGCCAGCTTCTGATGCTCAGCGCCCTGTTTGTATCTATTTCCGCTCAGGCAGCCGCCCTGCCCCGGGCACTCTCTGTACCTGGAGGTGTGGCCATCATTCAGTTGGGGCAAGCAGATAACAGACCCGATGCCTATTACGGCAAGAAACAGGTGATGGTGAAGCGCGACGGTGACCAGTGGCTGGCACTAATTGGCCTACCCCTCAGCACCAAACCCGGCACCCACACCCTGCGCCTTTTCCGTGGCAAAGGAAAGAGCGAAACCGTCACCTTCAAGGTGAGCGACAAAAAATACGAAGAGCAGCACATCACCCTGAAGAACAAGCGCATGGTAAATCCCACCGCTGATGATCTGAAACGGATCCGTGGTGAACAGGCCCGCTCGCGCAAGGCCTTCGCCAGTTGGGACAAGACACGTAGTGCACAGCTCGATTTTCTGACGCCGGTTAGCGGTCGACTCAGTGGCACCTTCGGCAAGAAGCGCTTCTTCAATGAACAACCGCGTCGACCACACAGCGGCCTCGATATCGCCGCTGCCAAGGGCACCCCGGTGAAGGCTCCAGCGGCAGGCAAGGTGGTCGAAACCGGTAACTACTTCTTTAACGGTAACACCGTGTTTATCGATCATGGCGAAGGGCTGGTCACCATGTACTGCCACCTCGACAGCATTGCGGTGAAGAAGGGGCAGGTGGTGAAACAGGGTGACCTCATCGCCAAAGTGGGTATGACCGGTCGAGTCACCGGCCCACACCTGCACTGGAGCGTGAGCATGAATAACAGCCGCATTGATCCTGGCCTGTTCCTCAGCCGTGAGGTGATGGCCCAACTCGACGCTGCCAACCATCAATGAAACGTATTCCCCGACACCATGCGCCGCGTCTGCTGGCGTTTTTCACCTCGCTGATCATGTCCTTCATCATGTCGATGGTGGTCACCTTCCTTAACCTCGGCCTGGTGGATAACTTTCTCCAGCTCTGGATGAATGCCTGGATCAGCGCCTTCCTCATCGCCTTTCCCACCATCCTGCTGGTCCTGCCTGTCGCTCGGCAACTAGTCGATGCCTGCACCCACCCTGAGTAAGGCTTTAAGGTTGGTTTAATCCATCCACACTAAATTTTGCGTCACCCACTAAAAAAATAACTATAGGTACTCACAGCAATGAATAATCGTCTCCAGCACCTGCTCCTGGTGTGTGGCCTGCTATTCACACCACTGACCCAGGCAGCAACATCCGCTGCGGCGGATTTCACTCTTGACGGCACCAATGGCAAAGTTGAACTGAGCAAACTGAAGGGCCAGGTAGTCTATCTCGACTTCTGGGCCTCCTGGTGTACACCCTGCCGCGCCTCGTTCCCCTGGATGAACCAAATGCAGCAGCGTTACGCCAAGCAGGGATTGAAGATCGTCGCCGTCAACCTGGATAGTGAAAAAGAGATGGCGCAGAAATTCCTCAACGCCACCCACCCCAACTTCACCATCGCCTTTGATCCGGAAGGTACGGTCGCAGAGCAGTACGAGGTCATGGGCATGCCTAGCTCTTATCTCATCGACCGCGGAGGCAAGCTACACAGCTCGCACATCGGTTTTCGTGCAAAGGACAGAGCAACGCTGGAACAGGACATTGTCAAACTACTCGGTAACAAGGAGTAAGCAGTGAAAAGAATCGTCCCAATGTTGCTGCTTCTTCTGCTTCTGGCAGGTTGCAGCATCGAACCGGTCAAACCCTGGGAGCGCGATCTGCTCGCCCAGGAGAAGATGCAACTGGTACCCGACTCTCTGGAGAACACCCTGGATGAGCACATTTTCTTCAGTAAAGAAGCCGCCTTTGGCGGTCAAGGCGTAGGTGGAGGTGGCTGCGGATGCAACTAAAAAAACGCCCCCTATCGATCCGTGGCGCACTCGCCGCGGCCACTTGCAGTGTCCTGTCACAGCCGCTGCAAGCCTCCGGCACAGCCGGTCCTGGCGAGTGGGATGTGAAAACCGGCCTGATGACCTACAGCGAGGATGGACGGATCAACATCGTTGAACCGATCGCCTCGGCTACCACAGTGACCGAATCGGGAGCCATTCTGACCCTGCGCGCCCTGTTCGACTCTATCACCGGCTCCTCACCCAACGGTGCATCACCCACCGATGTGGCGCAGACTTTTACTTCACCCTCCGGCAACAACACGTACACAACACAGGCGGGTGATCTGCCCATGCGCGACATGCGCGATGTACGCTACGCTTTTGGCATCGACTATGAACACGAACTGTCACGCCTCTACAGCAACACCATCAGTGCGGACATTTCCAAAGAGACCGACTATCTCTCACTGGGTTTCTCAGATACGGTGAAGCGTGACTTTAATAATAAACTGACTACCCTCTCGGCTGGGATCGGCTTCACCGCTGACACCATAGCACCTAGCGGCGGCGCACCGGTTGAAATGGCACTCTATAGTGCCCCTACACCAACGGGTGAGAGTGAAGAGAAAAGCAAAAACAGTGTCAACCTGTTGCTGGGTATGACTCAAATCCTGAGCCGCCGTGCACTGACCCAGGTGAACCTGAGCTACACCAGTAGCACCGGCTATCTCACTGAACCCTATAAATTCCTCAGTGTGGTAGACGGCGGCGGAAACACCTTCGACTACCGCTACGAAAAGCGTCCCGACAGCCGCAACAGCACCGCCCTGTTCTGGAAGTGGCAATACCAGCTTCCCGAAGATGTGGTCTATGTCAGCTACCGCTACTTCAGCGATGACTGGGGCATCACCGCCCACACCGCCGATGTGAAGTACCGGTATGAGCTAGGAGGCGGTAAGTACCTGCAACCCCATCTACGTCTCTATCAGCAGACCGCCGCGGACTTCTACCGCCACAGTCTGGTTGGGCTAACCGATCAACCGCAATACGCCAGCTCTGACCTGCGTCTGGCAGAAATGTCCGGTCGGACCATCGGGATAAAGTACGGCATGCCGCTGGCCAATGGGGATTTCACCATACGTCTGGAACAGATGATCCAGGAGGGAGAGAGCCATCCTGCGGATGCCATAGGCATACAGCAGAACTACGATCTCTACCCTACCCTGACAGCGACCATCTTTCAGCTGGGCTATCGCTTCAAATTCTGATATCACTGCGCCATGGACGGCGCCCATAACATGAAGACGACCCTGGAACGAAGCCCCTCCGGCGACTACTGGATTGGCCGTTTCCAGGCCATGGCCAGCCCCTGCGAACTGTTCATGGAGATCGATAATCGGGAAACCGCCGCTGCACTACTTGAAGCCGTGGCGGCGGAGACCTGGCGCATCGAGGCTAAATTCAGCCGCTACCGCTCGGACAACATCGTCCACACCATCAACAGCGCCAACGGCAATCCCGTCGAAGTCGACGAGGAGACCGCCCTGCTGCTCGGCTTTGCCGACCAGTGCTACCAGCTCAGCGAAGGTCTGTTCGACATCACCGCTGGTGTACTGCGCAAGGTGTGGAACTTCAGCCCCGCTGCCCGCCTCCCCAAAGCTGAGCAGGTCGACGACTGCCTGCAGCAGGTGGGCTGGGATAAGGTGAGCTGGCAACCGCCCCATATCACCCTGCCCTCCGGGATGGAGATCGACCTCGGCGGCATCGGCAAGGAGTACGCGGTGGACAAGGCGGCCCTGATAGTGAGCCAACAGACCGATGCCTCCTTCATCGTCAATTTCGGTGGCGACCTCTACATCAACAAACCGCGCCGTAACGGCCAGCCCTGGCGCATCGGCATCGACGACCCAGCGGCCACCGGGCGCAAGGCCGTCGGCCAGCTCGACGTAGCCCAGGGTGGCATCGCTACCAGCGGCGATGCACGGCGTTTCATCCTGCACAAGGGCAAACGCTACGGCCACATCCTCAACCCCAGGACCGGCTGGCCGGTGGAAGCTGGCCCCCACGCGGTCACTGTGGTCGCCGGAACCTGCATGGAGGCAGGAATGCTCGCCACCTTCGCCATGCTTCAGGGCGAAGGCGCGGCTGCCTTCCTCGAGGCCCAGCAAGCCCACTACTGGCTGGCCTGATCTAGCCCCGATTGGATTTAGCCCTCCTATCCGCGTAAACTGCGCCAGTTATCTACCAAAGACCCAAGGATCTTCAATGCAAATCTCCGCAAACAAGGTGGTCGCTATCGACTACACCCTGACCGGCAGCGACGGCGCCGTCATCGACAGCTCTGAAGGACGCGGTCCTCTGGCCTACCTGCAAGGCCACAACAACATCATCCCTGGCCTTGAAGACGCGCTGGAAGGCAAAAGCGTCGGCGACAGCATGAACGTGGTGGTTGAAGCAAAAGACGGCTACGGCGAGCGCGACGACGCGCTGACCCACAACGTACCGCGCAACATGTTCGAGGATGGTACAGAGATCGAAGTCGGCATGCAGTTCCAGACCATGACCGAGCACGGTCCGCACATCGTCACTGTAATTGGCCTGGACGACGAGAACATCACCGTCGACGCCAACCACCCGCTGGCTGGCCAGACCCTAAACTTCGATGTCTCCGTCGTTGAAGTCCGCGACGCCACCGCAGAAGAGCTGGAGCATGGACATGTCCATGGACCGGAAGGTCACGACCACTAAGGTGTTCGTTCTAGCGCATAAAAGAGGCCCGCGAGGGCCTTTTTTTATGCTCGTTGTTTAGTTAGATATTCACTATTTCAATCGAGTCTTAGGGATCCATTGTTTAATCCCTCCGTCTCCTTTGTCAGGCATCACGTCAGGACAATGCTTTTGTCACCAGAACCACAACACTCAAAATGGCAAAACTGATACACGCGGCAAGCGCATCTTCCTTTAACTGTTCGATGGGATCGCGTTTTTTCTTATTCGAAGTCGGAGCTGGATGACCAAATCCTTGCAGTGCATCCATAACCATATGGAAATATGCGGTAGCAATAAACGTTGAAATCGCAGCACCAACAAAATAGAACTTAATTGATAGAAACAGTGATCCGGCAAGTATCAACAGCGGCACTATAATTAAAATCCACAACAACTCCATTCCCTTCCCCTCCGTGTTTCATGCGCAAACATAACTCTAGCAATTGACCTTGCTGAATCGTAGATATAAAAGGTGCCGTTAACGCCAACCACCACTAACTGCCCCCCAACTTCGTTGTTTCCGTAGTTGAAAAAAGTCCGCTATGCCACCGCAAAAATGTTTGAGCATGGACATACCCATGGACTGGACGGTCATGACAACTAAGCTGTTCGCTTTAGAGCATTAAAAGCGGCCCGAGAAGGCCTATTTTTTTGTTGCCTGGTGAATTAAGTTGTATCGCTACGTGTACGCAAACATGTATGCCAGCAAGAGTATTGATATCAATGCATTATTCCACTCAAGAAAGATACCCACCCGAGGTGTAAGCGAATACACCTGGTCCTCCCCAAAATAGCGACTCCTCAGCAATGGTTAGAACCGTGCTGGCAAACTGATTTCTCGCGGTAATACTCTTCTTTTTATTTAGTAAGCTAATCATGCCTCACTCTCTCATAGAGCGGGTGTCACATAATGGCTTTCTCGGCACCTGATTCATGCTTAAGGATACACCTGCTTTGGTAACTCATAGTGAGGACCATCAATAAATGCCTTTTTGCCTGCCCTTTTCCTCCGAGCGACATAGTCTGCCACAAGATCTTCAGGGGAATCATCGGTATCCGTCAATAAAACATCCCATGCCCCACCCCAGCGTATTGTCACCTCCTGCTCTCTCGCAGCCATTCTGACAGCTTCTGCTATGTTATAAATCGGGTCCCACTCCCAACGTAACTTCCCATTGATATACGGAACCAAATCAACTGCATGCCCAGTGATATGCCTGGAATTGAGCGTTTTGCTAGCCCCTCGCTCAACGAGCTTACGTTGGTCCTCTAGAGTTCGTATGCCGTCATGGACTGAGAAATCCTGTACGGTAATTTCGATGGCACGCTTTACAACAGCTACCAAATCCGGATGAACACCCTCTAATTCCTTCAGGGATGCATTTCCAAGTCTAAAATTACTCATTGTCATCTCCTATTAACTCCTTGTGTAAAGACACCTGACGATGCAAACAACCATAAATAAAGAGTGCAAAAAACTGGGGGGAGACGCAAGTCCGATGTAGATATATTTCACCTATGAAACTTTATGACTCTAACTATAAAGTAAATTCACTCTTTCAATCCTGACTCTTCTTCAGCACATAGCACCGCTCACCATTGCCAGTAAGTAGGGTATGGTTGATCGGACACCCATCGACGAATTGCACCAAACCGATATTGTTATCCGCATGAATAGGTGTGGGTGTTTCATCAGGGCGTATCAACGTTGATGTAGATTTCCAGCGGTTTTTCTTTTTCAGGGAAAACCAGGTACCGTGTTTTCCCGTGGGTAACTTATCACCCAGTTTTTCCAGTAACGCCTGGTTATGTTCTCCTGGCATGTTGTTCAGGGCAGAGCTGGTGAGTTGCATGCACGCAAACTTCTTTTCATTGCATTCAAATTCCCCATTGGCACTGAAGGCGTAGTGCACATCACCGGAGAGAAACAGACAGCCGGGAAGTTTCATTCTGCTCTGCAGTACATCGAACAGTGCCTTGTATCCCTTTTTGTTGGCCGTCCACGATTCTATGTCCAGGACGTTGACAACCTTTCTGTCGATAGGTCCCTGCAACCAGGGCAACCATGCGAGATAGATGTATCTGTCGGCAAGAAATTTGAGACCTTTTTTAATAATGCGCAGGATCTGATTCTGCACTGCTTCGATGGGGGCAAAACCCAATACCGGCGTTGCGGCGATGAATATCGGCCAGGTATCCGCTGGCAATCCGGTATCGGTTACGACCTTGGACCACTCCACGCGTAGCCAGTCGAGCCCATAGCGATCGATGAGTTGCGCGGGAAGATTGTAGTCGTCGTATTGGCGTTGAGTGCGTGAATCCATTGCGATGATGGGCGGGAAGGTAGGAATAGAAAATCCCCAACCACGATGCTTCCAATTGTGCAGGTCGTAGCGCTCTGCAATGGCAGGTTTATCGCTTTTGTCAGTCAGTCGCTGCTGAATACTCCACACCAGGTCCTTGCCAAAATTGTCCGGATCATTACCCCAGCTCTGAAATGCCCAGCATGCGGCTAACGCGTTGGAGACAATACGTCGTCCCAACTCCGATTCACGAACCTTGTCGTACCAACTATGGGTGATGTTCCAGTCGTCGGTGACATCGTGGTCATCGAACATCATGTAAGTGGGGATGTTGGCGAGCAGCCTGCGCACATCCGGCAAAGTCTTATGAAAGTTACGCAGATAACTGTTCTGTTCTTTCGCCGCTTCCCAAGCACTGCCCACTTCTCCTGCGGCGACACCGAGGTTTTGTATTTCATCCCACTCCCATACAGGTTCCCATGCCGAAAGATTGCCGAAGGTGTAGAGATACATCGCGGCGTATTCGCCGAATGACAGCAGATGATTCTCCGACTCTCCCGAACTTAGCCCTGACTCCTTTTCACTGAGGATATCTTTGCGTCCATGCAGAGGAAGCTCTGCCGGGTTACCGATCATTGGCATCTGCTCGGCCCGACCAGTGAGTTGAACAGCCTCCTCCCGCAATCTGGCACTGAGAGAGAGGGAGACGTCATCCGCGTAGATCTGGTCACCGGTCAGTAGCAGGATGGCAGGCCGCTTATTCAGATCAGCACTGGTTTCCTGCATCAGTTTATGCCCATGGCTCAGTCCATCTGCCGCAGTGCACTTGCCATGGGGTTTTCTGCAGCTGCCGTGCAACAGGTTCTTGAGTTGGGAAGAGATGAAAAAGCTGGGAGAAGGATGTGTGCCGTAGACGATCTGCTGGAGCTCTTCATCGGAAAAGAGGGGTGAGCTGTTCCCATCAAGAATTTGATCGACCCGATAGTACATCAGGGTATCGAGTGGATAGCCGTTAGGATCGTCGGATCTTGTCTGCAACAGGTGAACAAACAGGTGCTCGCCGAGTTGGATACCCAGTGGGTTCATAGCATTCATCGTACCCGTACCGAACGGATTGTTGCTGGTATCGGTCACGGTCAACTGCAGCTGCATCGGCTCTGATGTGGCAAGCCAGACGCATACCCGGTTCTTTGTTGTGCGTCGCAGGATCGGGCCTGCGAGTACCTTGTTTGCCATCCAATGCTCTCCTTTTCGTTTACTTGTGCCCCGTAATTCTTAATTTTTTTAACGAGGAGTACTAACTGCAAACGATTCGCCTGCCAACTTATATCTGCAATAACCGCATATTTAAAGGATTTTTCACCTCTTCGATGAAAATGTATTCAGCGGATTGACGAAGCAGGGCCATGAAGAAACGCCAAACGAAAAATGGCCCCGAAGGGCCTTTTTTTACTTAACTAGAGCAGCACCTCAATTAAAGGCATGCCCCGGCTTGGCGCCTAACGCCTTGAGAATTATTGCCAACGGGCAGAACCCGGTAAAGGCAGACTGGAACAGATTCAGGCCAACAAAGGCGGTGAAAAAGAGCCAGTATTCATGGTGGAACAGCGGGCTGATGGACATGCCCAGTGCCAGGCTCAGCATGATAAAGGTGCCGGCTACTGCGAAGACGATACGGTCGATACTCATGGTTTCCCCTCAAATGGTTGAAAGACGAATGACGCGATTATACGCACAGACATTAGCTATTGCTAATATATGTGCGAAGTCATCAATTTCAACCGTTCTTTTTCCTTGAGCGCTTTTTTTCGTTCTTCTTAATGAAATGTACCAGACGCGCTTTGCGTGCAATCTGGCGCTTATTGAGCTTATTTTTATTGCCTGCGTAAGGGTTCTCACCACCCTTGAATTCAATGCGTACCGGCGTACCGTCCAGCTTCAAATGCTGCCGGAAGCCCTTCTCAAGGTAGCGGCGATAACTGTTGGGTATTGAATCGACCCGATTGCCATGGATTACGATCAGCGGTGGATTCTTGCCCCCCTGGTGGGCGTAACGCAGTTTGATGCGTCTGCCATTTACCAGTGGTGGCTGGTGTGTCATCAGCAACGACTCCAGCAAATTGGTCAGCTCTGGGGTAGAGAGTTTGCGCATCGCCGAATCGTAGGCCTTGTTGACCGAAGCGTAGAGTTCTCCAACGCCGGTGCCATGCAGCGCAGAAATGGTGTGGATACGGGCAAAATCGAGGAACGGCAGTTTGACCTCAAGTTCGCGACGGATCTTCTCCTTCTGTTCCTTTTCCAGACCGTCCCATTTGTTGATCGCGATGACCAGTGCACGTCCCGCATCGAGCACGAGACCGAGCAGATGGGCATCCTGATCACTAATCCCTTCACGGGCATCCAACACCATCACCACTACATTGGAATCGGTGATCGCCTGCAGAGTCTTGATGATGCTGAACTTCTCAATTGATTCGCTAACCCGGGCACGACGTCGCACTCCCGCAGTATCGATCAGGGTATATTTCTGATCATCACGCTCGAAGGGGATATAGATACTGTCACGGGTCGTACCGGGCATGTCGAACACCACCACCCGTTCCTCTCCGAGGATGCGGTTAACCAGCGTCGATTTGCCTACGTTGGGTCGACCAACGATAGCGACGCGGATCCCTTTATCTTCCTCGCCCTCATCTTCCTCATCGGCGGGAAACGGCTCCAGTACATTGCCAATCAGGCTAAGCACACCTCGACCATGGGCCGCGGCGATGGGATGAGGTTCTCCTAATCCCATTTCATGAAATTCACCGCTGGCCATTTCGGCATCGATGCCATCAGTTTTATTCAGCACCAGGGTCACAGGCTTGCCGCACTGACGAAGGTAGGCCGCGATATTCTGATCGGCGGCATTGAGGCCTTCGCGGGCATCAACAATGAAAAGAACCGCATCACCCTCGCCCACTGCCTGGCGTACCTGGCTCGCCATCTCGCTTTCGATGCCCTGCTTATTACCGCTGAGGCCACCGGTATCCACCACCAGATAGGGTCGATCACCGGTTCGGCCGATACCGTACTGGCGGTCGCGGGTCAGACCGGCGAAGTCCGCCACCAGCGCATCACGTGAGCGGGTAAGTTTATTGAACAGGGTGGATTTACCCACATTAGGCCGTCCGACGAGGACGATGACCGGTTTCATCTGTTACTTCTCTATGGGGGAAAGACGGAAGACATCGAGTACGCCACGACGATCCAGTCCAAATACCTGGGTCCCCTTGAGCGCAGGTGTTGCCTGTACTGCACGGTTTTCTTTGTAGAACGCAGTGAATTCATCCCGCACGTCGGGTACAGGCCAGTAGGCCTTCCAGTCGTTGATCTGGGTACGGGCAACGATGTGGCCGTCCTCTTTTGCCAACCAGTGCAGATAGCCGTCGTAGTCGCCGACCAGCAGGTATTCACCCTGCTCCACCGGCGAACTCAATTTGCGCGCATGCAGTGCTGTTTGTTTCCACATCACGCCGCCGTTGCGACGAGACACCGCTACCACATCGCCGTTCAAATCGGTTACATAGAGATTGCGGCTATCCAGTGCGATGGAATTGATCGTAGCGATGGCACGACTCCAGAGCAGTTGCCCGGAACTCGCAGCGACTGCCGACAGGGCGTCCTGATAGCTTGAAGCGTAGACCACACCATCTGCAAAAACCGGTGGTGCATCTACATCCACAAGACGCTCAAGTTCAGTATGACCACGCGGCTCGGCAATGATGCTCTCCCACAACAGACGTCCATCTGACATCGAGAGGGCAATCAATTTACCATTGGCGGTACCAACAAACACGGCGTTGCCAAGAAGAAACGGTTCTCCGCATCCACGCAGGCTAAGCCCGGGAACGGTTTCGTGATGTTGCCAAAGCTGTTTGCCGCTCTTGGCGCTCAGGGCAGTGATGTTGCCATCGACGCTATGCACCACCACGTTATTGTCGCGACGCTGCGGAATACTCAATACTTCACTACTAACCGCACCATGCCAGCGACGTGAACCATCGCGCTTGTCGATGGCGATCACGCCGGAGTCGACACCGAATAGCAGCAAGTCATCGCCTTCACCCGGTCCAGCGTTGATTGTTACACCAAGATCGGCCTGCCATAGACGAATACCGCTATCCGCGGCAAAGGCCTCGACCCTGCCTACACCATTGGCGACATAGACACGCTCACCATCGACCAGGGGTACCAGCTTGGGATTGTCCTGACCGAAACCGTCAATGCGCATACTCCAGAGATGAACAGCCTGCAAGCCAGGAGTGACGATGGTGGTCAACTCTGCTGGGGGCTCGATCGGGGATGGGGACGAGCCACATCCAGCCAGAAGCAACAGCGGTATTACTGCGTAAAAAAATCTCACTCGCCGACACGCTCCGCCAGATCATCAAGTTTCAGCTGCACCAGTTCCTTCTTTTCAGCAGAGTCACGAAAACCGGTCAGGGCATTGATATAAGCATCACGCGCCTCTTTGGTTTTCCCCTGGGCCAGCATGATGTCGCCACGCAACTCATCATAGGCCGCCTGCATAGCACCTGCCTGTCCACTCAGCAACTGACGCAGGGCCTCATCGTTTTTCCCCTGAGCAAGTAGCACTCGCGAAAGATTGAGACGGGCAACCTCTTGCAGCTCTGGTTGCGAGGCACTGTTGATAGCCGCCTCAAGATGCGCTGCTGCACCGTCGAGATCGTCCTTTTCTACCGCTGCTCGCGCCATCGCCAGCGAGGCCATGGTGGAGTAAACCGTGCCAGAGGCTTCACTGGTGAGGGTGCGTCCTACTTCAAGAGTCGCATCGGGATTACTCTGCAGCGAGTCCAGCACCTTTTGTAGGCCCATGGCACCGTTTTCAGCCTGGGTATGTTGCTGTTGCTGCCAGTTCTTCCAGCCAAATACGCCAAGCAATACCACAGCAATAGCGACAAGTACCGACTTACCGTTCTTATCCCACCACGCCTTGAGCGCTTCGACCTGCTCTTCTTCCGAATTGTATAGTTCCACCCTGGACTCCTGACTGTTTCGTTTCTATTCGTTCACTATTCAGCTTCGGCCAACCATGTGGCCATAAACTCAATCGCCTCCGCCAGCGACAGCAGTTTCTGCCCCGTCTCCTGACGCAGAAATTTGATTCCCAGTGTACCGTTGGCCACCTCCTCATCGCCGAGGATCAGCGCCAACGAAGCGCCACTCTTGTCAGCACGTTTGAACTGACTCTTAAAACTACCGCCACCGCAGTGACTCTCCAGCCGCAGTAGCGGCAGTGCGTCACGAAGCTGTTCTGCAAGCAACATACCCTGGCGTTGCGCCGCATCGCCTACCTGCACCAGATAGGCATGGGGCTGATATTGTGCCAGCGACAGAGCCTGATCCTCGATCAGACTGACCAGCCGTTCGATACCCATGGCGAAACCCACCGCCGGTGTCGATTTGCCGCCTAACTGCTCTACCAGACCATCGAAGCGACCACCGGCACACACGGTGCCCTGGGCACCGAGTTTGTTGGTGACCCACTCGAACACGGTCTTGCCGTAGTAGTCGAGCCCCCTTACCAGACAGGGGTTGATGGTGTAGTTCAAGCCTGCATCATCAAGAATGGCGCACAGAGTAGCAAAATGTTGCCGAGATTCCTCATCAAGATGCTGATCCAGCTTGGGTGCCGCTTCGACGATGGGGCGCATCTCCGGGTTCTTGCTATCCAAGATACGCAGCGGATTGCTCTGCAGCCGGCGTTTGCTATCTTCGTCGAGTTTCTCTTCGTGCTTACTCAGATACTCCACGAGCAGTTCGCGATAGGCCGCACGGGAAGCCGGGGTACCAAGGGAGTTGAGCTGTAACTCAACAGCATCATCCAGCCCCAGCATGCGCCACAGGCGCGCGGTCATCAGGATATGCTCGGCATCGATGTCTGGCCCTTGCAGACCGAACACCTCGACACCGATCTGATTAAACTGACGATAACGCCCCTTTTGTGGCCGCTCGTGACGGAACATCGGTCCCTGATACCAGAGACGCTGAACCTGATTGTGTAACAGACCGTTCTCGATCCCGGCACGTACGCAACCGGCGGTACCCTCCGGGCGCAGGGTTAGCATGTCACCGTTACGATCCTCGAAGGTGTACATCTCCTTCTCGACGATGTCGGTGACCTCACCGATGGAGCGTTTGAACAGTTCGGTCATCTCCACCAACGGCATACGAATCTCGTTATAGCCGTAACCATCCAGTAGCTGGCGCACCGTCTCTTCAAGATAGCGCCAGGCCGGGGTCTGCTCCGGCAGAATATCGTTCATGCCGCGCACGGCCTGAATATTCTTACTCAACTCTCTTTCTCCGCTTCACGCCTAGCTAGTTCGGCGCGGATCTGTTTTTCCAGTTCATCGACCAGTTGTTCGTTGTCGATCTTGTGGTTCGGCTTACCATCGAGGTAGATCAGGTTGGGCTGACCACCGGTGACGGCAACGTCCACCTCTTTCGCTTCACCCGGACCGTTTACCACGCAACCGATCACCGCCACGTTCAGCGGCTCCAGAATATCCTCCAGCCGCCCCTCGAGTGCATTGACCGTGGCGATCACGTCAAAGTTCTGCCGCGAGCAGGAGGGGCAGGCCACTAGATTGATCCCCTTGCTACGCAGGTGCAGGCTTTTGAGGATGTCGAAGCCGACCTTGATCTCCTGCACCGGATCAGCGGCGAGGGAGACGCGAATAGTGTCACCGATACCATCGGCCAACAGCATGCCGAGACCAATGGCGGATTTTACCGTACCGGAGCGTAATCCGCCCGCTTCTGTAATACCTAAATGCAGCGGCTGCTCTATCTGCTCCGACAACTTCCGATAAGCGGCCACGGTCATGAATATCTCCGAAGCCTTGAGACTGATCTTGAAGTCCTGAAAGTCGAGCTTGTCGAGGATATCGATGTGGCGCAGTGCCGACTCCACAAGCGCG
Organism: Thiohalomonadaceae bacterium; assembly: GCA_050295975.1. Lineage (GTDB taxonomy): Bacteria > Pseudomonadota > Gammaproteobacteria > Thiohalomonadales > Thiohalomonadaceae > JAPHTQ01. Next base: position 30,336 of record JBNKQR010000013.1, read on the forward strand.
TCGGAAGTAGGCTCGCCGTACTTCTTTTGCAGTTCCTTCTCCAGTGAACCGGCATTGACCCCTATGCGGATAGGAACATTTTTATCACGAGCCGCGTTGACCACCGCTCGTACCCGATCATCCTTGCCGATGTTACCTGGATTGATACGTAGACAATCGACACCCAGCTCCAGCACACGCAGAGCAATGCGATGATCAAAGTGGATATCGGAGATCAACGGTACGCTGACCTGCTGACGAATCTTACCGAAGGCCTCGGCCGCTTCCAGTGATGGAACAGAGACACGCACAATGTCAGCCCCTGCCCGCTCCAGCGCATGAATCTGCGCTACGGTGGCGGCCACATCGGTGGTTTCGGTGTTGGTCATGCTCTGTACCGAGATCGGTGCATCACCACCTACTGGAACATTACCCACCATAATCTGGCGCGTCTTGCGACGCACCACGGGGTTTTCATGTTGCATCGCGACTACCGGATACCTGGCTGATTGTGTTCTGCCCGACCGATTCGGAAGCGGGCAACTTTACCACGTCGAAAAGGGGCGAAATCAAACAGGTCGCTGTTGTAATGAATGGTTACACCTTCGGCAAAACCGAGGAACACCTTAAACGGTGCCTCACCCTTGATTTCAATGGTCTGTCCTGCACGCATCAAACCATAAACCAGACGACGCCCCCCATTGTCATCCACTTCAGTCCAGCTATCGTTCTGGTACTCAATCACCAGCTTCGAGACAGGTGTATTTTCGTCCAGTGGCGGAGGTAAAGGCGTTTCAGCTATAGCGGGGGTTTCACTCTCTGCGATATCCAATGACGCGACTACCGGTGGTACAGCCAGGGGCTTAACCGATTCCTGAGATGGAGTGGCCGGAACATTGGCAATTACCGATGGTTTTTCCTCTGCCTTCGGCTCAGTTTCAGTTTCAGGAGCAGTGTCAACGGCTTTCGTACTTCCCTCTTCAACCATCGTATTGTCATCTACGACAGGCATGGATAGCTGCGACTCAGTCACAGTTGTTTTTGTCTGAGGTTGGTTTTCCTCTTCCTGCATGGCCGCCATTGGTTCGTCAGCGTTGACTGACACTTTTTCGCGTTGGCTTACCCACCACATGGCAATAGAAGCAAAAACCACTGCAATAATGACGTAGGTGACCATACGTACCGGCAGGTCCATACTACTTGCCTGCTTTTTATCACCGCTCGATGTCGATAACGACGGCGGTAATTCGGTACTACTGACCGGGCGGATGAAATCGCTTTCCGGTAAACCGAGTACCTTGGCATAACTGCGCAGGTAGCCAGAAACAAAGGTCTCTGATGGGAATAATTCGTAATTGCCCTCTTCCAGAGCGGCAACCTTGCGCTCATTGATCCGCATATGCAGCGCGACTTCTCCGCGAGAGAGTCCTGCGGCCTCACGCGCAGCACGCAGGCGCTGGCCTGGTGATTCGGGCGATAGGTATTGTTGCTGTTGTTGTTCTTCTTTCATGTCGGTCATTTCCTGCCCCTTTATCGTAGGGATTCCAGGTAGAGTTTTGTTTCCGGTGCATCAGGGAAACGCCCTTTCAAAGCCAGTCCATAGCTAGCAAGTGCATCCTTATCGCCGAGCACGCGCTCTACCTGGATACCTAGCCAGAGACTCCCCGGTATCGGTTTTGCCTCTGCCTGGAAGCGCTGCAGATAGGCGCGAGACGACATATAGTTCTTCTGATCAAAGGTTACCCGGGCCATGGCCAACAGTGCACCGGGCAGACGCGGATTGATCTGCAACGCCGTACGTAGGTACTCCTCAGCCTTTTTCAGATCAGGTTTGCGCAACATACATGTACCCATGTTCTCAAAGACCTGATCCCTTCGTGGATAGACTGGGTTCTCCAGTACCTTGCGGAACTGACGTTCGCCCTCGTTGAAACGTTTCTGGCCACAGAGAAACGCACCGTAATTATTGTGCAACAGGGAGGTGTCACCTTCGCTGTAACTCAACGCATCCTCGTAATGGTCTTCGGCATCTGCAGGACGATTCAGACGACGATATAGTTCAGCCATATAGTGGTGGGCAGGACCATATTTACTATCAAATTCCAGGGCACGCTTGAGTTTCTTCATCGCCGTTTCATTGTTGCCCTGAATCATGTAGCGCAGTCCCAGTTCGGCATTGGCTGCGGCAGCCTTGGTTCTATCCACGCCATCTTTTACTGCAATGGAACTACTACTACAGCCGGTAAGTGCTATGAGCAACGTCATCAAAACCAGTATGCCGATACGTCTCATGATGCAATCTTCTCCTCGACGATGGGGAACCGCCCACTACGGCGGGTGCGGTCTTTTACCTTGCCCGCCAGTTGTCCACAGGCGGCAGCGATGTCATCACCTCGGGTTTTGCGGGTGACGGCGATGATCCCGGCTTCCATCACCACATCGCGGAAGGCGTTTATGACCTCCAGTGATGGGCATTGATAAGGCGCACCCTCGAACGGATTGAACGGGATCAGGTTCACCTTGGCGGGAACCGTGCGCAGAATTTTCACCAGTTGGCGCGCATGCGCGACACTGTCGTTGACCCCCGCGAGCATTACGTACTCGAAGGTCACGCGATGATGGGGCTTGCCAGCAACATAACGTTTGCAGGCGGCCAGCAGTTCCTTGATCGGATACTTTTTGTTCAGTGGCACCAGTTGATCACGCAGGTCATCGTTTGGTGCATGCAGCGAAACCGCCAGACTGATATCACTGCGTTTGTTCAGTTCATCGATCCCAGGTACCACACCGGCAGTACTGAGGGTCACGCGTCGTTTGGAGATGCCAAAGGCGAGATCGTCTTTCATCAACTCCATCGCCGGGACAACGCTGTCCAGATTCATCAGTGGCTCACCCATGCCCATCAACACCACATTGGTGATCACTCGCTCTCCCTTGTTATCCGGCAATCCGATGATGCGGGTGGCTAACGCCACCTGACCGACGATCTCCGCGGTAGTGAGATTACGATTAAAACCCTGACGTGCGGTTGAACAGAAACTACAGGCGAGCGTACAACCGACCTGCGAGGAAACGCAGAGAGTGGCGCGATCCTTATCCGGGATGTAGACCATCTCGATGTGGTTGACCTCGTCGACGCGCAACAACCATTTGCGGGTGCCGTCAGACGCAGGCATATCCTTCACCACCTCGGGCAGGCGGATCTCGGCAACTTCGGCCAGACGATCACGCAGAGCCTTGCTCAGGTTGGTCATCTGCTCAAAGTCATCGACCCCGAACTGGTAGATCCATTTCATCACCTGAGAAGCGCGGAAGGCCTTCTCCCCCATAGCGGTGAAGAAGGCCTCCATATCCTGGCGTGTCAGACCAAGTAGATTTGTCCTTACGGACTCACTCATAAATTGCTCGACTCGTCATTGGGCGCAAGAGCGCCGCGCCCGATTATCGGGTACGCGGACAAAGCTCTTCCGGCTTAAAGAAGAAATCGATTTCACGCGCAGCGGTTTCCGGTGCATCGGAACCGTGTACTGCGTTTTCATCAATGGAACTGGCGAAGTCGGCACGGATAGTACCGGGGGCCGCCTCTTTCGGGTTGGTAGCACCCATTACTTCACGATTCTGGGCAATGGCATTCTCACCTTCCAGCACCTGCACCATGACCGGACCGGAGGTCATGAACTCAACCAGATCGTTGTAAAACGGACGCTCCTTGTGCACTTCATAGAAGGCACCGGCCTGCTCCTTCGACAGGTGAATCATGCGCGCAGCGATGATCTTCAGACCTGCCTTCTCAAAACGGGCGTAGATCTCACCGATAACATTTTTGGCCACTGCATCGGGTTTGATAATGGAAATGGTGCGTTCGATTGCCATCTAAAATTTTCTCCGTTGGAACTGGCCGACATGGCCTTTGCGATAAACCGGCGATTATACGCGGGCTCGCCGAGGCGTTCCAGCAGTTCCCATCTTAAACGGAAGAAAAATCAAGGCGTTGACCGGCGTCACACAGACCGAACGGTCGATGGGTGGGGAACGTCAGCTATGTTCCTCGATCCACTGCATCTGGATCGCTTCGAGGATCTTTTCGTTAGAGTTTTCCGGATCGTCGTCAAACTTCTCCAGCGCACAGACCCAGCTATGCAGGTCAGTAAAGCGGACAAATTGGGGGTCAACCTCAGGGTGGGCCTCGTCGAGCTGGATGGCTATCTCCAGGCTATCGGTCCATTTTAGATTCATAACACCTCCACACAACTCATTGTTTTCACGTGCGATATTGCCTCTTAACGGATTTGGTGTCACCACTGATAATAGGGTTATACCTAACTAACAACGGAGCTTAAATGATGAATCAGATAATCCTGCTTTTATTTCTCGTAGCGCTGATCATTTTTCTGTCCATTCTCTACAAAAACACTGCAGACAATAATCAGTCAATGAATGTTTCACTCGTTCTGACATTTTCCAAAACCGACACAACGACCACTACACACCTGAAATGAATGCTCACATTTTAGTGGGACTCGGAAACCATGTTGATGGTGTATTTGGGGATTTCGATCACCAGATCCTCGTCACCCACCTGCGCCTGACAGGAGAGACGCGACTCTGGTTCCAGGCCCCAGGCCTTATCCAGCATATCCTCCTCCACCTCGCTCGCCTCGGAGAGACTCTCTGAGCCCTCACGAACAATGACATGGCAGGTGGTGCAGGCACAGGACTTCTCACAAGCGTGCTCGATCTCGATACCGTTGGCCAATGCCGCATCGCAGATGGTGGTGCCCTTATCGGCCTGGATCACAGCACCTTCAGGGCAGATCTCCTCGTGGGGCAGAAAAATCAGTTGCGGCATACAGCTAGCTCCAGGTTAGAGTCATTCAATAGTTGCGGTAGCAGATAAACACAAGGCTACTCTAGCGAATCAAGCTCCCGCCCGGCGAGCGCCTTGCGGATGCCGTCATCCATCCGCCGTGCGGCGAATTCACCCGAATCGGCATTAAGCTTCTCGATAGCGCGCTTTATCGCCTTTTCGTCGCTGCCCTGCTTCAATTCACGCAGTTCGGCCATGCCTCGTTCGAGCAGGGCACGCTCCTCTGGAGAGAGCAGGCGCTCACCATCGGCGGCCAGCGCCGCGACCAGCGCCTCCAATACCCGGTCCGCCTCCACCTGCTGTTCGCGCAGATTGCGTGCATCCATGTCGTCACGGGCGTGGGCCATGGAATCACGCAGCATGGTGGTTATCTCCGTATCGGAGAGCCCATAGGAGGGTTTGACCTGAATACTGCTCTCCACCCCGCTAGTCTGTTCACGGGCGGTGACCGAGAGTAGGCCGTCCGCATCGACCTGGAAGGTGACACGAATGCGCGCTGCCCCAGCCGCCATCGGCGGAATACCGCGTAATTCGAAACGGGCCAGGGAGCGGCAGTCGCTGACCAGCTCGCGCTCCCCCTGCAAGACGTGGATCGCCATCGCCGTCTGGCCATCTTTGTAGGTGGTGAAGTCCTGGGCACGGGCCACCGGGATGGTGGTGTTGCGCGGGATCACCTTCTCGGTCAGGCCGCCCATGGTCTCCAGCCCCAGCGACAGGGGAATCACATCCAGCAGCAGCATCTCGGAATCGGGCTTGTTACCCGCCAGCACATCGGCCTGCATCGCCGCGCCGATAGCGACTACCTTATCCGGGTCGATATCCACCTTAGGACTACGTGCAAAGAATTCACCTACCAGTTCACGCACTCGCGGCACCCGGGTGGAACCGCCGACCATCACCACGTCCAGAATTTCTGCCGGGTCGACCCCGGCGTCCTTAAGGGCGCGACGGCATGGAATAAGACTCTTGCGGATCAACGGATCCACCAGACTGTTTAATTTTTCACGACTGAGGCTGCCCTGCCAGTGGCTGCCGTCTGCCAGTTCCAGTTTCAGTTCGGCACTGTTGCTATCGGTCAGTGCCTCCTTGGCAGCACAGGCATCGCGCATCAGGCGGCGCATCTGCTGGTGATCGGCGTCATCGGCGATACCCGCCTCTGCCATCATCCACTGGGCAATGGCACGGTCCATGTCGTCGCCGCCCAGAGCGGAGTCACCACCTGTCGCCAGCACCTCAAATACGCCCTTGTTGAGGCGCAGGATGGAGATGTCAAAAGTACCGCCGCCCAGGTCGTAAACCGCGATCACCCCTTCCGAGCCCTGATCCAGGCCGTAGGCCACCGCTGCAGCGGTGGGCTCGTTGAGCAGGCGCAGGACATTGAGTCCGGCGATGCGTGCAGCGTCTTTGGTCGCCTGACGCTGGGCATCATCAAAATAGGCAGGTACGGTGATCACCACCCCGGTCAGCTCGCCACCCAGGCTCGCCTCGGCGCGATCGCGCAGCGTGCGCAGGATCTCGGCAGAGACCTCCACCGGGCTAACATCACCGGCGACAGTACGAATACGCGGCATCCCGGAATCGGATTCAATAAATTCGTAGGGCAGACGGGTACCCAGTCCCTTGAAGTCGCCCACGCCGCGGCCCATGAAGCGCTTGGCAGAACCGATGGTATTGAGCGGGTCCTGGGCGGCGTTCAACTTTGCCTGCTTACCAACGACTTTCTCACCATCGGGCAGATAGCGCACCACGGAAGGCAACAGATGCTCGCCGTTGGCATCGGGTAAGGTTTCGGCCACGCTGCTGCGCACCGTCGCGACCAGTGAATTGGTGGTGCCCAGATCGATACCGGCAGCCAGTCGATGCTGGTGGGGGGCGGCGGATTGTCCGGGTTCGCTGATTTGCAGAAGTGCCATGAGGGGGTTCGCTGTTTTATTTCGTTATGAGGTTTCGTGAACGAGGGTCTCTTCCAGCTCATCCAGTTCACCCAGCAGTCGCTGCATGAACTGCATACGACGCACCAGGTCCTTTCCTTTTTCAAGCTCATCGGCAACGGTAAAAACCTGGCGTAATGACTCAACCAGCTCTCGCTCCTTACCTTCGATATGGTCGCGCAGACGATTCATCTCGGCAAAGGGGTCGCTCTTGCTACGCACCTCGCCCAACTCCTCACGTAACTCCATCTGTTCCATCAGAAAACCGGGATCCATTGCGGTATCGTTATCATCGAGGGTAATGCCGTTGAGCTGCAGCAGATAACGGGCACGGGGGAGCGGAGATTTCAGTGTCTGAAAGGCTTCGTTGATCAGTGCGGTCTGTTGCAGAGAGAGGCGTTTCTCCTGCTCACTGGCGTTGGCGAAACGATCCGGATGGAAGGTGCGTTGTAGATCACGATAACGCAGTGAGAGGTCTTCCAGATCCACCTCAAAGGAGCGAGGCAGACCGAACAACTCAAAATGGGTTTTTGCTGGAGTGGGCTGCATGACCTGACGTCAGTATCAGACGTTAAAGCTTTCGCCGCAGCCGCAGGAATCCTTAACGTTGGGATTGTTGAACTTGAACCCTTCGTTCAGACCCTCCTTGGCAAAATCGACTTCAGTGCCATCCAGATAGACCATGCTTTTTTCATCAATGATCACTTTGACACCATTGCACTCGAAGACCTGATCGTCATCGTTAACCTCATCGGCAAATTCCAGCACATAGGCCATGCCTGAGCAGCCAGAGGTACGCACGCCAAGACGCAGTCCAGCGCCCTTACCACGATTACTAAGGAAGTTTTTAACACGCTCTGCAGCGTTATCTGTAAGGGTGACGGCCATGTTTCTCTCCGCGGGGGATTACTTGTTCTGCTTCTCTTTATAATCGACGATGGCAGCGCGAATCGCGTCTTCAGCCAACACCGAACAGTGGACCTTGACCGGCGGTAGCGCCAGCTCTTCGGCGATATCACTGTTTTTGATCTGTTCCGCCTCGTCCAGGGTTTTGCCCTTAAGCCACTCGGTGACCAGAGAGCTGGAGGCGATGGCCGAACCGCAGCCGTAGGTCTTGAACCGGGCATCTTCGATCACACCCGCGTCGCTGACCTTAATCTGCAGGCGCATCACATCACCACAGGCGGGCGCGCCGACCATACCGGTTCCCACACCTTTGTCTTCTTTGTCCAGATTGCCGACGTTGCGTGGGTTTTCGTAGTGGTCCATCAGCTTGTCGCTGTATGACATCTTTTCAGTTCCTCACTTCTGTTCCGTGCCGCAACCCGGTGCGGCCTCTCTGGGGGTGAGCAATTTTATCCTAATGCGCGCTCCACTGCACGGTGGAGAGGTCGATCCCCTCCTTGTACATGTCCCATAAGGGTGACAATTCGCGCAGCTTGGTGATCTTCTGGTGAATCAGTTCGATAGTACGATCGATGTCCGCCTCGGTGGTGAATCGACCAATACTGAAACGCAATGAGCTGTGCGCCAACTCATCCGGGCGACCAATAGCACGCAACACATAGGAAGGTTCAAGACTGGCTGAAGTACAGGCAGAACCGGAGGAGACCGCCAGTTCGGAGAGCGCCATCATCAACGACTCGCCCTCGACGAAGTTGAAACTGATATTGAGATTGTGTGGCACCCGCTGTTGCAGATCACCATTGATGTAGACCTCTTCGATGTCCTTAAAGCCGTCGAGTAGGCGATCACGCAGCATGCGGATGCGCTCATTTTCGCTGGCCATCTCTTCCTTAGCCAGGCGGAAGGCCTCACCCATGCCGACGATCTGGTGGGTAGCCAGGGTACCAGAACGCATACCGCGCTCATGACCACCACCGTGCATCTGTGCCTCGAGGCGGATGCGTGGCTTGCGACGTACATAAAGCGCGCCCATCCCTTTAGGACCGTAAATCTTGTGCGCCGACATGGAGAGCAGATCAACACTCATTGCGTCGACGTCGATGGGTACCTTGCCAGCACTCTGAGCCGCATCAACGTGGAAAAGGATCTTTTTACTGCGACAGAGCTTACCAATGGCTCCAATATCCTGAATCACGCCGATTTCGTTATTGACGTGCATGATGGAGACCAGGATGGTGTCATCGCGCATCGCAGCTTCCAGCTTGTCCATATCGATCAGACCGTTCTCTTCCGGATCGAGATAGGTCACTTCGAAACCTTCGCGCTCCAGTTGGCGACAGGTATCCAGCACAGCCTTGTGTTCCGTCTTGCTGGTAATAATGTGCTTGCCCTGCTTGCCGTAGAAGTGGGCCACACCTTTGATAGCAAGGTTATCGGACTCGGTAGCACCGGAGGTCCAGACAATCTCTTTAGGGTCGGCGACAATCAGATCAGCAACCTGTTTGCGTGCAGTCTCAACCGCCTCCTCCGCATCCCAGCCATATTTGTGTGAACGGGAAGCGGCATTGCCAAACAGGCCCTGTTCCATGGTGAGATATTTGCACATGAGCTGAGCCACGCGTGGGTCAACGGGGGTGGTGGCTGAGTAGTCGAGGTAGATCGGTTTATTCATGCGTCATGTGCTCCAGTCATTTCGTTCCCTCTCACCAGCCAGTGTTGGCAGCCAAACTACGCAGCTGTTGCACCTGTGATTCCAGTGCACTGATGAGGTGATCTATATCCTGCTTCGTGTTGTCTTTTCCCAGGCTGACGCGGATCACACCTAGTGCAATCTCCCGCGCTACCCCCATAGCCTTCAGTACCGGACTGGGTTCGCTGTGCTCACTCCCACAGGCCGAACCGCTTGAAACTTCGATACCAATTCGATCCAGGGACATGATGAGTGTTTGCCCTTCCAGTCCCGGTATCGCCATGAACGTTGTGTTGTTCAGGCGCTCCGCCCCTGCGGCGAAGATCACCGCTTCCGGCAACAGCTGCCGCAGGCGGTTCTCAAAATAATCTCTCAGATCCTCAAGGTGGCGACGACGCGCCGACAATTCAATACGCGCCAGCTCAGCTGCCTTGCCAAATCCAACAATCGAGGCGAGGTTCTCTGTCCCGCCGCGGCGCTCTTTTTCCTGACCACCGCCGTGGAGCAACGGCTCCATATCCACCGCCTTGTCGACAATCAGTGCACCGACACCTTTCGGGCCGTAGAGTTTGTGTGCAGACAGGCTCATGAGGTGGGCACCGCTGGCAGCAAAATCGATCTCCAGCTTTCCTGCTACCTGCACCGCATCGGTGTGAAACAGCACACCACGCTCACGACAGAGTTCTGCAAGTTGCTGCACAGGCTGAATGGCGCCGCTCTCATTGTTGGCCCACATCACTGAGGCGATGCGCGTCTCTTTTTTGAGTTTCGCGGCCAGAAGCTCCGTGCGACAAATACCATCAGCATCAACCTCAGCCATATCAACCGACCAGGCAAAGCGTTTGAGTGCTTCTGCCGGTGCACGCACCGAGGCGTGCTCGATAGAGCTGATAGCGATATGGCCTGGGGAAGAACGGAAGGCAACCCCTTTGAGGGCAGCATTGTTGGCCTCTGTGCCGCCACTGGTAAAGATCACCTGACTCGGATGGACAGAGACCAGTTGCGCCACCTGCTCCCGAGCCTGATCCAGTGCCGCACGGGCTTGGCGCCCCTTGCCATGAACACTGGAGGGATTGCCGAAACTCCCCTGCAACCAGGGCAGCATCGCCTCCACCACCCGTTCATCGACGGGTGTGGTAGCGTTATGGTCCAGATAGACCACAGCTGAGGCCCTGCTTATGCAGTCGCGCCGGTTTCCAGGCTGCCAGTAGCAGTGAGTTTGCTATCCTGGCGCAAAGCTACATCTTGTACGCCCTTGCGCTCGACCAGCTGTTCCAGATCGATGCCCTTAAGGAAATTCAGAATTTGATCGCTCAGATCGCACCACAGTTCGTGGGTCAAACATGGACCATTGTCCTGACAGTTGCCCTTGCCGTCGCAACGCATGGCATCGACCTTTTCGTCTACCGCGGTAACAACATCTGCAACGCAAATCTCAGCAGCCGCACGGCTCAGGCGGTAACCACCACCAGGTCCACGGGCGCTGTCGACCAGACCGTTTTTACGCAAACGTGAAAAGAGTTGCTCCAGATACGAGAGGGAAATCCCCTGACGCTTGGAGATATCAGCCAGTGTGATCGGGCCGTTCTTGTAGTGAATCGCAAGATCGAGCATGGCGGTTACGGCATACCGGCCCTTGGTTGTGAGTCTCATTGCCTTCTCCCATTAATCCCAGTAATATATTGTGGCTTTCGTGACGTGGCTAAGTTAGCAAAACCAACTAAATCAGTCAACTATAATCCTGCGTATTTTCTCCGGTTTCTAGCCGCTCCCCGCTCAGGTCATCCTCCTCTCCTGAACTGATTTCACACGACTCCATAATCGGCAGCTTTATATCACCCATTTCGGCCCCCAGGCTTTTGATAGCGCCACACATGGTCTCCATTTTCCCGTCCATGGCGTGAATATGGTCAAGCATGCAATTGATGGCATGGGCCACAGGATCGGGCATATCAGCGGTGGTGCCATAGGCGTCGAAGCCCATTTTTTCGGCTATCGCCTTGCGCTGGGCCTCTTTTTCGTCATTTTCGGGCCGTTTGACGATGCGTCCAGGCACTCCAACAACGGTGGTTCCGTCAGGTACCCCTTTCACCACCACCGCATTGGAGCCGATGCGGGCATCGTTACCGATAACAATCGGACCCAGCACCTTGGCACCAGCACCCACAACAACATTGTTCTTCAAAGTGGGATGGCGTTTACCCTTGTCCCAACTGGTACCACCGAGGGTGACTCCGTGATAGATGGTGCAGTCATCGCCGATCACGGCAGTTTCACCAATAACCACACCCATACCATGGTCAATAAAGAAGCGACGACCAAGGACGGCACCGGGATGGATTTCGATGCCGGTCATCCAGCGTGCCAGGCCAGAGAGCATGCGTGCCAGCCATTTCCAGCCCGCATGCCACAGGCGATGAGAAACACGGTGGAAGAACACCGCGTGCAGTCCGGGATAGGCAGTCATGACCTCGAAGGTGGTGCGCGCCGCAGGGTCGCGCTCAAAGATGCAATCGATGTCTTCTCGCAAACGCTCAAACATGTCTCAAAAATAATACCTGATAAGAGTGAAGGGCCTTATTCTTGCACAGGGGACGGGGCATTGCGAGCATGAAGGGGCTTAGCCCAGGAAGAGAGTGCTGTTACCACTGAATCCACGGTATAGCCCGGAAACTGGCTACTCCGTGGATTCAGCCGCGATCACTCATTTTTTACTAGTTTCAATACGTTACTAAGAACACCACGCAGAATCTTCACCTCGGTCTTCTCCATTTCTGCACGGTTAAACAGTCGTCGCATGCGGCGCATCAGTTGGCGTGGCTTGCCGGGATCGAGATAGTTTATCGCCAGCATCGTCTCCTCCAGGTGGACGAAGAAGTTTTCCAGTTCCTCGGCCGTAGCAGGGACATCGGCATTGCTCGACGGTGTCCCCTGCCATTCGCCGAGTCTCGCCTGGTAAAGTTCGTAGCAGATCACCTGGATCGCCGCGGCGATATTCAGCGAACTAAAATCCGGGTTGCAGGGGATATGCACCAGATAGTTACACAGCGCCAGCTCCTCATTGGTCAATCCGGCATCTTCACGACCAAAGAGTAACGCCACCTCACAACTCTCTTCCCGGCCAGCCACCATGGTGGCACAACCACGGGCATCGACCTGTGGCCAGGGGAGCGTTCTCAGACTACGAGCGCTGGCACCGAAAACCAGTGAACACCCCTCAAGCGCTTGTGGCAGGTTATCGCAAATCACTGCATTTTCCAGCAGGTCCTCGGCACCCGAAGAGCGCGAGTTGGCATCGCGATGGGGAAAGAGCACCGGGTTGACCAGATAGAGCTGATCAATGGCCATGTTCTTCATCGCCCGAGCCGCGCCACCGATATTACCGGGATGGGAGGTCTCAACCATCACAATGCGGATACGTGGAAAGGTCCTGCTTTCAGTATTAATGCTTTTATCTCCTGTTTTGTTTAGAATGCGTTCCGCCGGAGGCCAAGCCCCGGCTCGCTCATTTAATAATCTGGAGGCTGTCCCATGCATCCCATGCTGAACATTGCCGTGCGTGCCGCACGACAAGCTGGCAACATTATCGCCCGTTCTTTCCCACATGTGGATAGCCTCAGCGTCGATACCAAGTCACGTAACGATTTTGTCAGCGATGTTGACCGTATCGCCGAGCAGGAGATCATCAGTACCATCCACAAGGCCTACCCGGATCATGCCATCCTTGCTGAGGAGAGCGGTAGCGCGGGAGAAAGTGAGTACCTGTGGATTATCGATCCTCTGGACGGCACCACCAACTTTCTTCATGGCTTCCCGCAGTTTGCCGTCTCTATCGCCCTCAGCTACCGCGGCAAACTCGACCAGGCTGTGGTTTACGACCCCATCAGCCAGGATCTCTACACTGCTAGCCGTGGCGCTGGCGCACAGCTAAACGGCCGCCGTATTCGGGTTGCCGAGCGCAAGACCCTGGACGGCGCCCTGCTCGGCACCGGTTTCCCCTATAAGGAAAATGGCCTGCTCGATACCTATCTGGAGACCTTTAAGGCGCTGTTTGGGGACACCGCCGGGATTCGTCGTCCCGGTTCCGCTGCGCTGGACCTGGCCTATGTTGCCGCGGGCCGCCTCGACGGCTTCTGGGAATTTGGCCTCAGTCCCTGGGATATGGCTGCCGGCGCACTGCTGGTTCAGGAAGCGGGAGGCAAGGTCAACGATTTAGCCGGTAGAGATGAATTTCTGGAGAGTGGCAACGTGGTGGCCGGAAATCTGAAGGTGGTCGATGCCATGCTCAAGCGTATCCGTCCCTGCCTGCCGAATGAGATCAGCAAGTAACTCCTCCAACGGATTAAAGTTTGGAGAGATTGCCGCCGTTAACCCCTGTAGCAAATACAGGATACGGGGCATGGCGGAACAACGACTCAATCAACATCTTGCACTGGAGATGACCATGCAGGATGTACTGGGCAATCTGGAGGAACTGGCGCTCGACTTTGGTTACAGCGACGGCGAGGATTGCTTTGAGATCCTTGCTGTGGAGCCCTGCATCGTACCCGATGAGAGAGGTAACGAGCAGGAAGAGACATCAGTCCGTTTACCTTTTAGCGCAAATCCTACACAGCTTTTCCACCGGGTGGCATAACCACCCTCTCCTGCACCTATCTAGCGACAGCTATAGCGGAAAGCATCATTCAAATTCAAAGGTAATATTAAAGTACTGAACTGACGGTTCAGTGAATCGGTACAGAGTGCCTGCCTGCTAGTCGCGTTATTGACGTACACCGAGTCGAACTCCACATTGAACACTGCCTTACCTGCATTGATAAAGGGTGTAAGCAGATCGCACTCTCCCAGGGAAAAACACTGTTCATTTACGGCGAAGTCGAAATAGTCGAGGACATCCGGTGTGTGGCCAATATCGTTTTTCGTTCCCACTGATAAATTTCGCCTGTGTGCCTCATTAGCGAGAAAGCGATCATAGGCCACCTGATCGGCTGCACTAAAATTGAATCCTGTGTTGTGGGTATAGCCATCCAGATTGTCCGGTGCGACCCCGTCACATCCCTTTTGACTGGCCAGATCCATTCGTTGCTGCATGATCGTTTGTACATTTGATGAGCGGATATCCAGCCAGTACTCCCCGGGCCAACCACTCAGACTGTTGCCCAGATCGGATGAATTGAATTTGGTTATATCAGGACGCCAGTCTTCGTATGAACCAGCAGAGAAATAGCAGATCACCTTTGCACCTGAAGCCTGAATAGTCGAGATCAGTGTGGTCGAGGAGTCGAACATATCGATGAGATAAAGCTCAACGGGGTAACTGGTGTTCACCGCAGCGGTGATTTGCATTTGCCAGGTCGTGGCCAGCGCAGGCCGATACCAACTCCCACTGGTAATCGGCGGCACATTAAGATCCAGTTGATTGCCATTTTTCCCGCCCGTCGAATCACAGGCCGCCAACCAAACTGTCAACAGAAGTAGGAGTACTTTTCGCATCATTCCAGTTATAGGTAATCGCACGATGCAACACCACGTCATTGAGGATCGATGACGCAAGATTGTGAAACGGTACGGTATTTATGTGTGACCAGGCAGCAAAAAGCCCGCGTGAGCGGGCTCTGTGCTAAGCATATACGCTTAGGGCAGGTCGTCCAGGTTTGCCCCTTCTTTCTCCACCGGCATCAAATCATCTTTGCTTACACCCAGGGCGAGTGCGGCAGCACTGGCGACGTAGATGGAGGAGTAGGTACCGACAAAGATACCCAGTAGCAGCGCAGTGGCAAAACCGTGAATTGACTCACCACCGATGAAGAACAGAGCCAGTAGCACCAGTATGGTGGTAAAGGAGGTCATCAAGGTACGTGACAGGGTCTGATTAAGGGAGGTATTCACCACCTCATCTGGACTACCTTTGCGCATCTTGCGGAAGTTCTCACGGATACGGTCAAAGACCACGATGGTGTCGTTGAGCGAGTAACCGATCACCGCGAGCACTGCCGCAAGCACGGTGAGGTCGAAATCGAGTTGCAGGATTGAGAAGACACCCAAGGTGATAATCACATCGTGCACCAGCGCCGCAACGGAACCTACCGCAAAGCGATACTCGAAACGCAGTGCAACATAGATGAGGATACCGATGAGAGCGTAGAGCATTGCCAGACCGCCGTCATTGGTCAGCTCTTCACCCACCTGAGGTCCAACGAACTCAACCCGACGCATCTGCACACTGTCATCCTGCAGCTTGAGCGCAGCAAAGATACGGTCACTTAGCTCGGCACTGCTCTCTCCTTCACGAGGTGCGATACGGATCATCACATCCTTGGCAGCACCAAAGTGCTGCACCACTGCATCACCGAAGCCCTGCTCACCCAGCACACCACGAATTTGATCAAGCTCGGCGTTAGTGGCATATCCGACTTCGATAATGGTACCACCGGTAAAATCGATACCTAAGTTGAAACCGCGCATCGCCATCGAAACAATCGAGATAAGAATCAAGATCAGTGACACTGCCATGGCAATTTTGCGCTTGCCAAGAAAGTCGATGGAGGTTTCTTTTTTGAAAATTTGCATGACTGCCTCCTTAAATCGACAGGCCGGTGAGGCGTTTGCCCCCCAGCACCTGATTAACCACCGCGCGTGTCACCATAATGGCGGTGAACATGGAGGTGACGATACCGATGGAGAGAGTTATCGCGAAACCCTTGATCGGTCCGGTGCCAAAACTGAACAGTACAACCGCAGCAATCAGAGTAGTGATGTTGGCATCGGCAATAGTAGAGAAAGCTTTTTCGTAACCGGCGTGGATCGCAGCTTGTGGAGTATTACCGGAACGTAACTCTTCGCGAATACGCTCGAAGATCAACACATTGGCGTCTACCGCCATGCCCACAGTCAATACGATACCGGCAATACCCGGAAGCGTCAGTGTCGCCTGCAACAGTGATAGAACGGCAACGATAAACACCAGATTGAGCGCCAGCGCGAGATTGGCAACCATGCCAAATCCTTTGTACCAGAGCGCCATAAATCCGAGCACGGCAACAAAGCCAACCACAACCGAGGTGAAGCCCTTGTCGATGTTCTCCTGTCCCATGCTTGGGCCGATGGTACGTTCCTCAACGATCTCCATCGGCGCTGCCAGGGCACCAGCACGCAGCAGCAGTGCCAGGTTGTGAGCTTCTTCCGGGCTGTCGAGGCCGGTGGTCTGGAAACGTTTACTGAACACACCACGAATGGTCGCGAGACTGATCACCTCTTCGATACGCTTGGTAGTGCGCTGAGGTTTACCGTTAACCATGCGGGTCTCGGTCTTGGTCTCGATGTAGACAACCGCCATCCGCTTGCCGACATTTTCACGGGTGTTGTCGAGCATTTTGCGCGCACCCTTGGAGTCGAGGGTGACACTTACCTCGGGCTGACCGGTCTGTTGTTCAATACCTGCCGCGGCATCAATGATCTGATCACCTGTAACGATGACCTGCTTCTGCAGCAGCACCGGACGACCATCACGATGTTTGTAGAGTCGCGAGCCGTAGGGGACACGTCCCGCCAGAGCGTCATTGACCTCGTGCTCTTCATCTTCCATATGATATTCGAGGGTAGCGGTGGCGCCGATGACATCCTTAGCGCGAGCGGTATCCTGTACGCCAGGCAGCTGCACCACGATACGCGCATCGCCCTGCTGCTGAATTACCGGCTCAGCCACACCCAGTTCATTAACCCGCTTACGCAGAGTGGTGATGTTCTGTTTTACCGCAAACTTTTTGGTCTCCAGCAGCTCTTTTTCGCTAAGGCTGGCGTAGAGGTACTCGCTACCGTCACGTGGCTCTTCGTTGAGCAGCAGATCGCGGTACTCTTTACTAATCAGGTCATTGGCCTTCTGCCGTTCGGCAGCGTCACGGAACTTGATCTCCACCCGGCCCTGACTGGCAACGATGGTCAGGTAGCGCACCTTGTCCCCTCGCAGCAGTGCGCGCAGGTCGCTCACGTAGCGCTCCAACGCCTGGCTCTGTGCCGCATCCATATCCACCTCCATCAGGAAGTGCACACCGCCGCGCAGGTCCAGACCGAGATACATCGGCAGAGCATTAAGGCCGCGCAACCAGTCAGGGGTCGCCGGGGCCAGGTTCATCGCCGTTGTAAAGGTATCACCCAGCGCTTCGCGTACAGGCTCATAGGCCCTTAACTGAGTATCGGTATCAGCAAAACGAATCAGCATAGAGCTGGGTTTGATTTCGAGGGATTTGTAGGCGAGCTTCTCTTTCTCCAACACCTGAATGACTTTGTCACGGGCAGCGTTGTTGACCTCGGCCATACGATTGGCGGAGATCTGCAGTGACGGGTCGTCGCCGTAGAGATTTGGCAGTGCGTAAATCACCCCGACCACGGTCATAAAGGCGATCAACAGGTATTTCCAGAGCGGGTAGCGGTTAATCATGATGACACCAGATACAGTAACCGGCGCAGAGGCGCCGGTTATCGATAGTTATTGTTACAAGACTCAGAGAGTTTTGATGGTCCCTTTAGGGAGCAGAGTGGAAACAGCTTCACGCTGAACCTTAATCTGCACATTGTCGGCCACTTCCACCAACATGTGGGTCTCGCCAACTTCAATGACGCGTCCGTAGATGCCACCACTGGTTAGTACCTCATCTCCCTTGGAGATCGCTTCGACCATCTTTTTGTGTTCCTTGGCACGGCGCGACTGCGGACGAATCAAAAGGAAGTAGAAGACGACGAACAGGATAATGAAGGGAAACAGTGCTTCCAGCATGCCGGGTTGCTGCTGGGCGGCCGCCGGTGCGGCTTCAGCCAGGGCGTCGGAGATAAAAAAGCTCATGTTAATTCCTTGAGTCGGTTTATTGGTGGCTCGAAAAGTGGCGCCTATTATGGCATAGCTCGCCGGGAATAAAAGTCGTTCACAAAGGTTTCCAGAGTCCCGGCGGCGATGGCCTCACGCAGGCCCTGCATCAAATTCTGGTAATAGCGCAGGTTGTGGATGGTATTGAGCCGTGCCCCCAGGATCTCTCCGGCCCTGTCCAGATGGCGCAGGTAGGCGCGGGAGTAGTTACGACAGGTGTAACAGTCACAAGCAGGATCCAGCGGGCCGGTATCGTGCTGATGGCTGGCATTGCGGATCTTCACCACCCCTTCACTGGTAAAGAGGTGGCCGTTGCGGGCGTTGCGGGTCGGCATCACGCAGTCGAACATATCGACCCCGCGGCGCACCGCCTCGACGATATCCTCCGGTTTGCCCACCCCCATCAGGTAGCGCGGCTTGTCTGTCGGCATATGCGGGGTCAGCCCCTCCAGGGTGCCCATCATCTCCTCTTTCGGCTCGCCCACCGAGAGGCCGCCAATGGCGTAGCCATCAAAACCAATCTCGAGCAAACCTTCCAATGACTCCTGCCGCAGCTCATGGTACATACCCCCCTGGACGATACCGAAGAGGGCGTTGGGGTTATCCCCATGAGCCACTTTGGAGCGCTTGGCCCAACGCAGCGACAGCTCCATCGACTCCCGTGCCTGCTCCTCGGTGGCCGGGTATGGAGTGCATTCATCGAAGATCATCACGATGTCGGAGCCCAGCTCGCGCTGCACCGCCATCGACTCTTCCGGGCCCATGAAGACCTTGTCGCCATTGACCGGTGAGGCGAAGGTGACCCCCTCCTCGCTTATCTTGCGCATCTCACCGAGACTGAATACCTGAAAACCGCCGGAGTCGGTGAGGATCGGCCCCGACCAGTGCATGAAATCGTGCAGATCACCGTGGGCGCGGATCACCTCGGTGCCGGGACGTAGCATCAAATGAAAGGTGTTACCGAGGATGATCTCGGCACCGATCTCGCGCAGCTCTTCCGGGGTCATCGCCTTGACTGTGCCGTAGGTGCCCACCGGCATGAAGGCCGGGGTCTCCACCGTACCGCGCTCGAAGGTGAGGCGACCGCGACGGGCGGCACCGTCGTTACCGAGCAGTTCAAATTCCATCAGGCGGCCTCCTCCTGTTGTGGCAAGAGAAACATGGCATCGCCATAACTGAAGAAACGGTATTGTTGGTCCACGGCGTGGCGGTAGGCATTCATCACCGCATCATACCCGGCAAAGGCGCAGACCAACATCAACAGGGTCGACTCCGGCAGGTGGAAGTTGGTCAGCAGAGCATCGATCACGCGAAACTGGTAACCGGGGGTGATAAAGATATCGGTCTCACCGGCATAAGGAACCAGCTCGCCACTGCGTGCCGCCGACTCCAGCGAGCGGACCACGGTGGTCCCAACCGCGACGACTCGCCCACCGCGCAGTCGGGCACGGGTTACCGCCTCAACAGTCTCCCGCGACACCTCAATATATTCCGCATGCATCACGTGCTCACGAATATCATCCACCCGCACTGGCTGAAAGGTCCCCGCACCCACGTGCAGGGTGACAAAGGCGGTTTCGATACCGTCCTGCTGTAGCTGTTCCAGCATCGCCTGATCAAAATGGAGTCCGGCGGTGGGTGCAGCGACCGCACCTTCGCGGTTGGCGTAGACGGTCTGATAACGCTCACTGTCTACTTCGACCGCCTCTCTATCTATATATGGAGGGAGTGGCATGCGGCCATGCTGTTTGAGTAGCTCCAGTACCGGTCCGGGAAAGCGCAGAGCAAAGAGATCGTCCTCGCGACCGGTAACCTCTACGTCGAAGGCATCCTCCAGGGTCAGCCAGCTTCCAGGTTTCGGCGATTTACTGGCACGCACGTGGGCCAATACCTCACGCTTACTGGTGATGCGCTCCACCAGAACCTCGACCCGGCCTCCACTCTCCTTGCGACCGAACAGCCGCGCCGGAATCACCCGTGTGTCGTTGAATACCAGCAGGTCGCCGGGCCGCAGCAGACCAGGCAGATCACTGAACTGCCTGTCATCGACCTCACCGCTCACACCATCTAGCAACAGCAGACGGCTGCCGCGACGCTCAGTGGCGGGGCGCTGAGCGATCAACGATTCGGGCAGGTCGTATTGGAAGTCGGTACGTTGCATAGGGCGCGGATGATAACAAAGGTTACAGGTAGCAGGTAGCAGCGGACGGTTTTGGTTTTACCTGTCACCTGAAACCTGTCACCTTCATTCTCCTTTTACCTTTAACCTTTTACCTCTTATAATGCGCCCTCCTTGCCGGGGTGGCGAAATTGGTAGACGCAGGGGATTCAAAATCCCCCGGTGGCAACACCTTGTCGGTTCGAGTCCGACCCTCGGTACCAGTTTATTGTTTGGTGTACTTTGGCTCGATGGTATTCGACTTGTCGGTTGACGCGGTACTTCCCTGTACCGCGCCCTGCGGGCGCACTGAAGTGCGTCCCCGTCGGCTTTCCTGCCGATGGGTCGAGTCAGACCCTCGGTACCATTCAAATATTGCATCCTCATGGCAAAAACTCCTTTTACAACAACAAGATCGCGACTTGTCGCGCACTTAAAAACCCGCTAGCCTTTCAGGGTTGAATAACGATGAAGGAACGACCCGTGTCATTGAAAAGGTTGCAGGTAATCGCTGGCGTGCTGTTTGCAGGTTTGCTTGCCAGTGGCTGCTCCTCCATGCTCACCTCCACTCTGGGTAACAATCTTTCAAGCGCCATAGCGAATCAGGACGATCCAGAGACGGTTCGGTCTGGAATGCCCACCTTCATGTTGCTGATCGACGGCTTGATCAACGACGACCCGAATGACCAAAACCTGCTGCTTGCCGGTTCCCGCCTCTACAGCACCTACGCCGCTGTCTTTGTCGACGACCCGGAACGGGCCAAAAAGATGGCCGAGCGCGCCTACGATTATGCCGAGCGCGCTCTTTGCCAAATACGCCCACGTATCTGTGAATTGCGCAAAGGCCCCTATCTGGAACTGCTCCCGGCAATCAAAGAGACCGACGATGATGAGATCGACGCGCTCTATGCATACGCCCTCTCCTGGGCGCTGTGGATACAAACCCATAGTAGCGACTGGGGAGCCGTGGCCGACCTGCCCAAGGTGGAGGCACTACTGGATCAAGTCATCGCATTAAATCCGAAATACAAACAGGGTGAACCCTACCTCTACCTGGGGATCATCCGCAGTCAGTTGCCACCCGCCCTCGGTGGCAAACCGGAGAAAGGCGCCGAGGCCTTCGAAAAGGCGATTGCCCTCTCCAACGGTCATAACCTGATGGCCAAGGTAGAGTACGCAAGAGGCTATGCCCGCCTGATGTTTGATCGGGAACTGCACGACCGCCTGCTCAATGAGGTGCTGGCAGCTGATCCCGAGGTTCCCGGTGCAACCCTGAGCAACACCCTCGCCCAACGCCAGGCGAAGGAACTGCTGCAATCGGCAGCGGACTATTTCTAGGAGAAATGACGTGAAACGCATCATCACATCCCTGCTGCTGTTGAGCCTTACCCTTGTGGTAGCACCGCTCCAGGCAACCACCTTCAAGATCGCCACCATCGCCCCTGACGGCACGAGCTGGATGAATGAGATGCGCGCCGGTGCAGATGAGATAAAAAAGCGTACCGAGGGCCGAGTGAATTTCCGTTTTTATCCCGGCGGCATCATGGGCAACGACAACAGCGTGCTGCGCAAGATCCGCGTTGGCCAGCTCCAGGGAGGCGCTCTCACCGGCGGTGGTCTGGCGGACATTCTGCCCGAAGCACAGGTCTACAGCCTGCCCTTTATCTTTCGTGACTACGCCGAGGTTGATTACGTTCGTAAACAGATGGATCCGGTACTGATGCAGCAGCTGGAAAAAGTCGGCTACGTCGGCTTCGGTATCAGCGAAGGTGGCTTTGCCTACCTGATGTCCGACACGGCGGTTTCCGGTGCCGAGGCATTGCATGGCCATAAAATCTGGGTGCCTGAGGGCGACGTGATCAGCCGCACGGCCTTCGAGTCCACTGGGGTTTCTCCGATTCCCCTGCCGCTGACAGACGTCCTCACCGGTCTGCAAACGGGACTGGTCGATACCGTCGCCGCCACCCCTACCGGTGCCATCGCGTTGCAGTGGCATACCCGAGTACACAACCTTACCGAAGTCCCATTGATGTACATCTACGGCATCATGGTAGTAAAGCTTCGCGACTTTAAACGCCTCACTACAACCGATCAGAAAGTGGTACGTGAGGTGATGGGTAACATCTTCCAAAGCCTCAACAAGAAAAACCGCGCTGACAACAATAGCGCCCTTGATGCGCTCAGGGCGCAGGGCATTACCTTTGTGCCAAGCAATATCGAAAAGCTCCGTCAATGGCAGGGTATTGTCGGCACTGCGATGGATAAGCTGATCGCAAACCAGTTGTTTGAACCGACAATCCATCAGCGTCTACTCGGCTATCTCGAGACCTATCGCGCTCAGGCTACCAACCACTAGCTTATGCTGGCTCACCTGCTGCACTTCCTGCGCCGCGCTGAAGAGGGTTTCATTCTTCTGCTGCTCAGCGCAATGGTATTGCTGGCAGGCACCCAGATCCTGCTGCGTAATCTGTGGGAGAGCGGCATTGCCTGGGGGGATCCGGTATTGCGTGTGCTGATTCTCTGGGTCGGCATGTTTGGTGCCATGCTCGCCAGTCGCAGTAACCAGCACATCAGCATCGACATTCTCTCCCACTACCTTTCACCTAAGTGGAAACGCTACAGCAGCACGCTAACCAATCTGTTCAGCGCCGTGATCTGTACTCTGCTGAGTTGGCACAGTGGGCGCTTTGTCATCTTCGAGTGGCAGGATGGTGCCGAACTTTTCTCTGGTGTACCGGTATGGATCGCTGAAGCTATCCTGCCGCTTGGCTTTGCTGTTATCGCGGTACGCTTTGCCCTACTGAGCGTTCAGTCACTACAGGGCGATAAACCTTGAGTGTGCTACTAACCCTGCTGCTGATCCTGCTGGCACTCCTCGGGGCACCACTGTTTGTGGTCATTGCTGCCAGTGCCATGCTTGGCTTCTATATGACAGACGTGGATCTCTCGGTGGTCGCCATTGAGTTTTACCGCCTGGCGGAGATGCCGATCCTGCTTGCTATCCCGCTATTCACGTTTGCTGGCTACCTGCTCAGTGAAAGCCGCGCACCAACCCGACTGGTAAACCTGACCCAGGCACTTCTCGGCTGGATGCCCGGTGGTCTTGCCATCGTCGCCCTCACAACCTGTGCGCTATTTACCGCCTTCACCGGCGCCTCCGGTGTCACCATCGTTGCCCTCGGTGCGCTGCTCTACCCGGCAATGAGCAAGGCCGGTTACAGCGAAAACTTTAACCTCGGCTTGATCACCACCTCTGGTAGCCTTGGCCTGCTCTTCGCTCCGTCTCTGCCACTGATCCTCTACGGCATCATCGTGCAACAACTTGGGGTCGGCCCATCGTTGACCCTTGATGAACTGTTTCTCGCCGGTCTGTTACCTGGCCTGCTGATGCTGGTGGTGTTATCGGGCTGGAGTGTCTGGAGCAATCGCGTACGCGAGCTTCACGCCTGCTGCTGGAGCAACATCGGTCCTGCGCTGTGTGAAGCAGCCTGGGAACTGCCACTGCCGATTATTATTCTCGGTGGTATCTACAGCGGCTACTTCGCCGTCTCCGAAGCGGCGGCAGTGACCGTTATTTACATCTTTATCGTCGAGGTATTGATCCACAAAGAGATCCCGTGGACCCGTCTACCGCAGGTGGTGCGTGAAGCGATGGTGATGGTGGGTGCGATACTGGTGATTCTGGGTGTGTCACTGGCTTCGACCAACTACCTGATCGATGCACAGATTCCCACCAAGCTGTTTGAATTTATCCGCGGCAACATCTCAGACAAACTGACCTTCCTGATCCTGCTGAATATCTTCCTGCTGATCCTCGGCACCATGCTCGATATTTTTTCCGCACTGGTGATTATGGTACCGCTGTTGTTGCCTATCGCAGTGGGCTACGGCATCGACCCGGTACACCTGGGGATCATCTTCCTTGCCAACATGCAGATCGGCTACTTCACCCCACCAGTGGGGATGAACCTGTTCATCGCCAGCTTCCGCTTTAACCGTCCGGTGACTCAGCTCTACCGCTCTACCCTGCCGTTCTTCTTCCTGCTGCTGTTCACCGTGCTGATAATCACCTACTGGCCGTGGTTGTCATTGTGGCTGCCAGGAAGGATGTAGGCTTATCGGCGGGCAAATACAGCAACACCAGCAATACTGCCATTACCAATAAACAAATTGTATCCAGCTACAGCTCCTTCCGCGTTAGAACCAACAAATCTTCCACTGATCACAGAACCATTTTGAGCCCCTGCACCATAACTACTATCCAGATTGATTCCATTCCCATAGAAATCGGAAATATTCTGATTACTAGCGCTATATGTCGTAGGGACTCTAAAAGCATCCGCGGTAAGGGATACATCCATCTGTGCAGTACCAAAATTCACCGTCAAACTGCCCGACGTAATTCCTGGATCCGGACTACCAGCATAGGTCGCAACACCACCTTGATAGGTGTATGTGTATGAACCAGTAGTCGGCAAATCAGCGGTATTAACAATAACATTAGTGGCAGTTATGTAGTTAACAAAGTCGGTACTTGAGCCAGCAACCCCAGTCGGATTACCCGCCACATCATCCAAAACGAGCATATCCAAGCCACTATATTGGCCCCAGTTGATAGTGCTATCACCAGCTGCTAGTGAATTGAAATTCAAAGCACCATTGTTTGTTGGACTCACCTGGTAATTGCTAATGCCGCCCCCACCGCTCGCACTTAGCAACTCACCATTGCTACCTACAGTCACCGTACCAGCAAAGAAATCCCCTTGCGCAACAGGTAAGCTGATATTCGCAATACCATAGGGTCCCGGTGATACTGTTGCGCCTGTTCCTAAAGACAGTATCTGTCCCGCCGACACATCGGCCATCAGGGTATAAATCCGGCTATTGTCCTGTTGGGTGAACGCAGTTCGCGTATAGCTATCTTTTCCACCTGAAGTCTTCTGACCATCCGGTTCTTCAAACGCGGCGAACTCGACAAAGACCGGTGCGAGATCCGGACGCAGTTCTGGCGGTGCGTCGATAAACGGTACATAACCCACCTCACCGGGTCCGAGCAACAGTTCACCCGTTGCGGTGGAGAGCAGCACCTCTCCTTCCAGCACCATTATGTAGGTTCCGGGTGCCATGCCCGGCAGTTCCGGCAGACCTTCAGGCGGAATGTAAATGGTATCGAAGACCGTGCCACGAATACCGATGGTGGCCACGGGGGTACGGTATTTCACCGCTTCCGGCCTTTCATGACCGATAGCACCGGTAATGGCACGCAACCCACCGCGTACCAGCTCACCGACCTGAGTCCCTTCGCCTGGAGCCTTGGCGTTGTACTCCTGTGCTTCGATGCGAAACTCGGTGCCTGCCTTAAGGGCGATCATTGCGCCATCACTCATTCGCAATTGCGCACTACTGGCAGCACCGGTGCGAATCGTGTCACCGACCTGCAACAGATCGCCGCGCTTCGCTTCTCTTGGTTCTGCATCAACGCTAATGATCTGCACTTCACCGCGGACAAATAGCAGGCGACCTGCCGACTGCGCAGCATGAATACTCAGGCTATAGAACAGTGTCAGTAGCAGCAGTGAGAGTTGCAGCACAAATGTTGCCGTGTATGTGGGTCTGGATGTAGTAGTCCGTGACATGAGCGTTCTCCTAGAAATAGCGCAGTGCGCTCAGTTGGGCGGTCCAACGGTCATTCTCATAGAACCGTACAGTCGACGTCTGTTTCCGGTAATCGATATCAGCTTCCAGTTGCCAGTTACGGGCAACAGTGCGGCGCCATTGCAGATTCAGATCCACCGCATCGTCGATCCGATCCTGGGTTGTGGTGCCCGGATTATAGAGAGGGTGTGGCGCGTAACTATCAGCATAGGCGGTACGACTCAGGCTCAGTCCCGTTGCCAGCTGATGACCACCTTGAAGTACAAAGTTCATCCTGCCGCCTAGTGAATAGCGCAGAGCATCACCGCCAGTGCGATTGTTGCTTGCCGTCTCCTGTTCGATATCGAGGGTAAGCGCACCGCTACGCTGCGGACTCCAGGTTTTGTTCAGCTCACCACTGATTGCAGTCATGTCGTAATCGTAGCTATCGGGATCAAAACGGTAGGTGTGCAGTTTGAGACCGAGCCGCCCCTGCAGATCGGCATCGAGACGTCTCTCCCAAAAGGCACTGACACCGAAGTGATCGCGGAAGCCGGTGTTATCGAGCCAGAGCTTGTTAGCTTGCAGGCCAAGATCGTAACTATTACTGGCATCCATAGTGGTATTCAGCACTACCCCTGCATGCAGCAGACCCAGATTGAACTGAGTGGCGTCGCTCTCCTGATAGTTTCGAATCTGAGCATGGAAGGTGGTTTCCAGTCGACGCTTCTCACTCAGTTTATATGGTTGCCACCAGGTTCCGCGCAGCAGGCTGAAGGCACTCTCTGTAGGTTTAACCGCCAATGAAATCGGACCCAGATTGATACCCATGTCGGGATAACTGCCGACATTACTGTCATAGCCCAGGCTGAGTCCGAGAAGACGTACCGGCCTGGGTGTGCCTGAGAGACGTGGACGAAGAATGTCCTGAAAACGGGCCATGCTCTCCTGCGCGGCAGGCGGTGGATTCTGGGTTTTAAGGATTTCGAGCTGTTCCTGAGCCTGCTCGTTCAGACCGACAGCGATGTAGGCGCCAACCAGTTCCATACGCGCCGCGGCATAATTGGGCTGGGTCTGCACCGCCCGCTCCAGGGCGAAAACCGCCTGGGCAGGTTGACCAGCGCGCATCGCTGCGATGCCGAGCAGATAGTCGAATTCGGGGTCACCCGCTTCGTCCAGAGATGCCTTTTCCAGTAACGTATAGGCCTGTTGGTACTTCTCCTGAGCCAGTAGTTTCTTGGCGCGACTCTGGATATCGGACTCGGCAAAAACCTGACAAGGCAACGTAAGGAGAGTGAGAAATAGCAGTGTATAAACGCTGCGATGTACCGAATTGGTAGATAAGCGTGTTGATACGATCATGAAAGTCCCTCTGTATTCCACTACCTTGCGCGCCACTTTCTTTGAGTGACACTGTTTTTCTCCAGGTATTCTACTGCCCTCGTTTTTGTGATGTCCATCACAAATTCAGGGTATATGCTTTAACGGACCAGCGTAGCTACTTTTCGCTCCGGACATAGACTCCTTGCCAGTCTGCATCCAGTGTTTGCTCCCGCAACTCGGCAATCCGCTCCCGATAGAGGCGGTAGAGGGCCAATTCTGGTTGCATCTCCTGCAATCTGGAAAACAGACCGTCCGCCTCGTCCCACCTGCGATTTCGGTAGGCATCCTGCGCCTGATCCAGCATCTCAATCTCTTGCAGTAACTCTACATTCGCCTTGTTACGGTGACAAACCGGCTGAAAGATGTGTACCGCCTGTGCTTTGCCCTTGACCTGTATCCGATCCAGATCACGATAAAGAAACAGCTCACCCGCCAGTTCACGGGTACGCTCTCCGATGATCAGACCTACGCCGTAATACTTGGTTGTGCCCTCAAGGCGAGAACCGAGATTCACCGCATCACCCAGCACCGTATAGCTGCGGCGGTACTCGGACCCCATGTCGCCGACGCTCATTACACCGCTGTTAATGCCGATTCCGATATTCGCGGGTTGCCACCCCAGTGCAGCAAACTCATGTTTGAGTCGCTCCACCTCAATCTGCATTGCCAGTGCCGCCTCAATGGAATGTACCGCATGTTGCGGGTCATCCACCGGTGCGCCCCAGAAGGCCATCACCATATCGCCCACATATTTATCGATGGTGCCGTGGTGGTTGAAGATAATGCGGGTCATTGGTGTAAAGAAGCGATTCAGATAGCGCTTCAGTTCGTCTGCCGGGAGTGATTCAGAAATGGTGGTAAAGCCGCGGATGTCGGAGAAGAGTACGGTTAGCTCCCTGGCATGACCTTCAGTGTCATACTCATCGGGTCGCTCACTCATCTCCTCTACCAGCTCTGAAGGTACGTACTGGCCGAAGATCCCTTTCATGCGCAGTCGAGTCAGCGACTCGAAGAAGAATCCCCAGGCCAGGTTCCCCATCACCAGCAGCGAGATCAGTAACGAGGGTCCTGCCAGGTTGAGAATCAACCCCTCATTACTCCAGAACCACTCGGTTATACCGAGAATAAGCGCGGCGCTGAAACCACTTACCAGTAGTAGCCATGCAGCCGAGAGACGAGGCAGTAAAAATATCAGCAGCACTCCTGGCAACAGGCTCAGCATCAGGTTGGCGCCTTTCGCCCATGAGGGTATCACCAGGTAGTGATTATCCAGCATTGCTGCGATCAGGTTGGCGTGGACCTCCACCCCTGCATAGGCGGGTGCGACCGGGGTGGCGCGCATGTCGAAAAGACCCGCTGCAGTGGTACCAATCAGGACGATGGCCCCAGCCAATTGCTCTGGAGGTGCCAGCCCCTGCAAAACAGTGTATGCCGGGAGATAGGGAAAACTTCCTTGAGGACCGCGAAACGGTACCAAAATCTGCCCTGTCTCATCGAGCGGAATGGTCAGCGCATCGCCAAAACGCAGAAATTCGATGTGCTCTTTACCACGAATAGGTTTGGTCACCAGAGTAGCCTGTTCCAGGAACTGGTAACGGCGCACCGTCTCAAGTGCCAGCGAAGGATAGAGCTGGCCATTGAAGCGACTGAACAGCGGCACCCTCCGCACCACCCCGTCCGGATCGGGGAACAGGCTAAAAAAACCACCACTGGTAGTCGCCTGTTGCAGGATCGGCACTGAACCCGTGTAACCGGCCATCGTCTCAAGTACCAGTTGTGAGATCACCTGGGGATTAGTCAGTGGCAAGGGTGGTGGTAACAGGCCGACATTCTCTTCGCGGATGGGATCAAAAACATAACCAAGAATTACTTCACTATGGGCCATGGTCTCAGCCAGTGCAGCATCGGCATCAAGCCTGGGGGCCAATGCTGCAATCTCCCTGCGTAGCGAAGTAAACCGCTGACCCTGAGGCAGACGTTCATTCAATTCAGTGGCGGGATTACGCTCCGGTTCGGCCAGCAGCATATCCAGTGCGATAACTACTGCACCGGCCTCATGCAGTTTTGTAACCAGTTCACCGATAGTGCGGCGACTCCAGGGCCAGCGTCCAATTTCATGCAGGGAGGTTTCATCAATATCGACAATAACAATACGCGAGTCCACATCGACCTTCTCTGGAAGATGTGTTTGCATACGCAGGTTGTAGACGAACAGCTCCAGTCGCTGGAACAGATCTTTCATCCCAGGAATCGTACCGTGTTCCAGTCCGAGCACGAGTACCATCAACACCCCGCCAAAGAGT
>JBNKQR010000014.1:0-58131 GCA_050295975.1 Thiohalomonadaceae bacterium
ATCTGTTGATGTGGTCAAACAGCCAATCGCGCAGAAACATCAGCAGATCCATACCCACATGGGTATCGCCCATATGATACTTTCCCTGAAACTCCTCGACCTTCGCCACAATATCGTCGTGAATCGCCTTGTGGGCATCGTAGTCCTCATAGTGAAACATACGCATTAGGGTCTCTTCGACGGCGAAATGGATGCGGGTATAATCCACCAGCTTATCCAGAACGTCGCCGACCAGTTTTGGATTGGAACGGTTAGCTAGTGCCACATAGAGTTCGTTCATGATCTCTACCAGACATTTGTGTTGCTCATCGATCTCCTGAATATCTACGCTATAGATATCATCCCAGTCAATCATACTCATTTTTGTGACTCCTCAATGTTGGTGCTGTGGTGCTGGTTATATTCTTATTCGTCCCACATATCTTGTGGGTACTACTGCTGTCTCGCAGCTGTTTTGTTTACTGCTGTTACCTACTCCTAAAGTAGTGTAAACAGAGCATATGAAAGTAAACTATTCAGATTGTAACAATAATAATAATTATCTATAGGAAGAGACGTCTGTCACAAGTATTGTGCCAACTGCTTGAAATAAATAGGAGTTATGCTTGTGAGTCATCCTGTGCGAGGATGCTCAACATAGCTTTGGGTGGCAACGGGAGTCGATGTGAGCAATAGCCATACAAATAGTAACGACATCATTGCCGCCATCGATCTAGGTTCCAACAGTTTTCACATGATCGTGGCGCGTGAGGTGGATGGTGAGGTGCAGATCCAGGACCGGCTGCGTGAGACCGTTCGGCTGGCCTCAGGAATGGACGCGAGTGGTTGCCTGGATGTAGAAGCCAAACAACGTGCCCTGGACTGTCTAAGTCGTTTCGGTCAGCGCCTAGCGGGATTTTCTCCTGGTACGGTACGGGCCGTGGGTACCAATACACTGCGTAAGGCTAAATCCCCCGCATTTCTGCGTGAAGCCGAGCAGGCACTAGGACATCCCATCGAAGTGATCTCCGGCCAGGAAGAGGCACGGATGATCTACCTCGGGGTTTCTCATGGTCTGCCCTTTTCTGACGAAACTCGTCTTATCGTAGACATCGGTGGTGGTAGTACAGAATTGATTCTGGGTCGGCGTTTTGAGCCGTTAGAGCTGGAGAGCCTTTACATGGGCTGTGTCAGTTTCAGTCAGCGCTTCTTTCCCACGGGAGTGATTAGCGCCAAAGCTATGCGTGATGCAGTGATCGCTGCACGTCAGGAACTGATGGTGATCGAAGCGCACTATTGTGGCATCGGTTGGAACGAAGCCGTAGGTGCTTCGGGTACGATCAAGTCGGTCGGTGAGGTGGTGCGCTCGATGGGCTGGTGTGATGAGGGGATCACACTGGAGTCGATACAACGGCTGTCACAGGAACTGGTGGCGGCTGGGAGTGTGGACAAGCTGAAACTCAGTGGGCTCAGTGATGATCGCCTGCCGGTGGTGGCGGGTGGTGTTGCGGTGTTGCAGGCGATCTTCGAGGCACTCTCGATTCGGCAGATGCAGGTTTCCGATTGGGCGCTGCGTGAAGGGATACTCTATGATCTGTTGGGTCGGCGTCATCACGAGGATGTACGCGAACGAACCATCCTTGCACTAAGCGAGCGTTATAGGGTTGATATGGAGCAGGCGGCACGGGTTGAATCGACTGCCTCCCGTATTCTGTCGAAGGTGGCCGCTGACTGGTCACTACAGGGAGATGAGCCAGAGCATCTCCTGTTATGGGCTTCGCGGTTGCATGAGATCGGCCTGTCGATCGCCCACAGTGGTTTTCATAAACATGGTGCCTATCTGGTGGCCAACTCGGATATGCCAGGCTTCTCCAGCAATGAGCAGCAGATGCTGGCGATCCTGATCCGCGCCCACCGGCGCAAGCTGTCGGAGTCAATATTTGGCGAGTTATCTGAGGCGCAACATCAGCAGCTACAACGTCTAGCGATTCTGCTGCGCATCGCGGTGTTACTGCATCGTAGTCACTCGAAAAATGGGCCGCCTGCGATGCAATTCAGCGCCAAAGACAAAACATTAAAACTACAGTTTCCCACTGGCTGGTTAGCGGAACATCCGTTAACCGAAGCGGATCTACTTGAAGAGGCAAGCTATCTTCAGGCAATAGGCTGCACGCTTAAATTCCAGTAGGTTCACTTACTCAACCTTTGCTAATTCTTCCAGCAGGCGTTGTTGTGCAGATATGGCCTCATTCTCACCCGGTGTTACACGCAAGTAGCTGCCGTCGCTCTGTAACAGCCAGGCAAGTACGTTGTCATCCAGATAATATTTCAGTTCGGTAATCATCCGCTCACGCAATTTCTTGTTGTCCACCGGGAAGCAGGTTTCTACCCGGCGGTAGAGATTGCGATCCATCCAGTCGGCACTCGAGCCGAAGATCTCCTCTGCACCGTCATTCTGAAAATAGAAGACGCGGGTATGTTCAAGGAAGCGGCCAATGATGGAGCGCACCCGAATATTGTCAGACACACCGGGTACACCTGGACGCAGGCAGCAGATGCCGCGGATGATTAGATCGATCTCTACCCCGGCGCTAGAAGCTGCGTAAAGTGCACGAATAATATTCTGTTCTACCAAGGCGTTCATCTTAGCGATGATACGCGCCGGTTTACCTTTGCGCGCATGTTCTGTCTCCCGTTCGATACGTTCAATCATTCCGGCTTGCAGGGTGAACGGGGATTGCAGTAATTTGCCCAGCTTGTTGCCGCGCCCAAGGCTGGTCAGTTGCAAAAATAGTTTGTGCACGTCTTCACCGAGAATCGGATCACTGGTTAACAGGCCGTAATCGGTGTAGATACGTGCCGTGCGCGCGTGATAGTTGCCGGTACCAAGGTGGACATAGTGCTTGAGCTCGTCATCCTCGCGGCGCACTACCATGATCATCTTGGCGTGGGTTTTGTAACCTACTACACCATAAACCACATGCGCACCGGCCTCCTGTAGTCGGTTGGCGAGAGCGATGTTCTCCTCTTCGTCGAAGCGGGCACGCAGTTCGACCACTACAGTGACCTCTTTGCCAGCGCGTGACGCCTGCACCAGGGCATCGACCACTGCTGAGTCAGGGCCTGTGCGATAGAGGGTCTGTTTGATTGCCAGTACCTTGGGATCGACCGCAGCCTGTTTCAGAAAATCGATCACCGGCAGGAACGATTCAAACGGATGGTGCAACAGGATGTCGCCCTTGCGGATGGCCTGGAAAATGTTACCGGCCAGGCTCAGGTGCGAAGGCAGACCCGGGGTGAAAGAGGGGAAGATGAGATCGGAGCGGTCCACCTTGTCTGGCAGATTCATCAGGCGGATCAGGTTGACCGGCCCATTCACCGTATAGAGATCTTGCTGTTTCAGATCGAATTGATCTAGCAGGAACTGACTGACCTCCGGTGGGCAGTTATCGGCCACTTCCAGACGCACTTCATCGCCGTAGCGGCGTGATGGCAACTCACCCTCCAGGGCACGCAATAGATCATCCACCTCTTCCGTATCGACAAACAGATCACTGTTGCGGGTAACCCGGAACTGATAACAGCCCTGTACCTTCATTCCTGGAAAAAGGCTGGCGACATGGTCATGGATGATGGAAGAGAGAAAGACAAAATCGTTGGGACCGCTGCCACACTCCGTCGGTAGTTTGATCAGTCGTGGCAGGGCACGCGGTGCCTGTACGATCGCCATACGGCTGGTGCGACCAAAGGCATCCTTGCCCTTGAGTGAAATGATGAAGTTAAGACTCTTGTTGAGAATGCGCGGAAAAGGGTGTGCCGGATCGAGTCCGATAGGACTGAGGATCGGCAGCAGAGCATGCTCGAAATAATTCTTAACCCATTCCGCCTGGGTCTCACTCCACTCCTGACGTTTGACGAAGCGGATATCTTTTTCTTCCAGTGCGGGAAGGAGGATATCGTTTAACACCCGGTATTGTTCATCGACCAGTTCATGGGCCAGTACGCTGATCTGCCCAAGTAGGTCATGGGGCAGAATGTTGTCAGGTCCAGCCTGAACCGAGGACATGGCTGCCTGCTGCATCAGGCCAGCGACGCGAATCTCAAAAAATTCATCCAGATTGGAGCTGGAGATACAGAGAAAACGCAGCCGTTCAAGCAACGGGGTACCTTCATCCTTGGCCTGTTCCAGTACGCGACGGTTAAAGGCCAGCAAACTCAGCTCACGGTTAAGGTAGAGCTCGGGTTGTTTCAGATCGGTGGAATCCATTGCTTCAGCAAACGTCATATTTAGTCTGGCCTTTCATTTTATTTAGTCTAATCGTCAAGTATATGTCACATATGGAGACGTGCAGGATTTGCAGAGAAGAAGCAGGGATATTGTCTTAATTCAGTAATTGGTGAGGTCAGGGCAGCGATTCCCACAATGCCTCATCTTCCGCCTTTTTGCGCTCCGCTTCAGTCGGTGGAAAAGCGTTCTTCACCAACTCATGGGCAGCAGAATCGACCATCTCCAACGTCGCCCCTTCGATAGGGGTGTTGTTAAACAGACTGAGTAGACCGGGCAGTCGCAGGTGGCCGCCATTGGTACTGAATATACCTGCCATGGCGACGCCGAATTTGCGTGCGCTACCTTCGACTGCGGTGGTGGCGACCACCCGGCCGGTAGCTACATCGACCAGCCGCATATCCATGGCGACATGAGCGCTACGCATCTCCACGTCGAGTACACCAAAATCACCACGGTCGTTGAGTTTTATCGGTATGGGGAAGGCCAGGCCGCCTGACGCACCCATGTCGAAGTCGGTAACCGCGGTGAGCAGGAGCAGTTCAGCCCCTTCCAGTTTGCGCTTGAGTCTGGACGGCAGACTGCGGTTGCCCTCCTGAAAGGTCTGCTCTGCGATCACATCGTCGAGTCCTTCGCGTTCGAGCAGGATGAAACGCTCGGTGTTAAACAGCGCGGTGGTCATCAGGTCGCGGATGCCGCTGAGGATGTCGCTGGCCTTGGCCTTGCGATCATCGCCAGTGAGTAGACCAATTTGGCGGCTGATATCGCTGCTGCCCTTGCCACCGGTGTGATCGAGCACGGCTGCTACGGCGATCCGTTTGAGCGGGCCGTCATAGGGCTCTCCCTGGATTTCGCCGATGCGGCGTCCTTCGCCCATCACTACGTTGGCGCCGCCGCTACAGCCGCTGAGCAGCGCCAGCAGCAGGAGCAGAAGCGGCCTCAGAAATGCTGCGCTTGGTGATACGGTGTTAAAAATGGACTCAAAATGCTCATTTACTATTTGTAAACTCCGCTTTTTCGTCCATTTTTGCCTTGTCTCACCTGCGCTCGCAATTTCTGAGACCACTTCTATTAAAACTCTTGGCATGAATTAGAGCTTGGTATCAACGATATGGTGTACCGCGGTTTCGATGCAGTTGCGTAGCGCTGTCTCCATCGGTGTCTTGGACCAGGCTCCAAGACCGACCGGTAACGGTGAGGAGGTGAAGATCAGACCGATGCCCGCTGAACCGGAGGTGCCCTCCACAGTGGTGCTGTTAACGATGCGGCCGGTGGTGGCATCGATAATGCGCAGGTTGATGGTGACGCACGCCTCCTTGGCACCGACCAGCAGCAGCGAACCGCCGCGGCAGGAGGGTTCGAACTGGGTGATGGAGCCACGGATGAGAAGCTCAGCCCCCTCCAGTTGTCCCTTAGGCGCGACAGTGGACTCACGGAAGCGACCGCTGTCGACCATGTCCTGCTCTTTGATCACATCCTTGAGGCGTTCGCGCTCGAGCACAATGAAGCGGTTGGTGTTGAACAGGGAGTCGGCCAGCATATCGGTCACACCACGACCCAGATTGCCGCTATGGGTCGCCTTGTCTTCAAAGGAGCTGATGGCGATGCGTTTTTTTGGCCCGTTGTAGGGGGCAGCCTGTGCCTGATGAATGGTCGGTCCGCCGCTGCTGCTGACGACATTGGCCGAGGTGCAGGCCCCCAGCGCAAGGATGGCAGCGAGCAGGGAAAGGATGCGTAAGGATTTAGCGTGCATGAGTGAACTCCCTGTCAGTGGGTTTTGATGTCAGTTAACATAGGTTACTTCTGAGTGTAACAGTAAATCTATAGTTCCCAGCGTGCCCCATTCTCATAAAAAACTTCTGACCCAGCTTGATGAGTGCATGCTCATTGACCGACGTGGTCTGGGCAAAAGGTTGCACGGATTACAGCGCCGACTCAAGGAGGGCAAGCCGGCGGATCGCGGTCTGGCGGAGGTGGCAAGGGCGATCGATAGCTCACGTCAGCGCCTGGCTCAGCGGTTGGCATTGCAGCCTAGCATCGACTATCCGGCAGAGCTGCCGGTGAGCGAACGGCGGCAGGAGATCGCCGAGGCAATTTCTAAACATCAGGTGGTGATTGTGGCCGGCGAGACCGGCTCCGGTAAGACCACCCAGCTGCCGAAGATCTGTCTCGAACTGGGCCGCGGACGCGCCGCCAGCATCGGCCACACCCAGCCACGCCGCATCGCTGCCCGTAGTGTGGCCAACCGCATCGCTGAGGAGTTGCACACAGAGCTGGGGCAGTTGGTCGGCTTCAAGATCCGTTTCAGCGAGCGTGCCGGTAGCAGTAGTCTGGTCAAGCTAATGACGGACGGTATCCTGCTGGCGGAGATCCAGAGCGATCCATTGCTGGAGCAGTACGACACCCTGATCATCGACGAGGCCCACGAACGCAGTCTCAATATCGATTTTCTGCTCGGTTACCTGAAACGGCTGCTACCCCAACGTCCTGACCTGAAGGTGATCATCACCTCGGCCACCATCAACACCGAACGCTTTGCCGAATTTTTCGATAACGCGCCAGTGGTGGAGGTGTCTGGTCGGACCTACCCGGTGGAGGTGCGTTACCGACCGCTGCTGGAAGAGGGGAAACGGGAGGTTGAGCCGCTACAGGGATTGATCGATGCGGTGGACGAGCTTGGGCGCAGCGATCCGCTGGGCGATATCCTGATCTTCCTCTCCGGCGAGCGAGATATACGCGAGGCGGCTGAGGCCCTGGGTAAACACCGTATGCGCGACACCGAGGTGGTGCCGCTCTTCTCCCGTCTCTCGTCCAGCGAACAGGACAGGGTATTTCGCAACCACACGGGACGACGCATCGTGCTGGCGACCAATGTTGCCGAGACCTCGCTCACTGTACCCGGTATCCGCTTTGTTATCGATACCGGTCTGGCGCGTATCAGTCGCTACAGTCATCGCACCAAGGTACAGCGGCTACCGATTGAGCCGGTATCACAGGCCTCGGCCAACCAGCGCGCCGGACGCTGCGGTCGGGTCAGTGCTGGCGTCTGCATCCGCCTCTACAGCGAAGAGGACTTTCTCTCCCGCGCCGAATACACCGAGCCGGAGATCCGCCGTACCAATCTTGCCAGTGTGATCCTGCAGATGATGTCACTCGGTCTCGGCGATATCGAAAAGTATCCCTTCATTGATCCACCGGACCAGCGGTTTATCAATGACGGTTTCCGTCTGCTGCACGAACTGGGCGCGGTGGATCGACACAATCGCATCACAACTGATGGACGCCAGCTCGCCCGACTGCCGCTCGACCCACGCATCGGTCGCATGCTGCAATCGGCAACACGGGAGAATTCCCTGCATGAGGTGTTGATCATCGCCTCGGCCCTGACCATTCAGGACCCGCGTGAACGACCCATGGATGCACAGCAGGCAGCGGATGAAAAACATGCCCGCTTTGCCGACGAGAAATCGGACTTCGTCGCCTACCTCAATCTGTGGGACTACTTCCACCAACAGTCGCGCCACCTGAGTCAAAACAAACTACGTAAACTGTGTCGTAGCGAATTTCTTAACTATCTCCGCATGCGCGAGTGGCACGACATCCACGGCCAGTTACTGTCGCGCTTGCGCGAACTGGATCTGAAACCCAATCAACAGCCTGCGGAGTACGATGGGATCCATCGCGCTCTGCTTGCAGGACTACTGGGTAACATCGCACTAAAAGATGAGTGCGAAGTGGATGTGACACAGAAGAAGCGTAAACCGTTGGTCGAGTATCAGGGCGCACGCAATATCCGTCTGACCATCTTCCCCGGCTCGTCGCTGGCAAAGCGCCCACCCAAGTGGATCATGGCGGCGGAGCTGGTGGAGACCTCGCGACTCTTTGCCCGCGATGTGGCAACAATTGATCCCGCCTGGATTGAACCACTGGCAAAAGATCTGATTAAACGCAGTTATCTTGAACCGCACTGGGAGAAACGCAGTGCACGGGTCAGCGCCTTTGAGCAGGTAACGTTATTTGGTTTGATGATTGTGGCACGGCGTAAAGTCCACTTCGGTCCCCATGATCCAGCACTGAGTCGTGAACTGTTTATTCGCCATGCACTGGTGCGAGGTGAATTCGACTGCAAGGCGCCGTTCTTTCAGCACAATCGTGACCTGTTGGAAGAGGTGGCGCTGCTTGAGGCGAAGTCGCGACGGCGCGATATTCTGGTCGATGAGCAGACCCTGTTCGATTTTTACGATCAGCATATTCCTCAGGATATATATAGCGGTAAGGCTTTTGAGCGGTGGCGTGAAAGCGCCGAGCACGATACGCCAAAATTACTCTTTCTGGATCGTGACTTTCTCATGCAACACACCGCTGCAGGTGTTACTGGTGAGCAGTTTCCTGAAACGCTGCATTACCAGGGTATGCCGCTGTCGCTCGATTACCATTTTGAGCCGGGCCATCCAGCCGATGGGGTGACCGTGATCGTGCCACTGGCCGCCTTGGGTCAGCTGGAGGCACAGGTCTTTGACTGGTTGGTGCCAGGATTATTGAAAGAGAAGTTGATCGCCCTGATCAAGGCGATGCCAAAACCGGTGCGCCGTAACTATGTTCCGGCGATCAACTTTGCCGAGGCTGCACTGACCTCAATGACTTTTCGTGAAGGCAAGTTGCAAGAGGTCTTTGCGCATCAGCTACAGCGCATTGGCGGTAGCGCCGTGCCTCCGGATGCATGGCAGGTGGAGAAGCTGCCGCTGCACTTTCTGATGAATTTCCGCGTAGTGGACGAGAAGGGCAAAGTGCTTTGCGAAGGGCGTGACCTTGTCGCGTTACAGCAGCAGATGGCAGGCAAGGTGCGACAAAGTCTGCGCGTTGCTGAACCAGACAGCGAGTGGGAGCGTGGTGGTATCGTGGAGTGGGATGTGGATGAGTTACCACAGAGCGTCACCATGCAGCGCCATGGTATCAAGATAAACGCCTTTCCCGCCTATGCGGATGAGGGGCAGAGTGTTGCACTAAAACTGTTTGAGAGTGTCGAGGCGGCTGAGGCGGCACAGCGTAAAGGGGTGATGCGTCTGTTTATGCTGGAACACCGCGACAAGCTGAAGTACCTGGAGAAAAATCTACCGGGGATTAAGGAGAGCTGCCTGCGCTACGCCCCCATCGGCCAGTGCAAGGAACTGGTCGGTGCCATCATCGCGGCAACGGTGGAACAGTCGTTAATGGGAGAGGGTGGCGCGCCACGCAGTCGGGCCGACTATCTTCGCCAGGCCGAAACAGCACGAGGCGATTTGATCGATACCGCCAACCGGATCGCCACAGCGGTAGGTGAGTGTCTTGCCGCCTATCAAAGAATTAACAAAATTTTAAAGGGTGCCATGCAACCGCAATGGCTCAACAGCATCGCCGATATTCGTGATCAGCTCGATCAGCTGTTACCGCCGGGGTTTGCCGAGCGGATTCCACCACAGCGGTTGTCGCATCTACCGCGCTACCTGCAGGCCGTGGAGCGGCGACTGGAGAAACTGCGGACCGACCCGGAGCGGGATCGCCGCCTGCTGCTGGAGGTACAGCCGCTATGGCAGCGTTACTGGCAGCGTTGCGGAGAGGGGCAGAGCTGCACTGATCAAGCGTGGCAGCGCTTCCGCTGGTTGCTGGAGGAGTTGCGGGTTTCGCTCTTCGCCCAGGAGCTGGGCACCAGTGAGAGGGTGTCGGCGACCCGTCTGGAGAAGGAGTGGAAGGGGTTGGCATCACAGGGGTGACGCCTTTCCCGTTTCGCAAATACACTTACTCCTTTCGGGTGAATTTTCGTGCTTGCGCAGGTAGCTACGATTCAGTCGTCTATACTCAGGCTTAAGTCCCCCCGAGGCAACAAAGATGGGTTCCAACGCCACAAGGTCGCTACAGCAACTGCTTACTCAGCCCCGAGCTGACAGTCTGGCGGAAGCGGTGCTGTGGGTGTCACATGAGCTGACTCCAGAACTCGATATGAACCAGTATCTGCAACGCCTGCAGTACTATGCCGAGAAGATCAGTGATCGGCTCCCTTCTCAGGTTCGCCTGGGGGATGCCCTGTTCCAGCTCAACGATTATCTGTTTAATGATCGCGGATTCTCCAGTGTCTGTGCTACCCGCTGTCATCCTGAGGATATTCTTCTCGATAAAGTTATCGATGCTCGCCGCGGTTCATCATTAAGTATCGCCCTGATCTATCTTACTGTGGGGCGTCTACTGGGGTTGCCGCTGGAGGCTGCCTCCTTTCCCGGTAGAATTCTGCTCCGTTACAGTGATGCGGAAGGGGATGTGGTGATCGACCCGGGTGATGGCGGCATGCCACTGCAGGAAAAAGACTTGGCCCTGATGCTATCCAGTAATAAAGGATTGCCTCTTCGTATGAACATTCGATTAGGACGATTCCTTTCAGACACCGATGATAAAACCCTGTTGATACGGATGCTTCGCCAGTTAAAGAAAAGCTATCTGCTTCGTGGGGATCCACAAAGTGCCCTCTGGGTATTGGAGAAGATTCTGCTATTGACGCCGGATATGGCCAGCGGATTTCGTGAACGAGGCTACCTGTATGAGTTGCTCAATTGCAGCATCGCTGCGGCGGACGACTATCGTCGCTATCTGGAACTGCTACCCAATGCCAGTGATGCGGAGATGCTACGTGAAAAGTTGCCCTGGCTCATTCAAAGCAGTGAGACTTTTCACTAGGGATATTTCAAGACTGCAGTGAATCTCTCAACGTAGTAATTCCCTTGTCCCCGCCGGTTTCGCGGCATACTCTATTGCCATTGTTGTGCAAACAGGCTAAGGAACGATGCAAAGCCCTCACCATTTATATCTTAAGGCGAAAGAGTTTCTCCTCAATGAACTGTGGCGTGCCGATGTGGACTCATTGGCCTGGTTGCAAAAACACAGCTACAAGGTGTTGCGACTGCTGTTTGTGCTGATCCGTGAGTTTGCCAACGGCCAGCTCAATCTCCGTGCCATGAGTCTGGTCTATACCACCCTGTTGTCGATGGTGCCATTACTTGCCGTGAGCTTCTCCGTACTCAAGGCCTTTGGTGTGCATAATCAAATCGAGCCGCTGTTAATGAACCTGGTACAGCCTCTGGGCGAAAAGGGCAACGATGTTGTGATCACTGTTCTCGGCTTCGTTGAGAACATGAAGGTCGGAGTTCTCGGTTCGGTCGGTCTGGCACTGCTGCTCTATACCGTGGTCTCGCTGTTGCAGAAGGTGGAAGGCTCGTTCAACTATGTCTGGCACGCCAAATCGACTCGCTCCCTGTCACGTCGTTTTAGTGATTACCTGAGTGTCATAATGATTGGCCCGGTGCTGGTCTTTTCCGCTATCGGTATGACTGCTTCGATGATGAATAGCGCGATAGTCCAGCGTATCGTCAGCATTGAACCATTTGGCAGTCTGGTGGTGTGGCTGACCAATCTGACTCCGTTCTTGCTGGTCATTCTCGCTTTTAGCTTTGTCTATATGTTTGTACCCAACACCAAGGTTAAATTCCCCTCAGCCCTGGTCGGTGCGGTGGTTGGCGGTACCCTGTGGCAGACTACCGGTCTGGTGTTTGCCGAGTTTGCCGCTTCTTCAACCAAGTACGCTGCCATCTATTCTGGTTTTGCCATTCTGATTCTGTTCATGATCTGGCTCTATCTGAGCTGGCTGATTCTTCTGCTCGGTTCGCAGGTGGCCTATTACCATCAGTATCCAGAGCAGATCCGTCTGAGTAACCAGCGTCTTCCCTTGAGTGGACGTTTCCGTGAACAGATGGGATTGCTGGTGATGTACTGGATAGCCCACCGTTTTGTACACGACGGCAAACCTCTCTCCATTGAGGCGTTGTCACAGTTGCTGCAAATGCCAGGGGATCGTATCGGTGAGACCCTGCAACTGCTGCAGGATAGAGGTCTGTTAATGGAGAGTGGCAATGAACCGCCTGAGTATCTGTTGGTACATGATCCGGCCGGACTGACGCTGGCGGAGTTGCTGGCACATATGCGTCGACCCGATGAAGAACAGGCCTTGATGGAAGATCGTGTTGCTTCTGTCGCTGCGGTAGATACGCTGGTGGATAGTCTGGAGCAGGGTGTTCGCCAGCATCTCAATGATCTGACCCTGCGGGAACTGGTTTTACAGGAGAAGCAGAGCGCTCCTGACTGACTGTTATACCTTTTCGTCTATATGTGGCGGAGTCTCATTCCGTTGTTCATTACCATTCTCGATTGATCGATCTTCCAGACGACGTCCAGATTGGCGTCGTTCATCACCACTGCGGGTATCGAATTGCCTTGCCGACTCTTCCTGCCTGCGCTGCTGTTGACGACGCTGGTGTTGGCGTCGCTCGATGACCGGTCGGGTTGTGCTTTCATGGTGGGTTTCACTCGACTCAATGGCAGGAAAAGGCGATACGCGATCGGTTTGTTTCACCGAACCGTTGCGGTTTACCTCTTTCAGGCGCTGAATGCCCTGATCGTTTTTAGGTGGTGTGATATCCATGATCGTCTCTCTCTGTCCTATACACCTCTTTTGAAGTATAGGATAAGCTGTAATACATACTCTCTGCGTCTCTTATCGGCCTGTGTCATAATTTGTTTATAGTCCGCCACTAACCAAGAAGAAGCATGGCCCACGATCCGATTCTGTTTTCACTCTTTCTCGTCTTTACCGGGGCGGCATTCATCGCCACCCTTGCGTTGTTCGCGCGTCAGTCGATGCTGGTCAGCTATATCCTGCTTGGCGTGCTACTCGGGCCTTGGGGGGCCGGGCTGGTCAGTGATGCATCGTTGATCGCCGACATTGCCCACATCGGTGTGATTTTCCTGCTGTTCCTGTTGGGGCTGAACCTGCACCCACAGGAGCTGGTGCGCCTTCTACGCAAGACCATGCTGGTCACTCTGGGTACCTCATTGTTGTTCGCTCTGGCCGGTTTCGCCATTGCGAGTGCCTTCAGTTTCAACCTTATCGACTCGCTGTTGGTCGGTGTAGCGGCGATGTTCTCCAGTACCATCATCGGTCTGAAACTATTGCCGACCACGACCCTGCATCAGCAGCACACCGGAGAGGTGATGATCAGTATTCTGCTGTTGCAGGATATTCTGGCGATCCTTGCCTTGCTGGCACTGCAGGCCTACGGCGGTGAAGGGGACCTGCTGTTTGAACTGGGCAAGGTATCCCTGTTGCTGCCACTGCTGATGGGGGCCTCACTGCTGGTGGCGCGTTATATTCTGGCACCGCTATTTATGCGTTTTGACACCATTCAGGAGTATGTCTTTCTGGTGGCAATCGGCTGGTGTCTCGGTTTTGCCGAGTTGGCTTCTATGGCTGGTCTTTCCGCTGAGATCGGCGCGTTTATCGCCGGGGTAGCCCTCGCCACTAGCCCCATCAGTACTTTTATCGCCGAGAGTCTGAAGCCGCTACGTGATTTCTTCCTGATCCTGTTTTTCTTCTCCCTGGGTGCGCAATTCGACCCATCGATGATGCAGGAGTTGCTGGTGCCGGCACTGATGCTGGGTGTACTGCTGGTAGTGATAAAGCCGCCACTGTTTCGCCGTTTTCTGCTGCGTACTGGTGAAAGTGAGAAGTTTTCCCGAGAGGTGGGGGTCCGCCTGGGACAGATCAGTGAGTTCTCTCTCTTTGTCGCCATGTTGGCGGAACAGAGTGCAGTTATTTCAATGCGCGCCTCAGCCCTGATACAACTTGCCACACTGTTTACCTTCATCATCTCCTCCTACTGGATCATGCTCCGTTACCCAACCCCTATCGCCGTCTCTGCCCGTCTGCGCAGGGATTAGGACGGAGAACCACTATTTATGCCGGGATTTGCTGAACTGGGTCTTGCCGGAAGTTTCATCGGGGGAATCGGTCTGTTCCTGCTGGGAATGAAGATGATGACCGATGGCCTGAAGGTGGCCGCCGGTGGTGCTTTAAAGCATATCCTTTCTGAGTGGACCCGCACCCCACTGCGCGGCTTCCTCTCCGGGGTAATGATTACCTCCCTGGTGCAGTCTTCCAGCGCCGTTACCGTGGCGGTGATCGGCTTCGTTAACGCTGGATTGCTGGACATTCTGCAGACGGTCTATGTGATCTACGGCACCAACATCGGTACCACCATGACCAGCTGGTTGGTGGCGATTGTCGGTTTCAAACTCAATGTCCAGGCACTGGCACTCCCACTGATCGGCCTGGGAATGTTTCTGCGAGTGGTCAGCGGCGCCAACCGTCGTGGCGCGCTGGGCGATGCGCTGACGGGATTCGGTCTGTTCTTCCTCGGTATTGCCATTCTCAAGGATGCCTTTGCCGGCATCGGCAACAATATCTCTTTCAACGGTTTTGAGCATGATGCACTTGGACTGCTGGTTTTTACCGGCCTCGGTTTCGTCTTAACCTTCCTGATGCAGTCATCCAGTGCGGCGATGGCGATAACTCTCACGGCAACAGCGGGTGGGCTGATCCCGATGTCGGATGCGGCGGCGATGGTAATCGGTGCCAATGTGGGCACCACCTCCACCGCCGCCCTGGCAGTGATCGGCGCGACCGCCAACGCCCAGCGCATTGCTGCGGCGCATGTGTTGTTCAATCTGCTCACCGGCGCTATTGCGCTGTTGATCCTGGCGCCACTACTGGCGTTGATTGAGCAGGTACGTGAGTGGTTGGGGCTGGCACCCTCCATACTCACCTCACTGGCGCTATTTCATACCCTGTTCAATATCCTTGGGGTATTGATGCTCTGGTCGTTTACCCCGGCTATGGTGGCCTGGTTGAAGCAGCGCCTGCGTAGTGCCGAGGAGGATATGGGGCGCCCCGTCTATCTCGATATGAACGTTGTCACCACACCAGCACTGGCGTTTAACGCGTTGGTGATGGAGTTGGGCAGGATGGGGGATTTTGCCGGCAAGATGCTACGCGATGCCTTTA
Organism: Thiohalomonadaceae bacterium; assembly: GCA_050295975.1. Lineage (GTDB taxonomy): Bacteria > Pseudomonadota > Gammaproteobacteria > Thiohalomonadales > Thiohalomonadaceae > JAPHTQ01. Next base: position 15,186 of record JBNKQR010000014.1, read on the forward strand.
GTGCGGAGCGCTATAGCGGTGAGCAGTTGCACAAGGATCAGACAGTGATGGTGCGCCTGGCCGACGCCATCGACCACTTCTGTGTACAGATGCAGAATGCCAATCTACCCGGTGAGATCAGCGAGAATCTGCCCCTGGCCCTGCGGGTCTCCCGCTACTATCAGGAGTCAGCAACGGTGGCAGTGGATATGTCCAGAGTGCAGGAAAATTTGCCCTACCTCGAAGATAGCGACCTGCAGGCGAGCCTGGATCAGTTTCGCAGCGATTGCGTCAAACTGCTGGAACTGGCGGATCCGCTGTCCGAATCGTTTGACCCACAACAGTCACTGGCGTCATTGGATGAACTGGAAAAGGAGTATGCAAGGCTCAAGGGATTGCTACTCAATGCGGGTGCCAAAGAGACGATTCGTCTACGCCAGATGGTGGCGCAGCTGGACCTGTTTAGTGGTGTGCGACGGGCGATGGAGCAGACAGTGAAGGGTGCGAGCTATTTCAGCAGCCTGCAACAGCTGGCAAAGCAGCTGGGGGAAAAGCGAGAAAACGAAGAGATTCCTACTGATTAAGACAGGTTTAAGATTGATTTCGTAATTTTATTCTCAACCCTCGGAACCCTTTGGAGGGTTAAGCGGGCTTCTTCATTGGTCCGTAGTGATATTTCGAAGTTGTATACTTCACTCTCCTTATCACGATTTTGGAACTGTTTTTCGGTTCCTTTTATCACGAGGCCGGTTTTTCCGGCCTTTTTTTATCTGTTTCTCTGGCAGGGATTGGTCGGATGCATCGGGTTCCCACTGCATCCGGCCTAGCCGACCTGCAGAAAATCCTCTCCTTGTTGATATCCCATCTGTTCCAGTTCTGTAGCGATCAGATCACGCGCGCCGTGATTGTTGACGTAATTAAGTACAAACGGCCGTTCATCTTGTAGTAGCCAGCCAGGCTCCACGACTGGAATGCCCTCAACGGCATTACCTATCTTGCGCGGATCGATGTCGATCCATGCAACCGGCTTGAAACCCTGCTCCAGCAGATGTGCGGCGCGCTTGCGACTCTTACGTCCGGCACCCCATAGCGCCAGAGGTCGTCCGGTATGTAATCGGGGATCGGCGGCCAGGTAGTGAGCACGTACACGGTCGAAGGCATCACGTGAATAGCGTGGATCAGTACGGGTCAGGCGACTATCGCCATCACGCCAGTGCAGAAGTACCTCGTTCAGTTTTGCCATGCGGCGTCCGCACTGATGCAGGCGTAGCAGTAGTTCGTAATCTTCCGGGAAATCCCCATCACGATAACCACCCGCTGCAATCACTGCTTCGCGACGGAACATCAATGAGGGATGGGCGATTGGTAGCTCAACGTAGATGTTATCGGCAATCTGTTTTGGAGTCAGGCAGCTGTTTTGCCAGCGGATGTATTCGTTCAATCCATCGGCGATAGGGGCATTCGCAAACATCTCTACCCGGCTGCCGAGTAGATCAATATCCGGATTCTGTTGCAAAAAAGCGCACTGCAATTCGAGCCGTCGTTCATCCATCAGGTCATCCGCGTCCATCCGCGCCACCAGCGGCGTACGACATTCAGCCAGCGCGCTGTTCATCGCACCCACCACTCCTTGATGTCCCGGTTGTAGTAGTTGAATGCGCGGGTCGTCACGCATCCGCTCCCGCACCAGGTTGACTGAGTGATCGGTCGAACCATCATCCACCGCGATCAGGGTGAATGCCTTCAGCGTCTGCTGCTGGATCGAATCGAGGGTCACAGCAAGGGTCTCCGCCGCGTTATAAAACGGCAGTACCACAGTGACCACTGTGTTGTTGCTTAGCTCAGACACGTTATTTACCACTCCATAATTCTTCAGATGGTAACGCAGCTTGCTACAATGGTGCCTCAAAAATGGAGTCAAAATGCTGAGTCGTATCCGAAAACAGCTGCCGAAGCTACTGCGAGAGCTATTTCTATTGCTACTGGTAGTATGGGCTTTGGAGGCCCTTCTTACCCTCAATGCTGCAAGTGGTATGGCTCCGAATATAAGTGCATCGACGATTCAGGGTAAGGCGTTCGAGCTGCAAACACTGCATGGTCAGCCCGCAGTGATCCATTTCTGGGCCAATTGGTGTCCCATCTGTGAGCTTGAGCAAGGCACGATTAATACCCTCGCTGCAGATTACCCTTTTATTAGTGTGGCAATGCAGTCGGGTAGCGACGATGAGGTTCGTGCCTATTTAACGGAGCAGGGTGTGAACTATCCTGTGATTAATGATCCGGACGGCCTGTTAGCGAAGCGTTATGGAGTGAGTGCTGTTCCGGCCACCTTCGTCCTGGATAGTAGCGGTACGGTGCGTTTCGTAACCCGCGGCTACACCAGTGCCTTAGGTCTGCGTCTCCGGTTTTGGCTGGGCGGCTTGTTCTAGTCGGGCGCTTGGCGGGCTTGCGGTTTTGCGGCACACTGGCTATCCCTTCCTATAACGACAATATGAATGGAGAGCCGTGATGAAACAGGAAACTATCGCGCTGCATGCGGGATACAGCAGCGAGCCGACCACCAAGGCGGCCACCACACCCATCTACCAAACCACTTCCTATACCTTTGACAATACCCAGCACGGTGCCGATCTCTTCAATCTGGCAGTGCCCGGCAACATCTACACCCGAATCATGAATCCGACTACTGCGGTGCTCGAAGCGCGCATGGCGGAGCTGGAGGGGGGGATCGGTGCCCTTGGCCTGGCATCGGGGATGGCGGCGATCACCTACGCCATTCAGTGTATTACCCGTGTCGGTGACAACATCGTCAGTACCAGCCAGCTCTATGGCGGCACCTATAACCTGTTTGCCCATACTCTGCCCAATCAGGGGGTTGAAGTTCGCTTTGCCTCCTTCGATGACCTTGCTGGACTAGAGTCGAAGATCGATGCCAACACCAAAGCGCTATTTTGCGAGTCCATCGGCAATCCGGCGGGCAATGTCGTCGACATTGATGCGTTGGCGGAGATCGCCCACAAGCATGGCATTCCGTTAATGGTGGATAACACGGTGGCAACACCGATGCTATGTCGTGTATTTGATCACGGTGCCGACATCTCCATCCATTCACTGACCAAGTACATTGGTGGCCACGGCACTTCTGTCGGTGGTGTTATCGTTGATTCCGGTAAATTCGACTGGGCTGCCAACAAAGATCGCTTCCCCATGCTCAATGAGCCAGACGCCTCCTATCACGGTGTGGTCTATACCGAGGCCCTTGGCCCAGCGGCCTTCATTGGTCGTTGCCGCGTGGTACCTCTGCGTAACACTGGTGCAGCACTGTCGCCGTTTAATGCCTTTACCATCATGCAGGGGCTGGAGACGTTAGCGCTGCGTATGGAACGGCACTGCAAGAACGCACTCAAGGTAGCGCGTTATCTCGAAGGTCATGCGCAGGTGGAGTGGGTTAACTACGCCGGTCTTGAGTCCAGTCCTTATCATGACCTGTGTCGCAAGATCACCGGTGGACGTGCCTCAGGCATTCTCAGTTTTGGTATTAAGGGTGGTGAAGCGGCTGGGGCGAAGTTTATCGATGCGCTGCAGTTGATCCTGCGTCTGGTTAACATTGGCGATGCTAAATCACTAGCCTGTCACCCTGCGTCGACAACCCATCGCCAGTTGAATCCAGATGAGTTGAAGACGGCCGGTGTCAGTCCTGAGATGGTGCGTCTGTCGATTGGTATTGAACACATCGACGACATCATCGCCGACGTTGAGCAGGCTCTGGCTGCGGCGAAATAAACCTCGATGACCGCAAAGGAGCTGCAAGATTATCTCTATGCGCACATTCCACTTTCAGCGGCGATGCAGGTAACTGTCGCCGCTGTCAGTGAAATGGAGGTCGTGCTCCAGGCACCGCTGGCACCCAACATCAACCACCGCGATACATTGTTCGGTGGAAGTGCCTCGGCAGTGGCAATCCTAGCTGCCTGGTCGTTACTGCATTGCCGCACACGTGCCGAAGGCATTGATAGTCGTTTGGTGATTCAACGTAATAGCATGGAATATCTGGCACCCGTTGCAGGAAACTTTACTGCAAGGGCATTTCTATCCAGTGAAGATGATTGGAAGGGATTTATGAAACTGTTTCGTCGCCGCGGTAGGGCGCGCATTTCAGTTTCGTCGGAACTGTTGTATGCAAGTGAGGTGGCTGGGCGGCTTGAAGGGGAGTTTGTCGCGCTAGGAAAGGAATAACTCAGAAGGCATACCAGTACACGGCAAAGTAGTGGCAGGTGGTGCCAGCAATGACAAACAGATGCCACACCGCATGGCCATACTTCAGACGTGAATCGAAGACGTAAAACAGAACACCGATGGTATAGGCTAGTCCACCCGCCAGTAACCAGAGCAATCCCTCCATAGGAACCAGGCTTAGCATCGGTTTGAGCGCCACAACAATCGTCCAGCCCATCAGTAAATAGAGGCCGACATAGAGTAAATTGTGTGAGCCTCTGAAAACCACCTTCAATGAAATACCGATAAGCGCCAGTCCCCAAATCACGCCAAAGATCGACCAGCCCCAGCTGCCATTGAGTACGCCGAGAGTGAAGGGGGTGTAGGTGCCTGCGATAAGAATAAATATCGCCGAGTGTTCGATAGCGCGAAATACGCGCTTCGCACTGCTCGGTGGTAGTGCATGATAGAGGGTGGAACCGAGATAGAGCAGGACTATGGAAGCAGCAAAAACACTGACGCCGACAATATAACCTGTGCTGCCGATCTTGACGGCATGTAGCAGCAGGAATGGGATGCTGACCAATGCGGCAGCCAGCCCAAGGCCATGGCTGACACTGTTAGCGATTTCCTCACCGGTTGTTTGTTCACGATCAAGAAAGGAAAAAAATTTGCGCATGACTGCTCCTGTCCACGATGGCAGTCCATGGAGCCTATAACGTCGCCGCAGTAGAGTAAAGGTGACTGCTGCGGCAACTTATAAATTAATTCTGCGATAGTGATCACCCGCATCAGATGCCATAGCGTCACTAAGGGCAAAACCAACCACATTGGTAGCCTGGTTTATTTCAAAGTGATAGCCACGTTCTTCATTCTCGATCAACTTCCAGGCATCGTTGGTGATCTCTCCACGAGGTCGGCAGACACTGATCGGCATACTCTGGGTTTTGACCTTAACCATCGGCGGTATAGGCATAAAGCGTTCGTGTTCACCCATAATGCTGGCAGCGATAGCCTCAGACTGACGGCGTATGGGTTCAATATAAGCAAACAGTTGTCCATCAAGGGAGGCGCAATCACCCAGTGCGTAGATATCCGCATCAGAGGTTTGCATATCATTATTCACGGCAATACCCGTGTCCACGGTAAGGCCACATTTTTCAGCGACAGCAGTATTTGCGACGAGTCCTGCCGCGGAGATCACCAAATCAGTGTTGAGTGAAACGCCGTCTGAGAGTGATGCGGTGTAGCCGGAATCCCCATTCTCAACGGCGGTCATGGTCACGCCGAAACGCCAGGTGACGCCCTTGTTCGCTAGCCTATTTTGTAGCTCAGTCGACATCGCTTCCGGTAGCAGGTCAGCCAGTGGTCGTTGTCCCGGATCGATAACTGTGACCTGATAGCCTGCATGAGTGAGGTCGTCAGCAAATTCACAACCGATTAAGCCTGCACCAAGAATAGTGACCTTTTTTACCCCATCTGCAAGACGTTGCTGCATCTGGTTAAATGAGGCCAAATCATTCACGCGCAGAATGGCATCTGCAGCATTCCCATCAATTTTTAGTTCACGCTGATGGGCGCCTAGTGCCAGGATCAGCTTGCCATAGGTAATACCACCCTTAGCGGTGGTGAGTCGTTTGCGATCACGATCAATCTTTAGTACCCGGACCTGGGTTTGAACCTCCAGCCCCAGTTCACTTGCACGGCTCAGGGCATCGGTTTCGACCAGGTCATTGGCGTTACGTCCCTGAGAGGTTGCGAGTGAGATAGCCGGTTTGGGATAGATCAGTCCCTGACAGGCACTAAGCAGAAGTATCGGACTCTCTGCATCACGTCGTCGGATCGCTTCGGCAACGGACCAACCCGCGTAACCGGCGCCGATGATCACAATGTGATCGCTACCACCTTTACTTTTACGGGATGAAGTTTGTGGCCGTACCACGTTAGCCGATACAGCCGGTGCATCAGGGAGCAACCGTAGGTCACGTTTGGTTAAGCCGCAGAGTGGACACTGCCAATCATCAGGGATCTCCTGGTATCTTGTTCCTGGTGCCAGACCAGAATCAGGGTCACCTTTGGCTTCATCGTAGATATAGCCACAGGCATCGCAAATCCAGCGTAAATAGGCAGTGTCATTCATGATTATTCCTCCGGCACAAAGCCAAGGATGGTTTTGAAAATAATGTCCAGTTCCTGCGCAACTTCCATTAGAGGTTGTGAGGCGTAGGGAGCAAAAACTTCTGAAGGCAGTCGGCAGGCAACATGGGTTTTGCCGTCTTCATCATAAACATGGATTCGCAGTGGAATGTCGTGTCCTGCAGCTTTACAGGCCGACCAGACGCGAATAGCGAAATCGGGACGGAAGATTTCCAGGATCTGATCCGCCGGAACTTCTTTACCAATTTTGGCAGCATTGGCCTGGCCATTAATATGTGCAACAACGCGCATGTTTGCAGCCTCGACGCCTTCAAGCAGTTTGGCTATCGACTCATCTGCACTGAGTGTTGAGATAAATGTTTTCATCACTTTTCCTGTTCACGGTTAATAACGAGGAGGGCTCCGCCCTCCTCGTTGAGTGCTGTTACGCGGCTTGAGCCAACCGGTCCAACTCCTTGCGCAGGTGCTTGATTGCCGGTGTAACGATGGCAATGAAGTAGGACTCACGCAGTTTGCGTTGTGCTGCTGCTGCTTTCAGGTAACCTTTGGCACCGGTGTGCAACATTGCAGACTGCGATGCTCGCAGTGCCAGTTCACCTGCCGCCAGGCGTACTTGGAGGATGTCGTGGAAAAACTCGTCCGATGTTTTGTAGGGGTCTTCTGCCAGTGCGAGTACCGCATCGACGGCATCATCCAGTTCTGCCTGAAGCTCATCAGGACGATCATCCAGATAGCCGTTAACGTGGCCAAGCAGGGGCTCCACTTCACGACAGAGATCAATGCAGGACTGAATGTTGCCCACGCCCATGCCGAATTGCAGCAATACAATCCCAGCACGAGTACGCTTGAGGAATGCCGCACCGTCATCGTCGATGATCATATCGTCGGGGATGAAGACATCTTCAAAGATGCAGGCGAAGGTGCGTGTGCCTTCCAGTGCAGTGAAGTGTGCTGACTGACGCAGGCTAAAGCCTTCACTGGAGCAATCCACCAAAGCCATGACAGAGCGACCCGGTTGACCCTCAAGACCGAAGAGGGTGCCAAAGACATGTTTCTCACCCAGGTTGGAGACCCACGGCAGAGTGCCGTTTACCACATATCCGCCTTCGACACGCTTGCCACTCAGGCGCAGCTCTTCGATACCGGCAAAGGCCTTCATGGTGTTGGACATACCGGTTCCGGCAAGCACTTCACCACTGGCGACCTTTTCCAGCCAGTTATTACGCACCACTGGATTCGCCGCATTCTGCAAGTACCAGGCACAGGTATCCTGGCACCAGACGGTAAAGCCGGTGGACATACATTCGTGTGAAACAGCTGCCATCACCTGAATGGTTGCAGCCAGATCAGTCTCACCATCGGCACGTGTGGCTGGCAAGTGGTGACGAAAGCCACCGATAGGCCCCAGCTTCTTCAGCACCTCTTCAGGGTAGTAACCCTCAAGATCGATTTGCACTGTAAGGGGCTTCAAATCCTGATCCACAATCGCACGGGTTTTCTCTAACAGCTCATCCACTGCTAACGGCGGCTCAGGGTAGTTGGCAGAATTGCTCATGTTAAGCACTCCTATTGTTTATGCCGAATCAGGCCGGGGTAACTTCAACGGCCACGTTGTTGCGCAGGGTGTTTGCAACCGGAGACCAGACGTTGGAGTGGGCGATGATCTCGTCCATCTCTTCTTTGCTGCAGGTGCCTTCGGCATCGATCTTCACGCGTACGGCAGAGAAACCGAGAGTCTTGGCTTCGTTCAGATCACCAGTACCCCATACGGCGGTAACGTTGATGTCACCTTCCAGTTCCAGCTCCAGTTTGGAGAGCTTGTAGCCGCGAGCGACAACGTTGGCGTGTACACCAACGGCGATGCAGGCTCCCAGGGAGGCAAGTACTGCTTCGGAAGGATTCGGTGCATTGTCTTCACCCAGAAGGTGTGGCGGCTCGTCGATCAGCATCGGCTTCAGATCGCGTACATAGGTCTGCATACGGAACTGACCTTCGCAGACAGTTTTTGCCTTCAGGGTAACAATGGAATCAGGGTTGGCTTTGCCTTTCTCACCCAGGGCCTCAAGTCCGTCTTTGTTCAGCGGACGCAGGCAGCTCATGGATTTGGCAACGGTTTGGGCAGAAGTGGTCATCGGTTAATCTCCAGTAGTGTTGGGTGAATTTTATTTACAACTGGAGAATTGCAAGGCCTGTGCCATACCTGTAATTGCTATGTATTACAGTGGGTTAGAGGTTTTTGTCGAGATTTTTCCGAGCGTGTTTTAAATTGTCACAATGCCTTTGTCGACAATGTCGATCATTGTCCTGACAATTTGTCGCGCATTGCTGAGTGTTTCCAGTGAAAGGAGCGCTTCCCTGCGCTGAGATTAACCTGCGATATTGAGGATCTTCATTCGATAACGAAGCTGTCGCGGTGTGAGTCCAAGACTGAGAGCGGCACGTGTTTTATTACCGTGATTCAGTTTTAGAGCACTAATGATCTGTTCCACTTCATCTTCACTCACCCGCGCATAAGGGCGTATGCCATGTTGCATGGGATTGAAACTCGCCGTGTTCTCTACGGGCGCGTCGTTAGAGTGTGAGGCTGGTCTGAATTCCTGAAGCGGCTTGTCTCCCGGAGAGGTAATACCCTCTTCTTCAGCCAATATCTGGCTGATCAATTCACGACCGATCAAGGTATCCATACAGAGCAGCACAGAGCGTTTTACCAAATTTTCCAGTTGGCGAATATTTCCCGGCCACGGATAGTGCTCCAGCAGTTCCAGACTTCCAGGACCAAATACAACGTTGCGTCCATACTCTTCGTTGGCAGCGTTGAGGAAGTGTCGTGCCAGGATCGGTACGTCGGTATGGCGAGCCCTTAGTGGTGGGAGCCGGATGGGGAAAACATTGAGTCGGTAAAAGAGATCGAGACGAAAGCGGTTTTCGTTCACCGCTTCCTGCAGGTTCTGGTGTGTGGCAGCAACAATACGTACATTTACTGGAATACCTTTAGTTGCACCGATACGTTGTATCTCACGATCTTCTAGCACCTTTAACAGTTTGGTTTGCAGTTCGAGATCGAGATCGCCGATCTCATCCAGAAACAGTGTGCCGCCGTTGGCGAGTTCAATTTTACCTTTCTTGGTTGCAGTGGCTCCGGTAAAGGCGCCCTTTTCATGACCAAACAGTTCGGACTCAATTAGCGTGGCAGGGATCGCGGCGCAGTTAATGGCGATGAAGGGGCCGGCTGCACGATCACTGGCGATGTGTTGCATGCGGGAAAAACGTTCTTTACCCGTACCCGATTCACCCAGCAGCAGTACCGTGGTATCGGTGCGTGCTACCTGCAAGGCCTGTTCAATGGCGCGCTGCAACGCATGGCTTTCACCAATGATGCCGTATTGCGCACCCTTGCTCTCCAGCTTGTTACGTAGGAGTTTGTTTTCCGAGAGTAGATGGGCAGTACGTTCGCTGACCAGTTCTTTCACTCGCAGAACCTGACCGATAAGGGTCGCAATAACCTGGAGCAGAGAGAGGTCGTGCTGGAACTGGCGTTCACGATTACGCAAACGGTGCACCGCCAGTACACCGACCGGTTGTTCATCAAGAACAATCGGTACGGCCAGATAGGCAACGGTTTCGTCTGGCAGGTTGGTGCGTTCTACGGCGCGGGTAAGGTAGGTGGGATCTCTGTCGATGTCCTGAATCAGGGCCATCTGTCCTGTCTGGTAGACACGCCCAGTGACCCCTTCACCTATTAGATAATTCCCTTTATCGCGTTCCTTTTCGGTTAGCCCATAGGCATAACGGATCTCCAGCCGTTTGCTGTTACGGTTGGGCAGGACGACGCGACCGCGGTTGAGTCCAAGCAGTTGCGACATCAGGCGAAGGATCCCGTGGATTGCCGGTTCTGGATCGGCGGAGTGTGCAATGAGGCGCGCCCCTTGCTGTACCAGCAGCAACTCCGAATAGAATGCTGCTTCATTAAATTCATTTGTCATATCTATTTCCCGACATTGTCGACAGATAGGTCTATGCAAAAGCATTGCCAATGTGGCTCAGCAGGCCATTTTCAGCGAATAAACGAAAATCCAGTGTGCTTAAGTCGGATATTGACCCTGTACTTAATAGGGGCTTGCATGGAAAAGGTGCGGGATTGGATCATTTGTGTGCGGGAAAAGGGTGGGGCGTCCTTGCCCCGAATGAGCGCTTTTTAGCCGTAGTGCCAACTAAATCGTTTAATGAGATTGACGCATACCGCGTCGAGAAGAAAGCCGATAATACCGATCACGACTACGATGGCTGCCAGGGTGTCGTACTCCAGCGTATCGCGTGCATCATTGATAGCGTAACCGAGGCCGCTGGTAACACCCAGATACTCAGCGGGAACTAATACGATCCAGGCCACACCCACGGCGAGACGAATCCCGGCAAAGATGTCCTGACCAATGGCTGGCAGAATGATGCGTCGTAGCATCTGTATCGAGTCGGCACCAAGATTGCGCGCCACTTTGAACCAGAGTGGATCGATACGGCGTACGCCCTGCGCAGTGGAGAAGAGGATCGGCCACACCGCAGCGATGGCGATGAGGAAGACGATGGCCCCATTCCAACTGGAGAACGCGAGTACCGCGATAGGCATCCAGGCCAGCGGACTGATCATGCGCAGAAACTGAAAAGGTACGTGGGTAACTTCACGTAATCCCGCAGAGAGTCCGATGGCAACCCCGACAGGAACACCAATCAATACGGCCCACAGCAGACCCAGGCCGATACGTGCTAGGCTAGGCACAACGGCATCCAAGACTGCGCCACTCTGAGTGAGGTCTATCAGACGGGCGAAGGCAGGACCGGGAGCAAAATCTGCAAAGGATGCGGTATCAGGATTACTAGCGATTAGCCAGCCGCCAAACCACCAGGCAAGAAGCAGACTCGTGATGCCAATGACTGGATAGGCACCAAAGGACAAGAATGGCTTCAAAAACCGTTGAGAGAACTTGCCACCCCCAGAGGTGGCAAGCATGGTTGCGGGAAGAGTCTGTTCAGTGCTCATATCTTGATCACCTCAGTCCGTGTGAACGGATTGGCAGCATCAACACCAGGTGCCTTTTCCCAGCCTTTGTATTTTGCCATTGCCGCCTTAACGTGTTTGTAGTCAACCAGATCCTGGGCAACGAACTTTGGATCAAGTTTTTCAAGGAAGGTTTTCTCACCGCCGACGAGAGTGTCGTTCATGGCGCTGACGATCATCTCGGTGGCCGAAGGGTAAGGGTAAGGTGAGAAGTCGATACGGCCATTACCAAACTCGGCCTGATTACGAATCGCATCGGGCTTGGAATAATGGGCCTCATCGTAGTAGGTCATGGCGCGTACTACTGCCTTGCCGGGCATAGGCAGATATTTTTTCCCATCGCGGGACATCATCATGGCTACTTCGGCCTTGTTTTCCTGGGCGTAGATCTCGGCACGTACGATGGCGTTCATGACCTTCTGGGTCCATTCCGGTTTGGCTTTGACCGTATCTTCATTCATGCAGATAACGCAGCAGGGATGGTTCTTCCACATGTCACCCGTGAAGCGCAGCATTTTGCCGCCAGCCTTCATTTCACCAAAGGCATTAAATGGCTCAGCAACGATGAAAGCATCGATCTTTTTCGCTGCCAGTGCCGGGGGCATGTCCGGCGGCGGCATGATCATCAGGTTAACTTCATCCGCAGCCAGCGGTGTAGTTTGATCTTTAATTACAGGCTTGAGTCCGGCATTACGTAGTGCCATCTGCAGCACGATGTTGTGCATTGAGTACCAGTAGGGAACGGCTACCTGCTTGCCACCGAGGTCCTTAAAGTCATCCGCCTTGATATGTTTACCAACCACTACGGCAGAACCGTTAATGTGTGCCCAGGACATGATCTTGACCGGGAAATTATTGTTGTAACGCATCCATACGGGGATTGGTTTTAACAGGTGAACCAGATTAAATTTACCCGCGGCAAAGCCTTCAACCAGCGGTGACCAGCCACGGATAAGGGTGGGCGCTTCTGACTTGAGACCTTCATCTTCAAAGAAGCCCATGCCGTGTGCAACCAGTAGGGCAGTGGCATCGGTGATCGGCAGGTAGCCGATGCGTACTACTTCATCATCGGGTGGAGTCATGTTCGCCAGGCTCATGCCAGGCATAGTCATACCCGCAGCCAGTCCGCCCATGGCCAGCATGTCGAGCATAAAGTCACGTCGACTCATCTCGTGTTTGTTCAGATATTCCAGTTCATCGTCTTTGTACTTGCTCATGGTAGATACCTTTTAAGTTGACTGTTTGCAGACAGGATATGAAGGTTTAGGCAGCCTGTTGTTTGACGTCGCTATCCTTGCTGTTTTGCTCGGTTTCAACGGCGGCATTGCCGACCAGTTGATCGAATTTTTTCATCAGTTTCTCCCGCTCCACACTGAATTCATGGGAGGAGCGATCACGCGGGAATGGGAGCTCGACGCGGTGTTCGCCAACAATTCTTCCCGGGTTAGCAGACATAATCAGAACCCGATCGGCCATCGCCGCCGCTTCATCGATATCGTGGGTCACGATCACCATCGTCAGTCCGGCTTTGGATGAGATGCGGATCACCTCATCCTGTAGAGACGAGCGGGTGAAGGCGTCCAGTGCGGAGAAGGGCTCATCAAGTAGGAGTAGTTCGGGTGAGGTTGCCAGTGAACGTGCCAGTGCGACCCGTTGCTGCTGTCCACCAGAGAGACTCTGTACGTTGGCATCGGCCTTGTCGCTAAGACCAACCAGATCCAGCAGGTCGGCGATCTTTGCATCGTTCTTCTCTCCTGCGAGAGTCAAACCCAAGGCAGCATTCTGCTGAACATTCATCCATGGATAGAGCGAGGGTTTCTGGAACATCATGTTCCATTTGGCGCTGGGGTGAGTGACCTGGTGTCCGCGGATACGTACACAACCCTCGCTGGGCATCAGTAAACCAGCCAACATATGCAGCAGCGTAGACTTGCCGCAGCCGCTACGTCCGATCAATGCGACCTTCTCACCAGGCGCAATGGTTAGTTCAATGTTGGACAGTGTAGGGTCGGTCTGTCCCTTAAAAGTGTGGGTGATATAGTCAACGCTGATATTGGCACTCATGGGTAAAGCCTCAAGTTAAGTTCCCTTGAGACAATGCAGTGATCGTGCCAGTACGCAAAATGGCTTATTTTTCAGCCTCAAATACGCTTTTCCCTATGGTTTGCCATTCTCCACCCCAGGCATTGACGACAATGTCGGACAATTCAGACAAAGGCCGACACTCTAACTCGGTCATTTCAGTGCAATCACCGTGAAAAAGCGCAGGCATGCACCATTTCAGGATTTGGCATCACTATTGCTGTAGCAATATCAGGGTTATCCCAAATATGTTTCCTACCATCCTGAGATGAGGTTTGCGTCATGAAAAAGATCGAAATGAAAGAAATTATCCTGGAAGCCAAGAAAGAGAAGGGACTGACCTGGGCGATGCTCGCCGAGAAAGCTGGTCTTTCCGCAGAGTACCTCTGCTCCGCCTGTCTCGGCATGAACCACCTGGACAAGGGACCGGCAGATGCCGTCGCCGCAGCACTGGGAATGGGTACTGAGTTATCTACCGCACTACAGGAGTTTCCACACAAATCGTGGGATCAATTGGTTCCGACTGATCCGGTTATCTATCGTTGGTATGAGATCGTTGGTGTTTACGGCGAGACCATCAAAGAACTGATCCACGAGAAGTTCGGTGATGGCATTATGAGTGCCATCGACTTCTCAATGAATATTGATAAGGAAGAGAACCCCGCCGGTGATCGTGTGGTGGTTACTCTGAACGGTAAGTTCCTGCCTTACAAGTCATGGTAAGTATTGCTGTTTAAATAAGAAGCCCGGTGTTCGTAATCGAACACCGGGCTTTTTTATCCAGTCACAACGCAGTGTTACCGGGCCACTGCTTTTTCCAGTCGTTCACAAACAGTTTTAATCGCTTTGATTCGGGCGAATCGTTTGTCGTTGCCTTCGATCAAGGTCCAGGGTGCGTATTCGGTACTGGTACGTTCCACCAGATCGTTGACCGCTAGTTCGTAATCGTCCCAACGTTCACGGTTACGGTAATCTTCCTCGGTGATTTTGTACTGCTTGTAGGTAATCTTTTCTCTTTCCTTGAAGCGGCGAAGTTGTTCGTCCTTATCGATATGCAGCCAGAATTTGAGTAGTACGGTACCATGTTCGGCGAGCTGTTCTTCGAAGTCGGCGATCTCGGCGTAGGCGCGCATCCATTGATCATGGCTGGCATAGCCTTCCACACGTTCCACCAAAACACGACCGTACCAACTGCGATCGTAAATGGTGATCTGTCCGGCGCGTGGAATATGGCGCCAGAAGCGCCATAAGTAATGATGCGCCCGTTCCTCATCGGTAGGGGCTGCAATAGGAATGATCTGGTATTTGCGGGCATCCAGCGGATTGATGATGCGACGAATAATGCCCCCTTTGCCACCCGCGTCCCAGCCTTCAAGGACAATAATGGTGGAGATTTTTTTCTCGTAGGCGGTACGCGCCAACAGATGGAGTTTGCCCTGATACTTCTCTAATTGTCTTCGGTACTCTTTTTTCTCAAGAGATTTCCCTAGATCCAGGTGACTGAGCAGGGTAGTTGTGTGGTTGAGAACAGGTAACACTTCACTGTGCAGGGGGGCCAGATGATCAATGTGTTGCTCTTCTTTTTGTAGACGTGTCTGGATTCGGTCGAGGATGTGCTGGCCGATGGTGATGCCACGGTAGTATGGGTCACTCCCTTCGACGATGATCCAGGGTGCTTCACCAGTGCTGGTGTCGCGTAAGGTGCGTTCTGCAATGCTGCGGAATTCGTTATATTTCTTCAGGTGTTCTTTGTCCTGTTCGGTGACGCGCCAAGCGGTTTTCGGATCGCTCTCCAGGTTTTTTAACCGACTCTTTTGTGCCTCTTTGGAGAGATGTAACCAGAACTTGATGATCAGGGCGCCATCGTCAAACAGTTCCTTTTCAAATGTCTTGATGCGCAACATGTGGCCGTCGAGTTCGGCGTCGTTAAACTCGCCGTTGATCCGTTGAGCTATAGGATGGCTGTACCAGGAACCTACATAGAGACCGATGCGGCCTTTTTGCGGTAAGGCACGCCAGAAGCGCCAGAACTCGGGGCGCTCCCGTTCTTCATCGCTGGGTTCGCCAAAGGCGAAGGTGCGGACGTAGCGTGGATCAAACCATTCGTTGAGCAGGTTGATGGTAGCGCCTTTACCCGCACCATCAACACCCGAGACCAGGATGATTACCGGGAAGTCAGCGAGCTTTAGCGCTTCCTGCACCTGTAGCAATTCCGTGCGCAATGACGGAACGCGCGCTTCATACTCTTTCTTCTCAAGCTTGTGGCCCAGCTCTGCAACTTCGAACATCGTCTACCTCTCTTAGTCCATCCTACAACCATAGCTGGCGGAGGGAAAAGAGTCATTGACGGGTTTATTTGCCGCGGGGTTTAAAAGCGGTGATCGACTTGATGACATCACCAAGTGGGAGTGCGTCCAGAGTGCCATGATCCTTGATGGCCTGTTCCAGCAGGGCGTTGATATCGACCACCTTATCCAACATCGCATCTGCGGGATGCAGTGCCAGTTGCAGACCAAGCAGGCCACCGCATTGTACTTTCAGTTCCTTGCCATGGGGCAGGATCTGCTCCGGGTGGGGAAGGTGTAGGGCAAACATCGCCTTGTTATGGAGTTGCAGAAGTACCTCGCCGCAGCGCTGGTGGGCACCTGGGGATTTACACGCTACGCCTTCCCGCTCACCGATATAGAGTTTCTCAGAGCGGGAACAACTGGCACAATGGCGCAGAATTGCCTTGGCGAATACACAAGGGGATTCGTTGACGTCGCGGAAGGTCTTTTTGAATTCTTTTTCGTCCATCGCAAATCCCCATTACCACGAGGCTCACGAAGAGCACGGAGTGGTTTATTTACTCGTTTCGTGGATCGCTTGAATAGCCTCTGCGGCGATCTCACGGACCTCATCGTTGTCGTCTTTCACTCTTTCCTGCAATGCAGTGATCGCCTCGGGGTTGTGGCTTAGGCCGAGAAAGTAGCAGGCATCACTACGCAAACGATGGTCACTATGCTGGCTCATTTCAATGAGCGAGGGTAATAACTGTTGCAGTACGGGTTGGCCTTCCAGTCCTTCGAGGATTGCGGATACCCCCATGCGTACCTGAATCGGGGTATCGATGACCGTTAGCAGTGATAACAGTTTCGGAAGGTGTTGTGGGGCGTCCGCTAGAAGTGCTTCCGTCGCGGCCAGTTCGCCGTTGGCCAGAAGGTCCCGCAGATAGTCGCTCATCTCACCAGAGGCTGTGCGTTCGGCCCACTGCCGTAGTTGTTGTGGTGTCTGCGCGCCGGTGAGGATGAATTCACCCAGTTGTAACCAGGGTACACTGCGCACGCCTAATGCCTCAGCTCGCTCTGGTGCGTCAGCGATACTGACGGTTTCCAGTGAGGCAATTACCCCCTCTTTGTGCAGTTTTTCCAGCGCCGCTTTGACTCCAGGACAGTGGGGACAGCCTGGGGCGGTAAAAAGCAGGGCGTGAGGTGTGTTATCGGGCATGGATGAGGTTTGTATCGAGTTGAGTTGTCCCCAGTATAACGGCTTTGGGCGCTATGAGCCTTCTGTTGTAGAATGCCTTCCCCATACGGATAACTGGAGAGAGCCATGAGTGATACCGAGCATACCAAAGAGGAGAACATCCTGAGTGCGGTCAAGCGTGTGCTGACCGAGGTGATTAAGGATACCGCCACCGGCCCGGGTATGAAGCACCCCCTCTCCGATAATACGATTCATGGTCTGCGTGATTGCCTGATTTTGATTAGTCAGCGTGAGCAGGAACTGGCTGAGTTGAGCGGACGCTCAATGGAGCAGCGACCACACTTCAAGGATGAGGCTCGCAAACAGGGTGATGTGGTCGTTTCTATCGATAGCATTAGTAGAAACAAGAACAAGGAGTAGTGA
Source organism: Thiohalomonadaceae bacterium (assembly GCA_050295975.1). Taxonomy (GTDB): domain Bacteria; phylum Pseudomonadota; class Gammaproteobacteria; order Thiohalomonadales; family Thiohalomonadaceae; genus JAPHTQ01. The sequence continues at coordinate 32,560 of JBNKQR010000014.1, forward strand.
GGACTACTTTATCTCATTAATGATCACCTCTTGCTGATTGTAATGCTGCTCCATTGCGGCTTTTGCTTCCCTGGCGCTTTGCATGATCTTGCTGACATCGGCTGCTGAATAGCCTTTCACCGAGATCGGTCCACCGTCCCCCGTCGACTCGATAACGGTGGTTCCACCCGCTTTACTCACTTCACTCTGCGGTAGTCCCTGAATCAGATTTGCATCTGGATTGACCGTCATACTCTCGGCTTTTACACCAGCGGGTGGCTCTGAGCCGAAACTCCAGTTACCACTCTTATCACGCCAGCGGTAGACAGTAACGACTTGCCCACTGCGTGTGTCTAACCTGGGAAGCTCAGGGAGCTTTTCTTTGATCGCTTTCAGATTGGGCATACTGATGTCACTGAGTTTAAGAAGCGGTCTGCCAAATGGATAGACGAAAGGGAGGATGCCACTCAAGAGCAGCAAAAGAAGTAACAGTTTGATAATCTTTCTTGAGTGATGGGCCATATGCGTCCTTCGTATCCCACGTTAGAATTAAAACACTACCTGTAATTATCCGTGACAGCAAAGTGAACGAATTACGTTTTTATCTTGACCTCACTCCTGAACTTTACCTGCGATATTATCGCGGAATAGCAAAGGCCGTTTCGGTAGTCAGTATCGAGGGACAGCGACTGGAATTCCCTGCTGACCGGCTGCGTCCATTTGTGACCCATGAAGGGGTACGCGGTCTGTTTGCTATCCGGTTCGACGATAGCAATCGATTTGTCTCTCTGCAACGACTGGACGATCTACCGCGATCGTCGTAGTGGTTTAGCGCTTCAACCGCAAGAAAAAAACGTTATACTCGACTGCCCATCCCCAGCCTATTGAGAGCACATGTTCCTGTTGCATCCACGCCTGGAATCAGACTGTATCTACCTTAGCGACCTGCCGCTGTCACGGCTATTGTTGATGAACGATGCACGTTATCCCTGGTGTTTGCTGGTGCCGCGACGTTACGATCTGATCGAGTTGTATCAGCTAAGCGATGTAGATCAGCAACAGTTATGGCGTGAGTCGACCATCCTCGGCGCTGCAATGATGGAGGCCTTCGGCGGGGACAAGCTCAATATCGCTGCGCTGGGTAATCTGGTGCCCCAGTTCCATATGCACCATATCGTCCGTTATCGTGATGATGAGGCGTGGCCTAATCCCGTATGGGGAGCCGGTTCCCCTCGTCCTTACAGCTCTGAATCACTTGCCGAGATACAGGAACGCCTGAGGGCGGTGCTACCTGAAGAGTGGTTTATTTAGGGGCTAGCGCAAGGCGCGCTTCAACGCCGCATCCATCCTAACCACAGAATCGTAACCTTCGTCGATCGCCTCACTGGCGCGGTCGAATTCGAGCAGGCCAAGTTTTCCAAGACAAGGTGAGATCAGCACATCCGGTGGATCTCCCGCCATGCGGCTCTTGGTTATTTTGTCCTGCATGATGTTGATCGAGCTGGCCATTACCTCGAACAGGCCCGGAATAGCTGTAGTGGGTTTCTTTCCTATACCCCAGGATGCCAGCTTCGATTCCAGAATCCCTGAGTTGAGTTTCTTCAAAAACTGATTGAACAGATCCCTATCCTCTTCTTTAACATCCGTTTTTTCTGTGGTTTTTTTCAGATGACGACCGACGATATCGCTGTTGAGATTGACCGCAATGATAATTTCGGCGCCCAGGGCGCGGCAGAGGGAGACCGGTACCGGATTGGTTAGACCGCCATCTACCAGCCAACGGTTATCTATCTGTACTGGAGAAAAGATGCCAGGCAGTGCGATAGATGCACGTACGGCACTGGGTACAGGGCCCTTCTGTAACCACACTTCGCGCCCACTGGCCAAATCAGTAGCGACGGCGGCAAAGGGGGTAGGTAACTGCTCTATATCGATGTCGCTAAGTTTATCGGCAAACGAGGCCATCAGATTTTGTCCGTCGATCAGTCCACCTGCCAGACGCACATCCATCAGCCGTACCACGTCCCAGAAACTCAGTTTGCGCACCCACTCTTCCAGAGCATCCAGTTGGCCATCGCAGTAGGCGGCTCCGACCAGAGCGCCAATAGAGCAACCTGCTACCAGGTCGGGTTTAATACCGCGCTCCTCCAGAGCGCGGATGACGCCTATGTGTGCCCAGCCTCTGGCCGAGCCGCTGCCCAGTGCTAGCCCTATTCGTGGTTTCGTCATATCTCGACTCCTGTTCCATGCAGCTTCCATCTATCATATGAGATTACACAAGCACTGTCCGATTGGGTACTATCGCAGCCATGAAACGTCTTCTATCTGTAATCATACTGCTGCTGCCCGCGGCGGCCACCCAGGCGGTAGACATCCGTGAGGGTGACGAACTGTTTGTCGATGATGCGCCACTGGAGCAGCGGGTAGAGTATCCCCCCTGGTTTCGACTCTCCTTTCTCAATCTTCCAGAGGAGTTACGCGAGATAACCGCGTTTAATAAGCGTGGCCTGATTGTTTATTTTGGTCAGGAGTATTGCCCCTATTGCAAGGCGCTGCTGGAGACCAACTTCGGTAGCCGCGATATTGAGCAATATACCCGCCGTAACTTTGATGTTCTTTCCATCGATATCCATGGACAGAAACGTGTGACCGATCTGGAGGGGAAAGAGTTATCGGAAAAGGAGTTTGCTGATCGGGAGAAGGTGAATCTGACCCCAACGCTGATTTTCTATGACAAGGAGGGTATCGAGGCGTTACGTCTGCAGGGCTACTACCCGCCCTATAAATTTCGTGCCGCACTAGAATTTGTTGCCGACGGACACTACCGGGATGAGCCGTTCCGCGATTATCTGCAACGTGCCGATCCGCCAATGGCCTTCGAGACAGGTGGACTAAACCAGGAAGATTTTTTTCTGCCGCCGCCCTACACCCTCGACCGACGTAAGGTCGCCTCAAAGATGCCGCTGCTGGTTTTCTTCGAGCAGGGCAACTGCCATGCCTGCGATATTCTGCACACCGCACCACTGCAAAACGACGATATCCGTGCACTTTTGGAAAAGTTTGAAGTGGTGCAACTCGATGTAACCAGAGATACACCGGTAATTACTCCTGCGGGTATACAAACCACCAGTAAACGCTGGGCCGAATCTCTCGGACTTTTCTATACACCAACACTCTTATTTTTCGATGGTCATGGTCGTTCGATCATGCGCCTCGATTCCGTTGCCGGCTTCAATCGTCTACGTAAGGTATTGGAATATGTCCTTGCCGACGGCAGTGAGGGTGGGTTGTTGCGTTTCCGTCGCGATAGTAAGGAACAGAAGTGAGTCAGCGACGAATCGACGATCTCCTCGCGGTTATGGCTGCGCTGCGAAATCCGCATAGTGGTTGTCCATGGGATAAGGAACAAACCTTCGCCACCATCGCACCCTATACCATTGAAGAGGCCTACGAAGTTGCCGATGCTATTGAGCGCAACGATATGGATGATCTTCGTAGCGAGCTGGGGGACTTGCTGTTTCAGGTGGTCTTTCATGCGCGCATGGCAGAGGAGCAGGGGAAATTCGGTTTTGCGGATGTTGTCGATGCCATCGTAGAGAAGATGACCCGCCGTCATCCCCATGTCTTTGCTGACGAAGAGGTAGCCGATGCGGAAGAACAGACCCGTGCCTGGGAAGAGCACAAGGCAGCGGAGCGCAAACAGAGCCAACAACACAGTCTGCTTGATGGTGTTGCATTGGGGATGCCTGCTCTTAGTCGTGCCCACAAACTGCAAAAGCGCGCCGCCCGCGCTGGTTTCGACTGGCCCGCTGTTGATGGTGTACTGCACAAAGTTGAAGAGGAACTAGACGAAATCCGTGCCGAGATCACTAACGGCGACAACGAAGCACTGCAACAGGAGATAGGCGATCTGCTATTCGCCTGTGTCAATCTCGCCCGCCATGCAGGAAGTGATGCTGAAGAGTTGCTGCGTGCTGCCAATAGTAAATTTGAACGCCGTTTTCGTCATATCGAAACGACGCTGCAAGAACAGGGAATGGAACTCGAAGCGTGTTCGCTGGAAGAGATGGACACGCTGTGGGAAGCGGCCAAGACAAAAGGCCTTTAATTAAGAGCTACAAAACGATTGCGCACTCCTTGCGCTCATCGCATCCCTACAATCAATAAATGTTTACTGAATCGCGTAAAATGCCCCATCGGTGCTACCGACGAAGAGTGTTCCGTCTGCAATAGTCGGAGAAGAGATAATGGCTCCCTGGGTTGCGAAGGCCCACTTCTCCTTGCCGTTGCTGGCATCAACTGCATGTAGCTTCCGGTCATAGGCTCCGAAGTAGACCAGGCCATCACCAATCACAACCCCACCGCTAATCCACTCACCGACACGGAATTTCCACTTCGGTCGATGGCTGTCCAGATCCAGGGCGTAAAGGTGGCCGTCAGTGGCTCCAAAGTAAGCGGTACTATCATAGATCGCAGCGGTGCTGTTAATCGCACCTTCAGCACGGTAGCGCCACATCTGCTGGCCGGTCTTGATATCGACCGCATAGAAGGTGGCATCCTGGCTGCCGAACAGCACCATGTCATCGTACAGAGTCGGGTCTGCGTGGATCTTGCCGCCGCTGCTGAAGCGCCAGCGCTCATTACCTGCGGCGGTTTCCACTGCGAACAACTTGCCGCTTTCACTGCCGAAGATAACCAGATCCCCTGTGATGACTGGCGAGGAGTAGATGGCCGAGCCACAATTGAAGCGCCACTTCTCACGACCGCTGGCAGCTTCGACGGCAAACAGGTCACCTGCGGCATTGCCGAAGTAAATCATCCCGTCGCGCATCACAGGAGAGGTAGTGACGGAGCCACTGCTGCCTAACTTCCAGACCTGCTGCCCAGTTTTGTCATTAATGGCGTAGAAGCTGCCGTCCTGACTACCGATGTAGATAATCCCTTCGGAGATAGCCGGGGCACCTCCGATGGGCCCGCCGGTTTTGAAGCGCCACTTCTCTCGGCCGTTTTCTATTGTCACTGCGTAGATCACACCACCGGTATTCCCGAAGTACGCGGTCTCGTCGCTGATTACCGCAGTGGTCTTAATGTCGCGCTTGGTAGTGAACTTCCACTTCAGGTTGTGCAGGGTGCTGACGCCGTCGCCAAAAACGCCGCTGTTGGCCGCGTCGCCGCGATACATGTCCACTTTTCCGCCACAGCTGGCAAGAAACAGTACAGAAACAATAACTAACGCCGGTTTACGCATTCTTTTCCGCTCCTATGAACATTGGGCAATTGCTGTCATGTTACTGAAGACAAAGGGGTTTTACCATAGGTGGACTATGGCACATAGCTTGATCGGGAACCACGTCGCATGTAACAAAGTGTATCAAAACGATATATATCTTGACGATATATGTTGGTTGGGTATAGTTCACCAATGGATATAAAAACACTCTGTCTCGGCATTCTGACCATGGGCGAGGCCAGCGGCTACGAAATCAAACAGGTATTTGAGGATGCCTTTAGCCATTTCTATGTAGCAGGTTTTGGCTCTATCTACCCCGCTTTAGCTGGTCTGGCGAAGGAAGGGTACGTCACTGTCAGCAGCATTGAGCAGGAGAAGCGTCCGGCGAAGAAGGTCTACCGTCTTACCGATAGTGGGCGAGATGCCTTTAACGTGGCACTGATGGAAACCTATCCCCATCACCGTGTTCGTTCCGAGTTCCTGGTATTAATGGTCTTTGCCCATCTGATTCCAGCAGAGCAATTGAGCAGAGTTTTTGATTCCCGCCTTGCCGATATCGAGCGACAGATGGCAGAGATCGAGGGTTACCTCGATGAGTTGAAGTGTGAATGTGAGATCCCCCCAGGCGCCCGTTTTGCCGGTGGGTTTGGTGTAGCCGTGCTAAAGGCCGCGCAGGACTTCATTCTTCAGCACAAAGGTGAACTTGAGCAGCAGCTACAGGAACAGAAGGAAAAATCATCGTGAAACGTTCATACATTATCGCCGCGGGTATCGTGCTCGTGGTTACCCTGTGGATGCTGACCGGGGTCTTCAGTAGCGACGCGGAAGAGACGGACACCGTTGCCTCACCGACACACACTTTGACTCGGGTACAGGTGGTGCGCTACCAGGCCAAACCGATGCAGCGTGAAGTGATGGTGCAGGGACAGAGCCAGGCCAAGCGTGAGGCCGTGGTCAAGGCGCAGACTCCCGGACAGGTGAAAGAGATCGCAGCCGATAAGGGGGCCATGGTCAAACGTGGCGATGCGGTGTTGCGGCTTGAGTCCGATGCACGTCCACGACAACTGGAAGAGGCGCGAGCCCTGGTTGAGCAACGAAAGCTGGAGTACGACGGGGCCAAAAAGCTCAAGAGCAAAGGATTACAGGCAGAGCGGCAACTGGCCGAAGCACTGACCCTGCTGCGCAGTGCAAAGTCCCTGCTCAAAAATGCCGAACTGAATATGGCACGACAGAATACCCCCGCCCCCTTCGACGGTGTGGTTCAGGCACGTTTCGTGGGTGAGGGTGATTACCTCAAGGTTGGTGATCCGGCTTATACCCTGGTAAGTCTCGACCCGCTGGTGTTTCGTGGGGATGTCTCCGAGAACGAGGTGGATCGACTCAAGACCGGTCTGAGTGCAAACGTCGAATTGAGCAATGGTGCGACCATGACCGGCAAGATCACCTTCGTTGCCCCGGTCGCCGATAGTAGCACCCGCACCTATGCGATGGAGGTGGAGGCGCCGAATCCGGAACCGCAACAGCGTGGCGGCATGAGTGCCACCATTCGTGTTCCGTTGGACACCATGCCAGCGCACAAGATATCCCCTGCGCTGCTGTCGCTGAACGATGCCGGTGTGCTGGGAATAAAGATTGTCGATCAGGATCACATCGTCCGTTTCTATGAGGTGGATATTCTCAAATCAGAGCGTGATGGCCTGTGGCTTGGCGGTCTGCCCGAGACTATGGATTTGATCACCGTCGGCCAGGGTTTCGTGCGTGACGGTGACAAGGTGGAGATCGCCCGCGAGCAGGGTGTCCTCTAAATGAAAAGTCTTATTAACGCGGCCTTCGACCGCTCACGTACGGTCCTTGCCCTGCTGGTGCTGATTCTTATCAGCGGCACCGTCTCCTACGTCACCATTCCCAAGGAGTCGGACCCGGACGTAGCGATTCCGATCATCTACGTCTCCATGCGGCATGAGGGGATCTCCCCGGAAGACGCCGAGCGTCTGCTGGTGCGACCGATGGAGAAGGAGCTGCAATCCATCGAAGGGGTGAAGGAGATGCGCTCCAGCGCCGAGGAGGGACACGCCTCTGTACTCCTCGAATTCGATGCCGGTTTTGATAGTGACCAGGCACTGCAGGATGTACGCGAAAAGGTCGACCTGGCCAAAGGCAAGTTGCCCACCGATACCGATGACCCGACGGTGAACGAGGTCAACGTTGCCCTGTTCCCGGTACTGGTCGTGACCCTGGCGGGCAACGTGCCGGAGCGTACCCTGCTGACCCTGTCACGGGATCTGAAAGATAAGATCGAAGGCCTGCGTGAAGTGCTGGAGGCAAAGATCGCCGGTGATCGCGAAGAGGTGGTCGATATCATCGTTGAGCCGCGGGTGCTCGATAGCTACGGCATCTCCTATGAAGAGCTGATCAACTTTGTCTGGCGCAACAACAAGCTGGTAGCCGCCGGTGCACTGGATACCGGCAAGGGCCGCTTCTCGGTCAAGGTGCCGGGCCTGCTGGAAGGGGCAGTGGATGTCCTCTCCTTGCCGGTTAAGGTGGTTGAGGATCGGGTGGTCACCTTTGGTGATGTCGCCACCGTGCGCCGCACCTTCAAGGACCCGACCAGCTTTGCGCGGGTAAACGGTCGTCCAGCGATCAGCCTGGAGATTTCCAAACGGGTTGGTCAGAACGTCATCGAGACTATCGACAAGGTACGCGCCATTGTTGCCACGGAGCAGGCCACCTGGCCTGAGGGTGTCGAGGTCAGCTTCTCCCAGGACAAGTCCAAGGATGTGAAGAACATGCTCTCGGACCTGCAGAACAACGTACTTAGTGCGGTGCTGCTGGTCATGGTGGTCATCGTCGCCGCCCTCGGTGTCCGCACCGCCGGGTTGGTAGGCGTGGCGATTCCCGGTTCTTTCCTTGCAGGCATCCTGATCATCGACTCTATGGGACTGACCATTAACATCGTGGTGCTGTTCGCCCTGATCATGGCGGTGGGCATGTTGATCGATGGCGCTATCGTGGTCACCGAGTTGGCTGACCGCAAAATGATCGAAGGGATGCCCCGCGAACAGGCCTACGCTTATGCCGCCAAGCGCATGAGCTGGCCGATCACCGCCTCTACCGCCACCACTCTAGCGGCATTTATGCCACTGCTCTTCTGGCCTGGGGTGGTGGGGGAGTTCATGAAGTATCTGCCAATCACCCTGCTGGCGACCCTCTCTGCTTCGTTGGCGATGGCCCTCATCTTCGTTCCCACCCTGGGCGAACTGGTGGGTAAGCGCAGCCCGTTGAGTGAAGAGGCGCTGCAAAGTCTGGCCGCCGCAGAGACTGGTGAACTGCACGAAATCGGTGGTCTCACCGGACTCTATATCCAAACCCTGGAGAAGCTGCTGGTTCATCCGGGCAAGATCCTGGGGGCCTGTTTCGGCTTTCTGCTGCTGGTCTACGTGGTCTATGGCGTGTTCGGTAAGGGGGTGGAGTTCTTCCCCAAGGTGGAGCCGCAGCAGGCGGCGGTTAACGTCCTCGCCCGTGGCAACCTCTCCGTTTATGAGCAGGATGCCCTGGTCAAAAAGGTGGAGGAGCGCATTCTAGGGCTGCAGGGGATCAAGACCCTCTATAGCCACAGCGGCATTGGTCTTGCCGGTGGCGGGCAGGATGTTCCCCCCGACACCATCGGTGTGATTCAGATGGAGTTCGGCGACTGGGACAAGCGTGACACCGCCGATGAGATTCTGGCCGAGATCCGCCGCCGCACCGCCGATATTGCCGGTATCCACATCGAAACCCGCAAACAGGAGGGTGGCCCACCAGGTGGTAAACCGGTGCAGCTACAGATCGGTTCACGCTATCCACAACTGCTGGAACCAGCGGTGGAAAAGGTACGCGAACTGATTGACGAGGTCGGTGGCTTTGTCGATGTGGAGGATGACCGTCCTCTGCCCGGTATTGAGTGGCAGATCAGTGTCGACCGCACCAAGGCGGCGCGCTTTGGTGCCGACATCACCATCGTCGGTAACGCGGTACAGATGGTGACCAACGGCATCAAGGTGAGTGACTACCGTCCCGATGACGCGGACGATGAGGTCGACATTATCGTCCGTCTACCTGAAGGCCAGCGCGATCTCGATGCACTGGGTCGACTTCGGGTACAGACCCGGTATGGTCTGGTGCCGATCACCAACTTCGTTACCAGCAAACCGGCCCCCAAACGTGGCAACATCAGCCGGGTCGATGGGCAACGGGTGATGACGGTGAAGGCCGACGTGCCGGCCGGGATCCTACCCGCCAACAAGGTGGCGGAGATGCAGCAGTGGTTGGACAAGAACGTGCAGCTCGATTCACGCATCGACCTGGAGTTCAAAGGTGAGGACGAAGACCAGCGTGAAGCCGAGGCCTTCCTCAGCAAGGCGTTCCTGGTGGCGCTGTTCATTATGGCGATCATTCTGGTGACTCAGTTCAACAGCTTCTATCAGGCCTTCCTCATCCTTACCGCGGTGATATTCTCCACCGTCGGTGTGTTGCTGGGGCTACTCACCACCGGGCAGCCCTTTGGCATCGTGATGAGCGGGGTAGGGGTGATCGCCCTGGCGGGGATCGTGGTCAACAACAACATCGTGTTGATCGACACCTACAACATCCTGCGCCAGCAGGGCATGGAAGCGGTGGAGGCGATCCTGCGCACCGCTGCACAGCGTCTGCGTCCGGTGCTGCTCACCACCATCACCACCATCCTTGGTCTGATGCCGATGGTGTTGAAGATGAACATCGATCTGGTGCACCGTGACATCACCTTTGGGGCCCCCTCCACCCAGTGGTGGGTGCAGTTGGCGACCGGCGTTGCAGGCGGCTTGGCCTTTGCCACCATCCTTACCCTGGTGCTAACCCCCTGCATGCTATTGCTAGGTGAGCACATGGGGGAGTGGGTACGCCAAAAACGGGGTAAGGTGGAATAAACATCACCGTAGGCAGGGCGCCCGCCCTACCTGCGGTTTGTTGCCCCCTAACGGGGCACATCCCATCAAGATCGCACTACAATGGTGCGCTCGTGTTACTTCCTCTTATTGATTCCTTTGTTAAGGCACTGATTTTTCTCGAGGCACAATATTGGTGCGTTTTTTGCACACAAAACGGACATTTTTAGTTTAACTACGGGGAATATAGATGGAACAGACCAGCGGTATCGATACACTGTTCGTTCTGCTTGGCGCCATTATGGTGCTGGCAATGCACGCAGGCTTCGCCTTTCTTGAGGTGGGCACGGTGCGCAAAAAGAATCAGGTCAACGCTCTGGTGAAGATCATTGCCGACTTCGCCACCTCCACCATCGCCTACTTCTTTATTGGCTACATGGTGGCCTATGGCATCGACTTCTTCTCCGATGCCAAGGCGTTGAACATCAATAATGGCTACGAACTGGTCAAGTTCTTCTTCCTCCTCACCTTCGCTGCTGCGATCCCCGCCATCATCTCCGGCGGTATCGCTGAGCGCGCCCGTTTCTACCCGCAGCTGATGGCCACCTTTCTGCTGGTGGCACTGGTCTACCCCTTCTTTGAGGGGATCACTTGGGGCGGCAATTTCGGAGTCCAGGCGTGGATCGGTGCCACCTTCGGTGCCGAGTTCCACGACTTCGCCGGTTCTGTGGTGGTTCACGCCATGGGTGGCTGGATCGCCCTGGCGGCAGTTATCCTGCTGGGTCATCGCAAGGGCCGCTACGGCAAGAATGGCGAGGTTTATACCCATCCGCCCTCAAGCATCCCGTTCCTCGCACTCGGTGCCTGGATCCTCAGCGTCGGCTGGTTCGGCTTCAATGTCATGTCGGCCCAGTCTGTCGGCGGCATCTCCGGTCTTGTGGCGGTCAACTCGCTAATGGCGATGGTCGGCGGCATTCTGGTAGCGATGATTGTTGGCAAAAATGACCCGGGCTTTGTCCACAACGGCCCACTGGCCGGCCTGGTTGCGGTCTGCGCCGGTTCCGACCTGATGCACCCGATGGGTGCGCTGATTACCGGCGGTATTGCAGGCGGTCTGTTTGTCTGGACCTTCACCCTGGTGCAGAACAAGTGGCGCATCGATGACGTGCTGGGTGTCTGGCCGCTGCACGGCCTGTGTGGTGCCTGGGGCGGTATCGCTGCCGGTATCTTCGGTCTGGAAGCGCTGGGCGGCGTGGGCGGCGTGACCTTCATGGGCCAGTTGGCCGGTACCGTGCTGGGGCTTGTTATCGCCCTGGCGGGTGGTTTCATTGTCTACGGCCTGCTTAAAGCGTTCATCGGTCTGCGCCTCTCCGAAGAGGAGGAGTACGAAGGTGCCGACCTGGCGATCCACAAAATCGCCTCGGAGCCGACCTACGACCGCTAGGCCCGCTTATCGCTTCACCGACAATGCCGGTCACGCAGGTGGCCGGCATTGTTCGTTTTGGGCCCTGTCGTTGCTGGCGTGGCTGCTGGCGGTGACGTACACTATGCGGCCTTTTCGGATCACGTAAAAAATGCGCGCAGTCTTTATCAAAACCTTTGGTTGTCAGATGAACGAGTACGATTCGGCCCGCCTAGCCGACGCGCTCAGTGTCGCCTGCGGCCTGGAGACGGTCGATACGCCGGAGCAGGCCGACGTGCTGCTGCTCAACACCTGTAGCGTGCGCGAGAAGGCGCAGGAGAAGGTCTTCTCCCAGCTCGGTATGTGGCGACCGCTGAAAGAGAAGAATCCCAAACTGATCATCGGTGTCGGCGGCTGTGTCGCCAGTCAGGAGGGGGCGGCGATCCGCGAGCGCGCACCCTTCGTCGATATCGTCTTCGGTCCGCAGACCCTGCACCGCCTACCGCAGATGCTGGGCGAAGTGATTGCTCACCGTCGTGCGGTGGTCGATGTCAGCTTCCCCGAGATTGAGAAGTTCGACAACCTGCCCGAGCAGAAGGCCGAGGGCCCCACGGCCTATGTCTCGATCATGGAGGGGTGCTCAAAATACTGTACCTTTTGCATCGTCCCCTACACCCGTGGTGAAGAGGTGAGTCGCCCCTTCGACGACTTGCTGGCGGAGATCGCCGGACTGGCCGCCCAGGGTGTGCGTGAAGTGAATCTGCTGGGGCAGAACGTCAACGCCTACCGTGGCACGATGCACGACGGCAACATTGCCGACCTCGCGCTGCTGCTGCAGTACGTCGCCGCTATCGACGGCATTGATCGTATTCGTTACACCACCTCCCATCCGCAGGAGATGTCCGACAGCCTGATTCAGGCCTTCGCCGAAGTGCCACAGCTGGTGAGCTTCCTCCATCTGCCGGTGCAGTCCGGTTCGGACCGTATTCTGGCGTTGATGAAGCGTGGTCACACCGCGCTGGAGTATAAGAGCAAGATCCGTCGTCTGCGCGAAGCGCGTCCCGATCTCTGCATCTCCTCTGATTTCATCGTCGGCTTCCCCGGTGAGACCGAGGCCGACTTTGAGGCAACGATGCAATTGATTGAAGAGGTGAACTTCGATCAGAGCTTCAGTTTTATATACAGCCCACGTCCCGGTACACCGGCAGCTGATCTGCCCGATGACGTACCTGCCGAGGTAAAGAAGGCTCGCCTTGTCCGCTTGCAGGATCAGATCAACAAACAGGCCCGCGCCATCAGTGAGGGCATGGTCGGCACAGTGCAGAAGGTGCTGGTGGAAGGTACCTCTCGCAAAAACGATGCGGAGATCTCCGGGCGTACCGAAAACAACCGAGTGGTTAACTTTCCTGGTGGAAAGGAGTTGATCGGAGGGTTTGCTGAGGTGCGGATTACTGAGGCGTATCCCAACTCTTTGCGCGGCGAACTAGAAGCGCACTCATAATTGCTGTGCTTGGCGATACGGTGTTAAAAATGGACTCAAAATGCTCATTGACTACGTGTCAACTCCGCTTTTTTGTCCATTTTTGCCTTGTCTCGCCCGCGCTCGCTAATTATGAGAAGGCTTCTAGTATAAAAACAGAGGGCAACCTGCTTGGACCTTGTCCCTTTCACCTTTAACCCTGGTTTATATGAACAAAACCGCTGACACGCTCGACATTACCCTCGAACCCGCCGATAACACCCGGCTGGCGAATCTCTGTGGCCAGTTTGATGAACACCTTCGTCAGATCGAACGTCGTCTCGGCGTCGAGATCAATAATCGCGGCAACAATTTCCGCATTATCGGTGACAAGGAATCGGTACGTGCCACCGCCGGTGTGTTGCAGGATCTTTATCAGGTCTCCACCACAGAAACCCTCAGCCCCAATCGTGTGCATCTCTACCTGCAGGAGTCCGGCATCGAAGCGCTGCTGGAAGAGGAGGTGGATGTTGCCGAGGTGGTGATCCGCACCAAGCGCAGTGTGATCAAGGGGCGCGGACCCAACCAGAAAAAGTATCTGCATAACATTGTTACCAACGACATCAATTTTGGGATCGGTCCTGCCGGTACCGGTAAGACCTATCTGGCGGTAGCCTGTGCGGTCGAAGCGCTGGAAAAAGATCAGGTGCGTAAGGTGGTGTTAACGCGCCCGGCGGTTGAGGCCGGTGAGCGACTCGGTTTTCTTCCTGGCGATCTGGCACAGAAGGTCGATCCGTATCTGCGCCCACTCTACGACGCCCTCTATGAGATGCTCGGTTTTGAAAAAGTCGCCAAGCTTATTGAGCGTAACGTGATCGAAGTGGCCCCGCTGGCCTATATGCGTGGTCGTACACTCAACGAAGCATTCATCATTCTCGATGAAGCGCAGAACACCACACCGGAACAGATGAAGATGTTCCTCACCCGTATCGGTTTCGGTTCGACCGCAGTGATCACAGGCGATGTCACGCAAATCGATCTACCCCGCGGTATTACCTCTGGTCTGCGTCAGGCGGTAGAAGTTATCAAGGATGTTGAAGGGATCAGCTTCACCTTCTTTCTTGCCAAGGATGTGGTACGCCATCCGCTGGTACAGCGCATCGTCGGTGCCTACGATAAATTTGATCGCGAAAATGGTTGAGCTAGACCTACAACTCGCCAGCGAAAATGCAGGCATTCCTTCCATTGAAGATTTTCAACGTTGGGTCGATGCGGCATTGGCTGAGCACGACGGCGCACAGTTAACTGTGCGTGTTGTGGATGAGGATGAGATCACCGAACTCAATCGCACCTATCGAAATAAAGACAAACCCACCAACGTGCTCTCATTTCCCTTTGAAGCACCGGCAGAGATCGAACTGGCACTGTTGGGCGATATCGTTATTTGCGCCAAAGTGGTGCAGGACGAAGCGGCAGAGCAGGGCAAACCGCTCCAGGCCCACTGGGCACATATGGTTATCCACGGTTGCCTGCATTTGCTGGGGTACGATCACCTGGAAGATCAAGAGGCAGAATCGATGGAAGGGGTTGAAATATCCCTACTCGCTGACCTAGGCTATGCAAATCCTTATGAATGAGACCACTCTCGTATGAACGAAGACACACCTAGTCGACCTAGCGGCGCCGCCCAGGAAGGGCGGCCGCGCAACTGGCTGGAGCGCCTCGGACAGATCCTTCAGTCCGAACCCAAAGACAAGGAAGAACTTCTCTCCCTCATTAATGATGCCCAACAGCGCGCACTGCTGGATCAAGACGCCATGACAATGATCGAAGGGGTCATGGAAGTATCAGAGATGCAGGTGCGCGACATCATGGTGCCGCGCGCGCAGATGGAATTCGTCGCACGCGATGCGGGTCTCTCCGATTTTCTCCCCGTGATTGTTGATTCTGCTCACTCACGTTTTCCTGTGATTGGTGAAAGCCGAGATGAAGTGGTCGGTATTGTTCTGGCCAAGGATCTGCTGCCCTACGTTGCCGGCAATATGGATAGTGATTTCACGCTCCGTGAAGTACTGCGACCGGCGATGATCGTTCCGGAGAGCAAACGTCTTAACGTCCTGCTGCGTGAATTTCAGACCAGTCACAATCATATGGCCATCGTGGTGGATGAGTATGGTGGTGTTGCCGGACTGGTCACCATCGAAGATGTGCTGGAACAGATCGTCGGCGAGATCGAAGACGAGCACGACGTGGACGATGACGAGACTGCCATCCAGCCCGCAGGTAAAGGTCTCTATACCGTGCGTGGTCTGACACCCATCGAAGATTTCAACGAATACTTCGGTTGCAGTTTCAGCGATGAAGAGTTCGATACCGTTGCAGGCATGGTAATGGGTGCTTTTGGCCACATGCCGAAACGTACCGAACAGATCGAACTGGACGGTTACCGTTTTAGTGTGCTGCGCGCAGACAGCCGCCGCCTTTACCTGCTGGAAGTGATGCCGCTAGAGACATTTGTCAGTAAAGCGGAAGAGAGCGGCAGCAGTGATGCATCACCAACCTGACTGGAAGCGTATGGCGCTGCTGCTAGTTAGCGGCGCGCTGCTTCCGTTGGCCTTTGCGCCGTTTCATCTTTTCCCCGTAGCATTCCTTGCCCTGATTCCACTGTTTGCCACATGGCAGCAGGGCACAGCCAAATCGGCCATGCAGGCCGGTTTTATTTTCGGCTTCGGCCAGTTCATTGTCGGTGTCTCCTGGGTCTACGTAGCGATTAACGACTTTGGTCACTCCGGTGTCATCGTCGCAAGCTTGCTCACCCTTATGTTTGTCTCCGTGCTGGCATCGATACCGGCGATAGTGGGATATACCGTTCGCCGTCTGCTGTGTGATCGACAACTCGCTTCACCGATAATGTTACTGCTCTGGTTACCCGCCATGTGGACGCTAGGTGAGTGGTTGCGTGGCTGGATCTTTACCGGCTTCCCCTGGCTCAGTTTGGGTTATAGCCAGATCGATTCACCCCTGGCCGGTTATGCGCCACTGCTGGGTGTTTATGGCATGAGCTGGCTCTGCGCCATCACTGCCGGGGCACTGCTTTGGTGGTGGCAGGAAAAGAGAACCACACTGCGCGTTGTTGTTCCTTTGTTATTACTGCTGTGGGGCGGCGGAGCACTGCTTAACCTGCAAAGCTGGACCGAACCTACAGGCAAACCGCTGCGCGTGACTCTTATTCAGGGCAATGTGCCGCAGGCAACCAAATGGGATCCGGATGCAATCCGCCAACGCCTGATCCGTTATGCGGATCTGAGTCAGCCCTATATGGGTGAAAGCGATCTGATCATATGGCCGGAAAACGCCGTCACCGTTTTCTACAGTCAGATCAAAGAGGCATACTTCGATGGCCTCGAAGCCGATGCACGCGCCACCGGTACCGACTTTATTCTCGGTGTGCCGCTGCTGGATAAAGACGGCTACCACTACTACACCACCATGATGAGCCTCGGTAGTCATCACGCCTTCTACAGCAAACGCCATCTGGTACCGTTCGGGGAGTTTCTGCCACTGGAAGGTCTGTTACGTGGCTTGATCAACTTCTTCAACATGCCCATGTCAAGCTTCTCTCCCGGCGTAGACGATCAACCGCTACTCCAGGCAGCAGGACAAAAGATCGCCGCCTCAGTCTGTTATGAAGATGCCTTCGGCGCAGAGATCCGCGATTACCTTCCCGAAGCAACTCTGTTAGTAAATGGAAGTAACAACGCCTGGTACGGTGATTCCCTCGCACCACACCAACACCTGCAAATCTCCCGCATGCGCGCCCTGGAGTTTGGTCGGCCCATGTTGCGTGCCACCACCAACGGCATCTCCGCTATCGTCAATCCTCAGGGAAAGATCACCGTTCACTCCAAACAATTCATCACCGACGTAATCAGCGAAACCGTTCAACCGATGCAGGGTGAGACGCCTTATACTCGTTGGGGTAACTGGTTGGTGATTGGATTGATGCTGTTGCTACTGGGTGTTGGCTACTGGCGCAGTCAAAAAAGATAAACATTTCTCCTCTCTCTCTCAGAGAGAGACAGGGGAGGTAGCATTAATTCTAAGGTATAAATCGGCAAAAGGAGTTGTTGAGCAATTATCACACATTCCGCATAACAGACACTGTTACGCATTTGGGAGATAGGTATGACAATTACTGGAGAATGTTTTTGTGGCGAAGTTAAATATAGAATAGAAGGATCTCTAAGAGATGCCAGATCATGCCACTGTTCTCGTTGTCGCAAAGCATTTAGTTCTCAGGCATCAGCCTATGCGCTAGTCGATCCAAAAGATTTCGAGTGGGTGTCGGGGGAAGACCTTCTGACATCCTATGTTGGTGAGCAAGGTTTTGGTCTCCAGTTCTGTAGTAAATGCGGTTCAACGCTTTGTGGTATTTTTGATGGCACGGTCCATGGTGTCACTTTAGGTTGTGTTAACGGTGATCCAGAAATCGAGATTGTTAGACATATTTTTATTGGTTCAAAGGCAAATTGGGAAATCATCCCTGAAGGATTGCTTCAATACCAGGAAGGTGTGCCTGAAAATGCATAACCATGCGCTGCACGGGCAAGCTGGTGAACGCGGCGTCATGTGCAATAAGGAATGAAGCAATATGAATAGCCAAGCTACATACGGAGCAGAACTGCATGTTCATGGGTTGATGCTATTGGCTATTATATTAGCTGCTAGCTCATTTCCAGTAGGCGCAATAATTACAAATGAGCTTCCACCTGCGGTACTAATGTTTTTTAGATTTCTATTAGCGGCTTTATTGTTTTTACCTCTTGTATCGCTCAAACATGGGCTTAAAGTACCCGACCCTAAACTGCTATTGAGATATGCTGCTCTGAGTGCTCCTTTAGCTGCTTTTTTCTGGTGTATGTTTGAAAGTCTACGGCATACTAGTGTGATAAACACTGGGGCGCTATATACTTTAGTTCCAGCATTTACCGCAATATCTGCTTACTTTATTAACAAAGAGAAAACAAATAATTTCCGCATATTGGGGTTGTCAGTTGGAACAGCTGGCGCTTTATGGATCGTTTTCCACGGAAATATCGATCTTTTATTAGGCGTGCATCTGAACTATGGAGATCTGATCTTCATTTTGGGTTGTATAAGCCTAAGTCTATATAACCCAATGATCAGGCGGATGCATACAGATGAACCGATGATGGTATTAACATTCTGGATTCTTCTGATGGGTAGCATCTGGTTGTTCTTGTTGTCGATCAGGGATATCCCCCAAATCGATTGGATGTATATTGACGACTCAGTATACCTTTGGACAGTATATCTGGCCGTATTTTCAACACTTATTACTTTTTTTATTATTAACTTCAGCACAGTAAGGATTGGCGCAACGAAAGTCGCTGCGTACGGATTTTTGACACCTTTTTTTGTAATTCTAATAAGTTTGATTGTAGGGCTGGATAAGTTTGAGGTGATCCTCTTGCCTGGAATTCTCCTCATTTTGGGGTCTATGATTTTTATACAGTTTGAAATGAGAAGTAATGAACGCACGTAATAAGTCGCTTGTTCGTAATAAGTGGACTCAGATGAAACTCATTCCTAAAGCAATATGAACTCAGATCCTAAGAAATTAGTAAAAAATAACGAGAAACTCATTCACTCCGAGTTAATGAAGGTGGTTTCACACGTTCAAAGGGAACAGGGTGAGTGGGTGTTGCATTCGGTAATGGTTGAGGGTTGTGACGCACCATTTAAATACAAACGCAAAAGCAAATACCAGAGCCTGAAAGGTGCCAGGGTGAATATCACTTATTACCCTTCAACCGAGGTTGTGGCGGGAATTAATTTCGAGATTATGAAAGTAGTGCGAATAAAACGTGCGTGATTTGTTGCCTAAACATACTGTTTGCCGTTGTGGGTGATGGCTGGATTTCGATTATAAGGAGCAATAACTGTAATGGATGTATTAAATATCCCATTTGTTAACAAGGTTGGAATTGCACGAACCCCTGAAGGTGCACTGCAACTACCTTTTGATGAGTCTGTTCAAAATCACCTGCAAACCGTTCATACTAGTGCTCAGTTTGCCCTGGCCGAGAATGCGAGCGGCGAGATACTACAAACACTGTTTCCGGAGTTGGTAGGTAAGGTCGTCCCCGTAATGCGGGATTCGCAGATAAAGTTCCGGCGTCCTGCCAATACCACTCTTATTGCCCATCCTTCAGTAGCCGATGAGGAAATCGATAAATTCAGGGCCCAATTCGAGAGAAAGGCGCGTTCGACGATTGCTGTAAACGTTGACCTTAAGGGAGCGGATGGTGAGGTCGTTTGCACTGCGCTGTTCAACTGGTTTGTGCAGGGTGTTCCACAGCCTAAATAATATGTTTATCATCAGCATATTGGTCAGATTGAAAGCTTTCATTGTGGTAACAAGGACGATTTAATGAAAAGTATAATTTATTTATCGGTATTACTGGTCGCTATATCTTCAACTACTCTGGCAGAGGGTATGAAAATTACCAAGCCACTTACACGAGAAGAGTTAACGCCTTTTTGTAGTAACACTATGATATGGCAGCAGTTTAATGTGGATGCTGAGAAATGTTTGTCTGTCGCGGTACCTTGCTCTGTCAGTATCGCCAAAATGGATCTCGAATTTGAGGAAGCCAGCCAAAAGCTGTATAGCTGTGTGTTCGGTAAATTGGATATTAACCTATCGCCAGGTTCCTGATGATTCCTAGAGGCAGTTCAGCTACTCACTATATCCGCTGAATTCAAGGGGGCTTTAATGAGAACGATCATTGTCATGCTGTTTGGTCTGTTCGTTTCCTGGTCTTTTATCGATGTTCATTCCAAAAGCGTATTCTCTAACGCTATCGCACCGCTGATCTTTATCTTACTTCTAGTGGCCTTCGTCTTCTGGTTAGTGCTGATGTATGGATCAAATAAAGTAAATAACGATTCTGGCGCTGGTTGGAACGATGGCGGCCCAGTCTCTGGTGACGGCTTCTTTGATACTGGTAGTGACAGTAGCGGGGGTGACGGTGGTGGTGATGGTGGCGGTGGAGACTAAGGTGAATACGATGGGATTACCTAAAATACTGCTCTGGATTAACTGCGTGCTGTTTATCGCTTTTGGTCTTGCTTTTGCCTTGACACCACAATGGTTTGCCACCTTATTTACCGGTGCTGCACCCTCTACCAACAGTGGTGTAATCGATATGCGTGCGGTTTATGGCGGTGTGGCTTTGGCACTTGCTTATGTCTTTGCCCAGTGCGCAGCGAATAGCGCCTATACCAAGCTTGGTGTGCAGAGCATTCTGGCCGTGATGACAGGGCTCGCTACTGCGCGGTCACTAGGCATCGTGCTAGATGGTCAGCCGAATGTGATAATGCTTTTGTTATTGGCTTCAGAAGTGATTATGACCATCATTGCTTTCATTGCATTTAAACGGCTACCTTCCTGATTAATCCAGCGTCTGCCGATATCGCTTCAGCGCCACGGTCATCATCACCAGGGTAAAGAGCAACAGCGGCCAGAGATTCGGCAGTAGTTCAATCAGAGTATTATTCTTAAGCAGCAGTCCGCGTACGATGCGCAGGAAGTGTGTCAGCGGCAACACCTCACCAATCCACTGCGCCCACACCGGCATACCCCTGAACGGAAACATAAAGCCCGATAGCAGAATCGATGGCAGGAAGAAGAAGAAACTCATCTGAAACGCCTGCATCTGATTGCGGGCGACGGTGGAAAAAAGGATTCCGATGGAGAGGTTGGCGGCGATAAAAAACAGAATGAGGAAATAGAGCATTCCGATATTGCCGTTCATCGGCACATGAAACAGCACCTTTGCCGCCAGCATGATTAGTGAAACCTGTATGTACCCTACCAGTATGTAGGGTACGATCTTGCCTGTCATCACTTCGAAGGGGCGAACCGGCGTCACCAGCAGATACTCAAGCGTGCCACGCTCTCGCTCACGGGTGATGGCGATCGACGTAATTAATACCATGGTCATGGTGAGGATTACGCCCATCAACCCCGGCACAATGTTGTATTGCGTGATCGATTCCGGGTTATAGCGCCGTTGTACGATGATCTGCAAAGGAGGTGTATTTTGTGCCGAGGGCGGCCAGTAGTGGCGTAGTGCCGAGGGCAATGCAGCGGCGGCGGCGATCGCACTGCTAGTGGCGACTGGATCGGTGGCGTCTGCTTCGATTAACAGCGACGGCGATTCGCCTCGTAGAATGTCGCGGGAAAAGTTCGGTGGGAAGGAGATGATGAACTGGATCTCTCCTCGTGCCATTAACCGTTCCGCTTCATCACGACTGACTGAATTATCATCGATAGCAAAATAGTCGCTCTGTTGTAGTGCAGAAACGACACTGCGTGCATATATGCTCGATTCACCGGTTATCACCACCGTGGGAAGGTGCTTTGGATCGGTATTGATAGCGTAACCGAAGAGCACCAGCTGAATGATCGGTATGCCCAGCACCATAGCGAAGGTGAGGCGGTCGCGTCGCATCTGCACGAACTCCTTGAACGCCATCGCCAGAAAACGGTGCCAGGTGAATCTCATTTCTGGTGCTCCTGGCTATGACGTGACATCCACATAAAGGCGTCGGCAAGGCGTGGGGTAAAGGGGGTGAATTCAATCCCCATGCGTTGCAAGGTTCTTTCAACGGCAGCCTGGTCCTCACCACTCAGCAGTAATCCTTCGGTTGATTTGATCACCTGTGCATCAAGAGCACTTTGAGTGATTTGTGACTCGAAATCGGCAGGTGCGTTTTTCAGTTGCCACATACTCATACCCGCAGAGTCGATCACCTCCTGCACCGTGCCTGTGACCAGGAGTTTACCGTCCATGATGTAGGCGATGCGCTGGCAGTGCATCTCGGCTTCATCGAGGTAGTGAGTGGTGACCAGTACAGTCAGACCTTCAGATGCAAAACGGTGGATCGCGTTCCAGAATTTTTGCCGCGCCTCCGGATCGATACCGCTGGTAGGTTCATCGAGAAGCAGCAGTTGTGGTTTGTGCAGGGTGGATAGTGCCAGCGCGACACGCTGTTTCCAGCCACCGGAGAGATTGCCCATAAGCGTGGAGGTGAAATGTTGCAGGCTGTGGCGCTCGATTGCGGCATCAACAGTCTGCTCAGGGTTTGGCAGATGGTTAAGGCGTGCGGCGAAGATCATGTTTTCGCGTACTGAGAGGTCCGCATAGAGGCTGAAGTGTTGTGAGACATAACCGACTTCTGATTTTATCTCACGCTGTTGTTCGAGGATGTCGAAGCCTGCGCAGTGGCCTTCACCTGCATCGGGCAGTAGCAGGCCGCAGAGCATACGCAGTGTGGTGGTTTTGCCAGAGCCGTTGGGGCCAAGAAAGCCGAAGATTTCGCCGCGCTTCACTTCAAGGGATAGGTTATCAACAACACGGTTATCACCAAAGGATTTGCTCAGACCGTGAACATCAATTACCTGATGCATGAGCGATTATTCACCCACGCGCATCACGTCCACCGGTTGGCCGACATGCAGTTGAGCGCCGTCGCTGGCAGAGAGACTGGCTTCCATCATCACTACCAGTTTTTCTCTCGACTCGGTGCTGAAGATAACCGGCGGGGTGAACTCTGCTTCAGTGGCGATGTAGGTAACGTTTGCGCTTATGGGTGCTGCGCAGCCATCGCATGTGGCGCTGATTTTGTCGCCGAGCTGCCAGTTACCCAGCTCGGTTTCCGGTACGAAAAAACGCAGCTTGATGTTGCCGTCCGGTAGGAGTCGCACCACCGGTTGTCCGGCCATGACCCACTCGCCCTGATGGTGAATGACTTCGATAATCTTTCCCTCGGAGGGTGCGAGCTGTCTAATCTGGCCGAGACGCCAGCCAGCAGCCTTTGCCTCCTGTTCGGCGATGGTCAATGCTGCCTCTGCCTGATCCAGATTTTGTTGTGAGTAGAAATCCTTGTTCTCAAGATTTTTCAGGCGCTGTAGATTTAGCCGGGCGATCTTCAGGTTGGCTTCGGCGGCAGCGGCCTGAGTGCGTTCGATCTCTCCTTCCAGTTGAAACAGGGATTCTTTCGCTTTGACCGTATCGCCGTTCTGGACAGTTAGTTCGGATACCCTGCCCGCGATACCCGCCGCAACATCGACATAATCCGCTTCCACATAGCCCTGCAAAGTATGCCCGTCGTTACTGCTGCATGCAGCGAATAGAAAGAGCAGTACAGCAAGCGAACATTGCTTCATCGTATTACCCCGCAATACGACGAAATTTAGTGCCGTGGCATTTGGGGCAGGGTGGGATGTGGCTGGTTTTGTGGAAGTGCATCTCTTCGCCGCACCCCTTACATTGCAGGGTTCCGATGCCGGTGACTTCACCGGTGTGCCATTCGCCGATGGCGTTGGCGCGCTCTTTCAGTTGATCGAGGGCTTCGCGGGTGTGATCGACCATGTTGCTGAACATATCGACCAGAGCGTTCTCTACTACGTTGATATCGAAGCGCAGCCAGTCGCGGAGCTCCTGGCCCGATTTATCGACAAACTTTGCTGCGTCTTCCAGATCGCGCATGATGTAGATGCCGATAAGGTCTGCCTCTTCACGGGTCAGTTCGCCAAGATCGGAGGCTTTTTGCATTGCCATCTCCAGTGCTTCACCCAGATTCTTTTCTGCCTGGTCCATGCTTTCTCGGGTACGCAGAAGCATCTTGTCGTAGGCTTCGCTGAGTTTCTTTGCTACGTCATCTGGCAATGGACTGTTCATGCGTAC
The DNA here is from genome assembly GCA_050295975.1 of Thiohalomonadaceae bacterium. Lineage (GTDB taxonomy): Bacteria > Pseudomonadota > Gammaproteobacteria > Thiohalomonadales > Thiohalomonadaceae > JAPHTQ01. The sequence continues at coordinate 56,309 of JBNKQR010000014.1, forward strand.
TTCTCCTTGGTTTTGATATTACTAATAAGGTAGCAGGTTGTATCAGTATGCTCCGTCATTCGGGTAGGTGTGAAGCATTCCCGAATGACGATGTTTATTTTTCTATTACCTTTTCCAGCTTCCGATAGAGCGTGCGCTCACTGACCCCAAGTTGCTCCGCCAGCCAGCTCTTGTCACTGGGATAGGTTTCAATGGCCCAGCGCAGATAGTGCTGTTCCAGATCACGTAATGGCAGCAGGCTGTTGAAGCCATTGTTTTTCGGCTGCTCGCTCTTCTCTCTCTCCGCTTTTATCGCAGCACAGATACCGGGGAAGCTGCGCAGCTCCAGATTATCCGCATCTGATAGCAGGATCGCCCGTTCCAGCAGATTACGTAGTTCACGGATGTTACCGGGGAAGTTGTAAGTTTCCAGGCACCTTAACGCTTCGTTGCTTAGTTTTAGTTCACGTCCCGGCGCCAGTCGCTTGAGCAGCGATTCGCACAGGATCGGCAGGTCTTCTCGCCGTTCGCGAAGTGCGGGGAGGACGATGGGGAAGACACTGATACGGAAGAAGAGGTCACGGCGGAAGTCTCCCTTTTCGACCATCTCTTCCAGACCACGGTGGGTGGCACAGACCAGACGGAATTCCGCCTGACGCGGTTCGACGCTCCCGACTCGTCGGTAGGTGCCGGTCTCCAGCAGACGCAGCAGCTTAACCTGGAGGTTGAGGGGGATATCGCCGATCTCGTCGAGGAACAGGGTGCCGCCACGGGCCGACTCCACTAGTCCCTGCTTCTGGGTATGGGCGCCGGTGAAGGCACCTTTTTCGTGGCCGAACAGTTCGCTCTCGAACAGGCTCTCGCTCAGGCCGGAGCACTCCACCGGTACGAACGGCCCGCTCGCCCGCTCGCTGGCCATGTGTACCGCCAGCGCTGCCAGCTCCTTACCCGTCCCCGATTCGCCCAGTAGCAGTACGGTAGCCTCGCTGGGGGCGACACGGCCAATCAGCTCCATGGTGTGGGTGAAGGCGGGGGAGCGGCCCACCAGCTTCTGCCGGTCGCCCTTGGCGCTGACGATGGTACGCATAATCTCAACGAAGGCGCTGGCCTGGCCCTGCTCGTTGTGGATGGGGCAGAGCTCCACATCCACATGCTCTTCACCTTGAGGGGTGTGGTGCAGGTGCAGGACCCGCTGAGGGGTACCCGATTCCAGACTCGCCTGCATTGGGCAGTGTTCGCCCATCTCATGGCAGGGGCGCTGGTAGTGGTGAGAGACCTCGTAACAGGGACGCCCGACCACTTCGTGCTCCTCCTGCCCATGCTGGCGGACATAGTGGCGGTTGGTGGCCAGGATCTCGTATTCGGGGCTGATCAGCACGGCGGGCTCATGGAAGCCCTCCAGCATGCTGGTGAATTCGCTAATGCACCATCTCTGTTGCGGTGTCATGGGATTGCTCCGGGGGAATAGCTTGTCATATACGACAAAGTTGCCAGATTATTTGTCATATTTGACAAGAAAGCCATCATTTATCACCCGTTGGCACGCTTTTTTTGGTTACAAATGTTTCTAGTTGAGCCAGGTCAAAGAAATAATTTCATTTACATCAAGAAGATAACGCTTTTTATTTGGTAGCCAAAAAAAGTTGGCCCACCCATTGCAACAGTACTGGCGTGGTTTGATGACATGTTTAATTTTCCATCAAACCAGACAGTTTTTTGCTGTGGTAGTAAGTGTGGTGCTTGCGGCGTCAGTGATCTGGTCCCCCCGGAGATCGGCCGCACTTTGAAATGCAGGAGAGGTCTGACTCCTCCTTTCTCTTCCTGCGATATATAGGTGGGCGCAT
>JBNKQR010000015.1:0-56740 GCA_050295975.1 Thiohalomonadaceae bacterium
GTCACACGCGAAGGAAATCTGAAGGCACAGGCTCTGGTCAACGAGGTGCTGGAACTACGCGAAACATTTGAGTGGCGCGGTCTCGGTCTGGTGCCAAACAGTGCGCTGAAAATCCGCGAGGAGTTCGCCGTGTTTGATGCGGAGAAACGCTTTACCGTTCCAGCGATCAGCGCCTCCGATGTTAAAGGCTGTGAGTGCCCCAGCATTTTACGCGGACAGAAAAACCCAATGGACTGCAAACTCTTCGGCACCGTCTGTACCCCGGAAAATCCGATGGGTTCCTGCATGGTCTCCTCCGAAGGCGCCTGTGCCGCCTACTGGAGTTATGGCCGTTTCCGTCAACCCAAACAACAGGTGAGCTGAGATGGACGCACAAACCCGTTTTACCCAGCGACTAAATCTCCGCGACGGCAAGGTGGACATGAGCCACGGCAGCGGTGGTCGTGCCATGGCGCAGTTGATCAGCGAATTATTCACCAAACATCTGGATAACGATCTGTTACGCCAGGGTAACGACCAAGCCAGCTTCGACGTGAGCGCTGGCCGCATGGTGATGAGTGTCGACGGTCATGTGATCTCGCCACTGTTTTTCCCCGGCGGTGACATCGGCTCGTTATCCGTACACGGTACGATTAATGATGTCTGCATGTCTGGTGCAAAACCGCTCTATCTTTCAGCGGGCTTTATTCTCGAAGAGGGTTTTCCCCTCGCCGATCTGGATCGCATTGTCGCTAGCATGGCTAAAGCCGCAAACGCTGCGGGCGTACCGGTGGTAACCGGTGATACCAAGGTGGTGGAGAAGGGTAAAGGCGATGGTGTCTTTATTACCACTACCGGCATCGGTGTAGTGCCGGAGGGCATCAACATCTCCGGCGATCTTGCGCAACTGGGTGATGCGATTCTACTTAGCGGTAGCATCGGCGATCACGGTGTAGCGATCATGGCGAGTCGTGAAAATCTGGAATTTGAAACCACGGTCGAGTCAGACTCTGCTGCACTGCATACATTGATCGAAGCGATGCTACAGACGGCACCGTCGATCCACTGCCTGCGCGACCCGACCCGCGGCGGTCTCGCCACAACGTTGAACGAATTGGCACAACAGTCAAACGTCGGTATGCGCCTGGACGAAACAGCGATCCCGGTCAAACCCCAGGTTACTGCCGCCTGCGAACTGCTTGGACTTGATCCTCTCTACGTCGCCAACGAAGGCAAGCTGATCTGCATCTGTCCGATGAAAGATGCACAAGAACTGTTGCACACCATGCATAACCATCCGCTAGGAAAAGATGCCGCACTCATCGGCGTGGTCACCGATGACAGTAACGGCTTTGTGGAGATGCGCACCCGCTTCGGCGGTAGCCGTATTGTTGACTGGCTGGCGGGTGAACAGTTGCCGAGAATCTGTTGAGCCATTTTAAACATCGAAGCTGAAAAATAAACTTACGGAGCGTGTCATGAATACACCGCCCACCATACTGATAGTTGATGACGAGGTAAGAAGCCTCGAGTCACTCCAGCGCATTCTCGAAGATGACTTTGACGTAATGACTGCGGCCAGTGTCGAGGAAGCGGAGGCTATCCTGCACAAAGAGTGGATTCAGGTCATTCTATGCGATCAACGTATGCCGGACATGACTGGTGTTGAATTTCTTAAGCAAGTGCGCGAACAGTGGCCCGATGTCATTCGTATGATCATTTCCGGTTATACCGATTCGGAAGACATCATTAATGCGGTCAATGATGCCGGCATATATCAATACATCACAAAGCCGTGGCATCCGGAAAGCCTGCTGCTACTACTCAGGAGCGCAGCACGTCTATACGAACTGCAGCGACAGAACGAAGCCCTCTCCATCGAACTAAAGTTGATGCCCGAGCAACTTGATAAGGCGATGCAGGAAAAGCGTGATGCGCTACGGGATAACTACCAGCCTGAAGACGGCATTGTACGTAGCGAGCAGAGCAGCATGAATGAGGTCTGTTACAAAATTCGCCGCGTCGCTCCCTATGATGTTTCGGTACTGCTCTCAGGCGAGTCTGGTACCGGCAAGGAACTAGCGGCACGGGCTTTACATTACAACAGCCTGCGCTGGGACAAACCCTTCGTAGTGGAAAACTGCGGCGCCCTGCCAGACGAACTACTGGAGAGTGAACTGTTTGGTTACAAGCGAGGCGCATTCACCGGTGCCGTCGAAGATCGTGTCGGTCTGTTTGAGCGCGCCAACGGCGGCACTGTTTTCCTCGATGAGATCGGCGAAGTCTCTCCTGCCTTCCAGGTCAAACTGCTGCGTGTTTTACAGGAGGGCGAAATCCGTCCACTCGGTAGCGGCCGTACCCGCCATGTCGATGTACGCATTATTGCTGCCACTAACAAGGACCTTGAGCGCGAGGTGCATGAAGGACGCTTCCGCGAAGACCTCTACTACCGTCTTGCCACCGTGGTAGTCAATCTACCGCCACTGCGCCAACGTAAAGAGGATATCCCACTGCTGGCAAAAACCCTGCTCAACTCAGCGATGAAAAATCTTGGCAAAAGCGTCCGTGGTTTCACCGATGAGGCGCTGGCCTGTATGCAGAGCTATCACTGGCCGGGTAATGTGCGCGAACTACAGAACGAAATACGACATATGCTGGTAATGGCCAACAGTGATGAACTGGGTGCCGAGTTGCTAAATCCACGTGTGGTTCACGCTGCACCACGTGGCGAGGCACCGGTGATCGAGCATCTCTCCGGACTACAGGGGACACTCAAGGACAGAGTCGAGGCGCTGGAGGCACGCATTCTCAAGGAGACTTTGATCCGTCACCGTTGGAACAAGAGCCGTGCCGCACGCGAGCTGGGGCTTTCTCGCGTTGGTCTGCGTAGCAAACTTGAGCGCTATGAACTGGAGCGGGTGGAACAGCAGGAGAGCGAGATTGAGCCGGAGTCTGCGAGCGCCAATTAATGACAGTAAAAGAGAGAGACAATCAACCCGCAAGCCTGATTATGCAGGCAGGACTCAGCGGTAACCTTGAGCTGGACGCCTCCTCAGAGGAGGCGTGGATCGAAGTTATCCGCAAGATGGATTCTGTCTACGCCGATCTGGTGCGCTATCAGGTTGAACTGGAACAGAAGAACTCCGCGCTGGAACTGGCACAACAGTTCATAGACAGCGTACTCTCCTCCATGACCGATGTATTGATAGTCTGCGATACTGCCGGTCGTATTCAACAGGTCAACGCCGCGCTAGAAAAGATCACCGGAAATTCCGCCAAAGACTTTATCGGCAAACCACTGCTGGATGTTTTTGGTAGCGACTCCCGCGATTTAATTCAGCAATTCCCTGAACATATGGGCAACGATTCGTTGATCGATTGCGAGGTCAACCTGAGCTGCGCTGACGGAAATAGTACACCATTGGCTATGAACTGCTCCTCACGCTTTGATAACGACGGTGGCCTGGTAGGCATGGTGTTAATTGGCAGGCCTATCGGCGAACTTCGACGTGCCTATGACGATCTCAATCAGGCACACCACGAACTGAAGCAGACGCAACAACAACTTGTTCAATCGGAGAAGATGGCATCACTTGGTCGCCTTGTAGCAGGTGTAGCACATGAACTCAACAACCCAATCAGTTTTGTTTTTGGCAACATGCATGCACTCAAACGCTACGGAGCACGCATTACTCAATATCTGGAGCAGGTAGAGAAAGAGGTCGATTCACCACAGTTGCGTTCGCTGCACGATGAACTACGCATTGATCGCATTCTTAACGACATCGAGCCATTAATTGATGGCACTCTGGAGGGCGCCGAGCGGGTCAGCGATATTGTGCAGGATCTTCGTCGCTACTCCGGTGGTCAGCGTGAAGAGTTAAGCCAGTTCGATCTTCCCGCCGCGATCCGGAAGGCGGTACAGTGGGTACTCAAGGCGGAGCGGATAAAACTAGAGGTGCATTACCAACTGCCTGCGAAACTAAAGACAGTGGGTCGCAAGGGGCAACTCCACCAGATACTGATCAATCTAATACAGAACGCAGCTGATGCAATGTCTGCCATTTCGTCTCCGCAACAATTAGATGTGGTGTGCGAAAAAAATGGTACGGATAAAGTGGCGATCCGTATCCGCGACTATGGTCATGGTATTCCTGCGGATCATCTACCGCACATTTTCGATCCTTTCTATACCAGTAAGCCTGTTGGGCAGGGCACAGGTCTTGGTCTTTACATCAGTTATGGTCTCGCTCAAGAGATGCAGGGTGAATTGAGTGCGAGAAATCATCCCGGTGGTGGTGCGGAATTTACCCTGACCCTCCCATTTGATGCAGCTGGTACAGTGCGATGAAACATCGTCGCACACTATTATGGATACAATCGGGTGGCTGCGGCGGCTGCAGTTTATCGTTATTTAATGCCGAGGCACCCAATCTATTCACTGCACTGGAAAGCGCGGGCATCGATCTGCTGTGGCATCCAAGCCTCAGTGAAGAGAGCGGCGAGGAGTTACACAAAATTGTTGAACGAATACTCAACGACAAATTACAGCTAGATCTCTTCTGTCTCGAAGGTTCTGTGATCCAGGGCCCCAACGGTAGTGGCATGTTTCATCGACAGGCTGGCACTAAACGACCGATGCGCGATCAGATTCGAGACCTGGCAATAAAAGCAAAACAGGTTATTGCTATCGGTAGTTGTGCCGCTTTCGGCGGTATGACTGCGGCGGGTGACAACCCAACCGAAGCCTGTGGTCTGCAATACAGCGGTAACAATCCTGGCGGTCTACTCGGTAAGGCATTTCTCTCAAACGCTGGACTGCCTGTTATTAACATTTCCGGCTGTCCGACTCATCCTAACTGGATACTGCAAACCCTGATGCAACTGGGTATTGATGATGCGTCACAATTACCCCTGGATGAGCTTAACCGACCACGTAGTTACACCGATAATCTTGTGCACCACGGCTGTCCGCGTAATGAATACTATGAGTTTAAAGCCAGTGCCGAAAAGCATTCTGATCTTGGTTGTATGATGGAACATCTTGGATGCCTCGGTACCCAGGCGCGTGCCGACTGCAATATTCTTTTGTGGAACGGTGAAGGTTCCTGTTTACGCGGTGGCTATGCCTGCATTAATTGCACCGCGCCACTGTTTGAGAAACCGGGCCACTCCTTTCAAAACACGCCAAAGATTGCCGGTATTCCTATCGGCCTGCCGACCGACATGCCCAAGGCATGGTTTGTGGCACTCGCGGCACTGGCAAAGGCGGCAACACCAACCCGCCTCAAAGAGAATGCCATTACTGATCACATCCATGTGGTTCCTGGTAAAAAGGCAAAAGAGCAATGAGCCGTCGTATCGTAGGCCCGTTCAATCGCGTTGAGGGTGATCTGGAAGTGCAGCTCGAAATTCAGGGCGACAAGGTCACTGATGCCTGGGTGGTCTCACCGCTCTATCGCGGCTACGAACAGATCCTGCAGGGCAAAGATCCACTTGATGCACTGGTCTATGTGCCACGCATCTGCGGTATCTGTTCAGTAGCGCAGTCGGTCGCCTCTGCCCAGGCGCTTGCCGCGGTACAGGACATCTCACCACCAGCTAACGGAGAGCTAGCCACCAACCTTATTCTGGCAGGAGAGAACGTGGCCGATCACCTGACCCACTTCTATCTCTTTTTCATGCCGGACTTTGCCCGTGAGGTCTACCACAAGCAGACCTGGTTCAGCGCTGCAGAAAAGCGCTTTAAGGCCACTCGCGGAACAGCAAGCCAGGAGGTGTTAGGGCCTCGCGCTGAGTTTATGCATTTACAAGGTCTGCTGGCTGGGAAGTGGCCCCACTCACTGGCAATCCAACCCGGTGGAACCACTCGTGCCATTACCGCCGATGAACGTAATCGCTTAGTTACACTACTGTTCTCCTTTCGCGGTTTTCTACAACGCACCCTGTTCGGTGACACCCTGGAAAACGTTATTGCACTCGACTCCGCTGTGGCACTGGAGAAGTGGCAAAACGCCGCCACGGCAGAGAGTTCCGACATGCGTCACTTTCTGCATATAGCCGAGGCGTTGCAACTCGATACACTGGGACGTGCCAGTGATCGCTTCATGAGCTACGGCGCCTATGGTTCGCTGTTTACCTCGGGTGTCTGGCACAATGGTTCTGTTACCGAGCTTGAGCAAACAGACATCAGTGAAGATCTCTCACATAGCTGGATGCAGATGCAGAGCGAGGCACGCCACCCCTTTGATGGTGTCACCCTCCCCGCTACCGAATTCGAAGATGGATACAGCTGGTGCAAGGCACCACGACTTGGAAATGAAGTGGTTGAGGTTGGCGCACTGGCAAGACAGGTGGTTAACGGCCATCCATTGATTCGTGATCTGGTTGCACAGAGCGGAGGTAATGTGCGTAATCGTGTTGTCGCCCGCCTGCTGGAGATCGCCCTGGTCACAGTGGCAATGGAGCAGTGGGCACATGCACTCAAACCCGGCGAGCCATTTTATCAACAGGGAACGATACCCGATGAGGCCGAGGGCTTCGGCATGATCGAAGCGGCACGTGGCAGTCTTGGCCACTGGCTCAAGGTGAAGAAGGGACGCATTCTTAACTACCAGATTATCGCCCCTACCACCTGGAACTTTTCGCCACGGGATCAGCAAGAGCAACCGGGCGCACTGGAGCTGGCACTACGTGGTGCTCCGATACGAGATGGTGAGCGTGATCCGGTGGCTGTGCAACATATCGTGCGCTCATTTGATCCCTGCATGGTCTGCACCGTCCATTGATGAGCGCAGAACGCATCCGTATTCGTGGCATCGTACAGGGCGTCGGTATGCGACCGACTGTATGGCGACTGGCTCAGGAGTGTGGCATCTGCGGTGAGGTATGGAACGATGCCAAGGGTGTATTGATCCATGCATGGGGAGACGGCAAATCACTCGACGAATTCAGCACAAGACTACAGGCAGAAGCACCGCCACTGTCACGTATTGAAGGTATCGAGCGTTCACCGCTAGATGATCAATCAGCACCTGATGATTTTTCAATTAGACAGAGCCGTGATGGTGAGACACGCACCAGCATTGCCGCCGATGCGGCAACCTGTCCAGAGTGCCTCGCAGAAATTCTTGACCCAGCCAATCGACGCTATCGATACCCCTTCACCAACTGCACCCATTGTGGTCCACGCCTCTCGATCATCCGCACTATCCCCTATGACCGCGCTAACACCAGCATGGTTATGTTCCCCATGTGCCCGGCGTGTCAGGCGGAATATGACAACCCGTTAGATCGTCGCTTTCATGCCCAACCCAATGCCTGTTCTGTTTGTGGCCCACGAGTCTGGCTGGAGGATGCCGAGGGCAAAAGTATTGAACCATCAGCCGATGAAGATGCGATCACGACAGCCGCCAGAGTACTTCGTGATGGTGCCATCGTAGCGATTAAGGGGATTGGAGGTTTTCACCTCGCCTGTGACGCGGGCAATGAGGATGCGGTTAATCGTCTCCGACAAAACAAGCAGCGCTACCATAAGGCCTTTGCCCTGATGGCGCGTGATCAGGAAATGATCAGCCGTTATGCCGAGGTCAGTACTGATGAGGCAGCGTTATTAAATGACCCCAGCGCGGCCATTGTGATCCTGCAGGCCAATGGCGCGTCACTGCCAGAAGCCATCGCGCCGGGACAGAGCAGTCTCGGTTTCATGCTCCCCTATACACCGCTACATCACCTGTTGATGCAGGAGATGCAACGACCCATTGTGCTGACCTCTGGGAACCGCAGCGACGAACCCCAGTGCATCGACAACGATGATGCGCGCGCACGACTACAAGGAATCGCTGACTATTGGCTGCTGCACGATCGTGACATCGTTAATCGGCTCGACGATTCTGTGGTACGTATCGCCGACAGTGCGCCACGTCTGCTACGTCGTGCGAGGGGTTATGCGCCACAAACCATTATTCTTGCTGAGGAGTTCAGCGATAGTCGCGCCATTCTCGCCCTCGGCGGTGAACTGAAAAACAGCTTCTGCCTGTTACGTGATGGCAAGGCGATCCTCTCTCAGCACATGGGGGATCTGGAGGATGCCTCCACCTACAAGGATTATCTGCATAGCATTGCGCTCTATCGCCAACTGTTCGATTTTTCACCCGAGCTGATTGTTGTCGACAAACACCCCAACTACCTCTCGACTCAGCTTGGCCGACGCCTCGCTGCTGAAGAAAATATTCCTCTGTTGGAAGTGCAACACCACCATGCACACATCGTCGCGTGTATGGCGGAACATCATCTGCCACAGGACCAGCAGGTTTTAGGTGTGGCCCTCGATGGCCTCGGCATGGGTGAAGCGGGAGAGCTGTGGGGCGGTGAATTCCTGCTCACCGGTTACAGCGACTACAAAAAGCTCGGCGGTTTCCAACCGATCGCCATGTTGGGCGGTGCTCAGGCGATGCGCGAACCGTGGCGCAATACCCTGGCACATCTATGGCAGCTACATGAAGGTGAGCAGCTCATGGAACGTTACGCTGACCTCGGCATTGTCCGCTTCCTGCGACAACAACCACTCGATACGCTGCGAACGATGCTCAACAGGGGTCTTAACAGCCCGACCGCCTCATCTGCGGGACGACTATTTGATGCGGCTGCCGCAGCCATCGGTATCTGCCGTGAACAGGTCGGCTATGAAGGTCACGCCGCCGTAGAACTTGAAGCGGCTGCCGCTCCATTTTTCATTACCGAACAGTCCAACACGTACAACTATGAGTGGCATGACAATACGCTGGTTTGGGGCGAGTTATGGGCAGGAGTGTTTTCCGATCTACAGGCGGGTGTGGAAAGGGGGAGGATCGCCGCGCGTTTTCATCACACCATCGCTCGAGCAGTCAGTGAAACAGCGGCGACACTGGCTACTGCGCATAGCACAGAGATCATCGCCCTCAGCGGCGGTGTATGGCAAAACCGATTGCTATTAGAGGCGTGCAGTGAACGGCTACGAAAAAAATGTCTACGGGTGATTTCACCGATCACCGTTCCGGCCAATGATGGCGGACTATCTCTCGGCCAGGCAGTGATCGCTACAGTCTACGACTAATCATCTGTTGTTTTATAATACAGGGAAGAATGTGTATTCATTAGACCGCCAGAATGACTGTAATTTACAAAAGGATAAAACAAATTTAGTATCTGCCCATATTGCCAGCCTTGCCGTGCCAGTTGTTCCGCTTGTTGCTGGCATAGCCCCACCAGATGACCTCGCCCCCGGCCCGACAACAACCAGCCTTGTCCCTGTGGCTGAATATTAAATTCGTTCGAAAGTATGGTGTTCCAGCCATATTTGCGATTAATCGCCAAACGAAAATCTTCCACCGCTTTTTTTCGCGTACCCAGATCTATCATAACTGGAACGCCATCTCTTCTAACTAACTTAGTACTATCAGGGAAAACGGTTTTCAGTTGTTCTTTGCTTAATATGACATGCCACTGTGCTCCCTTATTAAGCCCAGAGGGAAGATTCACTGGTGGATGATAGTTCCCTGTATGCCAAAACTCTCCAGCCTGGTATATATATGAGCCACATTCAGCATGATATAAAACATCCGCTAGTTCTTTTTTCTGATACAAAACAATATCTTTAGTTTGCCTGGTGTATGGGTATACAGCCTGCGCATAATCGTTGAAACCATGGAATACCTGATGATACGCAAGGTCAAAAAGCGCTTCGTGTTTAAGGGTCTTCAGCGCGTATGTACGGGCAAGAATTGCTTGCGCCTTAACCAATTCGGGTTCAGCATCCACTCCAATCTCACTAATCACAACACCAGCGACATACATTTCCAGTGGCGTGGAATTTTCGAGGATAAATTCATCGCCGGCCCAATGCGCACGGATAGTACCTCTATATACACGATGGGTATCATTGTTCACTGTAATTTCAATATCTTCATCCAGCGGGGCGTTATACTCAAAATCACTGTTTATGACGTTATTCAGTTGAAAGATACGACTATGGGTTTTGATGGTTACGGTTTTTGGGTGATATTTAGACAGTATCTGCACGTCGACCATCGATTCATCAGCAAGTGCACTGTTTAAAAGTGTAACGAGTATCCATAAGGGCCATATTCGCATCACTTTATCTCAGCAATCTGGCGATAGTCTTCAACACGGAGTGCAACGGAATCCCGACCGCCGACATCGTCGATAACCGTCACTGTGTAGTCGCCTGCTGGTGGGCTGATAAAAATTGGCTGATATGGTTTATCAGTATCAACAATCAGTTTGTCACCGAGGAACCACTGCACTCGCTTCACACGATTAGTAATTGCTACCTGCAACTTAATCTGCTGCTCTTCATCACTTAGACGGTCGGAACGGCGAATATAGCTTGCACCCGCGACAGGTGACTGAATCACTGGCGGAAAATAACGCTCACCAGCCATGCGCTTAATGTCGTAGCCGGGAACATCTGTCACAGGAAGCCCATGGCGATGGAAAAAAGCTGCAAGCTCCGAAGGCCAGACGTCAATGATTTTCTCTCCATCTGCAGTATTAACCTTTTGGCGTACCTGACACGTCGCTAGTGTAGCGGGGCCCAGTGCCGCCGGTATGTACTGTTCCATGGTTAGGTTCGGACAATAGGCATTGCCAGGCAGGCCACACAAATCACATACCTGGCGCAACTGAATCCCCTCAGGCTTGGCGAACCATCGAGTAGGCCGCTGTACGATAGCCTGCATCAAATCAAAAAACAGCGGTGCCGCTGCGCTACTACCAGATAGTTTGGTTGCAGGTGAACCATCAAAGTTACCAACCCAGACTCCGACTGTGTATTCTGGATGAAACCCGACACTCCAAGCATCCTGATTGCCATATGATGTACCAGTTTTCCAGGCGACTGTCGGCAACGATGAAGAATACTGCCAGATGGATGGGAAGTCTGGTCGTTCTACATCAGTAAGGATGTCTGTTACCAACCAGCTTGCCTCAGGACTTAGTATTGCAAGCGCTGATTCACTCACGGCCTGGTCACGTTCCATTTGATAAGGTAAGTATTCACCATAATTTGCCAGCGCAGCATATAGGTTGGTCAACTCCAGCAAACTGACCTCAACGCCCCCCAGCACCAGTGGTAAACCATAGTACTCTGCTGGCTGGTCCAGAGATGAAATCCCTCCTTTTTGCAATAATTCATGCAGCTGTTCAATACCCAAACGCTTACTCAGGCGCACTGCCACCACATTCAATGAGTCGGTCAATGCCTCACGCACCGACACCTGACCGCGGAAGGTCTTGCTGTAATTTCTTGGGCTGTAACCAGCGACACTTAGTGGAATATCTTCCAGCATCGTTTTTTCGGCAATCAGACCTGCCTCCATGGCCAGACCATAAAGAAACGGTTTTAACGTACTACCGGGGGAACGTAATGCTATGGCACCGTTATTGGCACCCTCATTTTCAGTGTCAAAATAATTGGCCGAACCCACAAGAGCACGCAGTTCTCGCGTTTGGGTATCCAAAACCACTACAGCCGCATTATGGATTCCACGCTCGTGCAAGCCGCTGACGTACTGTTGCATAATATTTTCGGCACGTATCTGAATATTCAGATCGAGGGTTGTATGAAACTCTGTCTTTTGCGGATACTTACTTCTTAAATACCATGCCAGATGTGGAACACGTGTCGGAAATGATAGTCGTTGTTTTGCAATCGGCTCGGCAATAGAACGAGTATAAATTTGTTTATCAATCAGTCCGGCAGTGAACATTCTAGCCAATAGGCCATCACGCCGTTGCTTTGCGTTCTGTGGATGACGATCCGGACGGTATTGATTGGGTGATTTCGGAATGGCTACCAGCAGGGCAATCTGTGCCGGGGTTAATTGTTTGGCTGGTTTACCAAAATAAGCATAAGTCGCTGCATTAACACCTTCCAGATTGCCACCATAAGGTGCAATGGAGAGATAGTTTTGCAGAATTTCTCGTTTGCTGTAGTGCATCTCCAATTGAAACGCACGAAACATCTCGATCAATTTTGCCCACAGGGTTCTGGGACGGCGCTCCATCATCCGTGCCAGTTGCATAGTAATGGTACTGGCACCGGAAACTACTCTCCCAGAGTTCAGGTTCGCCGTCATCGCCCTCAGGATCGCCAGAGGATTTACCCCTGGATGTTGGTAGAAATACTGATCTTCATGAAGCAGCAGCGTATCAATGAAGAGTTGTGGTAACTCATCGGTGTCCACCGACAGCCGAAAGTAATCATCATCAGAAATAATAACTTGTATCAGTTCATCATGCCGATCATAAATCCGATACGCCTGCTGGGAATTCAGCTTTTCCAGTGGCAGTGGAAGCACAAACAGGGCTATGACAAAGCCCGATAACACAGTAATTAAGGCCAGCGAAATGCTGGCCAAAATAGATTTACGCGATACCTTCACGGCTATTTCATGGGTAGAATTTTCATAGACCCTGCACCTGAAACTGAGTACTTGCTTTCATCGTACATCGCTTCAGCCCGTACTGAAGGAATAGCAAAGTTGCCTACAGTGACAGCCCGTGTGGTGTAGTAGTAAACCACTTCATGTTCGGTCAGTGTCAAGTATAGATTCATCCGATCATCACGTATATCGGTGTAATCCGGCTGTGCGGTAGATTTAAGCCAGGGAATATCTGCTGAAGTACTGAGGCGTGCATTTTCAATTTCCAGCCCCATGGGCAGCAAGTCTGTCACAGCAACATTGTTAAGTTTGCCATCTTTAGACGACAGCGTTAACTGCACTATGATCAGATCACCCTGACGCAATTGATTCAAATTCACCTTCTCATTTTTAGTACTAAGATACTGGCGACGAATCTGAATACCGTGATCCTCATCGCTGACCGTACTTGTGTTGGAAATTCCATCTGCCTGCCAGAAATAGTTAGCCTCGGCATCTTTAGTCGTGACAATACTGACTTCACCGGATAATAAATCAATAGTAGATAGTTCAACGCTTTGATTTACGAATTTTTCTCCGTTAGGCAAGGTTACTATCACATCACCATTTTGAGTTTTCGCATCGCGGGACACACTTTTGCCCAACGCCATCAATGCAATGGCATTGTCCTGGGTAGAGCCCCAACGACCATACCTGCGTAATGAAGACAGTTTGTCGATAACCAGTGGAATTGCATCGGCCTTTGGATTCACTTCAATCAATGCATCCAGCAGGATGGCAAGATCTCGCGTATTGGATGCGAAGGTACCAGCGGTCTGACGATAGGGGTCATCATATTCGTGAATATTGGTGATGCCTTCTAACAGCGTGTTAGCCTGCTGCTCGCGACCAGCAAGTTTAAATGCCGAAGCAAGTCGGGCACGGTCGTGCGCTTTCAGTTGTTTTATCTGATATTGCATCACGGCATTCATTTCAGACACCATTGGCTGACCGGACAGTGCCAGTATATACAAGGCATACACCTGGTGACTCAGATTATACGCCCCCTGATAACCGGCATTGGCGTCAAAACGTTTAAGCACATCTTCATGCAATCTGTATTGCAGGTTATTCCAAACCGCCTCATTAATATCCAGGCCTTTGTTGCGTGCCTCAGCCAGGAAGTGCGCGGCATAAAGAAATGCATAGTCATTCACTCCATCGGAGCCATTCCAGTATGAGAAATAGCCGCTTTCAAGTTGCATGCGTTCAATTCTATCAATGCCCTCTCGCAGGTAATACCTGGGTGTTGAACTACTGAACTCATGAAAGTCTGTGCTTTTAGCAAAGTCTTCGAAATACAACAATGGAAATAGCTTGGAGGTAGTCTGTTCCAGACAACCATGTGGATAGCGCAGCAGGTATTTAAGGCTACCGGTAAATTCCAACAACCCTGCAGGAGCAATGCGTAGAGCCTGTATTTCGGTACCTGGTTTGAACACTTTCGGTATCTGAATACTCTTCGGGGTAGCTGCATCCACAACCCCACCATCGCTGAGGCTTACATAATTTCCGGATGAACGTACCGGCACATCTATGCGCTTGACAGTTCGTTCTTTCATTCCTTCCGCAACCAGTGTCAGGTGCGCGATGCCAAGTTGATCTTTAACGTTAAAGGAAAAATTACCCTGTGCTTCACCACCAGTGGTTAGATTAATGTTCTGAACAGCATTGCCCAGTAGTTCAACATGCTCACTATGCTGTACTGAGACCTTTACCTCACCAGATTGGTCGGTACTGTTAAACAGGGTAAATGGCAATTCATAATGATCTCCGGTGGCCATAAAGCGTGGTAGTGATGGCTTAAGTACCAAATCGTCTCGCACTGTCACGGTAGTTTCAGCTGAATTGAAACGTTTATCACCGAAGCTAACCAGCATTAGACGCAAACTGCCATCGTACTCCGGCACATTAAACGTTACTGTCGCCTTGCCATTGGCATCAAACTTCTGTAACCCAGACCATAGTGCAACACTTTTCACGCGAGCTGCAGCATCTGGGTTTTCGCGTTTCTTTTTGATCAACGCACGTGACGGTTCACTGCCGGATGGCGACACTGTACGCAATATCTCGGGGTCATATGGCATCACCCATGGATAGACGCTAAAGTGCCTCACATCCAGACGCTGCTTACGAGTAAAGGCGGATTTCATATTCGGTGTCTTGAATTTGGTCAAATCCAGGATACCTTCGTCCACAGCAGCCAAAGTAAAATAAATATCACTCTGGCCTGACTGCTCTACCGACACTTGAACAGTCAACTTGCCATTTGGGGAGACTTTTCCAGGTGCACTGATCTTAAGTGATGGCGTTTGTTTTGGATCACGTACATTGATATTCAATAACCCGGTCGCATAGACAGGTTGCTCACGACTTCCCTTTGCTGCGGGTTGGACTACGATGGCACTGAGGTAAACGTTGGGTACCTGCTTGGAACTAATTGGTAAACTAACGGTGGTAGTATTTGTACTCATGTCAATCGCTTTAGTCCACATGACGTCGTCACGTTCAGCGATCAGAAGTAATCGGCCAGCAAATGGGGCCTGTATATCCACCTGCAGATTTTCACCAACCAAGGCTGTAGATTGGTGTGCCTTCATGATAACTGCTTCTGGCGCTTCAACAATACTGATCCGGTCGCGCGTACCAGCCACATTGAAATAGTAGCGTGTTACCTGCCCCCCGTTTAAATCAGTAACCTGCAGATAATGCTCACCGGGAAATTCCGTTAAGTATTCAAAGCGGTTGCTGCTATCCATCTTACTCTGTAACGACACGTCCACTTTTTCAGTAACATATCGATAATAGCCACGTTCATTTTTACGGAAGTGGGTTACTCTTCGTTTACGAAATACTTCGTATTTGAATGATTGCTTAGCAGGATCAATTTTCTTCCCTTTAGCTGTAACATTAACACATTCAAATTTTACCGTATCACCAAGTTCAATAGTGTTTTTGGCTAATCGCCTAACTCCAACATATTGCTCAAACAGGTGCACTGGGATCTGTGCATACTGGGCTACACCTCGACCACTGTCATCGATCACCGTTGCACTATAGTGTAGATTCATCCCCACCGGTGAATCGATACCTTGCGGTACCTGATATTCATAAATGTGATGGCCATTTTCATCAAGACGGGTCTCTATCAGATCAGCATTCAATTGCTGAAAACGATGATCATCATGACCAAAACTAAAACCTTCATATCCGACCGGTTTAAAAAAGGCTGGACGAAGACTAATTTGTCCGTTCACTTTCCTACCAGCCGCAGGCGGACCAAAAAGATTGTTAGACTGCACATCAAAGCTAAATGCTTTTCCAGGAGTAGCAGCTGAATCCTTGGCACTCAATTCTACTTTAATCTTATTTGGGATGAATTCTTCAACCTGGAAATTCAATGTCCCAATGCTCTCTTCCCGTGATTGCAACTCAGCCTGCCATTTACCTGTTCTAGAATCCACCGGCACGTCAAAATCTAATGTAACAATCCCGCTTTCATCGATGTTATACCGTTCTTTAAAGCGCTCAGCACCGCTAGGGTCTTTCAGTAATAATGTCACACTGTTTGCCCCCGGCAATGCCCCCTCCTGGTCCCGCACTACCGCAACCAGATGCATGGTATCACCCGGACGGTAAACACCACGTTCACCATAAAGGTAAGCTTGTAACAGCGAAGCATCTTTTGTACTGCGTACACCGGAGACATCAAAACCATTAAAATTTTCTGCCTGAGCACGCATATCAAGGAATGAAATATCACTCCCGTGTGACGCCACTACAATATGGGTATTTTTTGGGTCACTGTTACGCAAGCGAACAAATCCACTGGAATCGGTTGCTGCTTTAGTAACTGTTTGATTCCAGTAATCAACCAGTTCGATATCCACATTGGCTAAAGGTTTTGCCGTACTTAGTGACATCGCCCAAATGTACATATATTCATCAGTTCGCCGAGCAATCAGCGCGATATCCGATGACAAAAACCAGCGGCTATCTTGTGCACGATCACCAGACAGGCGAATGCGATACAGACCCTTCGGGTTACTTTTAAAGAACTTGGACAAGTCAACGCCAGTAGTCAGGTCAACGTTTCGAGTATCCTGGCCGTGTAATTCATGTGTATTGTAATTTTTGATAAATACCTGTTTACCAGAACTGCCCAATGAACGTTTATTTTTTAAGCCATCGTTTAAAAAACTTCGTACGTTAGATGGGTAGATCTTATCGATCGCAAGATTGAAGCTATCTGCATTAGACGTCAGTATCGGGATATTCTTGGTATCGTATTTCGACAGAATATTTCCTTGAAGAGCGAACTGGACTTTATATTTCAGGTTTGGTGTCAACGTCTCTGTAGTTGCCGTCTCATTGGTTAGTGCACCATCTGCTGCGAGCAGACCCTGCCTCAGGGTAAATATGTATTTGGTACCGGGCTTAAAAGGAGCATCAATCAGATACATGAACTCAACTCGTGACCTGGTATTCGTATCAACAGAAAGCTTATAGTCAAGATCGGCACTGGTTGATGCCTCTGCGATACTCAGATAAGAGTGCAGTTTTTCAGGTTCAATAGGTGCACTCAAACCTAAGTGCGCACTAAAGCGACCTTCTTCACGAGAATAACTCAGTCGTTTTATTTTAATAAAATTAGGTCTTTCCTGAGCAAAATCACTACGATAATCTTCATACATTGTGGCATTGCCACCCACTGCGGGAACGCCTTTTTCGATCTGGTAGTACACACGGCGATCCTCATTTGGGCGATCAACGTATTCACTAACAACACGGAAGTGCCGCACCCGGTCTTTTGGTTCTTCAGTGGTTACATTATAGATTAGTGGCACTTCGACAACTTTGTCATCTACAGTATTGTTGGTCCATAATGTAAAGCGTTTTTCCACTTCACTAAAATGCGTCCATTCACTCAGTTCAATATCAATTAGGAAGCGTTGCTTGAGTGGGTTAGCTTCATCAAATTCAAACAATGCTTCGGATTGCCGTACTCGCTGGTATGGGGAGTGAAAATGACTGATCTGTTTTTTCGGAACTTTATTTTCATCCAACTCATGCCACGCAAACTCATTATCACTGATCATTTTAGGCGAAATGGTTAGAGTGTAATCGGTTGAAGGAGCCAGTGGTGTAGTAGGCTTAAAGACCAGTTTGTTATTGGCTTTCCAATACCATTCACCAGCCAAAGCAGGTGATATACTAGCCAGATTACTGGTATCTACTGCACCAATTGCCACATTGGCGGGCTTGATCTGTTTATTGAAAATTACTTCGATATTTGTGTTACGACTTGTTTGGCCTTCCGGGCTGATTGATGCCACGGAAACAATGTTTTCTCCGGTTTTAAACAGCATTGGATTTTTCTCATGCCAATGACTGTTCGGACGAGGTAGTAAAGCATCATTAATCTTGAGTCCAAGCTCAACATTCGGCGGCCAGTATGGTAGCGGAATCAGCTCAATGGTTTTGCGTGACTTCCATTCAAATTCATAGTCCCGATCCATCGTCCAACGCACTGGCAAAAGATCCGATTTAACCTCACTGGCACGATATCTACGCCCAACCTTAACAGGAGGGGACAGAGCCTTATTGAAATTTAATACAAGTGTTTGATCCGGCTCATAGTGCTTTTGTGTATCGAACCGAAAATCATCCTTACGCACGTTAAAGCTGATGTTGGCGGTAGATTTGGCAAAATGCTGCTCATGGAAATAAAGTAGCGCATCGGTAAGTTGAATTTGATAATTGGTTTCTGGAACCCAGCCATGTTCCGGCGTAAATTTCAGCATATAGTCTGACAACCAGACAAACTCGCCTTCAATGGCTGGTGTAATTTGAATCCCCTTTGCTACGGTTTTATCGCTATGATGCTTACCAAATGGTCGATTAAATTCAATCCAGATAGCCTGCTCTGAATCGAGAGTATCAGTCAGTGCATATTTTTTCTTATTACCAAAAAATGCCGCTCCAGTCGGAGCTAATTCTGGAATTTGATAATAATCAGGCCTAATAATATTTTCAGCGGTGGTGAAAGCAAACTCAGTTGTACCTGTCCACTCGAAACGCTCGTCTGGATTAAAGTTAGGATGAATAGCTACTTTGTATTGAGTCAGTTGCGCCCAAGGTTCGCTAGGCTCAATTATCAACTTACTCTCATTGACCCAGTAATAATGACCCTTGATGGATGGCGTAATAGCAACAGGTACCTCCGGAGACTTCATAGAAATACGAGTACCGACAACACTTTTTTTAACCAGATCACGTGAAAACTGCACTTCAAGAACCGCTTCAGGATCCACTTGTTTACCACGGAGATTGATATTTGAAATAGATTGCGTCCGTGGTTTCACGAAAAATTCTATTCGATTAAGCTTACGGTTATCTGTCCAGTTACGGTCAGTCTGCTGATTTATACTTGGCAGAAATTCAACGGCCACCTTATCCCGTATTGGCCACCCGTCTTTTCCTGGCATAAAGCGAACCGTTCTGGCATTTAACCAGCGCCAACTACCTTTGACCTTAGGAGTCATAGCCACAGCCATGACATTACTGGCTTTGTCTTTATTCAGATCAAATACTCCGACCATATTGCCGGAGAACTCAAATGTTATAGGGGTATTCCATTCAACTTCGTTATCGATGGAAACATCATTGACATACACATCATTGGAAGAGGTCTCCAATGTAATAGATGTTTCACCCTCCCACTGCTGGTACTCTGTTTTGATTAGTTTTTCAGGTTGAACTTCAAAACGATAGCTTGTATCAAATCGTGGCTGTTGTTGGGTAAAATTAAAGGTCAATGTGCTGTCATCTGACCATTGGTAATACCCACTTGGCAACGGTGCTAGCTGAATAAAGGGTACTTCTTGTGGAGTCAGTTTGACCCGTTTACGGAAAGTACTCCCAACAACTCCATTAAAAACTATAGCAATCTGATTGTTCAATACTTCCGGCGCATGTTGCTTGGATGAGGTAGGTAATAAATCGTTAATGCCAACCTTTTCATAGATAGTCTTAAAGTCAATAGTTTGCGGAATAGGTTTTAACCCTAAGAAATAGGCAATACTTGATTCTGATTCAAACCGACGAGTTATTCTCAACTGCTGATTAAAAGGAGTTGGCCTCCTGAACTGTATGGTTTCAACTGTTCCAGTTTCATCAAGTTGAGAATTAAATCTGGCACTAACAGTTTCATTATTGAGATTCACAACTTCGGTAACACCTGTCTCGAACCGGGGCTTGCTAACAGGGTTGCGATACGTCAAAACAATCTCACCACCATCCGGATTTATTGCCTGCGTTGAACTAATTGACACAAGAGCCTGTGCTTGCCAGTATTCGTTACCGACCCACAATCCGATGGCAAGAATTGCTACAGCAAACAGGATCAAACCACGCTTTTGACGAGAGAGTTCTGCCAGGCCAAATCTCTCGATTAGATTTCCCTTATCGGATACATCTACCTGTTCTTCGAAATTATTATTTTGTTTTTCTGACACAATCCATCTCCGACTAAATTACAACCGAATGAAATAGCTCAGACTGACGAAAGAATAATCTATCTGCTAGAGCACTAGAGTAAGAGGTGAGAATTTGCTTTAAATGAGTGCCGTCGATGAGACCATCAGTAAGGTCAAAAAGCGTGCCATTTTCTGCTCGACACAACTCTGGATGTCCGTAGGCGCCATTCACTTGCTCCTTTTATAATATTTTCACTCCATAGCGTTAGATTCACCTAATCCACGACCATTTTCAAGGAAAAATATCTTTACGTAGCTGCACGTGTTTAAAAAACTGCTATAACAACAAAAAGCCAGGCTAAAGGTTGCGCTGCTTCGTACTAAACTTTGCTACACCCACTATATATACGCCGGTAACTGGTATCTCCATATTCCCAGCATCGTAATGATAGAGTTAAATGCTACATAAATAGCTTCTTCTTCGTAAACTTCATCTGTACCATACCCAAGAACATTACCTTTCTTAGTTTAATTGACCACTAGTTGTCGCCCTCATAAAGGGTTAAAAAATCTTCCAGGGTGCGTCCAGGCTCTGAAATAAACGACTCTCCGCTCTCAATAAGATTGCTCATACGATCAAGCCGGAAGTGACGAAACTCATTACGCAGTTCACACCAGGCGATCAGTGTCCAGGTGCGTCCCCAGTAGGCGAGCCCCAATGGCCATACAGTACGCACCGATTTTTTACTGTCGGCTCTCTGATAATTAAACTTCACCTTGCTCATGTTGCGCACCGCCTGGCGCAGCAGATGCAAGGCGTCGCCAACTTCTGCCTCTGGGCCGAAAGGCGGTACCAGGATTGTGTTGCGTGATAGCTCTGGCAACAGCCGCTCTGGTAGTACTGCCTCAATACGCGCCACTGCCCGCTCCGCCGCATTGGCCAGCAGCGGGTCGGCCCATACACCGACCATACGTACTCCCAACAACAGTGCCTCCAGCTCCTCTTCATCGAACATCAGTGGTGGCAGACGGAATCCCTCCATCAGCCGGTACCCCATACCCGCTTCGGCGATGATCGGAATACCAGAAAGAGAGAGGTCCTGAATATCGCGATAAATGGTACGTTCGGAGACCTCCAGCAGCTCGGCCAACTTCTGCGCCGTTAGCCAGCGATCACTACGCAGCTCCTGGGTGATACGAAACAGGCGGTCAGCACGGCGCATACCCTATTTCTTCGCTCTCAGTGCAGTATCTAGTGCGACACCTACCCAGGTTCGCAACTCCTCCTCATCCTCAAGCACATCCGCGGGAACCGACCAGAAATTCATCCGGCTGATCTTACCCTTCGATTCATAGGTGAACTGCTCGCCGCCGCCCTGCTTGTAAAACTCCACACTCTGCGCATCGGCCTTGAGATAGAGGCCGGCATCGTCAGCAATGGCAAAGAAGATATCGTCACTATAGAAGCCAACACCGCCAAACATGCGTTTGGCGCGTAGTTGAGGTAGCCACTCCAGCAACTCTTTCAGGTACTCCAGATAGTCATCACTAACGGCCATTGCCGACCCTCCTCACTAATGCGTTACAGATTACACGTAAATCTCAATCTACCCCAAGGCTACTGACAGCAGGGTGTCAGGAGGACATAACTATGCTGAGCATAACAACTGGAGGAACTATGGGTACTAGTACGCGCTTTTGGATAGGTGTCGCTTCTCGCCAGCATGTGCTGATCGGTAAAGCTGGTGGTTTCGCCCAGCTCTGTCACGGCAAGGAGCGCCCACTGAAACGCATGGCAAAGGGCGACTGGATCATCTACTACTCACCGCAAGAGATACTCGGTGAAAAAACACCCTGCCAACGCTTCACCGCCATCGGAGAGGTGATCAGCGAAAAGGTCTATCAGGTAGAGATGGCTCCGGGTTTCACTCCTTTTCGCCGTGACATACGTTTCTCACCGGCAAAGGAAATTCCGATACGACCATTGATAGACCAGCTCTCATTCATCAAAGACAAAGCGAACTGGGGCTATCTATTCCGCTTCGGCCACCTGCAAATACCTGAAACCGATTTTCGCTTCATTGCCGAGGCGATGACCACCAACTAAATAGAGGAGTTATGCAATGATCATTGATCACATTGGCATCGCCGTATCCGATACTGAAAGAAGTAAACAGTTCTATCTCCAATGCCTAGCTCCGTTAGGTATAGAGCTCGTAATGGAGGTTGAAGGGTGGGCAGGAGTTGGAAGAGATGGCAAACCGGAATTCTGGTTTGGTCCAGGGGATGTTACACAGATACCGATGCATATTGCCTTCTCAGCCGAGAACCGAAAACAGGTTGACCTTTTCTACTACGCCGCCCTTGCGGCAGGCGGCAAGGATAACGGCGCACCAGGCATCCGTACCATCTATCATCCCAACTACTATGGTGCATTTATCTATGACCTGGATGGCCATAATATTGAAGCTGTTTGCCACAAACCTGAATGATCCGCGTACGGGGCGATAATGAAGGGTGACAAAGCGATGAAAAATAACAAAACACGTTGTGCCTGGGTCGGCACAGAACCGCTCTACCTCGCCTACCACGACGAGGAGTGGGGCGTCCCCTGCTATGACGACCGAGCGCTGTTTGAACTACTGATTCTGGAGGGGGCCCAGGCGGGCCTCTCCTGGATCACCATCCTCAAGAAACGCGACAACTACCGCCGTCTGTTCGACAACTTTGATGCAGCAAAGATTGCCCGCTACACACCGAAGAAGATTGAGAAGTTGTTACAGGACCCGGGTATCGTACGAAACCGACTGAAGGTGGAGGCAACAGTCACCAATGCCAAACTCTTCCTGGAGATACAGAAAGAACCCGGCGGATTCAGTGGATACATCTGGAGCTTTGTCGGTGGCAAGCCAATCACCAATCGTTGGCGCAACCTAAGTGAAGTGCCCGCCAGCACGCCAGAGTCTGACGCTATGTCCAAGGCCCTGAAGAAACGCGGCTTTAAGTTCGTCGGTAGCACCATTTGCTACGCCTTCATGCAGGCTGCGGGGTTAGTGAACGATCACACTATAAAGTGTTTTCGTCACCGCCAGTAACAACTGTTAACTATGTTGCGTTGAGGGGGAATATGCCACTATAGGGTTCTAGACTTTCTATGTGACACAGGGAAGTAACGAAGATGACGTTGAATCAAACTAGCCCTCTGCAACTAATCAGCGGCGATCTTTCTCGGGTTGTTCACATCGGAATGGTTTCCATTCAAATTGGTCCACAACAACGTCCCCCCTTCCAAGTTAGCGCTATTGTGGTAGAGCAGGATACCGCCATGGTGCTGGATGATGATACTACTATCACTTCTCCACTCGATTCTCTTGAGCGACTACGCGAAGAGGTAGAGAGATTCCGCGAACCTGAACTCGGCAGCGTAGTAATACAACGGGGAAAACCACGCAAACTCTACGCGATAATTCACGATCTTGAGCAGGACCCAACCTGGCGTGAAGAGTGGATTATCTCTGCTATTTGTACATTGTTTAATGAGGCCGAAAGATTGCATCTAACGGATCTTGCCATGCCGCTACTGGGTACCCGTTTCGGCAAACTTTCACCGCAGCGATTTATTGAGCTGTTGTGCAATCACTTACAACGCTCCCCTCCGCCCCACCCACTGAAACTATGGCTTATCGCACCAAGACATCGCACCCATAGCCTTTTAATGACGTTATATCGCTATAAAAACAGCCAGATTTAGACAACCAAATATAATTGCACACCCGCCCATCCATGGACATGCGCCGCTCCTGTGCGTCCATGCACCCGCGGCATACCGCCCATCCATGGACATAAAAAAGCGCCACCGAGTTTCCGGTGACGCCAACCTTCGCTGTGGTAATTCTGCTTAATTTGAGAAAACGATTTAGCTATTGCGGTTAATGCCAGTATTTGCGAGTTTGATCCCACACATCCACCCAACCTGGTATATCACTACCGTTCATCGCTTTGCTAACGTAAAAGCCCTGTACCTTGTGGCAGCCCAGTTTTTCCACCATCTGCCACTGGGAGCGACTCTCAACACCTTCGGCTATCAGTGTCATACCCAGTTTTTTACCCAGTTCGACACTTGATTCGAGAATCGCCATCGCAGCAGGATCCTGATTGGCACGACCAACAAAACTGCGATCGATCTTCAGCTCATTGAACGGGATTCGTCGAAGTTGTTCCATTGAGGCATAACCGGTGCCAAAATCATCAATAGAGAGATTCACACCCTGCAGGGAGAGACGAGTCAGAATCTCAAGAGCATCGGTGAGGTTCTCCATCAACCGCGATTCAGTAACCTCTATGGTTATTTGCGTTGGTTCAATACCCATAGATGAGGCTGTAGCAAAGAGCCAATCGGGAAGATCAAGACGTTGCAGATTGTGCACCGACACATTTATAGCTATCGGAATTGTCATACCTAGCTTTTTCCATCCGGCAGCATTGCGCAGCGCCTGATAAAACACCGTTTCGGTCAGTTCATCGATTAAGCGACTGCGTTCGGCCAGGGGAATAAAGCGGTCAGGAACGATGAGCCCAAGATCCTTGTGGAACCAACGCACCAGGGTTTCAACACCATCAATCTTGTGAGTAGCGATATCCACCTTGGGCTGGAAATGGGCTACGATCTCACCAGCTCTCAGGCCACGTGCAAGATCGTCCGAATTCAGCAATGGCTGAGATTCAGAATCGCTAACCGGAGCTATTTTATCGACACTCTTTAGCACCGAGGCAAGAGCATTACGTGTGATCGGTTTCTCCAGGGCGCCACGAATGTGTAGCTGTCGAGCAATCCCAAGGTCATACACCGTTTCCAGTAGTCGAGTACTACCTCCACTCATAATGACGATGTCACCCTCATAGTGTCGTTCACTGAGGTGGCGCAGAAAGCGTATGCCATCCATTCCAGGCATACGTAGATCACACAGGATTAATGCAGGTTGTTCCACATCATTGTCGACAAACTCCAGAGCCATGTCACCACCATTGGCAAAGGTGACATCGTCCAGACCCAGTGCATTCAGCACTGGAGACATCAGTTCAGCCATCATCGGGTCATCGTCAATCAAAAGCACCTTGTTCATCGACCTGTTTCCCTTTTCTGTTGTTAGTTGCTCGCCTCACTTAGGCCAGGGCGGCAATCTCCTGTTCAAGCTGGACTAATACAGGTGTCAAAGCGTTCAATTGTTTCTGTATCTCCCCACCACACTCGTCCCGTGCGGCCTGCTCTAACCGTAAAACCTGCTCAATCATCCCAATAGCTCCTACGGCTCGCACTGATGGTTTAAGTCTGTGTGCAAGACTGGCGACCTGGGAAAATTGTCCTAACACCGCAGCTTGCCGCATCTCTTCTATTGTCTCCTGAGCTGACAGCAAAAACTTCTCACTGATCTGCCTCAGTAGCACCGGATTACTCCCCACGTACTGAGCCAGCACCTCGAGATCAACCAACGCTGCATTTGTTTCAGCCACGAGAAATCGAGCCCAGAGAGTGCTTTTTGCAAGAAGTACGCTGATTTGTATGCTCCATATCCATCCCTAGCTTTTTCCAGAGGCGCAGAACCCAGCCCACGGGCAAATTCCATGGTGGTTAAGTGAGCATAGACGAGGAAATGAAGCTTTCCAGAAAAAACTATGGTTTTTAGAGGGTTGATAGTGAAAGTGAACCCTCAATGGAGATAATGGCCGTAACCCAAGTGTTTTGTTCGGAATCTCTCTAGGTATCATGAAACCCAGCAGGGGCGGGCCTTACAGGGAATATGTGGCCACCGCAGCAGGCTGAGAAAGCCCTACTGCAGCCACTTAACGGCACTCAGGGGTGAGTCAGCGCCTTCAGCGCCTTTTGGTAGCGTTTGGTCAGCTCATCACAGCCACTGACGGAGATGCAGAGGTCGCGCAGTAGGCCATCTGTAACACTGTAGACAAAGCCGTGAACAGCCAGAGTCTGATCGCGTTGCCAGGCATCCTGCACCACCGTGGTCTGGCAGACGTTCAATACCTGCTCAATGACGTTTAACTCACACATACGATCCAGTACTGCCTCTTCACTATCCATGGTTTGCAGGTAGTCGCTATGCTTTTGCTGTACGTCCTGAACGTGGCGTAACCAGTTGTCGGCCAGCCCCAGTTTGCGTCGCTGCACTGCAGCGTTGATACCACCACAGCCGTAGTGGCCAGTGACAATAATGTGCCTCACTTTGAGTACATCTACGGCGAATTGGATCACCGACAGACAGTTGAGATCGGTATGCACTACCACATTGGCAATGTTGCGATGCACGAAGAGTTCGCCCGGTAACATACCCAGGATCTCGTTGGCCGGAACACGGCTGTCTGAGCAACCAATCCAGAGATATTCAGGATTTTGCTGATGCGCAAGACGCTGAAAAAAATCCGGGTCTTCTGCCTGGATCGACTCCGCCCACTTGCGGTTGTTGGCAAACAGCTCGGCAATGATGGCACCGTTATCTTTGTTCTCTTCAGACATCTTCAATTCCCAGCTCAGACCAGATTGCATCCACTCGTTTCACCACCGCCTCATCCCTGACGATGGGTGTACCCCACTCGCGGTCGGTCTCCCCCGGCCACTTGTTCGTAGCATCCATCCCCATCTTGCCACCAAGGCCAGAGACCGGTGAGGCGAAGTCGAGATAATCGATCGGTGTATTCTCCAGCAGGGTGGTGTCGCGAGCCGGGTCCATGCGAGTGGTGATGGCCCAGATCACATCCTGCCAGTTGCGAATATCGATATCGTCGTCCACCACGATGACAAACTTGGTGTACATAAACTGACGCAGGAAGGACCAGATACCCAGCATCACACGCTTGGCGTGGCCCGGGTACTGCTTCTTCATCGATACCACGGCCAGGCGGTAGGAGCACCCCTCCGGCGGTAGATAGAAATCGGTGATCTCTGGAAACTGCTTCTGCAGGATCGGCACAAAGACTTCGTTCAGCGCCACTCCCAGCACCGCCGGTTCATCGGGCGGGCGGCCGGTATAGGTGGAATGGTAGATCGGCTCTTTACGATGAGTGATGCGTTCGATGGTAAAGACCGGAAACTGATCCACCTCGTTGTAGTAACCGGTGTGATCGCCGTAGGGTCCCTCGTCGGCCATGTCGTCTGGATAGATGTAACCCTCCAGCACGAACTCTGCCGAGGCAGGCACCTGCAACTCACTACCGATACACTTCACCACCTCGCTCTTCCCGCCTCGCAGCAGACCAGCGAAGGCGTACTCGGAAAGATTGTCCGGCACCGGGGTTACCGCACCGAGAATAGTGGCCGGATCGGCACCGAGTGCCACCGCGATGGGGAACGGTTCGCCCGGGTACTGCTCCTGCCAGTCACGGAAATCCAGAGCACCACCCCGGTGGGAGAGCCAGCGCATGATCACTTTGTTCTTTGCAATTACCTGCTGGCGGTAGATACCCAGATTCTGCCGCGGCTTGCGTGTGCCTTTAGTCACCACCAGACCCCAGGTGATCAGCGGTGCCACATCACCGGGCCAGCAGGTCTGAATCGGAAGCTTGCCCAGATCCACCTGATCGCCCTCCAGCACCACCTCCTGACAAGGTGCTTTTTTCATCACCTTGGGCGACATGTGCAGCACCTTTTTGAACAGCGGCAGCTTCTGCATGGCGTCCTTCAGGCCCTTGGGCGGCTCAGGCTCCTTAAGATAGGCCAGCAGCTTGCCCACCTCACGCAGCGCCTCCACAGACTCCTCACCCATCCCCAGCGCTACCCGCTCAGGGGTACCGAAGAGGTTGGCCAGAAGGGGAATGTCAGAACCTTTGGGATTTTCGAACAGCAGCGCAGGACCGCCCGCTCGCAGGGTGCGATCGGCGATCTCGGTGATCTCCAGATAAGGGTCCACCTCGGTGCTGATTCGCTTCAGCTCGCCGCGTTGTTCTAGTTGCTGGATAAAGTCGCGCAGGTCGTGATATTTCATGGCCGCCACAGGTTTCGGGTTTGAGGCATTATGCGTGGGCGAAGATTGGGAGGCAAACCCGAAAGAGGGACCTCAGCAGGGCCTTTCCTCTACAATGGGATCAATCCCATTGGAATCATGCCTCCCATGAAAGTAACCACAGCCCTGCTTCTATCTATTTCACTCCTGCTACCGCAGTTAGCCATTGCAGAAGGGCCGGAGTCTGGCTCTGCCATCGATAGACGCATGGAACTTGAGTGGGAGCTGCATGACAATCCATTTTCTATCATACCGTACCGCCCCAGTTATCTCCTGCCGCTGGCTTATAACGCCAATCCCAATGAACGGCCATACACTGATGCTGGCAGCGATCTTCTACCAGAAGAGAACGAGGTGAAATTCCAGTTCAGCTTTCGTGTCCCTTTGGTAGAAGGTGTCTTCTTCGGCAAAGGCTTTCTCTCGTTTGGCTATACCCAACAATCCTACTGGCAGGCCTATAACGGTCGTTCATCCTCACCCTTTCGTGAAAACAATTATGAGCCGGAATTGATCTTCGCTTTCCCTATAGACGAAAAAGCGCTCGGTATGCGCTGGCGTCTGGCCGGACTCTCCTTCAATCATCAGTCGAATGGACGTAGTGATCCGCTTTCACGTAGCTGGAATCGAGTCATGCTGGAACTGATTGCCGAGCGCGGGAACTTCTACGCCAGTTTCAAACCATGGTGGCGCATACCCGAATCCAGGAGTGATGACGACAACCATGATATTGAAAAATACCTGGGAAATTTTGAACTACGCATGCTGCAAAAATATGAAAACCACACCTTCGGCGTGATGCTACGCAATAACCTGCAAAGTGAGAATCGTGGTGCGATACAGCTGGATTACACCTTCCCCATCGGGGATCGCCTGCGCGGCTACCTGCAGTTATTCAACGGCTATGGCGAATCACTTATCGATTACGACCACTACAACAATCGCATCGGTATTGGGATAATGCTGACAAACTGGCTATAGCGTTCTGCAAAGACGCATGTGGATCAACACCAACCGCTGTCCATCTGCTTTGATTCTTTCAGCCATAGCGTATGGTATAAATCCAAGCCGATTGTAGAGTATGAGCGCGGGAGTATTTTCGCTAAACACTGAGATTCTGACCTCTGGGAGATCGTGTTCTTTGAAAGCCTTATCGATCAAGAAAGTAACCAACGCCCTGCCGATTCCTTTGCCACGATGCTTTCTATCTACAATCACATTACCGATAAACACCGACCTGCCCGGCTCAAGATCGTAGAAATCGGCAAACCCAAGGAGAGACCGGGCCTCGACTGCGACGGTTAATTCCGACCGTTTTTGCGCCAGCTCTTTTAGTTGGGGAACTGTAAGTGGATAGCGTCCTGCCGGATAAACCCAAAGCAATTCATCACGACTTTTGATCAATTTACAGATCGCCGGATAGTCATCCTCTGTTGCCGATCTAAACTCCATGTTTAATCTCGAGAAAATTCCGCCACCACTGGTGCGTGGTCCGATGGTCGTTCCCAACCCCGTGGCTCTTTGTCGACGCTTGAACTTTGGCACTGCTCTGCCAATGCCTTACTGGCAAGGATCAGATCAATGCGCAGACCGAGATTACGTTTGAAGCCATTCATGCGGTAGTCCCACCAGCTGAAGGATTTCTCTTCCTGTTCAAAGAGGCGAAAAGTATCACTAAATCCGAGATCAAGAATTGACTGTAGTGCCTCACGTTCCGGTGTACTACAAAGGATCTTCTCATGCCACGACTTGGGGTTATGCACATCCGCATCGGCAGGTGCGATATTGAAGTCACCCAGCACCACATAGTTTTCATGGGCCGAAAGATCCTGCTGCAAATATTCCTGTACCTTCTTCAGCCAGTGCATCTTATAGGCAAACTTCTCCGAACCGACCTCCTGACCATTAACCACGTAGAGATCGAGAATACGGACACCGTTAATCGTCGCGCCGAGGATACGTCGCTGCGGATCGTCCAGCCCGGGAAGATCCGTGATCACCTCTTCGATGGGATGTTTACTCAGCAGGGCCACACCGTTGTAGGTCTTCTGCCCGGAAAAGGCGACCTGATAACCCGCCGCTTCGATCTCGGCAGCGGGAAATTTCTCGTCGGTCAGTTTGGTCTCCTGCAGCGCCAGCACATCAGGGCAAACTGTCTCCAGCCACTGCAACACCTGCGGCAGCCGCACATTTAATGAATTGACATTCCATGAGGCGATCTTCATCGTAAAAACCATTCGCTGTCTTACACGGGAATCACTACCTTGCCAGAAGCCAACATGGATCACCATCCATACGAATCCCTTACCCCCGACACAGTGCTCGACGCGCTGGAGGCGGAAGGCTATCACCCCACCGGATCGTTGTTGGCGCTAAACAGCTACGAAAATCGGGTCTATCAGATCAGTGAGGAGAATGAGGGATTTCTGGTCGGAAAATTCTATCGCCCAGAGCGTTGGAATGATGAGCAGATTCTGGAAGAGCATGAGTTTTCACTGGCTCTGGCGGGGCTGGAGATTCCGGTTATCGCACCGTTAATTGGAGCCAACGGTCAGACCCTGCACAATTTTGCGGGCTTCCGCTATGCCCTTTTCCCTCGTCGTGGTGGACGTAGTCCTGAACTGTTCGATCCTGACACCCAATACCGTTTAGGCCAGTTTCTTGGTCGTATCCATGCCATGGGAGCGGCCAAACCGTTTACTCACCGACCTGAGCTTACCCCACAGAGTTTCGGCGACGAGAGTTTGGCCTTCTTAATGGAAAACGCCTTTTTACCACCCGAGCATGAACAGCAATATCGCGATCTGGCGGAAGCGCTGCTCATCACCATCAAGGAGCGCTTTGCTGCGGTCTCTTATACACCGATCCGCCTGCATGGAGATTTCCATCCTGGCAATATTCTCTGGACCGACAGCGGGGCACATCTGGTCGACCTTGATGATTGCCGTATGGGACCGGCGGTACAGGATCTATGGATGCTGTTAAGCGGCGAGCGCCCAGAGATGGTGAAACAGTTAAGTGAAATAGTGGAAGGCTACGAGGAGTTTTTTGATTTTGATCGCCGCCAGTTGGCATTGATAGAGCCACTACGGACTCTGCGCCTGCTTTACTATGCCGCCTGGCTGGCACGACGCTGGGAAGACCCGGCTTTTCCCATGGCCTTTCCCTGGTTCAACACGGTCAAATATTGGGAAGAGCAGATTCTTACGCTGCGGGAACAGCAGCAGCGGCTCGATGAGCCGCCGCTTAAGTTGGGTTGAACAGTTACGCCGCTTTTATGAACGGTACACTCTGACACTCCTGGAAAATACGCCGTTCGCACTGACGACATTTTTCACGCTGGAGTTTGATGAAAATTGACTGTATCGCTTCGCTCTTGGAGTCGAACACATTGCTCTCACCGATCGCTTCAATCAGTCCACTCTTACGCAAAAACTCGCACACATTTTCCTTGGGATTACACAGATAAAGTCCACCGCCCAGTTGCTTCAGGCGACTGGCCTCCTGCATCAACCACTCGGCCCCAGCCACATCAATGAAGTTCATCGAGTGTGCCAACACCAGAATGTGCTTCTGCTCCGGCGACTCGTCAGTGAAGTTACGGAACAGGTTGGCAGCATGACTCACCGCGCCGAAGAACAATGATCCGTCCAGTCGCACGATGCGCAACTGTGGACACTGCGGTTGCGGCTCGCGTGCAACGTTGACCATTGGCCGGTTCATCTCGTTTGCGTCTGGCGCCATGGTAGTGATGGTCGGCCTTGAAGTGCGATTGAGGTACATCACCAACGACAGCATGACTCCGGCATAGATCGCAAATTCCAGTTCCAGAAACAGGGTGGCAAAGAAGGTGGTCGCCAGCACGCTAGCCTCGCCGCGACTGGCGCGAGTGATGCTATGGATGTGATGCCAGTCGATCAGGTTGTAGGCCACCAACAGCAGGATCCCGGCCATCGCCGGAATCGGCAGGTAGGCAGTCAAGGGGGCAATCAACAGCAGGATCAGCGCCAACGATATCGCCGCGGTGATCGCCGCCATCGGTGTGCGCGCCCCGGCAGTGTAGTTCACACCGGTACGGGTGAAAGAACCGGATGAGGCATAGGAAGAGACAAATGAACCAAAAATGTTCGCCATGCCCTGGCCAATGAACTCCTGATTACCATCAATACGCTGGTGAGATTTGGAAGCCACCGAGCGGGCGATGGAGACCGCCTCAACCAGACCCAGCAGGGCTACAGCCAGACCACCTGAGGCCAGGTCTTTAATGGTACTTATAGAGAAGTCCGGCATGGAGAGTGGTGGCAACTGTCCGGGCAGGCTACCGACCAGTTTTATGCCGTGCTCCTGGGCGCCCAGCACCCACGCCAGCACCGCACCAATAATCATCGCCAGCAACATGTTGGGCCAGCGCGGCATAATTTTTTTAAACAGGATCGCTGTCACCAGAGTCACCATGGAAACCGCTACCACGTAGAGATTGGCCTCGGGCATCTTCTGGACCAGCAACACCCAGGTATGGGCGAATGACTCACCGCGCGGAATATCGACACCGAAGAAGTGCTTAAGCTGGGTGGTGGCGATCAGGATCGCGGCCCCGGCAGTGAAGCCAACTACCACCGTGTGAGAGACGAAGTTAACCAGGGTGCCCATTCTGGCGAGGCCGAGTGCCAGCTGAAATGCCCCTGCAATCAGGGTCAGGGTCAGTACCAGAGTGATGAACTCTGCACTGCCCGGTTCGGCCAGTGGACTGATGGTACTGAACACCACAATGGAGATCGCGGTAGTCGGGCCAGATATTAGATGGAAAGAGGAGCCGAACAGGGCCGCGACAATTGGCGGTACGATGGCAGTATAGAGTCCGTATTCCGGCGGCAGGCCCGCGATCATGGCAAAGGCTACGCCCTGTGGCAGCACAATCACCGCGCCGGTCAGACCGGCCATAATGTCGGCGCGAATGCTGTTGCGATCGACCAGTTGGAACCAACGCAAAAAGGGCAACCAGCGGATCAGGGTCAGATTACAAAACAAATTGGACATCAAGCGGACTCCGGCAAAGTGCGGCAAAAAGTTACTCAAGGTGGCCTCTTGCCGCCTGGAGAACTAGCGTCTCTTGATACAGGGAAAACAGCGGAGGCTCGATAAGAAGGCGCGGATTATTGCACAATTCCCGGGTATTGCGCAAAGGTTTTGCCGTAAATGGTTGTTTTATATGCGATTGTCAAAAAATTATAAAAAAAGGGAGACGTTTCCGCCTCCCTTTTAACTTGGGGATGTAACCAATAACTGGTACGACTCTAACTCTAGCCAATCCCAAGTAATATAGTCAAGAAAAAAATCGATAAAAATACCGGGTTATTAATGCGACTATTTGAGCTCCATATCTATATAGGGCTGAAACAGAGGTTTGAACTCCTCCAGGGTCTCCTTGATCAACACAGGCATACTCTTAACGAACATATCGAGCAGGACGATGGCGTTGACTGTACCATCCTCGCGCCGCTCGGCACGCAGGCGCTCGGCGATACCCTTGTTGACCTTGGCCACCTGACTATAGAAGTCGAGCAGGCCATCCAGCTCCATATCTACATTGTTGCCTGCCTGCCAGCGAAAGTACTGACCAAGCATGTACATAGAGGCGGCGCGATAAAAGGTCTCACGGGTATTGGCAAAGGGTAGATGGAAACGGGCCATCGGCTTGAAGAACACAGTGTGGGGGCAGCCACTGGTGGCAGTAATAATCCCCATCAGTGAGCTGATTGCCTCCTGGGCGGTGGCGCTACGTGTAATGTTGCGCTCATAGACGGTGACGGTGACCTCGACATTGTCGATGGAGGTCACTCCGCCCATTCGGTCGGTCAGCGGCTGCAGGCGCAGGGCCAGCGGACAGTTGGGATGCTCGAGTGAGTCGAGAGGGCAGTGACTACACTTGTGCGACTCAAGCAAAGTCCAGTCGCGGGGCTGCTTAGGCAGCGGACTCAAGGGCTCCAGCGTCACTGAGTCTAACCGGACATCAAAAACCTCCTCGCGTCCACCCTCAAAGAGAAAACGGTATTCATAAGAGATGTGGGCCATCTTTCTTGTATAACCTCGCGGGCTAACTATTGAACCGACGAAGATAGTAGCAGGCTTTAATTGCAGCGGACAAACCCTTACAAAGATGTGACTGACACGCGATAATCCAGATTTGGAAATCACCCCCAGACAACAGACAGGAATTACTATGAGTAAACATTACGATCTCCTCGCCATTGGCGGCGGTAGCGGTGGTCTCTCCGCCGCAGAACGGGCCGCCATGTACGGCAAAAAGGCCGCGGTGGTCGAAATGGCCAAAATGGGCGGCACCTGTGTCAATGTCGGTTGCGTGCCGAAGAAGGTGATGTGGAACGCCGCGTCCATCGCCCATGCCCTGCGCGATGCGCAGGGGTATGGCTTTGACGTGATGGTCAATGATTTCGACTGGACCACCCTGGTCAAGGGCCGCGAGGACTACATTCAGGGGATCAATGACTGGTACGGCAACTACCTGACTGACTCCAATATCGACTGGCTCAAGGGGCAGGCACGATTCGTCGATGCCCACACCCTTGAGGTCAACGGCGAACAGTTCACTGCTGACCACATCGTCATCGCCCCCGGCGGACGAGCGCTGGTACCGGAGATCCCCGGAGCAGAGCTGGGTATCACCTCCGACGGCTTCTTCGCCCTCACTGAACAACCCAAACGGGTGGCCGTGATCGGTGCCGGTTACATCGCGGTAGAGCTGGCTGGACTACTTAACGCCCTCGGCTCCGAGGTGGATCTGATGTTGCGCCGCCAGCACTTCCTCGCCAACTTCGACGCCATGCTGCGCGAGGCGCTGATGGAGGAGATGGTCAACGATGGGGTCAACATCCTGCCTAACATCAATCTGGAAAAGGTGGAAAAGGAGAAGGACGGTAGCCTCACCCTTTACTGTCAGAACGGCCACATCATGAAGGGCTTTGACACCCTGGTGTGGGCCATCGGCCGCGAGCCGTTGACAGCCGATCTCAATCTGGACGCTGCAGGCGTGGAGATAAATGAAGCAGGCTACATCCCCACCGATGAGTTCCAGAACACCAACGTCCCCGGTGTTTATGCCGTAGGTGACGCCACTGGCCGTGCTCAACTTACACCGGTGGCGATTGCTGCGGCGCGACGCCTCGGTGACCGCCTGTTCAACAACCAGCCGGAGCGTCGTCTGGAGTACGAGAACATCCCCACGGTCATGTTCAGCCACCCCCCTATCGGTACAGTTGGATTGACCGAGGGTGAAGCACGCGAGAAACATGGTGATGCGGTCAAGGTCTACCAGACCCGCTTCACCCCCATGTATCACGCCCTCACCTCGCACAAAAGCCGCACCGCGATGAAGCTGGTTTGCGTCGGTGCCCAGGAGAAGGTAGTCGGTATTCACATGATCGGCCACGGTGTCGACGAGATGTTGCAGGGCTTTGCCGTGGCGCTAAAGATGGGCGCAACCAAAAAACAATTCGACGACACCGTAGCCATCCACCCCACCAGCTCAGAAGAGTTAGTAACAATGCGGTAAAACTCTCTATTTCATGTAAAATGCCGCTGAATTCCCACCCCCGGAGCAATGAAGAAGTATGGCAATTCGTAGTTACAAAGGCATCAAGCCACAGGTCGCCAACAGTGCCTACGTCGATGAAGCCGCTGCCGTCATCGGCGATGTAGTAATTGGTGAAGAGAGTTCGGTATGGCCAATGGCCGTGGCGCGGGGTGACGTCAACTGCATCCGCATTGGTAATCGCAGCAACATCCAGGATGGCTCGGCGCTGCACGTCACCCATGACCATGAGGATGCCCCCGGCGGTTTCTCGCTACTCATCGGCGACGACGTCACCGTGGGCCACAATGTCACCCTGCACGGCTGCACCATTGGTAACCGTTGTCTTATCGGTATGGGTTCTGTAGTACTCGACGGCGCGGTGCTGGAGGATGAGGTGCTACTGGCAGCAGGTAGCCTGGTGCCACCGGGAAAGACTCTGGAGGGGGGATATCTTTGGCTTGGCAATCCGGTAAAGCGGGGACGTCCCCTCAAACAACAAGAGGTTGATTGGTTTGCCTATTCAGCAGAACACTACTCCCGACTGCGAGAAGATTACCTCAAAGAATAACCTTACACTTTGCATGGAATGCAGATGACGCTATAGTGTGATGATGGTCACAAAAAACACGGAGCCGCGAAATGGAAGTATATGTCGGTAGCCTCAACCCTCAGACCACCCGCAATGACGTGGTGGGATTCCTCAAGAGCTTTGCCCGGGATGCACGCATCCAGATGGTAGATCAGCCACTGGAAAACAATCAGCGCGCCTACTATGCCATCGCCGATTTCGACTCAGACCGGCTGGCACTGAAAGCGATCAAGAAACTGAACGGTGGGGTGTTACGTGGTGAAAAGGTGACACTGCGTGAGTATTTCCATCGAAGCTACTCTAACGAACGTCGTGAACTGCACTGGCGCGACCGACCATGGAACAGCGCAGAGCGGAGAGCTCACGAACGTCGCCTGAAGGTGATGCCAACTGCAAAGGATACCGACGACTTTGGTATTCAGGTGGAAGAGAAAAATGATGCTGCTTCGCTGAAGTTTAAGGCCTACACCAACATGGCGCGCAAGTTATAGCGCCAGAAGATCGCCTTAATACAGGTTAGAGTTGCTTGCGCACGGCCTTGATCACCGGGGCGCTGTTGGGGCGTATCCCGCGCCAAATATTGAAAGACTCCGCTGCCTGTTCGACCAGCATCCCCAGACCATCGCTCAACTTCTCGCAGCCCTCATCTTCCGCCCAGACAAGAAAAGCGGTCGGTTCACCGCTATACATCATGTCGTAGCAGAAAGCGTCCCTGGACAGAATCCCGTCAGGCAGTGGTGGGAGTTCCCCCTTGAGACTGGATGAAGTGCCGTTAATCACAATGTCGTAACGGGAACCATCCAGGTCATCATAACTGCTGCCCTCGACCTTACCGAAATCCTCAAAGTCGTCGGCCAGTTCCTGAGCCCGATCCGGTGAACGATTTGCTATCACCACTTCGGCAGGATTCTCCTGCATCAGTGGACCGAGCACACCGCGCACCGCACCGCCAGCACCTAACAACAACACCTTCTTGCCCTCGATAGCGATGCCGAGGTTTTCCCGAATATCACGCACCATGCCGACGCCATCGGTGTTATCACCATATAGGGTGCCGTCTTCACGAATAACGATGGTATTTACTGCACCAGCCAGCTCGGCGCACTCGCTTCGCTCATCCACCAGTCGCCAGGCATCGCGTTTGAACGGCACGGTTACATTTAACCCCTTGCCACCCTGCTCCTGAAATTCACGCACCGCCTCATTGAATTGCTTCAACTCAACAAGGATGGCGCTGTACTCCAGCTTTTGCCCAGTCTGCTCGGCAAACAGTGAATGTATCAGCGGTGATTTGCTGTGACCGATGGGATTACCCATCACCGCATATTGATCTGGCTTGGACACTCGGCGATTCCTCCGTCAGGAAAAGATGCCTTTGAGAATGTAGAAAAAGAAAATCGCCAGGATCGCCCCTGCGGGCAGGGTGACGATCCAGGAGAGGAAGATCATTCGTACCACATTCAGGTTTAACGCAGCGATACCCCGCGCCAAACCCACGCCCAGCACCGCACCAACCAGGGTGTGGGTAGTGGAGATGGGTAGACCAGTACCTGAGGCCACCACTACAGTGGTAGCCGCACCTAGGGTGGCGGCAAAGCCACGGCTGGGCGTCAGTTCGGTAATGCCGGTGCCGACAGTAGCGATCACCTTATGACCGTAGGTCACCAGACCGATCACGATACCTGCGCCACCCAGTAACAAGATCCAGGGAGGCATAACACTCTTCGCTGCAACCGCACCGGTCTGGGCGATTCCCACCACGGCGGCCAACGGCCCAACCGCATTGGCCACATCGTTCGAACCGTGGGCAAAGGCCATGGCGCTGGCGGTGAAGATCATCAATACGCTAAATACTTTCTCAACATTGGCGAAGTGGAAATCAGCATCGGCCTCCGGGTCGAAGCGCAGACGCCGGATAAAGAAGATGCCGATCACCATCACAAACAGGCCGATACCAATCGCAATGAGGTAGGCCTCTGCTGTTTCAAGCTGAAGGCCCACATGTTTCAAGCCCTTAAACAGGGTCACCAGCGCGATGATAAAGCCGACCAGGAAGATGTAGATGGGGACGTAACGTTTGGCATTTTCAAGCGGGTTGGGAGTATCGAGGATAAAGCGTTGCACACTGACAAATAGCCAATAGGCGATTATCCCGGAGAGTGCCGGCGAGATCACCCAGCTCATCACGATGGTACCCACCTTGCCCCACTGTACCGCATCGACACCGATACCTACCGCGGTGAAACCGACGATGGCGCCCACGATGGAGTGGGTAGTAGAAACGGGCCAGCCCGATCGGGAGGCGACCAGCAGCCAGATCCCGGCAGCAAGTAGCGACGCGAGCATGCCGTAGACCACCAGTTCGGGGCTGTTGCTGAGGACGTCGGCATCGATCATCCCCTTGCGGATAGTCTTGGTGACGGCGCCTCCCGCCAGATAGGCACCGGTAAATTCAAACACGGCGGCGATGATGAACGCCTGCTTGATCGTGACCGCTTTGGAGCCAACAGAGGTACCCATGGCATTCGCCACATCGTTGGCGCCGACACCCCAGGCCATGAAGAAACCAAAAATACAGGCCAGGACAATAAAGATTAGTGCGTATTCCATCAAACCACCTCAGCGTGCGAGCATTACTTCCAGACGACTACCCACGCGCTGGGCCAGGTCAGCCAGGTCACCTATCCATTCGACAATCCGGTAGATGAACATTACATCCACTGGCGGCAGATCCTTTTCCTGTGCAAACAGTTTGGCGCGCACCTCCACTTGTAAGCGGTCGGTGTCACTTTCGATTTCGTCGAGACGGCTGATCATTGATTCCACCAGATCCACCTCACGGCCGCGGAAGCTGGTCTCCAATAACTCATCCAGCTCGTTGATTGCGGTTTGTGCCTGGGCCGATGCATCAACACAACGTTGTACAAAAGCGAGTATCAACGGGGCAACGTCAGCGGGAAACATCATCTTGCGCCCCAGCATCAACCCGGCAATATCCTTGGCCTTGTTGGCGATGCGGTCCTGCATGGTCAGGGTTTCCAGCAGGTCGCGGCGGGACATCGCCATCATTAAACCATTGGGCAGGTGCATACGCAGATCGTGTTTCAACTTATCCGCGGCACCTTCCAAATCAGAGATTTTTTTCTGCTCTTCGGCTGCCCTGGTCCAATCACCAGCGAGGGCAGCCTCGAAGAACGGGATCAGTTCATTAACACAGGTCTGCACCTCGGCCATGTGCTTCTGCATCGGCCGAATCGGCGAGTTGCCGAACATGCTGAAGATGTAGCTCTTATGTGACATACACTTCTTCTCCCCCAGAATTTGCGCGCAGTATAGTGGCTGGCAGCAACGCCGCACACCCTTTTTTAATTTATGCTTCCTCGAGCCAGCCCGCCACACGCTTGGCGAAATAGGTGAGAATCCCATCGGCTCCGGCACGCTTGAATGAGAGCAGCGACTCCAGCACCACGGCACGTTCATCCAGCCAGCCGTTCTGACTGGCAGCCATCAACATGGCGTATTCACCGCTCACCTGATAGGCGTAGGTAGGGGCACCGAACTGCTCCTTTACCCGCCGCACGATATCCAGGTAGGGCATACCCGGCTTAACCATCACCATGTCTGCGCCCTCTTCCAGATCCTGCGCCACCTCCCACAGGGCCTCGTCGGAGTTACCCGGGTCCATCTGGTAGGTGCGCTTGTCGCCGCCGCCCAGATTGGCCGCAGAACCCACCGCGTCGCGGAACGGGCCGTAGAAACTGGAGGCGTATTTGGCGGCGTAGGACATGATGCGGGTGTTGCTGTGGCCCTCACTCTCCAGCGCCTCGCGGATCTCGCCAATACGCCCATCCATCATGTCGGATGGGGCCACCACCTGAGCCCCTGCCTCCGCGTGGGAGAGCGCCTGACGTACCAGCACTTCCACAGTCACGTCGTTAAGCACATAGCCGTTTTCGTCGATGATCCCGTCCTGGCCGTGGGTGGTGAAGGGGTCCAGCGCCACATCGGTCATCACCCCCAGCTCGGGGAAGTTCTCACGCAGGGCACGCACCGCTCGTTGCGCTAGCCCTTCCGGGTTATAGGCCTCCGCCGCATCGAGGCTCTTATGCTCCTGCGGGGTTACCGGGAACAGGGCCACCATCGGCACACCGAGCTTCACCAGCTCTTCTGCCTCTTTCAGCAGCAGATCGATGGAGTAACGCTCGATGCCGGGCATCGACGCTACCTGCTCGCACTGTTTTTTGCCTTCCAGTACGAACATCGGGTAAATCAGATCGTCAACGGTAAGGCTATTCTCGCGCATCAGGCGGCGGGAAAAGTCGTCACGGCGCATACGGCGCTTACGCACCCAGGGAAAGGCACCGCGGCTGGTTTCGAGTCGGCTCATTGGGAAACTCCCGGATTCAGCATATTGAATAGTGTTGGGGCAAGAGGCTACCGCGCTGGCGTGCGCGGCGCAATCGGTTGTTGCCCCACCCGCTGCCGGGGTATCGTAGCTGTTCTAAAAGGCATGGCTGGAGACAACACCGAGATGCAAGGCACATCACTACTGCTATGGGGGTTATTGTTTGGTGCTATCGGCATCGGATTTCTCACCTATGCACGCAAGCAAAAGGCAGTGGTTCCATTCATTGCCGGTATCGCGCTGCTGATTCTTCCCTACTTTTTCTCAAACGTCTATCTACTGGTTCTTAGTGGATTCGCACTGGTGGCGTTGCCCTGGTTCGTTCGTATTTAGACAAGCCCATTTACAGGGAAGGTGCTTACAAATAGCGGGCGATCAGTGCCATTCGGTAGTCGCCTTGCGGCAGCGGAATCTTCACCTGCCGCCCACCACCCGGCACACCCTCCAGTGCCTCACCTTTATCGCTCTGCATCGACTCGAGAGTGATTTTCTGGTTACCCGCAGGGGTCATGATCTCTAACGTGTCACCAACGAAGAAACGGTTCTTCACATCCACTTCAGCAAGGCCACTCGTTTCGTCGTAGCTCAACACCTCGGCAACAAACTGCTGCTGCTCTGAGGCAGAGTGGTTGCTGAGGTAACTCTGATACTCCTTGGTGTGGTGGCGCTGGAAGAAGCCGTCGGTGTAACCACGGTTGGCCAAATTCTCCAGCTGGCCAAGCATACGTGGATCGAAGGGCCGTCCGGCCACCGCGTCGTCGATGGCACGGCGATAGATCTGGGCGGTGCGTGCCGTGTAATAGTGCGACTTGGT
The DNA here is from genome assembly GCA_050295975.1 of Thiohalomonadaceae bacterium. Lineage (GTDB taxonomy): Bacteria > Pseudomonadota > Gammaproteobacteria > Thiohalomonadales > Thiohalomonadaceae > JAPHTQ01. Next base: position 41,345 of record JBNKQR010000015.1, read on the forward strand.
GCGCCCTTCGATCTTCAACGAATCGACACCTATCTCCACCAGCCGCTGCACGTGTTCAATCGCACGCAGGTCCTTGGAGTTCATGATATAGGTGCCGTGCTCATCCTCTTCGATGGGTAGCAGGGTGCCGGGGCGCTCGCTCTCCTCCAGCAGATAGACCTTCGAGGAGTCGGCATGACGCTCACCGCTACCAGTCTGGGAGGGATTCAGCACCACATCGCCGCTCTCGTTTTCCGTCGCCGGTTTGATGTCGTACTGCCAGCGGCAGGAGTTGGTGCAGCTCCCCTGATTGGCGTCACGGTGATTGAAGTAGCCGGAGAGCAAACAGCGACCCGAGTAGGCGATACATAACGCGCCGTGAACAAACACCTCCAGCTCCATCTCCGGACACTCCTGACGGATCTCTTCGACCTCATCCAGTGAGAGTTCGCGGGAGAGGATCACCCGGGTCAGCCCCAGTGATTGCCAGAACTTCACGCTAGCGTAGTTGACCGTGTTGGCCTGCACCGAGAGGTGGATTGGCAGCTCCGGCCACTGCTCCCGGACCTGCATGATCAGACCCGGGTCGGCCATGATCAGTGCATCGGGCTTCAGTTCAATGATTGGCGCGATATCACGCAGGAATGTCTTCACCTTGGCGTTATGCGGCAACACGTTGCCAGCGAGGAAGAACTGCTTGCCCGCAGCGTGGGTTTCCTCGATGCCATTCTGCAACTGCGCCAGGGTATCGAAGTCGTTGTTGCGCACCCGCAGCGAATAGCGCGGCATCCCCGCATAGACCGCATCGGCACCGTAGGCGATGGCGTAGCGCAGGTTTTTCAGGTTACCGGCGGGGGAGAGGAGTTCAGGGGTTTTCATGGGCATCGGGAACAAAGGGACATTGAACGGGTCCGTATTCTACACCATCCCGGAGAAGCTGACAGGTAATGACGATTTCCTGTGACCGGCTACCAATACGGAGAGATGCTCCCTTTACCCGTTACGGTCTATTGGCGACAATCCATCAACGGTCAATCGACCCTGGAGAGAACCGATGAAAGCACTGCTTACCAACTCCCTTGCCCTGCTGCTGGCCAGTCTGCTGCTGTTTGCCATGACCGCCCGCGCCGAAGCCAATGTACCCCCGGACAAGATGCTGGCGTCGGTCACTCAGGAGATGTTCGATCTACTCAAGCGCGAACGTGAGTCCGTCAAACAGACACCGACCCGTTTGTTTGATCTGGTAGAGCAGGTGCTGCTACCCCATGTTGATATGCAGGTGATGTCGCGCTTTGTGCTCGGCAAGCACTGGCGCAGCGCAACCCCGGTGCAACGAGAACAGTTCAGCAACGAATTTAAAAACCTGATGGTGCGCTTCTATGTCTCGGCCCTGCTGGATCAGCCAGACCAGCTCGACGAACTGCTAGCCAACACCGACAACCTGATCGCCTATCTGCCGGTAAAGCTCGACGCCGACACCAAAAAGACCACCGTGCGCGCCGAAGTCCATATGCCCAACGGCGGACCGCGGGTACCGGTCAGCTTCAGTCTGTTCAAAAAAGAGGGCAACTGGTTGATGTACGACGTCAACGTCGACGGCATCAGCCTGGTGAGTAACTACCGCAGCAGCTTCTCCAGCGAAGCCGGTCGAGATGGTCTGGATAAGTTGATTCAGCATCTGGCAGAGCGCAATAAATCCCTGCTGGCGAAATATGAGCGCGGCGAAGCGGGCGCACTGAAATAATAAAAGCACCTACCACGAAGATCACGAAGAAAGATGATTCGGCGCTGCTACCGTAGGTAGCGTAATGCGTGCCGAAAGTAGTTGTCTGATCATCAATGCATCATCCTTGTTTTAACTTCGTGTTCTTCGTGTGCTTCGTGGTAAATTGCTCTTTCCTCCGCTTCTAGGTTGAACAATGCTTCTGTTTCGTCTTATCGCCAACGGCCTCGCCCCACTGACCCTGCTTGGGGCGATCATCGCCTACTTCGAACCCGCCACCTTTATCTGGATCAAACCCTACTTCCAGTGGCTCTTCGCCGCCACCATGTTTGCCCTCGGCGTGGTATTGCATCCGGAAGAGCTGCGCGACACCCTGACCCGGCCCAAGGCGATCGGCCTCGGCGTGCTGGCCCAGTTCACCATCATGCCCGCGCTCGGTTTTGCCGCAGCGTTGCTCAGCGGTCTGCCACCTGCGCTGGCCCTCGGCTTTATCATCGTCGCCTGTGCCCCTGGCGCCATGGCCAGCAACGTCATCGTCTATCTCGCCGGTGGCGCGGTCGCCTTCTCCATCGCCCTGACCACCGTGGCCACCTTCCTCTCACCGCTACTCACCCCGGCGCTGGTGAAGTGGCTCGGCTCGGTCTATCTGGATATTCCGTTCTGGCCGATGATGATCACTATCCTGCTCACCGTGCTACTACCGCTGCTGCTTGGCCTTGGCCTGCGTCGACTGATCCAGCAACGAACACAAACACTAAAGCTGGCGGAACAGATATCTCCCGCCATCGCCTCACTGGCAATTATCCTGATCTGCAGTTACGCGGTGGCTGCAAACTATGAGCGTCTCGCCAGCGTCGGCGCCACGCTGATTGCAGTGGTGGTGATAGTCAACGCCCTAGGCTACCTGCTCGGCTGGCAGGCAGCACGCCTGTTCGGTTTCGACGGTCGCCACCAGCTCACCATGGCCATCGAAATCGGCATGCAGAACGCCGGACTCGGCGTGGTACTGGCGCTGAAACACTTCTCCCCGGAAACCGCCCTGCCCGGTGCTCTGTTTGCTGTCTGGTGCATCCTCACCTCGGCTGGAGCGGCGGGGTGGCTAAGACGCAGTCGACATCGGCAGGCACTCATAACGCCATAGGTAAGGTTGCAGGTTGCAGGTTGCAGGTTGCAGGTTGCAGGTGCAGGTGCAGGTGCAGGTGCAGGTGCAGGTGCAGGTGCAGGTGCAGGTGCAGGTGCAGGTGCAGGTGCAGACAAAGCCTGGCCCGATATCTATCCCTGTCACCTGATACCTGCCGCCTGTTACCTTTTTCCATCCCACAGGAATCTGCGGCCAGGATGTTGTAAAATTCCTGCCCCATTCATAGAAGGAGTCCCGTCGTGGAACAGTACCGCGGTACCACCATTCTCGCCGTACGGCGCGGCAACAGGGCCGTGATCGGTGGAGACGGCCAGGTCTCCCACGGCAACACCATCATGAAGGGCAACGCGCGTAAGGTGCGCCGTCTCTACAAAGAGCAGGTAATTGCCGGTTTCGCTGGTGGCACCGCCGACGCCTTCACCCTGTTCGAGCGCTTCGAAGCCAAGCTGGAGAAACACCAGGGCAATCTCACCCGCGCTGCGGTAGAGATGGCCAAGGACTGGCGCACCGACCGGGTGCTGCGCAAGCTTGAGGCCCTGCTACTGGTCGCGGACAAGACCGCCACCCTGATGATTACCGGTAACGGCGACGTGATCGAACCGGAGAATAATCTCATCGCCATCGGCTCCGGCGGTGCCTTTGCCCAGGCTGCGGCTACTGCCCTTTATGAAAACACCGAGCTGGGCGCGCGCGATATCGTGGAGAAGGGTTTGAACATCGCCGCCGATATCTGCATCTACACCAATCGAAACCTCACTATCGAAGAGCTCGACCTCGACTAGACAAGTAAAGAGTTACCCATGTCCGTAATGACACCCAGAGAGATCGTCCAGGAACTGGACAAACACATCATCGGTCAGGCCAACGCCAAACGTGCGGTAGCCATTGCCCTGCGTAACCGCTGGCGTCGCAGCCAGGTAGATGAATCCCTGCGCAATGAGATCACACCGAAGAATATTTTGATGATTGGTCCCACCGGTGTGGGTAAAACCGAGATCGCCCGCCGCCTGGCAAAGCTGGCCAACGCCCCCTTCCTCAAGGTCGAAGCGACCAAGTTCACCGAGGTGGGCTATGTGGGACGCGATGTGGAGTCGATTATCCGCGACCTGATGGACATTGCGCTGAAGATGGTGCGCGAAGAGGAGATGAACAAGGTTCAGCATCGTGCCTACGAGGCCGCCGAAGAGCGCATCCTCGACATTCTGCTACCCCCAGCACGCTCCGACATCGGCTTTACCGACGAAGCACCAAAGACAACCGATTCCGGCACCCGGCAGAAATTCCGCAAGAAGCTGCGCGAAGGCGATCTGAATGACAAGGAGATCGAGATCGAAGTGCGTGAAAGCGCCATGGGTGTGGAGATCATGGCACCTCCTGGCATGGAAGAGATGACCAACCAGTTGCAGGGACTGTTCCAGAACCTCGGCAACCAGCGCACCAAAAAAAGTAAAATGCGCATCGAAGAAGCGTTGAAACAACTTACCGATGAAGAAGCGGCGCGCATGGTCAATGAAGAGGAGATCAAGAGCAAGGCGCTCTATGCCGTGGAGCAGAACGGTATCGTCTTCCTAGATGAGATGGACAAGGTGACTGGTCGCTCCGATGGCGGCAAGGGCCCGGATGTCTCCCGCGAGGGTGTCCAACGTGACCTGCTGCCACTGGTCGAGGGCAGTACCGTCTCCACCAAGTACGGCATGATCAAGACCGACCATATTCTGTTTATTGCCTCCGGCGCGTTTCATCTCTCCAAACCGTCGGATCTCATTCCAGAGCTGCAGGGCCGACTGCCGATTCGCGTTGAGCTCGATGCCCTTGGCGTGGAGGAATTCAAGCGCATCCTCACCGAACCGGACGCCTCGCTCACCGAACAGTACAAGGCGCTACTCGCCACCGAGGGGGTCGAACTGAACTTCGAGGAGTCGGGCATCACCCGTCTGGCCGAGATCGCCTGGAGCGTCAACGAGACCACCGAAAACATCGGTGCGCGTCGTCTGCATACGGTGGTCGAACGGTTACTGGAGAAGATCTCCTACGAAGCGGCGGATAAGAGTGGACAGAAGGTCACTGTTGATACCACCTATGTCGACAGCCAACTCAACGAACTGGCTCAGGATGAAGACCTGAGTCGCTACATTCTTTAAACGCGTGATTGAATAACCCCGTTGCGAACACCAACCTGATAGTGTCCGCAACGAACCGTACATGAGGAAGAACATGAGCACACATATCCCAACCGAGATCACCCTGCATAAGGCCAAACGTATTCTTGAGCTCGCCTTCGAGGATGGCCAGCGCTTCGAACTGCCCTGCGAGTACCTGCGCGTCTACTCCCCCTCAGCCGAGGTGCAGGGCCACGGTCCCGGCCAGGAGGTACTGCAGCTGGGTAAGGAGGAGGTAAACATCGAAAAGATCGAGCAGGTAGGCACCTATGCCATCCAGCCGAGCTTTGATGATGGCCACCATACCGGTATCTACACCTGGGAAACCCTTTATAATCTGGGTGTTAATTACGAGCAAAACTGGCAGAATTACCTCAAGCGTCTTCAGGAAGCAGGCCATCAGCGCAAGGCCTGATACCTTCTATTACACAGGTAACACAAGTGACTAAACAGCAGCAGGAAGAGATCACCCACTTCGGTTTCCAAGAGGTACCCACCGGACAGAAGGCCGCCAAGGTCGCTGAGGTATTTCACTCAGTCGCCGCCAAATACGACCTGATGAACGACCTGATGTCTATGGGCATTCACCGCCTGTGGAAGCGCTATACCATAGAGATGAGCGGCGCGCGCCGTGGCCAGCGGGTACTGGATATCGCTGGCGGCACCGGTGACCTCACCGCCAAGTTTTCCAAACTGGTGGGACCTGAAGGCAAAGTGGTACTGGCCGACATCAATGATTCCATGCTCAAAGTTGGCCGCTCGCGGCTAGCTGACCGCGGCATTATCGGCAACATCACCTATGCCCAAGCCAATGCCGAATGCCTGCCTTTCCCTGATAACCACTTTGACATCATCACCATCGCCTTTGGCCTGCGTAATGTCACCGACAAGGATAAGGCACTGGCCTCCATGTTCCGCGTGCTTAAGCCGGGCGGACGACTGCTGGTGCTGGAATTCTCCAAACCGGTAGCACCGGGCCTTGGCCCAATCTACGACCAGTACTCCTTCAAGCTGCTCCCGTTCATGGGCAAGCTGGTGACCAACGATAGCGAAAGCTACAAATACCTGGCCGAATCGATCCGCATGCACCCGGACCAGGAGACCCTTAAGGGGATGATGGAAGGGGCCGGTTTCGAGCAGGTCGATTTCCACAACCTCACCGGCGGTATCGTCGCCCTGCATCGAGGTTTTAAATACTGATGAGTGCACAGCGTACAGTCGAGTACGCCGGATTCTGGCGCCGCTTCGCCGCGGTTCTTATCGATACGTTGGTATTGCTGATCATCATCACCCCGCTGGCATACTTTTTTTCTCACGGTTCCTACCTGCCCGGTTTCGATCCAGAGGGTGATGTGGCAGCCCAGCTTGTGACTCTACAACTAGACTGGAACTATCTGCTCATCAATGATCTGCTACCGATGATTCTAGTGATCTTCTTCTGGGTACGTTTTCGAGGCACCCCTGGCAAGCAGCTGATGAATTGCGAAGTGGTCGATGCAAACACCTTTGGAAATCTCACCATCGGCCAGTCGATTTTACGTTACATCGGTTACTTCCTATCCACCCTGCCACTCGGCCTTGGATTCCTATGGGTGTTGTGGGACAAGAAAAAGCGCGGTTTTCACGACATGCTGGCCCATACCGTGGTCATCCAGACCAATCAGGATGATCTCTCCGAACATCCTCTCGAAGAACTGATCAAGGACGCCGAGTGAGCCACAACGTTTCGATGTTGCAGGTGGCTGCACTGGCCGGACTTGAACAGGCGATGAATACCGCTCTGGCGCTCGACCCGAAAACCGGAGAACGGTTGCAAACCATCGAGGGCAAAGTGATCGCCCTCGATCTCAGCGGTACAGGCCTACAGTTTTTTTTACAGCCACAAAACGGCAGCCTGCGATTGATGGGCCACTATGCCGGTGAGGTAGATACCACCCTGCGCGGTGCCCCCTTTGACATGCTGCGATTGCGTAGCGGTCGTAGCGGCGAGGCGATGTTTGGTGCTGGTGTTGAGATCGAAGGCGATGTGGAACTGGGCACCCGCTTTCAGCGCATCATCGAAAAACTGGATATCGACTGGGAGGAACACCTCTCGCGCATCAGTGGCGACATCATTGCCCACCAGATCGGCAACACCGTGCGTGATCTCTTTGCATGGGGAAAACGCTCCGCCGACCATCTCGGTGAAGATATTACCGACTACCTGCAGGAAGAGACCCATACTCTGCCGACAGGTTTTGCGGTAAAAGAGTTTCTGGAACAGGTCGATACCCTGCGCAGTGATGTTGATCGACTGGAAGCAAAGTTAAAGCGACTCAATAAAAAACTGGAAACCAGAGAGTAACCTTACTGGTTGAGCTATAACTCGCCGCCGTTGTCTGTGTAACAAAATATTTTTTAAAGAGGTCTAACCACGTGATTCGCCCCGGCCAACTATTGCGCCTGATTTACATTAACTGGACGCTGCTACGTCACGGTCTGGACGATCTGATCCTCGCCACCCATCTATTCCGACCATTGCGCTTTCTACGCTGGTTCATGTGGTGGAATCTGCTGCGCAACAAATCATTGGGCCGCGGTGTACGCATTCGCCGCACCTTGGAGGATCTGGGCCCCATCTTCGTCAAGTTTGGACAGATCCTCTCTACCCGCAAAGATCTGCTTCCCGATGACATCGCCGAAGAGCTGTCAAAATTGCAGGACCGAGTACCGCCATTCCCAGGCGAACAGGCCGTCGCGATTCTGGAGAAGGCCTACGGTAAACCACTCAATGAAGTTTTTGCCGAATTCAATCCAGAGCCACTCGCTTCTGCCTCCGTTGCTCAGGTTCACACAGCCCGCCTGCTCGATGGCACCGAAGTAGTAGTCAAGGTATTGCGCCCTGACATCGAACCGGTGATCCGCCGTGATATCGGTCTGCTCTACATCATCGCCGGTAATCTGCAACGCTTCTGGTCAGAGGGGCGCCGCCTGCGTCCAGTGGAAGTGGTGCAGGAATTCGAGCGCACCATTCTCGATGAACTCGACCTGATGCGTGAGGCCGCCTCTGCCACCCAGATCCGTCGCAATTTTGCTGACTTGGATCTGCTCTACGTCCCTGAAGTCTATTGGCCATACTGCCATCGCAATGCAATGGTGATGGAGCGCATCCACGGTATCCCCATCAGCAATATTGAGACGATTCGTGAAGCAGGTATCGATCTCAAGGCCCTTGCTGCCCATGGCGTCGAAATATTTTTCACTCAGGTCTTTCGCCACAACTTCTTTCACGCTGACATGCACCCCGGCAATATCTTTGTGTCACCTGAAGGACAATACATTGCTGTCGACTTCGGTATTGTCGGTACCCTGAGTCGTGAAGACCAACGTTATCTTGCAGAAAACTTTCTCGCTTTCTTCCGTCGCGACTATCAACGCGTCGCCGAAGTACACGTGGAATCAGGCTGGGTTCCTGCCGATACACGGGTAGATGAATTTGAGGCAGCGATCCGTACCGTCTGTGAACCAATCTTTGAGCGTCCCCTGGCCGACATCTCCTTTGGCCATCTGCTATTGCGCCTGTTCCAGACCGCGCGACGGTTTAACATGGAAGTACAACCACAGTTGGTGCTGTTGCAAAAAACGCTACTTAACATCGAAGGACTTGGACGCCAACTCTATCCGGAACTGGATCTATGGCAAACAGCAAAACCCTTTCTCGAGCGCTGGATGAGCGAACAGATTGGTACTCGTGCTGTTCTTAATCGAATTAAAGACAATATTCCTCAGTGGGGAGAAAAGCTGCCAGAACTACCTTCACTCATTCACGACGTGTTACACCAGGCACGCAACGGCACACTCAAACTCAATGACCACAGTGAGGAACTGGAAAAAATTCGTCAGGAGATCCGTCGAGCAAACCAGCGAACGTTCTTCGCTATTCTCGGCGGTTCACTGCTGATCAGTGGCGCATTGATCATGGGACTTGATGGCTATGCACCGAAGATGATCTGGGGAGCTCCTGTCGCCACCTGGGTACTTGGTGTTGTTGGCGCAATCATTCTTTTCGATAACTGGCCGAGTCGGCGTGAGTAAGAATAAATTGTTATCGATAAAGTCCCGCTACGCGGGCTTTTTTTCACCTACTGTTTGATTATTTTTTCGAAAAAATTCGCAGCAAGTCACTGTGTATAAAAACGTGATAATTTACATTCATGTAACAATTCATCCTTTATTATCAGCTCCGCTTAAGATATCCCATATATTTTATGAGAAACGGGATTATGTATGAGGCTATGTTAGAGTGGTTCATTCAATTAACACTTAACTAAATCCGGATGGTGATTGCTTACATGAACACCACTCTAATTTTATTTATTCGCAGATATCCCACTGCAAATAAGGCTTCCCCCAGAGCCCTGGACAATACGATTGCTGGTGTATTGCGCTGAGCAGAACACAAATCGACGACACATCGCTTATCTGAGACCATTCAGACTACAGCAGAAATACAACAACAATCTCCATAGCAAAAAACTATCAACGCTTCACTGCCTCATACTTGTCCACGTTGATGCAGACCGCTGCGGCGGAGTCACTGCACATCAGCAGCACCTTTACCATTTTCTGGATGATTGCCAATGACTCTAACCGAACTACGATATGTCGTGGCCGTTGCACAGCAACGTCACTTTGGCCAGGCCGCCAAAACCTGTTTTGTCAGTCAGCCGACTCTAAGTGTGGCGGTGAAAAGACTGGAAGAGGAACTAGGTGTCACCCTGTTCGAACGCTCGCGCAACGAGATTACTCTCACCCCAATTGGCGAACGAATCGTCTTCCAGGCACAGCAGGTACTCACCGAGGCAGATACCATTCGAGAACTGGCCAAATCTGGACGAAACGAGCTCTCAGGTCCGCTGCGTATCGGCGCTATTTACACCGTTGCACCCTATCTGCTGCCACAGCTGATTCCAGTCATGAGTCGGCTTGCACCAGACATCCCTCTATTGGTGGAAGAAAACTACGCCTTTGTCCTTAGCGATAAACTACGCCGTGGTGATCTTGATCTGGCTGTGGTTACGTTGCCCTATGAGGAACCTGGGATCCACACCCAACCGATCTATGAAGAACCATTTGTGGTGTTATTACCCGCGCAACATAAACTGAGTAGAAAAGATGGCGTTGAGTTACAGGATCTGGAAGAGGAGACGGTACTGTTACCGGGATTAGGTCATTGCATGCGTGACCATGTACTGTCATTTTGCCCCAGTTGCTACGACTCCACAAAAGAGAAAGCCACGTTGCAAAAGACCCTTGATGGTGCCTCGCTTGAAACAATCCGCATGATGGTAACTGGAGGTGTTGGCATCAGTATCGTACCCTGCACTGCGGCAGGACCGGATCGTACACCGGAGCATCACCTAGCCACGCGTCCTTTCAGTGACATCAATCCCAGTCGTCAGATAGCGCTGGCCTGGCGCAGCAGTTTCCCCCGTACCAAGGTCATTGATGTGGTGAAGCGGGCCATCACAGACTGCCCGCTTGCTGGCGTACAAAAACTCTAGGACATCAACAACGCTTGTCGCCGGCGCGTGCATTGAGATAGGCGCGCTCGGAAACATCGTGCCACTGGGTCACCTGATCGCGGAAACGCCTGAAAGATTCATAGACCTTCTTCGATAATGGATCTTTTTTCGCGATCTCTGCCACCACCTCGTCGGATACCTTCTTCAGCTGCACCAGTACCTCATCCGGGAATTTGCGCAGCTCCACCTTGTGCTTGTGGATCAGCGTTTGCAGCGCCTCGTTGTTGCGCGCGGTCAGCTCCGCCAGTACATCACCATTGGCCACCTTACAGGCGTTAAGCACGATGGATTGCAGATCCTTTGGTAGCGCTTCAAATGCCTTTTTATTGATAAACGCTTCGAGGGTGGTACCCGGCTCATGCCAGCCCGGGTAGTAGTAATATTTGGCAGCCTTGTGCAAACCAAAGGCGAGATCGTTATAGGGGCCGACCCACTCGGTGGCGTCGATGGCACCCGATTTGAGTGACGGGAAAATCTCACCGCCTGGCAGGCTCACCGGGGTACCACCGAGCCGTTGCAACACCTCTCCACCGAGACCGGGGATGCGCATCTTCAACCCCTTTAGATCATTCAGTGAATTGATCTGCTTATTGAACCAGCCACCCATCTGTACACCTGTGTTGGCTGCTGCCGCCGGGATCAGACCAAAAGGTGCATAGACCTCACGCCACAACTCCATACCGCCGCCATGATAGAGCCAGCTGTTCATCTCCTGGGCAGTAAGACCAAAGGGAACCGCAGCAAAGAACTGTGCCGCCTCGCTCTTACCTTTCCAGTAATAGGCCGCACCGTGCCCCATCTCTGCGGTACCGCGGGAGACCGCATCGAAAATTTCAAATGCCGGAACCAACTCCTTGGCACCATAGACCTTAACGTGAATACGACCACCCGACATTTCGTTGATCAAATCGGCCAAGTGATTAGCGCCCGTGCCAAGACCGGGGAAATTTTTCGGCCATGTGGTGACCATCTTCCACTGATATTTCGCTTTAGCTGCAACGGTCGGTGATGCAAGAGCAGCTCCTGCTACAACAGAGCCCGCACCCACACCTTTCAGGAAATCACGACGTTTCATAGCCTACTCCCTCTGTAGTTCCAAAATGAATTGCACCATCCTACCCAAGCCTTACCAGGCTGTCAGGCAAAACGGTGTAAAAAACGTTCGACAAAGTGATCGTAATCACGCGCTTCCAGGCGGTTGATCCCCGCCGCCGCGGCACGACCACCGCCAGTAGGAAATTCACGACACAGCTCATCAGCACCGGCCTTGTTATTCAAGGGCGCACGAATACTGACTCGGTAGGAACCGTCATCCAGCGCGGTAAGAATGGCGTGGGCACGATCAGGATGATTGCGTGCCAACAAGTTTCCGTAAACACCGCTGACCCGACGACTCCATGCAGCATCCGGCATGATGTAGAGTGCCTGCTTCTTATGAGCAAACGTTGCCTGTAATGCATCAGCCTTTGCCATGTCTTCGTTGTAACCATCTCGCAAAATGCGATAGGACGGATCGCTATTCGCAAACTCCAGTGGATCAACATATGGGCGTATTTTTAGCGCCAGTTCTCTCGGATGAAAGAAGAGATCAGCAAGGTCATTGCCGTAGCCGTTGTAGTTAAGGCAGGTGCCAAGTTCGCAGAGGGTATCGAGTTGTTCATCACTGAGGTTAAGTGGGGCCGCTACGGCCCGGGCAACGGCATAAAGGTTGTCACCATAGGCGCCGGTAACGGCCCAGGCCAGATGCCGATGCTCAAGGTGTGCACTGACCAGCAGACTGGTGCAAACATCCGCAGCCGTATTGATATGCGTGGTCAGTTTTTCATGCTGTGGAATTTCGCCGGCGAAGTGGTGATCGAAATACTCCACCGATGCGCCCTTATCCAAAGCCTGTTGCAGTGCATCCCGATTTTTATCCAGGGAGATATCGAGCACGGTAATAGTATCGCCGGTCGTTACATCAACCTGCTGTAGCAATGCGATATCGCGTTTTACCCCGGTAATCAGTTGCGCATCGTCGATCGGTTTTTCCAGACGCAGCTGTTGCAGGGCACAAAGTCCATCCGCATCACCGTTAAACACATCGTAGTGACTCATTAATTTTATTCTCTTGTTGTTCTCTATTTTACTTCAGCCATGCCTTCGACACGGGGATCGCTGGCCGCTTCAACACGCTGTTTTTTCCGCTGCCACAACACCGCCTGCATATTACCCCAGCCACGCTCTGCACGCTCCAGGGTATGCCCCATTGCAGATAGTTCTGCGGCCTCTTTTTCACTAAAGGCATCGGCTTCGTAAAACACCTTGTCTGGCAGATACTGGTGATGAATACGGGGTCGCGCCACCCACGTTTCAGCTCCTTTGCCATCGGCGAACTCCAGCACCCCTAATAACACCATGGTGATAATACGGCTGCCGCCGGGTGAACCGAGAATCGCTACACCATCCTCACTAGTAACAAAGGTGGGCGACATGCTGGAGAGCATTCGCTTACCCGGCGCAATAGAGTTCGCCTCCGCACCGACCAGACCGTACGCGTTAGGGATGCCAGGTTTGGCAGAAAAATCATCCATCTCGTCATTGAGCAACACACCCGTATCACCGGCAACAAAACCGGAACCGAATGGATAGTTAATGCTCAGTGTGGCAGAGACGTAATTTCCCTCCCTGTCGAGAATGGAAAAGTGAGTTGTGTGATCGCCCTGTGGCGGCGGTGCCACCGCGGAGAGTTCACTACTGGGTGTGGCCTTGTCCATCTCGATGGATTCCGCCAAGGTCGCGGCATGGCTTTCACTGGTGAGGCGTTTAAGCGGCACCTCGACGTAATCACTATCGCCCAGAAACTCGGCACGATCCCGATAGGCGCGGCGCATCGCTTCAATCATCAGATGGCTACGCTGCACCTTGCTCATCTTCCCCAGCGGGTAACGTTCCAGAATATTGAACATGGTCGCCAACGCCACACCACCAGAGGAGGGGGGAGCGACCGAGGTAATAGTGAGATCGTGGTAACGGAAACGGATCGGCTCGCGCTCGATCACACGATACTCGTCAAAATCTTTCTGTTGCCATATACCACCCGCCTTACGACTGGCCTTGAGCAGGGCCGCTCCAACCCTACCCTGATAAAACCCTTTCGCCCCGTTGCGGGCCAGCTCCTCTAGTGTGCGAGCCAGTCCCGGCTGTTTGATCCGATAACCGAGTGGCGGCACCTCATTCTCCTTGAGAAAGATGGCGGCACTCTCAGGATAGTGACGCAACACATCCAGGCGAAAACCGGTCATGCGACGGTAGTGTTCGGTGACAGGGAAACCCTCACGGGCCAGACGGATGGCTGCAGCCAGTGTCTTACTCAACGGCAGTCGACCATAGTGTCTGGCCAGATGGTCCAGTGCCGCCGGTTCACCGGGGACGCCCGCGGCCAACGGGCCGTTCATCGACAGACCCGGGATAACCTCACCCTTCTCATCCAGGTACATATTGCGGTTGGCTGCCAATGGCGCCTTTTCGCGACCATCAAGCATGGTCTCAAAACCGTCACGGGCCCGGTGCAGCAGCCAGAAGCCACCACCACCGATACCTGAGCTGTAGGGCTCAACCACCGCCAGAGCCGCGCTCACCGCCACTGCCGCATCAAAGGCGTTGCCGCCGGCAGCAAGGATCTCCATCCCCGCCTGGGTCGCCGATGGATGCGCTGTAGCGATTGCCGCAGCGGGCGGCTTTGCCTCTCCGGCAAACAGCAATGAGGGAAACAGCAGAAGAAAGAGCAGGCGTTTCATGGGCGGACTTCCGGTTTAGGTGCAGTCCCAAGGATCGCCGAGGCGGGCTAGTGGTGCAAGTTTGGAGGGTATACGTGCGACTGTAATAAAAAAGGCCCCGAGCAGGGCGGGGCCTTTGTAAGTCAGACGAAGAAAGAGTCAGCCTTATGACTGCAGCTTTTCGTATTTCGCCTGGAGTTCTTCCTTCGATTCGGTGTGATCCGGATCGACGATAATGCAGTCCACCGGGCAGACCTCGATACACTGGGGTTCGTCGTAGTGGCCGACACACTCGGTACAGAGTTTTGGATCGATCACGTAGATTTCGTCGCCCTGGCTGATAGCGCCATTGGGGCATTCTGGTTCGCAAACGTCGCAGTTAATACATTCGTCATTAATCAACAGTGCCATCGCACAACTTCCTCCTGCAAATGTGGCCAATTTGGCCAAGGGTAAAAGCCGGTATATTAGCGCATTCTGTTTTGCAGCGCAGCCTTCACCTTAGTATCGACAAAATCGCCGACCTCGCCACCCAACGTGGCAACTTCTTTCACCAGGCTGGAGGAGATGAAGGTGTATTTTTCTGCCGGAGTGAGGAAAATGGTCTCCACATCCGGCGCCAGGTGGCGGTTCATCCCTGCCAGCTGGAATTCATACTCGAAGTCTGAGACCGCACGCAGTCCGCGCAGGATCACCGTGGCGCCACGCTCATGGGCAAAATGGGCCAGCAGGCTGTCGAAGCCGCAGACCTC
This sequence comes from Thiohalomonadaceae bacterium, assembly GCA_050295975.1. Taxonomy (GTDB): domain Bacteria; phylum Pseudomonadota; class Gammaproteobacteria; order Thiohalomonadales; family Thiohalomonadaceae; genus JAPHTQ01. Next base: position 56,421 of record JBNKQR010000015.1, read on the forward strand.
GACATTCTTCAATCCTCCCAGTACTTCACACGCCAGGCCGACCCGCTCCTCCAGGTTAAACATGGGGGTTTTGTTGGGATTGGCGGCGATGGCAACGATTACCTTGTCAAACAGGACGCTGGCACGCTGCACCAGATCGCTGTGACCGTTGGTGATGGGGTCGAAGGTGCCGGGATAGATCGCAGTGACGGACATCGTGTTTCTCGTAGATCAATAAAGCCTAATGATATAGGTACAAGGTAGAAGGTGAAAGGTGCAAGAAACCCCTGATCCACCTTGTTCCTTTCACCTTGTACCTTGCGCCTCTACGAGATGGTAGG
>JBNKQR010000016.1:0-54139 GCA_050295975.1 Thiohalomonadaceae bacterium
CATAGCTCCGCTTCGGTGTCGTTGATAATGCCTTCTTTTGTGGCGGTGTTGATTAACCAGTCACCGAACGGAGTATCATCAAAGCGCTGTTGCACCATTGGTACAACGTCGATGCGGATATCTGACAGACCATGTTCTCGGCAGAGTGCAGGCAGGTGCCGTCCGGCAAGGCCGTTGGGACGCATGAACAGGGTAAAGAACTCCATCAGTCGGCGTTCCAGCCGGGTATCGGAAAAATCGACACTGGCACTGGGCCAGTCGGTATCGACCAACACGACGCGCCCGCCGGGTCGGGTCACCCGAATCATTTCCCTGACAATGGCATGTTCATTTTCTGGAGGAAGGACTTGAAGCAGACGTTCGGCGCGGCTGCTGGCTACGCTGTTATTTTCCAGCGGCAATTCCTGTGCAGGGCTATGATGGTGTTCGATCCAGTCAAGGCAGCCTGCCTCTTCAGCTGCCTGTTGTGCCTCGGACAGCATGTTACCGTCGGCATCGACGCCAATCACCTTGCCGTTGTTTCCAACCAGCTCTGCCAGGGGGACAGTGTCGACGCCCGGTCCACAGCCGATATCGAGTACCGTGTCGCCTGAGGAGATTGCCATGTGGTCATAGCTTAACTGTTTAAAAGCTCGCATCTTCTCAGCCACTTTTTTCAGGTAATCCGAGGTGACGTAGCCGTTATCCAGTGACATTGCATATTCCTTTTCTGTGTGATTCTTGATGTGGTCGTTCAGGGTCACGGGACGTGCATTGCCTGCTGTGTCTATGCCCGTTACCATCGTCGTTTCCCACTCTTTGTACCGGATTTCTTCATGCCACGGCAAATCATTCATGTCGATATGGACGCCTTTTTTGCTTCGGTGGAGATCCGTGAACGGCCCGAGCTGGCCGACAGACCGGTGATCGTTGGCGGACGGCCTGATCAGCGCGGAGTAGTGGCAGCGGCCAATTACATCGCTCGCCAATATGGTGTTCATAGTGCAATGCCAACTTCGACCGCGTTACGTCTCTGCCCACAGGCTATCGTGCTGCAGGGACGGCATCGTCTCTATGCGGAGATCTCGACGCAGATTCACGCCATTTTTTCCCGTTATACCCCACAAATTGAGCCACTCTCCCTCGACGAAGCCTTTCTCGACGTCACCGCCAGCATCCGCCTGTTTGGCCCTGCACCAAAGATTGGCAGGGCGATCAAACAGGCGATAAAGGATGAACTCAATCTGGTCGCTTCGGTGGGGGTGGCACCTAACAAGTACCTGGCCAAGCTGGCCAGTGACGTGGATAAACCGGACGGTTTCGTGGTGGTGAAAGAGGAGGAGATAGCCGATTTTCTTGCCCCACTGCCGGTAAGTCGTATTTGGGGTGTGGGCAGAGTGGCTGCTAAAACCTTCAACAAGCTGGGGATTAAGACGATTGGACAACTACGTGATTACTCGCCGAAGCTGTTACAACACCACTTCGGGAATAGTGGTGAACACTACCTGCAGTTGGCACAGGGCATCGATGAGCGTCCGGTGGTATCTGAGCGTGAAGCGAAGTCCGTATCGAATGAAACGACCTTTGCTGTTGATATCAGCGACGAGGAGGTGATGCTGGAGTGGCTGCATGCCCTGACCGAGCAGGTGACACAGCGGTTGCGCAGCCAGAAGCTTCAGGGGCGGACGATTCATCTTAAAGTGAGGTTGTCAGATTTTACGACTCTAACCCGATCCCACACGCTTGAAGACGTGACGGACGTCACAGCTAAAGTATGGCAAATAGTAAGGGAATTGTTTTACAATCGCTTGCCGAGACCCCTGCAACAGGTTCGTTTGTTGGGGGTTGGTGTGAGTAACTTCGATCAAGAGGTGGCTAGTGGACAGTCCGATCTGTTCGATGACCCTCAAAGTAGTCGGCAGAAAACCCTGGATGCGCTGCTCGACACAATGCAGTCTCGATTTGGTCGAACCGTGGTACGGCGCGGCAAAAAGCCCTAATAGCCTGAGACTATAGTCACAAAACGCTTATTTAGCAGCGTTTTTGCGGACTATAAGCATCTTTGTTGCGAGTTGTTTCACAACGAGAATTGATTTTAATCACTATTATTTTCCTCAACATAGGATGTAATGAGCGCCAGGCGCTCGAGGAGAACCCAGCATGAACATCCCAGCATCGGTTAATGAATGTCTCACCCGGAGTAACGGGCACTTCAAGGGACGGGAAACTGCCGCTGCAGGAAGCTTTGTCGAAACTGTGAAGCAGGCGGCTATTCCGCTCAGCACAGTTGTAAAAGCGGTGATCCTGAAGAGCGGCAAGGCCCATTTGATGGCCATCGTCCGTGGCGACCAGAAGGTCGATCTTCCTACTATCAACAAGCTTTTCAAACGCGAATTTGTCGGTTGCAGCGAAACTGAGACTGCTGCGATGCTGACAGATTGCGATATCCACGCCATTCCGCCACTGCCAGAGGCATTTGGGATGCGCGCCATTATGGATAAATCCATCCTTGATATGGAGCAGGTTATCTTCGCCACGGGCGTGCCCGGTCTGCTTATCAGTGGCAGCTTAGAGGACTTTGTCCAGTTGCAGGAGGATACCTGGAAATCTCATCGCATCACGATGGTGAATGGCAAGGGCAATGGTACGAAGTCAGCCATGCGTAGCAAGGTGGAGAAGGTGGATAAGCTGCCTGCCATGCCTGGACTGGCTGCCGAACTAATTCGTATCCGTAACAACCCCTATGCACACGCCAGCGAATTGGCCGCGGTAATTGAGCAGGATCCGAGCCTTGCGGCACAACTGCTGCGCTATGCCACCTCACCGCTGTATGCCTATCAGGGCAAGCTGGAGTCGGTGGAGCAGGCGATCGTTCGGGTTCTGGGTATGGACTTCGTACTCGATATCGCTTTCGGTCTGGCTTTGGGGAAGGCCTTCAACAATCCTAAGGACGGCCCCCTGGGTCTTAACAGCTTCTGGAAACATTCGGTCTACTGTGCCGCTCTGACCCAGACACTCTGCAACTCTATCGAGTTCACCCGCCGTCCGCCCGCAGGTATGGGCTACCTGGCGGGTCTGCTGCACAATTTTGGCTTCCTGCTGCTGGGCCATATCTTCCCGACCCAGTTTGTCCGTCTGAACAAACTGGTGGAGGAGAACCCGGAGCGTGACATTCTGGAGATGGAGCGTGAGGCGGTAGGCGTAACCCATACTGAGATGGGTGTTTGGTTGATGGATGCCTGGGATTTGCCTCGGGAGATCATTAATGCAGTATCCGGTCATCATGATCCGGAATTCCACAATGCCTTCTCCACCTACGCCAACTTGATCTACATCGCCAACGCACTGCTTAAGCGTCATGGCATCGGTGATGCGCCTGGTACGGATATTCCGGAGAAACTGCTGAAGGAGTTCAAGCTGACCGAAGAGCAGTGTGAGGCCGCACTCGCTACGGTTCTGCAGGGGAAGGATGGGCTGGATTTCGTAGCGGCCAGGATGTCACTGGGTCTAGCAGCAAAAGGTTCATCTGCAGGAACTATTCGGAACAAGGTCGCCTGATTCCGATCAATCGCAAACGTCGCCGGCGTCCAGTCGGCAGCGTTTGCGGTCTACCCACATCGCAGCGCCAAGTCTGGCACCAGTGAATTGCGTTTCATACAACTCTGCATCCACCAGTGAAGATCTGCGTAGATCTGCACCGCTAAAATCAGTGTAATAGAGATTGGCTTTAACCAGCTTTGCCTTGTAGAGATTGGCCTTACGTAACTGGGCCTTTTCCAGCGATGCACTCTGCAGATCACTCTCCTGCATGTCTGCACCGTTCAGAATCGCACCGTCGAGTGTTGCCTGTTTGAATTTAGCCAGTTGCAGCCTGGCTTTACTTAGATTTGCGCGGTCGAGACGACACTGATAGAAATCACTTTCACTTATTTCCGCTTCTGAAAGATCCGCATCACGCAGGTCAGCGCGATCCAGCTTTGCGCGCTGCATCTGTACCCGGTGCAAATTTGCCTTTCGCAGATCAACACTCAGCATGGAGGAGTCGTGCAGGCGTGCCTCACTCAGGTTGGCGCCAGCCAGGCGGGCGAAGGAGAAGTCGCTGCCAGAGAGGCGGGCGCCACGTAGATTCGCATTTTCCAGATTAATTCCCTTAAGGACTGCGCCGCGCATATCGGCCCCCGCCAGTTGCGCCCCCCGTTTATCGCAGCCACTCCAGTTGACTGCGGGGGCCGGTGGGTCGTCGCAGGCGGCCAAGGCCAGTGCGGGAAACGCAAGTGGCAGAGCACACAAGATTGGCAGTAATAGTCTGTTGCAGAAAAGCATGAAATAACATCACTCCGTTTCTCTTAATCTAAGGGATGAATCGGGTTAATACTAGGGCTGTAGGGTCATAGGCAGGCGATTACGCTATGCTGTAGCCAAAGTGAACGGAGATTTATGGCTTGGATAGTGTGGCGATGAAAACAAACCAAGAGGGCCTGCGACGGCACTTCCGTAAAGTTGCATGGAGTGTAGTCCTGGTTGGCCTTGTTTCAACGGTGAATGCCGAGCCTGCTGGACCTGCATCGATCCAGGTGCCGGATGTCCGTGCCAATATCATGAAGATGCTGCAGCAAGCGCAGAGCATGGAAACTGAGGGTGGTGAGGATCTGTTCGTCGAGGCAGAGCGACAGCAAAAAGAGAAAGATCAACCCTCGGCAGCAACGATTGAAGAGAAAAAAGAGGCGAAAAATCCTGTTGTGGTTCCCGCTGAAAAGCCCAAGAAGAAGGCCGAGAAACACGTGGAGTTACCCGTGAAGGAGATCGTCATCGAGAACATGGACGATTTAAAGAAACTCGCTGAGGAGTTGCGCAGGGCCAAAAAACGCCAGACCGGGCAGTAAACTGCCCGGCAGTGGCGGAGATATCAGTCCAGCAGATGTGAGACCAGGCCGTCGGCCAGCTTGGGCTCAAACCAGGTTGATTTTGGTGGCATCACTTCACCGGCATCTGCTACTGCCATCAACTGTTCCATTTTGGTCGGGTAGAGGGAGAAGGCGACCGCCATCTCGCCGCTATCTACGCGCCGCTCCAGCTCCTTCAAGCCACGAATCCCACCGACGAAATCGATGCGTTTGTCGCGACGAGGGTCACTGATGCCGAGGATTGGATCGATAAGGTTGTCGGCCAGCAGGCTGACATCAAGCTGCCCTACCGGATCATTGGCGGGCACCCGATCGGCATTAATCCGCAGGCCGTACCATTTGCCCTCCAGGTACATCCCGAATTCCTGATTGGTTTGTGGTTTAACTGCCTCAGCTGCTTCAGTGACGCTGAAGCGTTCACCGATCTTTTGCAGTAGTTCTTCCTTGCTCAATCCGTTCAGGTCAGTAATGACCCGGTTGTAGTCGAGGATCATCATCTGGTCATCGGGGAAGATCACCGAGAGGAAGTAGTTGTAGGGCTCTTCACCAGTATGTGCGGGATTGGCTGCCTTGCGCATCGCCGCAACGCGGGAGGCGGCAGCGGAGCGGTGGTGTCCATCGGCAATGTAGATGGCAGGCATCACATCGAAGGTGGAGGTGATGGTGTCGATATCTGCTTCGTTGCAGACCGGCCAGATGGCGTGACTTACGCCGTCATCGGCGGTGATATCGAACTCCGGTTCACCCGCGGTGATTCTCTCAACCAGTGCATCGATGGTCGCATCGTGGCGATAGGTGAGGAATACCGGCCCGGTCTGGGCGTTGAGGGTATCGACCTGGCGTACCCGGTCATCCTCTTTGTCGGGACGGGTGAACTCATGCTTACGGATACGATTGGTGTCGTAGTCGGGCACAGAAGCGGCTGCCACCAGACCGATCTGCTGATGCCCGCCCATGATCAGGCGATAGAGGTAATAGCAGGGCAGGGCGTCCTGTTTAAGTACCCCTTCGGCGATCATGTGATCAAAACTCTGTTTGCCCTTGGTGTAGACGCTGGCGTCGTAGGGGTCGGTGCCCTCTGGCAGGTCGATCTCCGGTTTGGAGATGTGCAGGAAGCTCCAGGGACGTCCCTCGGCGCGGGCGCGGGCCTCGCTGCTGTTGAGAACATCGTAGGGCGGTGCGGCGACATCAGCAGCACGGCCCGGAGCGGGGCGAAGGCCGGCGAAAGGGCGGATTAGCGACATTGAGCTTCCTTTTATTTAAGACGGGTAAACAGAGGGCATATTGGAAACCATGCCACCGGCACAGGTCAACCGATGGCTTACTCTTTCTTTCCTTCTGCTCCCAATACTGACTCGAGGCTTTGATTGGGGGAGGGCGGCAATTGTAGATGGAACCCGCGCTGCTTGAGGTTTTCCAGGACTTCGGCTGGTTTGCTACGGGCCATTTTGCTGTCCGGACCGAGTTCCAGTTCCATCGCCTTCTCTGGCAGACCAAATCCCTTCATGACTTCCGGCGGGACACACTCAAAATCATCCTCCTTCGCCAGAAAAAGATAGAGCTCCGCGGTCTTCTTGCTGCGGTAGATGTGGCAGTTGATGGTATCGGCCATGTTGTTTCCTTAATTAGCAGGGACGGGATTATCGCCGCTAGCCCCTACCTCCAGCAACTCCCCATCCAGTTTATAGGTGGGGATATCCAGATTGCGTGTCGCACCCTGGCCCTTAAACACCCGCCCGGCGGCGTCGTACCAGGAGCCACCACAACTATCACGGAACCCCCCAGGCCATGGCTTTAGCGGGGCAGCCGGTGCGTTGCCAGCGGCGACCCATTGTAGCGGGCAGCCCAGATCGGTCCCCCGGTCAAAGGCGACAAACAGCTCAGGACGCAGGCTGCGCCCTGGAGAGGGGAGATGGGCGGGCTGACGGGCCTCAACGGAGTCCGGGTCGAGCAGCTGGTCGTTATGCCGGACGAGTTGTATCAGCTCGACTTCGCTGCGTCGGAGTAGTAGCAAATTGCCGCCTTGCCAGGGGATACGCTGGAACTGGCCGACCTGTGTCAGTGGGAGTCGCAGCGTTGTCAGGCGGGCCGGTTCCGTCTCAGCCTGTTTTTCGGTGGCGGTGAAGAGAACGTAGATGGTTATGGCGAAGGCTATCAGGAAGAGCAGTTTGACCGCCAGGCGAAGGAACAGGCGTTTCGGAGTGTCGTGCATGTGAAGCCTGCGCTATGCGGCGCGGGGGTTACTCAAGTTCGATTTTTGCGGAGACTTCCATCAGCTTGTCGTAGCTGGTGTCCAGATCGCCCTTGATGCTTTGCAGTTTCTGGATGACGAGATGTAGTTCGGTTTTCTGCGTCTGGGTATCGCTGTCGATGCCGCTTAGCAGTTCAATTGCTGTTTCGAGGCAGAACTGGGCATCACTAAGGTCATGTTGTGCGTTCTCTAGTCCGTTCATTTACGTCAACTCCGGGCTACCGTATGTTTTGGTCAATGATTCATCATTATTGTCATCGTAGCTATCACGATTTGTAATGCTTTGGTTCCCTTAGAGGCAGTTATAGCACCGCCTATCGTCAATTTCCTTATGAACAGCAGGGAAAGTGTATCAGGGTTTTCCCTAACTGTCCCGTGGCTCCGTGCGAGTGCTGGTTAGTGGCCGAGTGGTTTGATATGACATACAATCGACCGCGGTTACACCACAGAAATAGCGTACGATTTCCACCCAGTCTTCGTTGGTGGGAACGGTTTTAAACGATACGAAAAAGAAATACAGGAGTCCCCCCGATGTCCTTTAGTCGTCGCCAGTTTATTCAGTTAATGGGTATAGCCGGAGCCTCCGGAATGCTTCCGGGCTGCGATTTTCCAGGCAGCATGAGCAACAATGCGCCCTCTGACCTCTATGAGGTACCCCAGTTCGGTAATCTCACCCTGATGCATATCACCGATACCCACGCCCAGCTCAATCCCATCTATTTCCGCGAACCGAACGTCAACCTTGGTATTGGCGCCGCTCAAGGTAAAGCACCGCATCTGGTTGGTGACAAGTTGCTGAAACACTTCGGCATCAAACCGGGCGGTATCGAAGCCCACGCCTTCTCTTATCTTAATTTTGCTGACGCGGCACAGAAGTACGGTAAAGTCGGTGGTTTCGCTCACCTGTCGACACTGGTCAAGCGCATGCGCGCTGAGCGCGATCATGGCAACACTCTGTTGCTTGATGGTGGAGACACCTGGCAGGGCTCCGGGACGGCCCTGTGGACCCGTGGCATGGATATGGTCGAGGCGTGTAACCGTCTGGGTGTCGACATCATGACCGGACACTGGGAGTTCACCTACCGGGATGAAGAGGTGCTAAAAAACATCGCCGCCTTTAGGGGCGAGTTTCTGGCACAGAATATCAAGGTCAACGACACGGCACTGTTCGACTACAAATTCTCCGATTTTGCTGATTTCGACGAAGACAGCGGTCACGCCTTCAAGCCCTACACTATTCGCGGCATGAACGGTGTGCGGGTGGCGGTGATCGGCCAGGCCTTCCCCTATACACCAATTGCCAATCCATCGCGCTTTATCCCCGACTGGACCTTCGGTATCCGCGATCAGGATATGCAGGAACTGGTAGATGAGATCCGTGAGAAAGAAAAGCCTGATGTGGTGGTAGTGATATCTCACAACGGTATGGATGTAGATCTGAAGATGGCCTCGCTGATCAGTGGGGTGGATGTGATCTTCGGTGGGCACACCCACGACGGTATGCCCGCGCCGACCATCGTTAAAAATCCGGGTGGCAAGACCCTGGTGACCAATGCCGGTTCCAATGGCAAATATCTTGGGGTAATGGATCTCGATGTGCGCGATGGCAAGGTGCGGGATTTCCGTTACAAACTGCTGCCGGTCTTCTCCAACCTGATTGAACCCGATGCGGAGATGCAGGCCTACATCGATGGTGTGCGCAAACCCTATCTGGCTGATCTCAACGAGGAGCTGGCCACCGCCGGTGACCTGCTCTATCGTCGTGGTAACTTTAACGGTACCTTTGATCAGATCATCTGTGATGCTCAGCGGATTGTCGGTGATGCACAGATATCCCTGTCGCCCGGTTTCCGTTGGGGTACTACGGTACTACCAGGGCAGAAGATCACGATGGAACATGTGATGGACCAGACCGGTACTACCTATCCGGAGACCTATGTACGGGAGATGAGCGGGAGCGAGATCAAGCTGATCCTGGAAGACGTCATGGACAACCTCTTCAATGTCGATCCCTACTACCAGCAGGGTGGCGACATGGTACGTGTCGGCGGTATGGACTACGTCTGTGACCCGACTGCTGAGATGGGCAAGCGTGTACTGGATATGGCGCTGGATGATGGAACTTCTATCGAGGCGAACAAGACTTACAAGGTGGCCGGTTGGGCTACCGTAGGTTCGCAGTCACCGGGAGAACCTATCTGGGATGTGGTGGCCGACTACCTGCGTGACGTCAAGGAAGCGAAGGTGACCAAGCTCAATACCCCCAAACTGATAAACGTGGCGGGTAATCCGGGACTGGCCGACTACACTGCGTGAACTTGATGGCGGGGCATTTAGCCCCGCCTTTTCTCTCTTCCCGCCTTGTAATTCTTTTTCAGCTGCACCAATACCACAATAGACGACACGGGCATAATAGTGCCGTGCGTTGTATGATTCTGTTTTGTTGTAGCTAAATTAATTATTTACCGATAGTGAAGAGGTTGCTGAACAATGGGTGCTTCACAGTTTTCCGATCTACTTGAGATTCAATCCGACGGCACACCGCGTGTGCTCAAGGGGGTTCATCATCTGCCGGAATTATTGCAGATGGATGCAGAAGCGGTACTAACCCGTTTCAAGCAGGATCAGGTGACCGACTTTCGTAAGGTGATCGGCGAGCTGGAAGACCCGAGTAATCCTCTGCACCGGCAATTTGCTGCATTACGCGAGTTGGCTGATAAGGAGCCTGGAAATCCATTCGGCACCACGGCACTATTCAATCCAGGCGAACTGGAACGAATGTTTCTAGAACTGCACGACCATGTGATGGACCATCCGGTGTGGCGCCATCCATTCTTTGTGCGCATCTTCAACGGGGATTTTGATCAGCAACAACTGAGCCGCTTCGTCCTGCAATACTTCAATCAGGTTAAAAATACGCGTCAGTGTGTGGCATTGGCGCAGGGGCGTTTCTCCGGTGTCATGGCGATGCCCTATGGTCAACTCAACGAACGCGTCTCTGAGCTTACCCAGATTGTGCTGGCGCAACTGATCGCCGATGAGTATGGCGTTGGAATGCACAGCGTTGAGGATTATCCGTCACTGGGTGGCCTGTTTGAATCAACCACCCACATCGTTATGTACCGTCAAATCTTTGAAGGACTGGGTATCCCGTTCGAAGAGCAGGATCAGCCGATGCTGCATGGTGTGGCAGACAACGTATTGATCCAGCGACTGGTAGCTGGTGACGAGTCGTTCACTACACTCGAAGCGCTTGCCTCGGTCGGTCTGGGGATGGAGTGGGGTGTGCCGGAGTTTTTCACCTTGCTGCTGGGTGGCATTATCCGTTTTGCCTGGCAAAACAATGTACCGTTGACCCGACATCAACTGTTGGTCCTTGTGGCCCATGTGCAATATGATGTGCTGCACGCTATCTCAGTGATGCTGGTAACCAGCTTCTACTGTCGTGATGACAAGGCAATGGGGCAGATCAAGAATGCGACCAATATGCTGATGTCGGGTCGTTACGGCATGATGAGTGAGGTCTATCAGCATGTTTTTAGCGAAGAGTGCCCCTCACTGCACGAGATCGATTTAGCTCCGCAATACCATGTTTCCGATCGACGTATCGAAGCCGCACTGCTTAAGGCGCGAGCCGGTGTGGCGGATGGACGGGTCGTGGATGTCGAGGTATACAGAAAAAGCACCCAGATGCCGTTCGTGTTTTCCTAACGGTAGTCCTTAAGGTGAGTTACCTTTCCGCCTGCTGCTAGTGGCGGCATCATCTTTTCTATCTCGTCGGCACGTTGAGGTATACCATAGTGGTGTCCCTGGATAACGTCACATTTCCACTCTCTCAGCTGCTCGGTTATCTCGCCACTCTCAACACCTTCTGCGACTACTTTTAATCCCAGGTTATGTGCCAGGTCGATGGTCGAACGTACGATGACTGCATCATTCTCGTCGTAGATCATGTCACTGACAAAGGACTTGTCGATCTTTAACTCATGAACTGGGAGCTGCTTGATGTAGGCGAGAGAGGAGAAGCCGGTACCAAAATCATCAATGGCTATCTTCAGGCCGAGTTCATTAATTCTGTCCAAAGTACTCTTGGCATTAACCGGGTCAGCCATCATCGCTGTTTCTGTCACCTCTAACATAATCTTTTGTGGGTTGATGTCCCACTTTTTCATCATGTTATCCAGGTTGTCGACGAAGTCGCGTGCCTGCAGATTAAATACAGATATATTGATCGAGACTAGTCCAGGATCACGGCCACTTTTTATCCAGCGGCGGATCTGTTTGAAGCTGTTTTCAAGTACCCAATGGGTAATCGAGTGAATCGCACCGGTCTGTTCAGCAATAGGTATAAATTCTTCGGGTGAAACATAGCCGTGCACAGGATGATTCCAGCGCAGTAGCACTTCCATTCCTGCATACTCATTGTTATGCAGAAATTGTTGCGGCTGGAAGTTGAGTAACAGCGCGTCCTGTTGAACTGCGTGGCGCAGATCGGTGGCCAGAGAAAGATGCAGAATATTGTTGGTGTCGTACTTGCGCTCATAGAGCGAATAGCCCGTCTTCATCTGCTTTGCCACATGCATGGCAATGTCAGAAAAACGGATTAGCTCAGTTGGGTTTGTGGCATGGGAGGGGTAGATCGCAATGCCGATACTGCAACCAATGTAAAGGTTAATCTGTTCCACCTGAAACGGTTGTGTCAGTTCAGCTAACAGCTTACGCGCGGCATAGATTGCCTCCTCCTGTCCGATGCCTGATTGCAGGATGGCGAACTCATCGCTACCAAGCCGGGCAACCAGATCTTCTTCGCGCACCAGAAATTTAAGACGTTCACCGAACAGTTGCAGAATCCGATCACCAATTCGATGACCGAGAGTGTCGTTGATATCCTTGAATCGATCTAGCCCCAACATCAGGATTGCCGTCGGCGTGCCTTTTTGTTGTGAAATATGACACCGTTTCTCCAGTTCGCTCTGCAATTTATAGCGATTCGGTAGTGAGGTAAGACTGTCGTGCAGTGCCTGATGCTCTAGGGCGCTCTGACGATCCTGAACCTGTCGACGCATTTCGTCGAAGGCATCAATGAGCTGCTGGGTTTCAATGCTGTTTACCTGGGACAGAGGCTGCGATTCATCACCCTTGGCTTCGTCACGCAGGGCACGGGCGACACGGGAGATGGGTTGAAGTACGCCGCGTTCGAAATAGAATAGCCCCATTCCAAGGATGAGTAGACTAATCAGGGAAATCGCCCAAACACCATCAGTTATACTCTCCATGATGAGCTGTTGGTGGTTGGCCTGAATAGCAGAATAGCGCTCAATATTCTGATCCAGTAGTCCGAGGTAGTTCCACCAGAATTGAAAATAGGGATCGATAGCGTGTTTCAGATAAGGGATGTCAGTACGGAGATATTCGTCTGGGGTGCTGTTACGTATCTGCTGATAACCCTGATGCCATTTCTGCATCTCCGCCATCATGGCTAAAAGACGATTACTGTTATGCTCGCCAAGCAGTTGTTGATGTCTTTGCTTAATATTTTCTAGCTGGGTGGCAATTGCGCCATAGAGCAGGTTAATCTCATTTTGTTGAGTCAGATATTTGGTGGAGAGAGGATTATTGCGGCGAATTTCTATGTAGAGGGAGAGTGAGGTGTTCAGTTCCTGCCAACGGTTGAGTATCAGACCGAGCAGATCCTGTAATTGATTCTCTGATGAACCGTCAGCTGTATCACTAAAGCTGTTGATGATTTCCTTGCCTATGCTGAGGAATTTCCTGTGGTTGGCACGGGTTGTCAGTTCGACAGCATTGATGATCGGAGTGTTCTCACGGGTATTCAGCCGGGTATCCATGACGTGGTCGAGTCGGGCGTGTAGTGAGTCCATTCCGATCCCGAAATCATCGATCTTGTCAGCATAGCCAATGGCATCAAACCAACGCTCTTTTTTGAGTTCATTGAAGTGTCGGTCTGTCAGGTTGACACTGTTATGTATCGCCAGGCGATGTTCAGCACTCGGTTCCCACATGAAAGTATCAAGATCTTCACGCAAGGTTATTACACTATTGCGCAGTTGCCTCACCATCTGTGCCATACGGTTATGCTGTTCGATGTCTCCAAGCTGGTCCATGCCTCTTTCCCCTACATAGGACTGAGCCAGCCAGGCGAATGCCATTATCAGGAGGGTAAGCAACCCGGTGACAGAGATGTAGCGCTGTTGGAGGCTGTAACTTCTTCTGGTATTCAGTGGTTTGTTGTCTTGCCTGTCGTTCACCGGAGCTCCATATGGGTGGGACATATTACTTCATTCTAGACTTGCCCGGCGGATGCGGCCAACTCTGGGCGACAATTGGGTATCCAGAGATTTTTCCGAGCTGAGTAATGGGTCACTTTTCAGCATTGAAGCAGAACGGGATATGAGGGATGCTATAAACAGACCATAGTCGGAATATATCTGCTATGTTCATTTGATGCTGTAAGTCATTGAGGGGGACCTATGTTAAATCGTCTCGCACCCAAGGTAGGAAAGTGGTACCGCAACGAGTCTGGCGCCAGTTTTGAAGTGGTCGCCATGGATGAGGAGGATGGGATTGTCGAGATTCAGCATTTCGACGGTGCTATCGAAGAGCTGGATATGGAAAGCTGGTATTCGCAGCGACCCGTGCCCGGCGCTGAGCCTGAAGACTGGTCTGGCCCGTTTGACGATCTGGTGGCCGATGATTTCGGTGATACAGAAGTGGCCCGTCATCCAGACGAACGCGGCAACCCGCTGGATACCCTGGATTGGTCCGGGGATACGGAGTCTGAGGATGAAGACTCATAGGACCCTCGACAAAAGGGTCCTCGCTTCAGGTCTAACGCCTTAATCCTGAGAGGACTTGCCGGGAGAGCTCTCCTCTTTCTCCTTACCATGTTCGCCAAAGTGCTGGCGGATGTGGGCCATTTCGGCGAGTCGCGCCTGTACCTTTCCGTTCAGGCTGTTCTCTGGATACTTACCCTTGGCATCGGCCTTACCCGGAGTGAATTCGGTGAGAAGCGTTAGTGCCTGGTCCACCTCTTCTACGGCATAGATGTTGAACTGGTTTTGCTTGACCGCGTCAATCACATCCCTTCGCAGCATCAGGTTTTTCACATTACTGGCGGGGATGATCACGCCCTGACTACCATCGAGTCCTCGAGCCTTACATATCTCAAAGAAACCCTCGATCTTTTCATTAACTCCACCTATGGGCTGTATCTGACCGCGCTGATTGACCGATCCGGTCATAGCGAAGGACTGTTTGATTGGTGCCTCCGCCAGTGCCGAGAGTAGGGCACATAGCTCAGCCATAGATGCACTGTCACCGTCGACCCCGCCGTAGTTCTGTTCGAACACCAGACTGGCAGAGAGGGAGAGCGGTTGTTTCCTGGCGTAGCGGGCGGCGAGAAAGGCAGAGAGGATCAGCACCCCTTTGGAGTGGATCGCTCCGCTCATCTCCACCTCGCGCTCGATGTCTACTACCTGCCCTTCGCCGATGTGGACCGTGGCGGTGATGCGAGACGGTTGACCAAACATATCGTTGCCCATGCCGAGTACCGACAGGGCGTTGACCTGACCTATGCACTCACCGGTGCTGTCGATAAAGATGTCGCCGCGCTGGATCGCCTCCTGTACCCGTTCACGAACCCGTGAGCCACGGTGGATTTGTTGTTCGATGGAGTTGTCGATGTCCTCGGCTTCGACCGCTTTGTGATCCCGCTGTCGTGCCAGGTAGTCCGATTCGCGTAGGAGGTCTGCGATAGAGCGCATGTGTGTGGTCAGTTTCTCCGCATCCTCTACCTGCCGTGAGGCGTAATCGATAATCCGTGCCACCGCATTACGGCTAAAGGGTAACAACTGCTCCTTGCGTACAAGGGTGGCGATCACTCGTGCCATCAATTGGTTGTTTTCGTCGTTGCGCTCAATCCGTTCATCGAAGTCGGCCTGTACTTTAAACAGTTCATTAAAGTCTGGGTCGTACTCCTGCAACAGGTAGTAGAGGCGTCGGTCGCCCAGCAATACCACTTTGATATCGAGAGGGATGGGCTGTGGTTCCAGTGAGACCGTGCTGGCCAGGCTGAGCATCTTTTCCAGGGATTCGATGCTGACCCGGTTGGAATAGAGGGCACGTTTCAGGCCTTCCCAGGCGTAGGGATGCGAAAGTAGTTTGTGTGCATCCAGCAACAGATAGCCGCCATTAGCTTCATGCAACGCACCGGGTTTAATCAGGGTGAAGTCGGTTAGCAGGGTGCCAAACTGGGCTGTGTGTTCGGTACGACCGACAAGGTTAAGGTAGCTGGGGTTATCCAGGTAGACCACGGGCGCCCCTTCGCCGCGATTGTTACGGATGAGATTGTTGACCTTGTAGCGGTGTAACTGACGCGGATTGGCCGGTTGTTGCCCTGGTATTTCGCTGGACTCTTCCTGTGTTAGAAAATCTCTGACATTCTCGATGATGTCCTGCTCCACCGCATCGAGATACTTGAGCACCTCTGGCAGGGTGTCGTAGCTTTTTTTCAGCTCTTCGATCAGATGGCCGACTGCGTTCATGGTCATCTCGCGGTTGAGTGTTTTAATCTTCTCCCGAGTCTCTTTACGCCACTGGGGAATGCGTTGGATGACCTCCTGCAACAGCGCCTGAAACTCTTCGACAATCTCCTCCAGGTGCGTCTGTTCAGTTTTGGGCAGTTTGGCAAAATCGTCCGGGTTGATCACCTCATCGCCCTGCATTGGGGCAAAGGCAAAACCACTGGGTGTGCGGAACAGTTTTACTGATTTTTTCTGTGCCGCCTCGGCCAGTTCACCAAAGGCCCTTTCCTGCTTGGTTTTGAGTTCATCTTCCAGGGACTGGATGTGCTCTCTGTAATCGTCACTCTCAAAGGTTGCCGGTATCGCAGTGGCCAACTCTTCGATGAACTGCTCCATATCCTGACTTAGTTTCTGACCTCGACCATGGGGTAGCTCCAGTGCATGGGGTTTGTGCGCCTGTTCGAAGTTATTGATGTAACACCAGTCAGAGGGTTGTGGTTGTGAGGAGGCGGTTTGCTTCAGGTATTGACCGACCATGGTGTGTTTGCCAATACCCGGGGGACCCATGACATAGAGGTTATAGCCCTCGTGGCGGATGCCAATACCGAAGTGGACCGCCTTAACCGCCCGCGCCTGGCCGATGATCTCGGTCAGGTCTTCCAGTTCAGCAGTGGTTTTAAACTTGAACTGCTTCGGATCGCAGTTGTGGGACAGGGTTTTTGCCGCTAACGGTTTCGGTGTCTTCATAAACGTTCCTTGTGGCATATTTTTTTTGTTGCTTATTTGTCGAGCTGATGTCGCCCTGTAAAGTCGCGGGCGAACTGCCAGGCGCTGCGGCCGCTACGTGTACCTCGAGCTTGAGCCCAACGTAGGGCTTCGGCGCGGGTTTCGTCGGTGAATGTCTCTATACCCAGTTGTAGCAGCCAGTGGCGGACAATGCCCAGATACTCCTCCTGATTGAAGGGGTAAAAGGAGAGCCAGAGACCGAAGCGCTCAGAGAGGGAAATCTTCTCCTCCAGGGCATCACCGAGATGGATCTCGGTATCGACGACATGAGCTTCCTGATTCTCGCGCATCGTCTCCGGTACCAGATGGCGACGGTTGGAAGTGGCGTAGATGAGGACGTTGTCTGGCGGTGTATCGAGGGAGCCATCCAGGGTCACCTTGAGTGCTTTGTATCCAGGATCGCCTGCTTCGAAACTGAGGTCATCACAGAAGAGGATAAAACGCTCCGGGCGCTCCCGCAGCAGGGCAACGATCAGCGGTAGGTCGACCAGTTCGCTGCGCTCTACTTCGATCAGGCGCAGACCCTCATCCGCATAGCGGTTGAGAAGTGCTTTGATCAGGGAGGATTTGCCGGTGCCGCGGGAACCCCATAGCAGGGCGTTGTTGGACGGTACTCCGGCGACAAACTGGCGGGTGTTGCGTTCCAGTAGCTCTTTTTGCCGATCGATGCCCTGTAGGTCTTCCAGGCGCAGGGTGCGTGGCTGGGAAATGGCATGTAGTGTGCCACCGCCCGGCTGGCGCTGCCAGCGGAAGGCGATGGCAGACCAGTCGACATCCGTGTCGGCTGGATTGTGGCTGAGCTGGGCGAGCAACCGCTCTCCCAGATCTATCAGCCGCTCCAGCCGCTCTTTCATGGTCGTTCCTAGGCGAGTTTTTTGTACTTGATACGGTGTGGTTGATTCACCGCATCTTCACCGAGACGACGTTTCTTGTCCTCTTCGTAATCGGCGAAGTTGCCCTCGAACCACTCCACATGGGAGTCACCCTCGAAGGCGAGGATGTGGGTCGCAATGCGGTCGAGGAACCAGCGGTCGTGGGAGATCACCACTACTGAGCCAGGGAACTCCAGGATCGCGTCTTCCAGCGAGCGCAGGGTCTCCACATCAAGGTCGTTGGTCGGTTCGTCGAGTAGCAGTAGGTTGCCGCCGGAGGCGAGCAGTTTCGCCATATGCAGACGGTTGCGTTCACCACCGGAGAGATCGCCGACCCGCTTTTGCTGATCGGAGCCGCGGAAATTGAAGCGGCCGACATAGGCGCGAGAGTTGACCACGAAATCGCCCACGATCATGTTGTCGAGGCCGCCGGAGAGCTCTTCCCAGACGGTCTTCTTCGGGTCGAGGTCATCACGACTCTGGTCGACGTAGGCGATCTTGACCGTGTCACCAACACGCAGCTCACCAGCATCCGGCTTCTCCTGACCGACCAGCATACGGAACAGGGTGGTTTTGCCCGCGCCGTTGGGGCCGATCACGCCGACGATACCACCGGGGGGCAGGTTGAAGTTGATGCCGTCGACCAGCAGGTGGTCGCCAAAGCCTTTTTTCAGATCCTTCGCTTCGATCACCAGATCGCCCAGGCGTGGACCGGGTGGGATGAACAGTTCGTTGGTTTCGTTGCGCTTCTGGTATTCCTTGGTCGACATCTCCTCAAAGCGGGCCATACGCGCCTTAGACTTGGCGTGGCGGCCTTTGGGATTGGAACGCACCCACTCCAGCTCCTGTTTCATCGCCTTGATGCGAGCCTGTTCGGACTTCTGCTCCTGCTCCAACCGCGCCTCCTTCTGCTCCAGCCAGGAGGAGTAGTTGCCTTCCCACGGAATGCCGTGGCCACGGTCCAGTTCCAGGATCCAGCCGGCAACGTTGTCGAGGAAGTAGCGGTCGTGGGTGATCGCCACAACAGTGCCCTCGTAGTCATGAAGGAAGCGTTCCAGCCAGGCCACCGACTCGGCGTCGAGGTGGTTAGTAGGCTCGTCCAGCAGCAGCATGTCGGGCTTTTCCAGTAGCAGCTTGCACAGCGCCACACGGCGTTTCTCACCACCGGAGAGCTTGGTCACATCGGCATCCCAGGGTGGCAGGCGCAGCGCATCGGCGGCGACCTCCAGGTGGCGATCGATGTTGTGGCCGTCGGTAGCCTGGATGATGTTTTCCAGTTGCGCCTGTTCGGCTGCCAGGGCGTCAAAATCGGCGTCCGGTTCGGCATAGGCGGCGTAGACTTCGTCGAGGCGCTTCAGCGCGTTTTTGACCTCACCGACCGCCAGCTCAATGTTGCCGCGCACATCGAGAGATTCCTCTAATTGCGGTTCCTGTGGCAAATAGCCAATCTTGATGCCAGATTGCGGTCTGGCTTCGCCCTCAATCTCGGTATCGACACCGGCCATGATGCGCAGCAGTGTTGATTTACCCGCACCATTCAGGCCGAGAACACCGATTTTTGCACCGGGGAAAAAGGAGAGAGAAATATCTTTGAGAATCTCGCGTTTCGGCGGAACAATCTTGGAAACGCGGTTCATGGTATAGATGTATTGGGCCATAACTCCACACAGTGGTTAATAGAACGATAAACACCATTATAGGGGTAATCGGTACCGCTGGACAAAGCAAATGCAGTAACTTGTTTTTGCTCCATAAATAAGCACTTGTTTCAGGCAAGATACCGGCTTAGGATGGCAACTAGCTGACGCCAGGGAACGGATAAAGTCACCACTATCTAGGGTGGGAAAGATTATGAGTAACACGCTACGCATACTCCTGTTGGAGAGCAAGGAAGCGGACGCGCAACGTGTCATTGCACTACTGCGCCAGGGCGGTCTTGATGCCCGATTTCATCATCAATCCAATGGCATTGGCGTTGAGTCCCTGCTTGAGAATGAACAATGGGACATGATCCTCTGTAATGTCCATGTTGAAGACATTTCCGCACGCTATGTGCTCGCCTTTGTTCGCGACCTTAAACTGAATACCCCAGTTATCGTACTCTCCGACGGTATTGGCGAAGAGCAGGCTGTTTCGTTGATGCACGCTGGTGCCCATGACTTTGTCAGCAAGAGTAATCTCAGCCGTCTGCTGCCTGCGATCGAACGCGAGTTGCAGGAGAGCAAACTGCGACAGCAACATGATCAGGCTGTTACCGCGTTACATGAGAGCGAACGAAATTTCCGCCAACTAATGGAGAATATTGGTGGTGCGTTCTGGTTGATGGATGTACCGTCTGGAGATCCGATCTATGTCAGTCCTGCATTCATCGACCTGTGGGAATATCCTATCGATGCAATGAAGGATGGCCCTGCATTTCTGCTGGATACCGTTCATCCCGAAGATTACACCCGAATAAAGCGATTGCTCGATGTGCACGGCTGGTTGGGCCTGACTGCGGAGTACCGCATTCTGCTACCGGATGGTGAGGTTCGCTGGATTAGCACCCGCTCTTTCCCCATCCGTGACGGGCGGGGGGAAACCTACCGGGTTGCCGGTTTCTCTATCGATGTTACAGAGCGACATCAGCTGGCAGAAGAGCGGGAAATGATGGCCTGGGCGTTGGAACAGTCTGCTGACGCGGTGATGATTACCGATGCCAGTGGCATCATCCTCTACGTCAATGCCGCTTTTGAGGAAGTCACTGGATATAGCGCAGACGAGGTGATAGGAAAGAAGCCGGCCATTCTCAAATCGGGCTTTCACGAGCAGAAGTTCTACGAAACAGTATGGAGAAGCCTGACTACTGGACTGCCGTTTACCGATATTTTTATCAATCGCCGTAAAGATGGCGAGCTCTATTATGAAGCCAAGACCATTACCCCGGTTAGCGGGAGCAATGGGGAGCTGACTCACTATGTCTCTACCGGTAAGGACATCACCGAGCGCTTGAAGACCCGTCAGCAGTTGCACAAACTGACGCACTTTGATGCGGTAACTGGTCTGGCCAATCGCAACCTTCTGCTGGAACGGATGGAACAGGCGATTCTTAATGCTCGATGCCAGCACTCCACCCTCGGTGTCATGAGCGTTGGTCTGGATCTGCCTGACCTGCTCGGGGATATCCGGCAGAAAAGTCTGGTTGAGCATCTACTGAGACTGGTGGCCCAGCGTCTAACTGAGAGTCTACGCCCCAGTGCCACGGTAGCACGTCTAGAAAACGATGAGTTTGTCGTCGTGGTCAAGGGGGAAGATGCGGTAGCCAGTATCGAAGGTATTGCCAGAGACTTGATGGGGGCTTTCACCAAGCCTCTCTGTGCAAATGGCTATGAGCTATTTCTCAGCCCCTGTATTGGCATTTCCCTCTATCCCACCGATGGAGCAGAGAGTGAAACCCTGCTACGCAATGCAGAGCAGGCGATGCACAAAGCCCGTCACCAGGGCCATGCGGCCTATGCTTTTTACCACGATGATAAAGCCGTGAGTGTCAGGCTCCTCAGTAGTTAATCCTTCCCTACCGCAAAAAAACAGGCCGAATCTCGCTGTAAGTGCTTAACTTTATAAGGTCTCTGCCGATAGTATGCTTGCGGGCAAGCTAAGCAGGGGCCTTTACGGGTGCTTTTGCTGACAATGCTTCCCTTGTAATTTCTGACAGCGTTGAGTGCGCGGGGGCGTAATTAAGATGCGATTTGTAACGGATCACATGTCTGTTCAGGCCAAGGTAATCTTTACCGTGGTGCTGGTGTTCATCCTGGTGATGGTTGCTGTACTGGTGCATAACGCCAAAAGTGAACGCGAGCTGGTGCTTTCCATCGTAGAACAGCAGACCAAAGATGCTGCCGACTCCTTTTTCGACAGTATCAATACCATGATGCTGACCGGAACTATGGGGAATCGTGAGATCACCCGCAACAAGGTGCTTGAGCGTCCCGGGGTAGTGGATGCGCGTATCGTTCGTGGTCAGGCTATCAGTGACGTCTTCGGTCCTGGTTTCGACCATGAACAGCCTGCCGATGCGCTGGATGAAAAAGCCCTTGCCGGTGAAGCTGTGATTCAGGTCGTTGAAAATGAGAGTGGCAGGCTTTTAACGGTGATCAACCCCATCATTGCCGAGAAGGATTATCGCGGCACTAATTGTTTGATGTGTCATCAGGTGCCTGAAAATACCGTAGTTGGCGCAGTACGTATTAGCTATTCCCTGGCGGAGCTGGACGCCCAGGTAGATCAAAATATTCTCATTTCCGCGATTATGCACATGGTGCTATTCGGGCTGGGGATGGTGCTGATTTTCTATCTCATCCGTGGTGTAGTGAGCAAACGTATAAATGCCCTACGAGACCTGATGGAAGAGATCGAGCGGGATGCGGATCTCAGTCGTGAGATCGAAGTTTCCGAGTCACAGGATGAGATCGGCGGGATGACGCGCGCCTTTGCTGCCATGCTGAATAAATTTCACCACAGCATGTCTGCTGTGGCCGATTCCACCAACCGTCTGATGGAGATGTCCAACCGCGCTTCCATTGTCTCGGAAGAATCACTGCAAGGCATCCTGAATCAACAGCGTGAAACCGATATGGTCGCCAACTCCATGCACGAAATGAATTCCGCGGTACAAGAGGTGGCACACAATGCCGTCAGGACAGCCGAGGCCTCTCAGGAGGCAACCGCCGAGGCCCGCAATGGTGCCCATGTCTCCGCCGAGGCCATTGGCGGTATCTCTGCCCTAATGCTGGGGATAGAAGATGCCGGGAAGGCGGTTCAGCGTCTGGACGCCGACAGCGAGAATATTGGTATGGTGCTCGATGTGATTAAGGGCATCGCAGAACAGACTAACCTGCTGGCGTTGAATGCGGCTATCGAGGCTGCCAGGGCCGGTGAAGCGGGCCGCGGTTTTGCCGTGGTCGCCGACGAAGTACGAACCCTGGCTTCCCGTTCCCAACAGTCAGCCGAAGAGATCCGCAATATGATCGAAAAGCTGCAGAGCGGGGCGCGGGATGCGGTGAAAGGAATGGAAGCGGCGCGGCAGAAGGCCGAGATCTGTGAGGAGCGGGTCGAGGCGGCGGGCGAATCACTGGGCGTAATTGCCGGTGAGGTCAGCACCATCAGTGATATGAATACCCAGATTGCCACCGCGGCTGAGGAGCAGACCGCTGTAGCCGAAGAGATCAATCTGAACATCACAACGATTACCCAAATCGCCGACCAAAGTGCCGATGGGGCGCGCAATACGGCGCAAATCAGCGAGGAGCTGGTTACCCTGGCCGCTCAACTGGAAGAGCTGGTTAAGCGCTTTAAACTCTAATACCTACACCGCCAGGGAGGGCGGATTGGTGGTATCATTCCTGTTGAAATTTCTCGGTTATTCCCTCATTGTAAATTTTCGTGTATATTAGCAAACACTAATATGTTGAGTTGCATTCAACTCATTGATTTTATTCGGATAAGGGAGTTTTCATGCGCAAGTTTCGTGGTTTTGCCCTAGTTGGGCTCGCTCTCGGTCTAGCCTGGACCATCGTCTTGATAGCGTCCGATCCGCAAGATGCTGCGCCTACGGCTACCGCTAACCAACCAGTAGCGATCCAGCGAGCCGTGGCCACCATGCAGACCGTCCCCAGCGAGCAGCTGTTGGACGCGGTAATCGAAGCGGTCAATAAGAGTACCGTCTCCGCTCAGACTTCGGGCCGTATTATCGAGGTGCTGGTGGATGTGGATGACTATGTGGAAAAGGGCGCCGTGCTGGTCCGTTTCCGTGACAAGCAGCAGCGGGCGGCACTCAAGGCCGCTAAAGCCAGGGCTGCTGAGGCGAAATCGAGCTTTGAACGGGTTAAGGATATCTATGCCAAGAAGCTGGTCTCCCGCGCCGATTATGACCGCGCAGAGGCCAATCTGAAGGCAGCTAACGCCGCTGAAGAGCAGGCCCAGGAGGAGCTTGAGCATACCGTGGTCCGCGCCCCCTACAGCGGTATCGTAGTAAAGCGCCATGTGGAGCCGGGTGAGACCGCCAACCCTGGCGCTCTGCTGGTGACCGGTCTGTCACTGGAAAGCCTGCGTGCCGTTGCGGACATCCCGCAGCACGATATTGAAACAATCCGCAAGCTGGGTCGCGCCCGGGTGATCTTCCCCGGTCAGGAGAGCGCCGGTGTCGAAGGTACCAAGCTGACCATTAGCCCCTTTGCCGATACTGCTGCCCATACCTTCCGCGTACGTGTTGACCTGCCACAAGGTCAGCACGGGGTCTACCCTGGGATGTTCGTTAAGGCGGCCTTTGTCACTGGAGAACAGCAGCGCCTGCTCATTCCCTCCCAGGCAGTGGTTCACCGTAGTGAGGTGACCGCGGTCTACGTGATCACTAAAGAGACCATCCATTTCCGTCAAATCCGCACCGGTCGAGAGTTGCCCGGTGGTCAGATCGAAGTGCTGGCGGGTCTGGATGCGGGTGAAGAGGTGGCGTTGGACCCGATCCGTGCCGGTGTGATGCTTAAGGAGCAGCGTGCAGGTAACGAATCATGAGTCAAAAACTGGGTATCTCCGGCAGCATCGCCAAACGCTTCCTGACTACCGAGATCACGCCACTGCTGGCGCTGGTAGGTTTCCTGTTGGGTGCCTTCGCGGTGATGATTACACCGCGTGAGGAAGAGCCACAGATCAATGTCACCTTCGCCAATATCATTCTCGCCTATCCCGGCGCCTCCGCCACTGAGGTGGAGCATTTGGTGAGTACCCCGGCGGAGCAGATCCTTTCGGAGATCGAGGGGGTCAAACACGTCTATTCGATCTCCCGTCCCGGTATGTCAGTCCTCACTGTGCAGTATGAAGTGGGCGAGGACCGCACCGCGGCCATTGTCCGCCTCTATAACGCCATGTACTCCAAGGGAGACTGGTTGCCGCAAAATCTCGGCGTGAGTGCACCGATCATCAAACCCAAGGGGATCGACGACGTTCCCATCGTCACCCTCACCCTGTGGAGTCAGGATGAGGAAGTGGGTGCCCACCAACTTCAGCAGGTAGCTCACGCCATCGAGGCAGAGCTGAAACGGGTCAAGGGGACACGCGACATCTACACCATCGGCGGGCCGGATCAGGTAGTACATGTACAGCTCGATCCGTCACGTCTGGCAGGCTATCAGATCACCCTGAGTGACCTGCGTACCGCGCTACAGCTCTCCAACGCCACCCGCCCCTCCGGAGCACTGGTAAGCGATAACCGTGAGCTGCTGGTTCAGGCCGGGGACTTCCTCTCCGATGTGAATGAGGTTTCGTCGTTGGTTGTGGGGGTTCATGACGGCAAGCCGGTCTATCTCTCCGACGTGGCTACCATTACCCGTGGCGCCGATCAGCCAGAGCAGTATGTCTGGTTCGGCACCGGCCCCGGGGCAGAGCATAAGGGCATTGATGCCCGCGGCGAATTCCCGGCGGTGACCGTGGCCATCGCCAAGCAGCCCGGCACCAATGCGGTGGATATCTCCAATCAGGTCATCGCCCGTTTTGAAGCACTCAAGGGCACCTTCGTCCCCGACGGTGTCGAGGTGACGGTTACCCGAGACTACGGCGCTACCGCCGATGATAAAGCTAAGAAACTGATTTCAAAGCTCATTTTCGCCACCCTCTCGGTGGTCGTGCTGGTACTGATCTTCCTCGGCAGGCGCGAGGCATTTATCGTGGGTATGGCGGTGGTGATCACCCTGGCGGTGACTCTGTTCGCCTCCTGGGCCTGGGGCTTCACCCTTAACCGGGTCTCCCTGTTCGCCCTGATTTTCTCCATCGGTATTCTGGTGGATGACGCCATCGTGGTGGTGGAGAACATCCATCGTCACATGCAGATGGGCGGCAAGAAGCTGGTCGAGGCGATCCCGCTGGCTGTTGATGAGGTGGGTGGGCCGACCATCCTGGCGACCTTTACCGTTATTGCTGCGCTGCTGCCAATGGCCTTCGTTACCGGTCTGATGGGGCCCTACATGAGTCCGATCCCGATCAACGCCAGTATCGGTATGCTGATCTCCCTTGGTGTCGCCTTCGTGGTCACCCCGTGGATGTCTAACTTGCTGCTCGACTCCAGCCACCCTGTGGATCATCACGAGCAGGAGATCGAAAGCAAGCTCTTCGGCTTTTTCAAAAAGCATCTCGGTCCCTACCTGTGCGGTGAAGAAGGTGGCGCCAAACGTAAGAAGCTGGGCCTGACCATCCTGCTGCTGATTCTGGCTTCGGTCGGTCTTGCCGGTGTCAAGCTGGTGGTGCTGAAGATGCTGCCCTTCGACAACAAGTCGGAGTTCCAGGTGGTGGTCGACATGCCGGAAGGCACCAGCGTGGAGCAGACCGCTCGAGTTCTTGGCGAACTTGGCACCTATCTCTCAGGGGTGCCCGAGGTGACCGACTATCAGGTTTACGCCGGTACCGCCGCACCGATTAACTTCAATGGCCTGGTGCGCCAGTATTATCTGCGAAGTGCTGCGAACGTCGGCGATATTCAAGTTAATTTGGTTGATAAGCACTCTCGTGACCGCAAAAGCCACGAGATCGCTCTGGCGGTGCGTGAGCCGCTGCAGGCCATTGGCCGCAGACTCAATGCGAACGTCAAGGTGGTGGAGGTCCCGCCTGGTCCGCCAGTGCAGTCGCCGCTGGTGGCTGAGATCTACGGCCTCGACTACCCGGGTCAGTTGCGTGTAGCAAAAGAGGTGCGTGGGGTGTTTGAGACCACTCCTGACATCATTGATGTGGATGACAGCGTCGAGTCCCCGGCACCCAAGCTGATCCTGCGTGTGGACCAGCAGAAGGCGGCATTGCTGGGTGTACCACAGCAGAATGTGGTGGCGGCGATCTCCACCGTACTCTCTGGTGAAGATGTCTCCTATCTGCACGAGCCGACCATGAAGTATCCGCTGCCCATTCGCCTGGAGTATGCGGTGAAGGACAAGGCCGAGATCACATCGGTGCTGGCCCTGCGTGTTCGCAGCATGAGTGGCAGCCTGATACCACTCTCGGAGATCGCCAGGGTGGAGCAGACAGTGCGTGAGAATGCCATCTACCATAAGGACATGCAGCGGGTGGTCTTTGTCACTGGTGATATGGCTGGTGAGCTGGACAGTCCTCTCTACGGCATGTTCGATATCGTCGGCACCCTCTCCGACAAGGTGCTG
Organism: Thiohalomonadaceae bacterium; assembly: GCA_050295975.1. Classification (GTDB taxonomy): domain Bacteria; phylum Pseudomonadota; class Gammaproteobacteria; order Thiohalomonadales; family Thiohalomonadaceae; genus JAPHTQ01. The sequence goes on from JBNKQR010000016.1 coordinate 26,509, forward strand.
GATGATGGTCGCGTGCTGGGTCAGAACTTTATCAGCCCGCCGCAAAACCCCTATGACTACAGCCTGAAGTGGGATGGCGAGTGGCAGGTCACCTATGAGACCTTCCGCGATATGGGCATCGCCTACTCGGTCGGTTTGATCCTGATCTACCTGCTGGTCGTAGCCCAGTTCCGCTCCTACGTAGTGCCGCTGATCATCATGGCGCCAATCCCGCTGACCATTATCGGCGTGATGCCGGGTCACTGGATTATGGACAAGCAGTTCACCGCTACCTCGATGATCGGCATGATCGCCCTGGCCGGTATCATCGTGCGCAACTCCATTCTTCTGGTCGACTTTATTAACCAGCAGGTGCGAGAGGGGGTCGATTTCGAGAAGGCGGTGATCAACTCTGGTGCCGTACGTGCCAAGCCGATCATGCTGACTGGCGTAGCTGCGATGCTGGGTGCCTTCTTCATCCTCGACGACCCTATCTTTAGCGGTCTGGCAGTCTCCCTGATCTCGGGCATTCTGGTCTCCACCGTGCTGACTTTGGTGGTGATCCCGGTGATGTACTATGCCTGGATGTACAAACGTCTGGATAGCATCAGGAGTGGGTCCTGAAAGGTAGGTACAAGGCAGTAATAATGGGGCGGTTTTTACCGCCCCTTTTTCATTTCCTTTACAACTGGCGGGAGTACTCGGTTAAAGCCGTGATCAATGTCCCGTTTTTGTCACAAAATCAGGGTTTTGTGGGGCTTTTAGGCCTTTGATAGCTTGAGGGAATTGCTTTATAGTTGTGCCCTTCGCAGCGCACGGGGGCGCTGCATTTCCCGAATTAATAATTGGAGCGGCGCAGGTCGTCTCCGGCAACAACAAGAGTGAACTATGTCTGCACTGGTGCCATTGCGTGAAATGCCGCAGGAAAATATCTTCGGTAAGGGTGATGTATTCGTTCTGTTCGGTGAGCTGTTTGGTCGTGGGTACGTCAACGGCCTGATCGATGAGGCACGCGCTGCCGGAATGACCATCATCGGTATCACCGTCGGTCGCCGTAATGAAGATGGCAAACTCCGAGCCCTGACCGCTGAGGAACACGCCGAGGCAGAGGCCAATCTGGGTGGAAAGATCATCAATATCCCGATGATGGCCGGTTTCGATCTCGACTCCCCGGCAGGTACCCCGACCCCCACCGACCTTGTCGCCAAAATGGGACTCAAGACCTGGCAGGAAGACAAGCTCGACTGGGCGCACATCGAAAAGTGTAAAGAGGTTGGTGTAAAACGCTTCAACGATTCCCTTGCGCAGGTGATCAGCGAACTGGAAAAACTGATTCCAGAAAAAGCCAACGTGTTTTTTGCTCATACCATGGCAGGTGGTATTCCCAAGACCAAAGTCTTTCTCGCCATCGCCAATCGCGTCTACAAGGGGCGTGGCGATCGTTTCCTCTCATCCCGCTCGTTACTCGACAGCGATCTGGGCAAGCTCATCCTGATGAACTTCGATGAGGTGACTGCCAACACCTTCAAATATCTGATCGGCGCCAGCGCTAAACTGCGTCAGCGTCAGGAGCAGAATGGTGGGCAGGTGCGTTACACAGCTTATGGTTATCACGGTACCGAAATCCTTATTAACGGCGAGTATCAGTGGCAGACCTACACCAACTACACCCAGGGCTATGCCAAAATGCGTCTGGAAGACCATGCCGAAGCAGCATGGAAGGAAGGGGTTAAGGCTACCGTCTTCAATTGCCCTGAGATCCGCACCAATTCCAGTGATATCTTTGTCGGTGTTGAGCTCTCCCTGTTCCCACTACTCAACGCGCTGAAACGGGAAAATGGGAATGGTGATTGGGCAAAGCAGCAATGGACTCATTGCCAGTCTCTGCTCGAAGATGGCATTAAACTGGAAGAGCTGCTGGAAAAAATCGAGAACTACAACGCCGATGCCACCATTGCCAAGTTTCGCAACTTTGATGCATGGCCGATGGATAACACTGCCGAACTGGCGGATGTGATGGTCGGTACCTCCGAAGAGATCACCAAACTGCACAAGGACCGCAAAGCATTAATCACTGATCATCTCAGTGCCCTGGTGCTGGAGAGTAGCGGTCCGTTGATGTTTCATGAAGCCTCCGCACCCCATGGTCCGGTACTCTGGCTCAGCCACGACATTATCGCCAAGCAGCTAAATAATCTGCACAGTTAATTATCTGAAGTAAAAGCCGCGACATTTTTTGGATGGTTCGCTTAGTAATGTCGGCGAGTCACTCGTAAATACGTTTAAAACCCTTTGCGCTAAAACCGTTCATTCTTCTTTCGCCGACAAGGATTACCGGGACGCCTTTCCCGCCTAGCTCGTCATACTCTCTCTTTGCATGCATATCTTTTTCAATGTCGTATTCAGTGTAATCTATTCCATTTTGTTCAAAATAATCTCTTGCAGATTTGCAGTAGCGGCACCAGCTTGTACCATACATAGTTACTTCTTTGGGTGTGGCAGGCTTAGTGTATGACTGGGCACTCTTGCTTGGCGTAAATTTCTCGTAGCTGACGCTTTTATAAGAATTTATCTTAACAGTAACTTTTTTCGCATTGTCTTCTTTTCTTGGTGAATCACCGTAGTGAACTCGCCCATTCTCATCGGTCCACTTATAAATTGCTGAAAAACAGGTGATTGGAACTAGTAGCAGTAAGGTGAATAGGTATTGCCTTTTTGGTTTTAATGAACCGACTGTATTGTATACGCGTATTGTATATTTCATAACTTGATTCCCTTCCAGATATTCTTCTTTATCATTTATAACCCGATATTCTGGTGTGATCAATGTTCGTTGATAGCAGCTTATGTTGAAAAATGTTCAGGAAGTCATATATGGTAATGATGGTTTTCCTTTGGTTTTATTTCTTTACCATAGTATTTCAATGCATCAATCATCTAATCCAGTAGGGGAATCTATTCGATTACTGGAACCAATTTCGTTTAATTGAATCAATGCGTCTAATACTTTAGGTCGTTTGTTAGCTTTGTGGAAGCATGATAGTTCCTACTAGTAGATCCTGTTTAGGATAAAGTCAGTATAATTCACAGGGCGTTAGTGCCATTCGTTTACGCTGTCTGAGAGGATATAATTAGTGCAGCTCTATACCGCCAGGTAAGGTGAGACACCAGGCTGAGTTGTCACATAAAGCGAGTGAATATTTTGATTAAGCCTCATTTGATGTTGGACGGTAATTGCATAACACGCCACCTTTAAAATCTATCACATAACGCGATGACTAGTTCTACGCGACAACACTTCAGCTGTGCCTAGCACATATCTGCATAACTCCTTTGCTGGTAGAATAGTGCATATTGTATGTAGATTTACCTATTTTGTTTCTAAAAATAAAAAAATATTTTTGCATAAACGGATCCTGGCAACTTCATTAAGTTAATGCACACCATTCGGGCGCATTAGAAGATGTATGGAATATGCTATATTTCAAATGCCTAATCTGTGTATTCTAAGTCTTGCTTCATAACAAGTGTGATATTACAGTGCGATTTGACCTCATATATTCGTCATTACATGGGCTACGCCAATTCAGGTTGAGTAACCAAATCTTTCCTCTTTTTGTGATGCTCTTGTTGTGAATTATTTGAAATACGTGCAGATGTAAGCTTCCTGGATAGTTCTATGAAGCTGTCTTCTCTTATTTGCATATAGGCAACCTCAAGATGGATCTTGTCAATACCGGTTTTTTCTGCAAGTTCATCTAAGGTTATATCTTTTCCTTCATAGGCCATTTTATATGAACATACATCATAGATTCCGATTTGGTATAGATTTTTTGCGTTGTCACCAAATAGCATAATTAGTTTTGATGCACCAATCCATGAGGCAATGGTTTCAGGATTGAAGGGCGATCTAATTAATAGATCAGTGTAGTCAAATACCGCCAGGTTCTGGACGTTATCTATACCTAACTCCTTTAGGCGTGAGCGATGTAACAGACTTAACCCTTCTACCATCGATAACGGATAGTTGATCGCTTTTCTTGTATCCGTTTTCGGGTAGAAAGGTAGTTTTGCTAAGCCGTTTTCAATCATCAATAATCCACGATCTGGGAAAGCCCCAATTATGAAATAGAGTGCTGGAGCTGCAGCCTTATCAGCATAGTCATCAAATAAATATCGGATAACCAGTGCAATGCTAACCGCATACACAGTTCGTATTACGATGTCGTAATATGCCCTTGGGTATAAATCGAATGATACATAGCGCCTGAAAATGTGTTGTAGGCTGAATGTGTACACACCCATGAAAGCCCATGCGATGGCCATCAAGCTTTTTGCGTTCAATGATTGTTTGTTGACGCTCTTTGGCTGTTCATCGGCACTCTTTGGTTGTTCATCGATGCTCTTTGGCTTTATATTCACACTTGCTAATTGTTCGGTTGATGCATGTTTAAAAAGATGACCTATAAGGAATGGAGAGTTTTTTCCATTATCACCAATCATGAATGTTACATACAGACCGCCAGCTGTTACCAGAGTGGCAAGTACGACTGGGATAATGTAGTCATATACGGTTCTATCGTTAATCACATCTGCATGGTGGTCTGATATAGGATTCGTTGTGTAACTATTCGTGTATTCGTTTATTTTTTCTATTTTCCTAAGTTTTATTTTGTGCTGTATTAAAATATAGGATGCAGCTGATAAAGGTATAATGAGATAGAGTGGTAATAGGTAGATTATCCCTTGTATGTCCATAGTGGATTCCTCCATGTGTGGATAGCAAAGAAACGATTTCAGAGTTGCTAGATGACTGCTTTATATCACGTCTAATAAGTGCATATATTCGGTACCAATAATGGAGTAATACCTACTGGTAGGCGAACTACACCAAGTGCCTAAATATGGAAGCTACCATGATATTTCATGATATAAGTCGGATAAGGTTTGTATAGATGCCGACCTCCGTTGTCAGATTTTATGGCTATTATGAGTCATGACATGACGTAAGGAGTCAGTGCGTATTCTCTTCCTGTCCATTGTGTAATAGGTTAAACCAGATTAGCTCTGCTGAAGGATTTTATCCAGAGGCTGGATTAGTTCGAGTAGTAGCACAAATGTGAATATGGTATAGCAGGCAACCTCGAACCACATCAGTGCTTTATATGTGGGGCGCCGTAAATATGTATGAAACCGACGTTCTAGGCGATTCGTTTAGATAATTTGATCAAATTACTTGTAGTTTCTATCCACCTCATACCTACGTCATAATTACGAATTGTAAAAAAATATTTACATTTAGGGAGGCGGTTTGCGTGGAGAAAGTCCGCTATGTCCTCAGAACTAGCCGTATCCACTAGCGAAGGTTGCAACTGTCACACTCTTTGTGTGGCCATATGGGGCGTGACATACAGAAGAACATCTTTACTCCCAGTAGAGATACATCGACTATTAATACATTATGTCCATACCCTGTCACCAACAACGCCCAAGTGAGCGATGTTAGTTACAATGTGACTAGCATGAGCAAAAGAATCGCACTAACAGGAACTATTCTTAGCAATCCGAGGATCTGGAATGCTATTTCATCAATGATTTCGACCAGAGTAAACGGGGGAGGGACCTAGTAATAGTGTAAGTTCGATATCACATTGTTTAATAAAAAAGTCCGGGTGACCTGACTAACACATTTATATGTTGCCAATACGCAAACAATGTAGTGGTACTCACTTCGGTGGAGACGGCGCTAGTGTCGAAATAGGGAATGTTATCGGTACGAAACACCACTTTAGCAATGTGTACTTCTTAGCTGCATTGAGGCATAAATGGAAGTAGTGCGGATCTGATGCAGTCGTTCTGGTGGGATAGTGGTGCCGCAGAGTTTGTCTTAGTACGTAGGCACTGCCTCATGCTCACCACCGATCAAGGGTATGAAGTTTTATGATGGATTGATGTATGGGATGTGGTTTAGCGAATTAATGTCCACTCACCAGCTTCATTCTTATAAAATTTGAAGGTTTGAAAGCTTACCATATCATCGTCAAAATTCAGGTATAGTATCAAGGACGGTTCGTTGTCGGGATCGACTAATTGAGCTAATTTGCCATTGGCAAAAATTTTGAAGTGGAACTCCATGTTGGCTAAGCCCATATTTATATCACCTAGCACCCAGCCCTCTTCGTTAATATACCCCCCTGCATTCATAATCCGATATCCGTGTTGTACGTCATCGTAGTTATAGGAAAGGGCATATTCGATAGCTGCTGCCTTATATGTTTGATGAACTAGATCCATGTCTTTATTATTTAATGCAGCATGGATTTCTTTGTATTTTTTTAAAAGGGAGTCGTAGTTTTCCTTGTTGTCTTCAATAGATACACCATCCTGCCACGCCCAACGCGGATAGGGAGAGTCGATATATACCGATCGCGCAGCAACAATTTCATTATCGCCGAATTCAATTAATGAGGGTTGTGAATACTCTGCCTTCTCAATGTTGCTTGAGAGAATATGTTCTTTGTCAGTGCTAGGGTGAACATGAAGCGGCAACACAACAGTACTAGCGCTGAGTGGTCCATTGCGTTCATTGACGGTTATTTTTGCTTCGACGGAGGCATTTTCTTTGTATTGGTTGCCGTACTCTTCCAGTGGAAAGGTCTTGATGGTTAAGACATTTTTACCGTCAATAATATATTCGGGAATCGGTTTGGTAGACGTTGTTGTTCCCTTTTCGTCTTTATACAGTATCGGGATATCATTCAGGCGGATTTCAGCGCCTGTTCCAGATACAGAGTAGTCAAGGTAATAGACAGGGTTTTGCAGTGTATTTACGGCATATGATGGTTGCATGGTAATGATACTCATGAGAATGGCTAGGATTTTAAAGTAAGTCTTCATATCAGTTTTTTACTAGATAATGCTTGACGGGTTGTTTTTTCTGTTGGTCTTGCTCGGGTTTTAACCATGACCAAGGCTGGGATTCTTCAGTTTTTAGGGTTGCTTCACCTTCCACTTCACCGTTTTCAAGCTTGATGGATGCTTCACCATTTTCAGATTTATGTTGTGCTCCATAGGCATTTTTATATCGGTTTGATATCTTTGATTTTACTTTCGCGCTAACTTCTTCGTATTTTGTCGCAATAACATCAATGCCGGTAAACTCAACGGTATCAGAAAAATAGATGCCGATGTCGTCCTTACCAAACTCATATTTACCTTCCCATCCAGCCTTGCCAGATAGTTCATAATTGACTTCGAATGTTATGGAGAACCATTTTCCTTCTGCTTTAGCAACGCCCTTGAGTTCAGCAGGGAGAGAGAAATTTCCTGTGATTGGTTTGACTTCAAAAGACTTATCATATCTGTTGTGAGTGGCTTCGATCTTTTTTCCTTCGTCAATGTCGACTTTTGTCTCGACAGTAAAGATGATATCGAGTTCACCACTGAATCCAACTTTGTCGTTTTTGTCCAGTTCTTCCGAAATCCTTTTTTTCGCAAATTCCAAAAGTTTTTTTACGGCATAGGGAGCGGCAGATATCAGTGCGTCGAGTACGTTAACTTGTATGTTGACATCCAGTAATGGATCAGCTTTTAAACCGATGCTGAACTTGTGATCGACGATAGAAGGTTCCTGATTCTCAATAAGTTCAGACTCGTATTCAATCGACAGGTTTGGCCAGGTAACTTCTAGTTTGGTTTCGTTACCGTCCCTGTTGTCCTCACCTTCAGGCGGTGGCGGGTTTTTGGTGTTTGTGCCAATGCGCATCAAAGCCGCTTTGGGATTGTTGATAACCTCCAAAACTTTGGCAATTTTGTCGCAAATATTTTTGAAGCCTTCGAGTGGTTTGCCAATATATTCGTCATATTTTTCTTTGGCGTCATAAGGCTTCTCATCGTAGGTTAAGGTAACGTTTCCGTCGATGGAATAGTTGCTATATTCAATTTTGGCCTGACCAGGAACAAACTCGAGTTTGCCGAAGTCGATGTCTACTTCCCATAGCCATTTCATTTTCGGGTAGACATCCACATTTATTTCAGAGACTTTTAGGTCTTTGGTTTTGCAGGTCTGTTTCGGTGTGACTCGGTAGGTCTTGGGTGAAACGGTTGGTAACCACAAGCGGTCAAATGCGTTGTGCACGTCCCATTCGCCACAATTGGCCTGAAAAATGATTTTCTTCTCTTCGCGTGATGTAAGTTTGTGTTTAGACGATATGTGGAATGAGGCGGATTTGTGAGAGTCACATAAATCAGTGCCATGAATTTCAGCTGTTATCTTTTCCAGACCAGCTTTGTTCTTTTCAGTGGCTACAACTGCTAGTACAGGTACTACCTCTGTCTTGTCTGTGATACCGGCTATGCGATCATGTGAACAGGATACTGACACCCATTCGGTGATACATGGAGGAGCTTCCTTTTCTGCCTGAGTGGCTGCTGTTGCGGTTGCTGCAGTTGTTTGAGTCGATTCTGATCCTAGGCCGGCAGGTTTCTCTGCAACAACAGTTTTGTCATCACTATTGGATTTTGATGTTGTAGGCGGTGCATGTGAGTAGCGGTCGACGGTTACGATCAGCTCTCCTGAAGCCAGAGCCGCAGCAACAGTGTGGGTTGCATTTTTGCCTCGAGGCAGTTTTTTCTCATTAATGAGTTCATCGAGTTGTTTCTCATCGATACCCGACTCTTCAATGAATGTTCGGGCTTCGTGTTCATCACTAAAATGCCGTAATTCTGCTTCTTGTTGTGTTAGAAGGTGGCTAACAGGTTTAATGGCAAAGAGTGTCTTCTTGTCATCACGAAATGTCATGCGGCTGGTGGCAGGGCTGTTCGCTTTTTCTAACTGATAAATCTGAATTCTTCCGCTATACAACATCTGCGAGAGAAGTTCGAGAAGCTGGTTTTCGTTACTAATCGGGCTAAATCCATGTGCTGTCCGCTGGTGGATGCGGCGCCAATAGCCGTGGGGGACTGTTAACTGACGAAGAAAGCGTAGCGCCTGGGTTTCACTGAAGAACCGCTCCGCTTGTAATGCGGTGTGGGGGCGGGTGTCCTGTGGCGTTAAAAGACGGTATTGACGCCCAGAATGGTCCGAAAGTGTATGATTTGTCAGCATAACGTCCGTGTCCGTATAGGAGATATTACAATTCGGCCATCAATATGGCATATAAATGTAGTTTCACGTGAGTGTTCCACATCCGTGGCGGTTTGAACTACGTAGATACACAACTTTACTGCATGCTTCCACGATCGGCAAGAGTATGTCATTAAGCGAATATTGTGAGATAGCATCATCTGCCACCTATGAGAAGGGGGGGCGCTGCAAAGGTAAAGAACTAGGTGCCCCAGGAGCAATCCAGCGGACAAGGCTATTAAGCTGCTTGCCATGAGGTTGGTCCCGAGCATAGTCACTCGCCAAAGTGCCCAAATCGGAGGGTGGGGTAGTAGACAGCTACTGGAGCGGGCGGGGAGGGGCCTTCGTCAGCCGTAGAGTCGACGCTTAAGGCCGGTCTGTTCCAGCAGGGTGGTGGCGCTCTCTTCGATGGAGACGGCGCTGGTGTCGAGGTGGGGGATGTTTTCTGCACGAAACATCGCTTCAGCGGCGCGTACTTCGTAACGGCACTGCAGCATAGAGGCGTAGGTGCTATCTGGACGACGTTCGCTACGGATCTGTTGCAGTCGTTCTGGTGAGATATTGAGGCTGAAGATCTTGCCTTGGTAGGGGCGTAGGCACTCTGGCAGCCGTGGCGATTCCAGCATCTGCCCCATGTCTTTTGACATGGGGCTTTTTTTGTACCCGGTGCAGGCTGACTCAAATAGGCAGAGTTGCTCTGTTTTGTTCAGTAGGGCATTTCCCCGCCGGTTTGTCCCATAGGAATATCTCATGCGCGAAAAAGTAGGTATGTAGGAGTGCGACCAGAATAACGACGGTATCTGCAATGATTGTCATGGCTGTTTTCCGCTGGTGTATTGGTTATGTACGGATGACTGCTTTACCACTGGCATCGCCAATACCATGGTATTTCATCGCTTTGACATTTTCATCCAGTGATACCTGGATGCAGCTACATATCTTCTTACGTAATACTGCCCAAGTGGCGGCCTCTGTAAGGATCGCCCTACCCAGGCTCACTTGTCTGACAAGTGATTCAGGACTATCCGATAGGCTTGCCCGGGCAGTTTTGCGATGCTGTAGTCGGGGTGATGAGGCCTATAGGTTTTCATAGGAACCACGATTTCTGTCTCATACCTGTCTGAAGAAAATAGCTGAAGGATAGTACTAAAGAGTTGAAGAAATGGATATCAGACTTAGCGAAATATCGTTGACAGCGGGACAATTGGAACGCTATTGCCGTAACAATCGGCTTTCTTTTATCTCTTCCATATTGGTGTCTGCCGCGCTACTGGTTGCCATGTGGGCATATCTGCCGCATGAGTCCTTACTCGCCTGGGTGGATTTGCTACTTCTGGCGCAGGGTGGGCAGTACTGGTACTCGATGCGCTATCTACGTACCGGAGAGGCCGACGAGTGGCCGCAGAGCGGCTGGATGCCAGGATTGATGGTTGCCTCCATCGCCACCGGTTTGGCCTGGGGAAGCTCGTTTTTCATACTCGGGTTGAACGATGGGCAGCCTGTCGCGGTCCTGATGATCTTTGTTATTGCCGGTATCACCGCCTATGCCGCTGTCGCCAAATCGGATCTATTCCCACTGGCGATAGCCTTCGAGGCGTCCGCGTTGTTGCCCACGTGTGCATGGCTATTTATGCAGGATGGTCAAGTTGCACACTTCATGGGAATCATCGCGCTACTCTATTTGCTGCTGCTAAATATTCTGTTGCGCCAAATTAGCAGCATGGTGCGTCGAGTCCATTCCCTGGCAAATGATAATTCTAGCCTGGTCGCTGCACAGGCGCTTGATATCAGCGAACGCAAGAAGACCCTGGAACGATTGGAGCAGGCCCAAACCATTGCGAAGTTGGGAAGTTGGGATTGGGATGTTCTGGCGAATCGCGTGGAGTGGTCGGAGATGGCGTATGAGATTTATTCGCCTGACGAGAGGCCGGAGCATCCCTCCTTCGAGGAGTTCAAGCAATCGCTCCATCCGGATGATCTGGAACGGGTGGTCGCAGCGGTCACATCGGCGTTTGAGAAAGACACGCCCTTCGATCTGGAGCACCGTGTCGTATCTGAAAGTCGAGGTGTACGCACTGTCCATGCGCAAGGCAAGGTGTTCAGGAATGAAGAGGGGCAGCCCATTCGCATGATGGGAACGGTGCAGGACATTACCGAGCGCAAGTATATGGAAGCCGAGATCGCCGCGCGCGAACAGGAGTTTCGCAGCCTCGCTGAAAGCTCGCCGGATTTCATTATGCGCGTTGATCGCGAACATAACATCCGCTACCTGAACGACCATCTGGCGCGCTTCATGGGTTTTGACAGTGCTGCTGAAGTGTCCAGTATTTTGCGCATCGAACGTTGGCATGATGAGCGTGGTCAAGCCATGTTAGCTGCCGAGGCGGAAGCGATGCAAAGTGGCAAGCCCTGTAGCGTGGAATTCGATTTTCCTCAGGAAGATGGATTGGTAGGTTATCACCACATTCTTGTAGTGCCAGAGCGCGATGCGGACGGCAACATCATCGGCAGCATTGCCTTCGGTCGCGACATGACGAACATGAAGCGCATGGAGTTGGCGCTGACCACGCGCGAACAGGAGTTTCGCAGCCTCGCTGAAAGCTCGCCGGACTATATCATTCGCTACGACCTCGAACACCGCATCTTGTATCTCAACAAGGTGCTGGCTGAGTTGTTGGGCCTTTCAAGCACAGAGGCGGTGATCGGTAAGCGCCCCACCGCAGTTTGGCCGGACGGCCGCTTCGCGCAGATCGAAGAAGCCGCCGCCCAGGCCATCGCCAGCGGCGAGATGCAGTTGATCGAACTGGCCGTGCCGGATGAGCGCGGCCAGTTGATTTACAACCATATCTACGTCGTGCCAGAGTGCGATACGACAGGAAAGATCGTCGGTACCATCGCTTTCGGCCGCGACATCTCCGAGCGCAAGGTGGCCGAGCAGGAATTGGCCGAGCGGGAGGCGTTTCTGAATTCGTTGCTCGATGCGATCCCCATTCCGGTTTTTTACAAGGATCAGGAAGGAAAGTATTTGGGGATCAATCGTGCGTTCGAGCATTTCTTCGGCGCAAGCCGCGAGCAGCTTATCGGCAAGAGCGTGTTCGACACTCACCCCAAAGAGCTCGCAGAAACCTACCATGCCAAGGACCTCGAGGTTTTAGAGCGCAAGGTGGAGCGGCAGGAGTATGAATTCCAGATCAAGCACTCGAACGGTACGTTGCGCGATGTGTGGTTTAGTAAGGCGGCGTTTGCTGATGCTAACGATCAGGTAAAAGGATTGATCGGCGCGGTGATGGACATCACCGCACGCAAGCAGAATGAGGTCGCGATGGAAGAGATGCGCCAACGTCTGCAAACAGTGGTACAGACCATCCCGGACCTGGTGTGGCTGAAGGATGTCAACGGTGTGTATCTCTCCTGCAATAGCGCCTTTGAACGATTCTTCGGCGCCAGCGAAACGGCGATCGTCGGTAAGACGGATTACGACTTTGTCGATAAGGAATTAGCCGATTTCTTCCGCCAAAAAGATCAGGATGCCATCGTAGCGGGTGGCATGAGCATAAATGAAGAATGGGTGACGATGGCGGATAGTGGAGAGCATGTGCTGCTGGAGACACGCAAAGTCCCTGTCTATGGCGCAGAGGGGCGTGTGGTCGGTGTGCTTGGCGTGGGGCGAGACATCACTGCGCGCAAGCGCATGGAAGAGGAGTTACGCCGCAGCGAATACGAATTCCGCGCACTGGTGGAAAACCTGCCCGAACCGTTTTTCCGTTATGACCGTGACCACCGCCGTACCTACGTCAATGCGCAAGTAGAGAAATTGACTGGCAAGCCTGCGGCCAGCCTGTTGGGACTGACCGTGAAGGAATCGAAACTGGCATCGCCGTACTGGAATGACGTGCTGGATCGCGAAGTCCAGTGCGTGCTGGATACAGGGGAGCCTAGCCGTTATGCGATGGATTACCAGACTCCCGAAGGGGAGTTCAAATATTTCGACTGCTGGCTGGGACCTGTATCGGATGAGCAGGGCGAAACGAACTCGGTGATGCTCATCCTGCGCGACACTACCGAACGCAAGTTGTTCGAGATGAAGCTGGCCGAGCGTGAACGGGAGTTTCGTACGCTGGTGGAGAACTCGGCGGATACCGTGGCGCGCTATGACCGCGATCTGCGCCGCGTGTATGCCAACCCGGCGTTCGGTGAACTGGTCGAGGGCGGCGTAGAGGCGCTCATTGGTAAGCGCCCGTCTGAAGTACCCGGTGGTGAGGGGGGCTTGCTCAATGAAGAGAAACTGCACCAGGTGCTGGCAAGCGGTGAAGCGGTCGAGTTCGAATTGAAGTGGATGAACAAGGCGGGCCAGGATGTCTACAGCCTGATCAACCTGACACCGGAATTCGACGAAGAGGGCGATGTGGCGAGCGTGCTGGCCGTGGGGCGCGATATCACGGAGCTGTATGCGTTCCGCCAGAAGATCCATCGAATGGCGTTCTACGATCCGCTTACCTCTCTGCCCAATCGTGCGCTGTTCAACGACCGCCTGCGCCAGATGATCGCCGACGCCTCCTGGCACGGCCAGCTCGCGGGCGTGATGATGATCGACATGGACCGTTTCAAGACGGTGAATGACACCATGGGACATGCGGTGGGTGACGAACTGTTGCGTGAGACCGGGGCGCGCTTGAGTACCTGTGTGCGTGCCTACGATACAGTGGCACGTCTGGGTGGCGATGAGTTTGCCGTGTTGCTGCCCGATATACGTAACGGCGATGACCTGGGCACCATCGCCGATAAGATGCGCTCGGTGTTCGATACACCTTTCCTTCTGGAAGGTAAGGAGGTGTTTATCTCCTGTAGCATCGGCATTGCCCTCTATCCGGGTGATAGCGTCGATGCGGAAGACCTGGTGAAGTATGCGGACTCGGCGATGTACTACGCCAAGCGTTCCGGCCGCAACAATTTCCGATTCTACGCCAACAACTTGACCGAAAGTGCCAACGAACGGCTGACGCTGGAATCCGAGTTGCGCCATGCTCTGGAACGCAACGAGTTTTCTTTGCATTTCCAGCCCAAGGTGTGTCTGGAGACGGGTGCGATGATTGGTTCCGAAGCGTTGTTGCGCTGGCTGCATCCGCAGCGTGGATTCTTACCGCCGGACAAGTTTATCCCTATCGCGGAAGATAGCGGGTTGATTGTCGAACTGGGCGAGTGGGTACTGCGCGAAGCTTGCCGTATGGCTAGCGAAATGAATGGTGTAGGGCGTTCACTACATAAGGTGGCGATCAATCTGTCGGCGCGCCAGTTCATGTCCAACGATCTGGTTTCGACTGTGACACGCGTGCTGGAAGAGACCGGCTGTCGTCCGGAATGGATCGAGCTGGAGATCACCGAGAGCCTGTTGCTGGATGAATATGGCGATGTACTGGAGACGCTCAAGGCGTTCTGCGTATTGGGTATTACTATCGCTATCGACGATTTCGGCACGGGGTATTCAGCCCTGAGCTATCTGGCACGTTTCCCGATCAACACGCTGAAGATCGACCGTTCATTTATCAACACTGTGACCACAGACAAATACTGCGCGGAGTTGGTGAAGGCCATCCTCTCCATCGCCTATAGCCTGGGGCAGCAAGTGGTGGCGGAAGGCGTGGAAACGTTTGAGCAGGCACTATTCCTGCAGACGCATAATTGCGAGGTGGCGCAGGGATATTTGTTCAGTAAGCCGGTGCCGTGGGAGGAGTTGTTGGCATTGAGTGGGAATTATGAACTGAAGCGGCCAAACGGAAGTGCCAAATTGATTCGTATTTAACGGGAATCGGCGGAGTGTTGTAAGAGCGGCCGTTGCTCAAATTCCTACAAGATAAGGCACATCGGTTTACCGTTACCGGAAAACCATAGTAGCCACTTTGCGCCAGAAGCTGTTCCACATCACTGGTAGATTCTTTGACAAACTTTATCATTGTGGCCTTCTCCGGATAAATACACGATTGTTGGCTTTGCGACACCTGTTCCGGGTTAACCCATTGATCGTCAGTCATTAATGCTGGCACTACTCTTGCAGTTTTCGAGCAACACGATAGCAGGAGCAGCGACAGCGTATGAAAACTTATCTCGATTGGTCCGCCTATAGGGAGTCTGGCATGGGCGATGCCTATGCGGACATTCCCAAACAGGGTGGTGACTTTGCCAAGGCCGTGGCGGTCTGTATCAATTCACGCCAGTGCGAGACCAAGGGCAAAGGGGTGATGTGCCCAAGCTATCGGGTGAGTGATAATCCACACCTCTCCACTGGAGGGCGGGTACGGATGTTAAAGGCGATGCTCAACGGAGAGTTGCCGTTAGATGATATGGAACTGGCTGAGGCGATGGCGTTATGTCTTGGCTGCAAGGGGTGTAAACGGGAGTGTGAAAACAGTGTTGATATGGCGCAGATTAAGATCGAATATCTGGCCCAGCGCCATGCGACCAAACCGCCCTCCCTGCGTACCCGACTCTTTGCTCATACACCGCGTTGGTTGTATCGCCTGCCGTGGCTGAAAAATCTTGTCGTGCTGCGCAATCAAATTCCTCTATTTTCCTCGCTGGGTGAGCTTTTCCTTGGTGTCACCAGTAAGCGTCGTCTACCACAACCTGCCGAGCGCGCTTTTGTCACGCCACAGATGTCAGTAGAGGAGGGGCAGCAGCAGGTGGTGCTGTTTGTCGATACCTTCAGTCATCACTACGATCCGCAGATCGCTGATGCGGCTATTGTCGTACTTCAGCGGGCCGGTTATCACGTCATCATTGCCTCGCCCGATGAGACAACATTGGAGCCAGAACGTCCGCTCTGTTGCGGACGTAGTTTTCTGGCACACGGCATGGTGGATGAGGCGCGTGCCGAGGCGCAACGCACGCTACGGGTGTTGCAGCCCTATGCCGAGGCGGGATTAACCATTGTCGGACTAGAGCCCGCGTGCCTATTGGCGATCCGCGATGACTACCGTGCACTCCATCTGGGTGAAGCGGCGGAACAGGTATCTGCACAGGCTATTCTATTTGAGGAGTTTATTGTACGTGAAGAGAAGGCCGGGCGATTCAATCTTCAATTCAAACCACTAGCGTTCACGAAGAAATTATTGGTGCACGGTCATTGCCACCAGAAGGCGGTTGGGGCGATGAAATCGATGCGCCGAGTGCTGAAGATGATTCCTGAACTGGAGTTCGAGTTTATTGAGGCCTCCTGTTGTGGCATGGGCGGCAGCTTCGGTCTTGAGAGCGAACATGCCGATATGGCGATGGCCATGGCTGAGGATAGTTTGTTGCCAACGATTCGTGCCGCCGTTGATTCGCCGCTACTGGCGAATGGTTTTTCCTGTCGTGAGCAGATCGCGGAAGGGAGTGATCGAAAGGCGAAGCACCTGGCTGAATTGCTGTTTGAGGCCAGTGAATAGTCCGACAGTGAAGTTGGCAATGGTGTCGAACGATTCTGCAACTCAGCCCTACAGGTAACATTCTGCGCAGGTAACTTCCTCAGTCATATTACTGCGTACCTTGTAAACCGGACGGCCTTGATAGGTTGCCGGTGTTTCGCTTGCATTATTGGAAGTAGCTCGCTCGCGGGTGGAAGGTCGGAAGCTAGGACCGGTATTGGGACCGTATATCGGACGGTGCCCGTTTTTGGAGTATACGTCAGTGGGGTTAGCACCGGTGACGCTGGTTCGGCCAGCGACGATGTGGAAGTCAGACCTGTTACGTGAGAGGGTCCTGCCAAGATCATCTTCCAGATGTATGTTGTATTCCCACATCCAGAACTTCACGTTGCCTGGGTCACAACTTTCGAGCGGACAAACCGGCCCAATGAAGTTTGCCTCGATTGCGTCATATACGGCAGACGGTGGGTAAATGTCTCTATAAGTTCGTGTCGCCAGTCCCGCACAATTGTATCCGCTTATTGGTACGGAAGCGTTGTAGCCTGGATAGCTGCTACAGGAGGTGCGTCGCTGGATTTGCCGGGAGAGCCGACCGTCGGATTGTTGCACCACGTGGGTAAGTTCATGGGCGAGCAGATGTTGGCCTTTCGGACTATCTGGTTGATATTGGGAACGGGCAAAGAATATGTCGCTACCAAGGGTAAAGGCATGAGCGTTGGCCTGCTGTGCCAGTGTATGTGCACGAGTATCACTATGCACCTTTACAGATGAAAAATCCCAGCCAAAGCGATTTTCCATCATCGTGCGAGTGGGAGAAGGCAGTGTTGCACCACCACTCTGGGTAGCCTGTTGCAAGGATTGCTCAAAGCTGGAGGAAACCGTGGCGGTTTCCTTACTCGCGCTACGCTGAATTTCCTCTAGAGGAGCGACAATGGCTTCTCCTTCAATGGGGGGCATACTATCGACCATATCTTCAGGACGTATCTCCATCCGATGGAGTTTGCGTTGTATACCTTGCGAAACCTGGCCAAGGTGTAAGTTGCGACCAGCCATCACCGTATTGGCTGCATGCTCGGCTTCTTGCTCATAACGGTCACCTGGAGTGCTGATCGTTAGTTTTGCCTGGATTCCAGGAAGCATTTGAGAACCCGACAGCACAGCCTGATTTCCTATCATGCGCTGCAAATTATGGGCGGCGTGCCTTGTAGGCCTGGAGTGTGTCCAGCCCAAGTTTGAAGAAGCAGATTTGATATTTGATTGATTTGTTTTTGGCTTTTGTGCAAAGGCGCGCATGGTCAGACTCCTTTCATTCTTGCACGAACCAACTATCCAGTGTCAGAACTGTCCTATGCCAATATAAAGCTAAGCTACCACATAAGCTGGCGATTCAACTTGAAAACAGGGGATATGGAAATTAACGCGTCTTTTTGCACGAGTTGGACGTTCCATTCCACGCTCCTTTCCGTCAGTAGCTCAGTATGCTGTTTTACTCTAAGATATTGCCTTTGGCAATTTCTTTAAGAATAGACCTAATTTGCCAGGAATGATGCCTTTAGCCGTAAAGACGGCGTTTTAGTCCGGTCTGTTGCAGCAGGGTGGTTGCGATCTCTTCGATGGAGACAGCGCTGGTATCAAGGAAAGGAATGTTTTCGGCCCGGAACATCGCTTCTGCGGCGCGCACCTCATAGCGGCACTGCTGCATCGAAGCGTAGGTGCTGTCGGGACGGCGTTCGCTGCGGATCTGTTGCAGTCGCTCAGGGGAGATGGTGAGGCCGAAGAGCTTGCCCTGGTATGGGCGCAGACACTCAGGTAGCCTCGGTGATTCCAGGTCTTCGTCGATGATCGGGTAGTTGGCGGCGTGGATGCCGTATTGCAGTGCCAGGTAGAGACTGGTGGGTGTCTTGCCTGAGCGGGAGACGCCAACCAGGATCACCTCAGCGTCGGGAAAATCCCGCAGAGTATTACCATCGTCGCTACCCATAGCAAAATTGACCGCGTCGATGCGTGACTTGTAGTCGGAGTAGACCCCCATACCGTGGGAGCGTCCCACCGCGTGAGCGGAGTGCATCCCCAGTTCCAGCTCTAATGGATTGATGAAGGCATCAAAGAAGTCGAATAGCAGGCCATCGCTGGTGTCGATGATTTCGCGTACTTCATCGTTGAGCAGGGTGCTGAAGAGTAGTGGCTTGGCACCGTCATTGTTCCCCGCCTGATTGATACGAGCTACTGCATTGTGTGCCTTCTCAACGGTATCGAGAAAGGCGAGGGTGATTTTCTGAAATTTTACACCTTCAAACTGGGTTAGCAGGCTATGGCCCAGGGTCTCGGCAGTAATACCGGTGCGATCGGAGAGGAAAAAAACGGAGCGTTTACCAGGCATAGGATTCACCGCAAAGGGGTAAAGAGAGAGGTCATTAGCATAACGGATCTACAACTCCTTTTGGCTAGTGATTCAGCATCGGCAATACCGCTGCCGACTCAATGCGGTCAGGCTGGAAATGCGCTGTAGAAAAAACCTCACCGCATTGGCGCAAAGAACCGGTTAAATGCTTTGGCATTTCCTTGGGTTCTTTGCGCCAATGCGGTGAACGGTTTACTTCTGCCCCGCGAGGAACAGCCCGGTCTCGACCACGGTATCTGGGTTGAGCGAGATGCTGCTGATCTGTTGCTCCAGCAGCCATTGCGCCAGGTCAGGATGGTCCGATGGACCTTGACCACAGATGCCGACGTATTTGCCTTTTGCGCGGCAGGCGGTGATGGCCATGGCGAGCATCTTCAATACCGCCGGGTCGCGTTCGTCAAAGGAGTCGGCGATCAGACCGGAGTCACGGTCCAGACCCAGGGTGAGCTGAGTCATGTCGTTGGAGCCGATGGAGAAGCCGTCGAAGTATTCGAGGAACTCGTCGGCCATCACGGCATTGGATGGTATTTCGCACATCATGATGAGGCGCAGACCGTTCTCGCCACGCTTCAGACCGTTTGCCGCCAGCAATTCGGTGACGCCTTTCGCTTCCGCCAGGGTACGCACGAAGGGCACCATGATCTCCACATTGGTGAGGCCCATCTCATCGCGTACTTTTTTCAGCGCGCGACACTCCAGCTCGAAGCAAGGGCGGAAGCTTTCCGAGATATAACGTGCGGTACCGCGGAAGCCGATCATCGGATTCTCTTCGTGCGGCTCGTAGTTCTCACCGCCGATCAGATTGGCGTATTCGTTCGATTTGAAATCGGACATACGTACGATCACCGGCTTGCCGTGGAAGGCGGCGGCGAGGGTGCTGATACCCTCGACAATCTTCTCGACGTAAAAGTCGACCGGGCTGGCATAGGCTGCGGTTTGTTTGCTGATGATTGTCTTCAGCTCGTCACTCTGCTTGTCGAACTCCAGCAACGCCTTCGGGTGAATACCGATCATGCGGTTGATGATGAACTCCATGCGTGCCAGACCAACACCTGCGTTGGGGATATTGGCAAAGTCGAAGGCACGGTCCGGGTTACCGACGTTCATCATGATCTTCACCGGCAGTTCAGGCAGTTCACCCGCATCGGAACGGGTAACTTCGAAATCGAGGATACCGTCGTAGATGTAACCGGTATCGCCCTCGGCACAGGATACGGTGACCTCTTCGCCGTCTTGCAGTGAACTGGTGGCGTCACCGCAACCTACGACCGCAGGGATACCCAGTTCACGGGCGATGATCGCTGCGTGACAGGTGCGACCACCGCGATTGGTGACGATGGCCGCGGCGCGCTTCATTACCGGCTCCCAATCTGGGTCGGTCATATCGGTAACCAGTACGTCGCCCGGCTGAACCTGATCCATCTGTTCGATGTTGTCGATAACCCGTGCCTTACCCGCGCCGATACGTGCACCGATAGCGCGACCGGTGCAGCGGATGTCGTCACCACGTTTCTTCAGTTTGTAACGCTCGATAACTTTTTTGTCGTCCTGACTTTTCACCGTTTCGGGACGGGCCTGCACGATGTAAAGCTTGCCGTCATTTCCATCCAGAGCCCATTCGATGTCCATTGGACGCTGGTAGTGTTTTTCGATCAGCAGTGCCTGTTTGGCCAGGTCCTGTAGCTGCTCATCGTTAAGGCAGTAGCGCTGACGATCGGCTTCGTCGACTTCAACGGTTTTGATGGTACGCCCAACCTTGGTGGCGTCGTCATGAACCATTTTGATCGCCTTGCTGCCAAGGGTACGACGCAGCACCGCTGGACGACCCTCTTCCAGCGTCGCCTTGTGGATGTAAAACTCATCCGGGTTCACTGCACCCTGAACGACGGCTTCGCCAAGACCGTAGGCGCCAGTCACCAGTACCACACCACCGAAACCGGATTCGGTATCGAGGGTGAACATAACGCCGCTTGCACCGATGTCACTGCGCACCATGCGCTGGATACCGGCAGAGAGGTAGACGTCTGCGTGTTCAAAGCCCTTGTGTACGCGGTAGGAGATTGCGCGGTCGTTATAGAGAGAAGCAAAAACGTGTTTCACCGCCTCCAGTACATTCTCTATACCGAGGACGTTGAGATAGGTCTCCTGCTGTCCGGCAAAGGAGGCGTCCGGCAGATCTTCGGCGGTGGCCGAGGAGCGAATCGCTACCGCCACTTCACCATCTTTGCACAGCTCTGCATAGCAGGCGGTGATGGCATCTTCCAGCGGAGCCGGGAAGGGGGTTTCAATGATCCAGTTACGGATGGTGCGGCCCGCTTCGACCAGAGCGTTTACATCATCCACATCGAGACGCGATAACAGGCCGTTGATACGTTCGCCAAGGTGGTTATGGGTAAGAAAGTCGCGGAAGGCACTGGAGGTGGTGGCAAAGCCACCCGGCACACCGACACCAGCAGCAGAAAGATTGCTGATCATTTCGCCGAGGGAGGCATTCTTGCCGCCAACGCGCATCACGTCGTCCATCCCGATCGACTCAAAGCTGACCACGTACTCGTTCATGTTACTCCCCTTGTTTTTCATAGCGTTGGTTTTCTGGACCTGCATGGTTAAATCGTTCATTGCGATTGCTCCGTTTCGCGCTTACAACTGCCGCCACCTTTACAACCGCAGCTCTTACCGCAACCACCACCCTCTTCACGAGGGGGGCCAAATTCAGGATGACGCAGGGCATAAAGCCGCGTCAGGTGTTGTACCCCAAGCCAGCCAAACATCAGCAGCAGGATCGACGATACGGCGATAAACATGTTCAGGATCATAGTCAGCCTCCGATGCCAGCAAAGCCCATAAAGGTAAGTGAAAGCATGCCGGCCAACATCAGACTCATCGCCGCACCCTGGCTAACACTGGGTACATTGGCCAGATTGAGTCGTTCACGCAGACCTGCCATTAACAACAGCGCCAGAGTGAAGCCTGCACCCGCGCCGAGGCTGTAGACCATGGATTGCAATAAATTGTAGTCCTTGAAGGTCTGGAACAGGGCCAGACCGAGGATCGCGCAGTTGGTGGTGATCAACGGCAGGAAGATGCCCAGCGCACGGAACAGGGTTGGGCTGAATTTCTTCATCGACATCTCTACCAGCTGTACCGCGGAGGCGATGACTGCAATGAAACTGATCAGGCGCAGGAATTCGATATCGAAGTGCACCAGCACAATGTTAATAAACCAGGCACAAAGCGAGCTAACCAACATAACCATGGCAGTGGCGAGGCCCATGGGTACCGCTGTATTGAGTTTGCCTGATACACCGAGGAACGGGCAGAGTCCGAGGAACATGCTCAACACAAAGTTGTTGATCAGCAGTGCGTTAAGAAAAATGAAGGAGAGTGATTCAGTTGCCACGGGCGGCCTCCATTTGCAGCATGCGTTTTTCCTTGCGCTGTTTCAGCCAGGCGAACAACAACAGCCAGGTGCCGAGAACAAAGAAGCCGCCTGCTGGTAAGACCATTACGACCCACGGCTGGAACGAGGCACCGAACAGATTGATGCCGAGCAGGGTGCCGTTACCGAGAACCTCGCGTACCGTACCGAGGCAGAGCAGCGCCACAGTAAAACCACCACCCTGTCCCAATGCACTAACGAGCGCCTTGGCCGGTTTATTCTTCGAGGCGAACGATTCGGCACGACCGAGGATCATGCAGTTGACCACGATAAGCTGGATGAATGCGCCGAGGGCGTTGTACAGCTCCAGGCTGATCGCCTGAATCAGGTAATCGACGATGGTGACGAAGGTGGCGATGATTACAATGTAACTGGCGATACGCACCTGTTTCGGGATCACGTTGCGTAGCAGCGATACCAGCAGACTGGAACTGAGCAGTACGAAGGTGGTGGCGACGCCCATTGCAATGGCGTTCATGGTCGAGTTGGTTACCGCCAGCACCGGACACATACCGAGTAGCATGACGAACACCGGGTTCTCCTTCCACAGGCCGTCGAGGAAGGTGTCCATGGTGATTTGGTCGTTCTTCATCATGCGCCACCTTCCGGAATAGTCAGTTCTTTAATATGTGGTACCAACTGCGGCAGCAGACGTTGTGCACTTTCGTTAAGCGCCTTGCCCACAGCGGTGGAGGAGATTGTTGCACCGGAGATGGCATCGATCTGCCATGGGTTCTGTTTGCGACCGTGTTTGACAGTAACGATAGCGTTAGCCAGTGCCTGCATAGTGGCGTTGAGGCTGGCGTCGAGGGCGTTGAAGTTGGCGACGAAGTCGGCGTCGCTGATGATCTTGTCACCGAGGCCGGGGGTCTCGGAGAGTTTAATCACGCGAATACCGGTGATGCACTGACACTCCGGGTTGTAGCCGTAGAGTAGACGAATCACATCTTGATAGCCCTGGGCTGCAGCCTCGGCGGCGATGCCACGCAGCTTACCGCTGTCGTCGTAGGCGGCGTAGATGGTGATGCCGTCGCCTTGCTGTTTAATACCGTCGGCAGTGACTACAAAGTCGCGGCGTTGGGTGGCACCGGGCACCACCTGGAATACGGCGCGTTCGATCATTTCGCGTTTATTCTGTTCGATGGCCGGCTTGGTCCACTCGAATACCAGCACCACCAGCAGACCGGAGACCATGGCGATGAGTCCCAGCGTGCGGATCAGGGCAAAGCTGCTGACCTGTGGTGCCTGTGTGGTGGCGGTGGCGTCGCTCATGAATCGGCCCCCCGTTTGCCATGCCCATAGGTGCGCGGCTGGGTCACCATTTCGATCAGTGGAGCCAGTGCATTGCCCAGCAGGATGGCGTACATCACCCCTTCACTGAGACCACCGTAGAGGCGAATCACAATGGTGACAAAGCCAATCAGCGCGGCGTAGATCCAGACCCCCAGTGGAGTGACCGGTGAGCCCACCATATCGGTGGCCATAAATACGGCACCCAGCATCAGACCACCGGAGA
This sequence comes from Thiohalomonadaceae bacterium, assembly GCA_050295975.1. Taxonomy (GTDB): domain Bacteria; phylum Pseudomonadota; class Gammaproteobacteria; order Thiohalomonadales; family Thiohalomonadaceae; genus JAPHTQ01. Next base: position 50,368 of record JBNKQR010000016.1, read on the forward strand.
AGAGCATGAACAGCACACTCGGCGCCTCCGGGTCGAACTGCTGGAAGAGGGCGGTGGTGATCGCCGCGCTGGCGAGAATACCGACGGGAATACGCCAGTCCATCATCTTGCGCAGGGCAAGGTAGGCACCACAGATCAGAATCAGTATCGCGGAGGTCTCCCCAGCGGAACCGGCGCTCATACCGGTGAAGAGATCCATTACCGGTGTGGTGACGCCATCGAACTTGTGCATCCCCAGTGGTGTTGCGCCGGTGAAGGTATCGACCGCTGCCTTGTTCCACGCTTCCACGTTTGGCGGAAGCGTGAACGGCAGGGTCAAGGTGGTGGGGATGAACTCCACAAAACGGTTCGGTGCGAAGGCCGGGGTCCAGGTGGTGATTGCCACTGGAAAAGCGGCCTGCACAAAGGCGCGACCGAGCAGCGCCGGATTAAACGGGTTGTAGCCGAGACCACCGAACAGGGATTTGCCCAGACCAATGGCGATGAAGCTGGCGACAGCGCCCATCCATAGCGGAAAGCCGGGTGGCAGGGTCAGTGCCAGCAGCAGCGCGGTGATGGTGGCGCTGTAGTCACCGATGCCTACTGGTTTGTCGCCCATCCAGTCGAACAGCGCCTCAGTCAGCAGACAACTTGCCAGCACGGTAAGGATCAATGCCAGTGCACTGATACCGAACTGGTAGATGGAGAAGGCGCAGAGGGGCAGCAACGAGTAGACCACGTTGCGCATGATGATCTCGACGCCGATGGGTTTACGCAGATGCGGCGAAGTGCGGAGTTCCATGCTGATTTTCATTACGCCGCACGCTCCCGGTTAAAGGCCTTGGCGATGCGGAACTGCTGCACCAACGGAATCGCCGAGGGGCAGACGAAGCTGCAACAGCCACATTCGAAACAGTCATTGAGATTGAAGCTTTCGGCCATCACGCCATATTCCCGTTTTCCGGCCAGCAGACCCAGCTCTTTCGGATTGAGGTGCATCGGGCAGGCTTCGACACAGGCACCACACTTGATGCAAGGATAGCTTTTACGTGACGGCTGGTTAAGGAATTCTTCGTTCAGTACCAGCAGACCAGATGTGCCTTTGACCACCGGCACGTCGAGTGAGGCGATGGACTGGCCCATCATCGGTCCACCGAGAATCACCTGCGCTTCGGTTCCTTTGAAGCCGAGCTGTTGCAGCATGAAACCGATAGGAGTACCGAATGGCACCAGGTAGTTGCCTGGTTTTTCCACACCGGGACCGGCGACGGTGACGACGCGTTCGATCAACCCTTCACCGCGTGCCAGCTGACTGCCGATGGCGGCCATGGTGCCGACATTCTGCATCGCCGTGCCGGTCTGGGTGATGATGCCGCCGGTGGGCACTTCGCGATCCAGCAGGGTCTTGAGCAGGATCTTCTCTGCGCCCTGCGGGTATTTGGTCTTCACTGTTTCGACCGTGATCGGTGCACCGGCGGGGATCGCCTTGCGCAATGCTTCCACTGCTTCGAGTTTGTTGTCTTCAACACCAATGATGCAGCGCTCGGCACCAATGATGCGCAGGGTGATCTGAATACCGCGCATGATCGCTTCGGGATACTCCAGCATCACCCGGTAGTCGGTGGTGAGGTAAGGTTCGCATTCGCAGCCGTTGATCAACAACGTGTCGATTTTGGTCTCGGCAGGAATGGTCATTTTGACATGCGACGGGAAGGCGGCGCCGCCGAGGCCCACGATGCCGATGTCGCGAATTGCATTACGCAACTCCTCGACACTCATCTCATCCGGATTGCACGGGGTGGTGTAGCGTATCGTCTGCGAGTCGGCCTGGTAGACACGCAGGATGATCGCCTTCTCTTTTGAACCCTTGGCGGTGTAACGCAGTTCGATAGCTTCGATCACACCGGTGGCCGGAGCGTGAATCGGTACTGAAACAAATCCTTCAGCGCGGGCGATTGGTTCGCCACGCACCACCTCCTGACCAACATGCACCAACGGCACCGCCGGTGCGCCGATGTGTTGCGACAGAGGGATGATCAGACGCGGGGCGAAGGGCAGGCGACGGATCGCCTTGTCCCTCGTCTCCGCCTTGTGATCGGCCGGGTGGACGCCGTGGGCGAAGGTTGCTCGCTTTATGCGTTCAAGTAGGCCCATGCCTTCCGCCCGGTTTCTGGGAATAAAAAATCCCTCCTCGGGGAGAGGAGGGCAATGGGTAGGAGGAAGACGGGGGAAGTGTCCCCTCCTGAGGGTAAAACTGTTGTCGAAGTGGCTGCGCGGGCGCCTTGCAGCTCATCCCGCTCGCGCACTTCTTCGCTGGCTCCGAAAATACGAAGTGTCAAAGCGAAAATCACTGGAACTTCTCCGCACGTTTGATCAGCTTCTCCACATCCTTTTCGCCCGCATTGAACGGGGTGCCGGGGTGGATGCAGCCAGCGGTGCATTTCTCAGCGGCCTTGACGATGTCCTTGAACGGGCCCGCCTTCGGGTCGATGACGATGGCCTTCTTGTCACCGTTGTAGGCAAAGAGTTTCGGATTGATCTCCATGCACTCATCGCAGGCGGTACATTCCGGGGTATCGATCCAGACCGGTTCGTAGTCACCTGCCGGAGCGGCAGCGCCGTTTCCATTCGCTTTTGCAGCACCGTTACCGCCGTTGGCCGAAACCGCGCCGCCAGCAAGGGCGGAGACATCACCTGATGCGGCGAGAGAGAGCAGAGTGGAGGAGAGCTTCTGTGCCATCTCTGCCTTGGTCTGTGCCACCAGTGCGTTGACGTCGACCTTCTCCAGTTCACCCGCAATGCCCTTGAGCTGATGCCAGTACTGGCGACGCTCTTCGGCGGAGTTGACCATCTCCTGAGCGCAGAGGATGCGCATCAGGCGGTTCTTGCCATCGGTTGCCCAGATGTAAGGTAGATTGCCTTCGCGCTCATCATCATCCATATCGAGGAATTCATGGAACGGGATCATGTTGTCGTTCCAGGTCTCCGGCGGTGCCTTTTTGAAGTGCTTGCGGAAGCGGCCTTCGGTGTAGGCAAAGTCGGCGAAGGTGAGCGGCAGTTCTAGTGTGCCTTCCTTACCGTTCTCATCCACGTAACGCAGGCTGAAGGTGAGCCAGTCATCTTCCATCGCCGGGTTGCCTTCCAGATCGAGACACGCTTCGAAGGTCTCACCCGCATCCGGATCGAACTTCATGATCGGGTAGGCGCGTGATTCGACGGCCAGGCGTGACTGACGCTCAGAGGCATCGTCGCCCACACCATGTTCTGGCTGACATACCGCGTAAACATTAAACAGTGCCGGGCGGCGGCTGTTGAGTCCGTCGATGTAACCTTCCAGCAGGTGAGTAACGTGGGAGACCGAGCTCTGCAACACGTAAGTGGTGCGGTGGGCCATACCAATGAGGCTGACCTCTTTGCGGATTTCGGTCTTGCCCTTCATCTTCTTGCCGTAGGGCGCCATGTCTGCCACCTGGCCGATGTAGCCAGAGGTACAGGACTGTCCGCCGGTGTTGGAGTAGGCCTGGGTATCGAGCACCAGTACCTTGATCGGCATGCCGGAGGCCATGGCGCGGGAGAGGTTCTGGAAGCCGATGTCATACATCGCGCCATCACCACCTACCGCTACAACGGGTGGACACATCAACCACTCTTCGTCGCTGAACTGTTTCCAGTCGAAGTATTTGAAGAAGGCATCGTGTTCCGCCGGGTTGTACTGACCGGCCAGCTCCAGCTCCGCTTCACGGATGGCACGGAAGCCTTCGGCCATCTTCACCATGTGACCTTCGAACAGACC